>NZ_JBFTKC010000008.1:0-263937 GCF_056395745.1 Paenibacillus sp. 10L310 | reverse complement strand
GCAGACGCACTAGACTTAGGATCTAGCGTCTTTGACGTGGGGGTTCAAGTCCCTCCACGCGCATCCTTTATTTGCGGAAGTGGCTCAGCGGTAGAGCATCGCCTTGCCAAGGCGAGGGTCGCGGGTTCGATTCCCGTCTTCCGCTCCAATATTTTTGCGCCCTTAGCTCAGCTGGATAGAGCGTTTGACTACGAATCAAAAGGCCGGGAGTTCGAATCTCTCAGGGCGCGCCATTATTTTTTTAGTATCGGGATGTAGCTCAGCTTGGTAGAGCACCTGGTTTGGGACCAGGGGGTCGCATGTTCAAATCGTGTCATCCCGATTTTTGTTTACGCGGGTGTAGTTCAATGGTAGAACTTTAGCCTTCCAAGCTAATAGCGTGGGTTCGATTCCCATCACCCGCTTACAGAATATAATGAAAGAGCCTTTGCAGATGCAGAGGCTTTTTTATTTTATTTAACGAAATAATCAGCAGTTATTTTATATAATAATTTATGTAAAGTATAATACAGGTTTATTTAAAAAAAGAGCCAAGACCTCCCTATTTCAATAGTAAAGGGGGTCTTGGCTCTTCTGTTTATCTCTGTGGATGAGCTGCCTCTAAGACGCAGCAGCTATTGTATAGTGAAGAGCGCACAATTTAACGTTCGTTATGGTCCGTTACTCTTTTACGCATGCCAGCTAATCCAAGCAGTCCCAACAAACCAAGCCAGCCCCAATCCATGCCGTTGTCACGGTCGGTTGTTGTGGCGTTTGCCCGAACATTGTTGGTACGATAGTCACCATTGTTGCGGTAGTTTCCATCCATGTTCATATTCATGTTGGAATTAGTGTTTGTGCGGTCCATGTAGTTGGTGTCCTGATAAGACCGGACACGTGAGCCGGTTGTATCCATTCCTTTGGACATATGACCATCAGCAGCAGCAGGGCCAGCCATCGCGGCCACCAGAAGCACGGAAGCAATAATTGTTGTACCTTTCTTCATCATGTGGATTCCTCCTTTTTAGTAAGAGCTACAGATTAATCTGCCCAAGAAGACAAGTACAATATGTAGAAATAGTCTGTTAAGATATACCTTTGAGTCCAATTGAATAACAACATACATAAGAAACTTGCCTAGTAAGCAGACTGTAGTGGGAAGAAAATTATAATTACATCTTTAATTTATTGCGTCACTGTGGTAAAGTATACAAAAGCTTGCTTTGCCGGTCATGTTTCTTTGTATATCATCTGTTCTCAAACAATGAAATTATGCGGTTTAACCTTAATATCAGGTACATGGGATCATATCTAAAAGAACTGTATATTTATGAATTTTTAAGTATAGGTATGAGACATATGATTTATGTAAAGTACGTGAAAAAGGTATCATGCGACAGCATATGACCATTAAATGAAGCAGAACAAGAAAATGAATAAAAAAGCGTGTTTTTATGCTGTAAATCGGGGATAATCCCCATTTTTTCTAGTAGAAAAGTAAAGATTTTCGTACCATTTTATTGTATGATGTTATGAAGGTGTCAAATTTACGTGTACGAATGGAACGATCAGATGGGAGGATAAGCATGACTGAAACTATGGTAACCGCCAGCAAAAGCCAATCCAACAACCTGCTTCGGCGAGACGTGCGGTTCCTGGGCAATATACTCGGAGAAGTTCTTGTCCATCAAGGCGGCACGGAGCTTCTAGATATCGTTGAGAAGATTCGGGAAACGAGCAAATCGTTACGTGCAGAATTTTTGCCAGAACTGTATGCAGAGTTCAAAACGATGATCCAGGAATTAGACTCGGACAATCGTCATCAGGTTATTCGGGCTTTCGCTATTTATTTTCAATTAGTTAATATTGCTGAACAAAACCATCGGATCCGGCGTAAACGGGATTATGAACGTTCTGCAGGGAACGCTGTGCAGCCAGGATCGATTGAGAAAGCAGTACAGGATCTTAAGGAACGTGGATTGTCTCATACAGAGGTGGAAGAGATTCTCGACGATTTGTCGTTGGAACTCGTTATGACAGCTCACCCAACCGAAGCCATGCGCCGGGTTATTCTGGACATCCATAAACGGATATCTGAAGATGTCATGCTTCTTGATAATCCTACGCTGACGTTGCGTGAACGTGAACAGTTGCGTGAGAAACTGCTGAATGAGGTTATTACACTCTGGCAGACAGATGAACTTCGCGACCGCAAACCGACTGTACTCGATGAAGTGCGGAACGGGATGTACTACTTTCACGAAACGTTGTTCCACGTACTTCCGGATGTATATCAGGAGCTGGAACGTTGCCTGAACAAATTTTATCCTGACCATGACTGGCATGTGCCGACGTATTTGCGGTTCGGTTCCTGGATCGGTGGAGACCGGGATGGAAATCCTTCGGTAACTTCAGATGTAACATGGCAGACGTTGTTGATGCAACGCAAGCTCGCTTTGCGTGAATACCAACGGATTATGATTGAGCTTATGGGTCATCTCAGCTTCAGCACAAACATCATTCATGTATCGGATGAGCTGGTGCAGTCGATTGAGCAGGATCGCAATTCTGTTACATTGAAAAAAGTGGATATCTGGCGGAATGAAAAAGAGCCATACCGCATCAAATTGGCTTATATGATTGCCAAGCTGAACAATGTACTGGATGAAAACAAATTAGGTCAGCCTGACCGTTATCATAGCGCACAGGATTTGATTGATGAACTGATGATTATTGATCGAAGTCTGCGCCATCATTTTGCGGATTACGTAGCAGATACGACCATTCGCAAAATGATTCGTCAAGTCGAGTTGTTTGGTTTCCATACCGCAGCATTGGATGTGCGTCAGCACAGTAAGGAACATGAAAATGCGATGTCGGAGATTTTGGCGAAAATGAACATTGTAGAGGATTATGCACGTCTGACTGAAGACGGTAAAATCGATCTGCTTGCTCGTTTGCTGGATGATCCACGTCCGCTTACTTCTCCTTATCATCAATACACGGAGGGAACCAAAGAATGTCTGGATGTCTTCCGTACCATTAAGCGTGCCCAGAACGAATTTGGGAACGGCTGTATCACAAGTTACCTGATCAGTATGACGCAGGGCGCAAGTGATTTGCTGGAGGTTATGGTATTTGCCAAGGAAGTGGGATTATTCACCAAAGGACACAATGGTGACGTTGTATCTACACTTCAAGCGGTACCGCTGTTTGAAACGATTGATGATCTACATGCGGCTTCGGACATTATGCAGAAGCTGTTCAACCTTCCTGTATACCGCGCAAGCGTAAAAGGACGGAATGAACTGCATGAAATCATGCTTGGTTATTCAGACAGTAACAAGGATGGCGGCGTGGTTACTGCCAACTGGGAACTGCGCGTAGCGATGAATGCCATCACGGCTGTAGGTAATGAACACGGCGTTAAGCTGAAGTTCTTCCATGGACGTGGCGGGGCTCTTGGACGTGGCGGCATGCCACTCAACCGCAGTATTCTTGCTCAACCACCACATACGATTGGTGGGGGCATCAAGATTACGGAGCAGGGAGAGGTTATTTCTTCCCGTTATTCCCTTCAGGGGATTGCATACCGCAGTCTGGAGCAGGCAACTTCGGCTCTAATCACAGCAGCACTTAATGGGCTTGAGCCGCAAGAGTCAGCATCCGAACGTCATTGGGACAGCATCATCAAAGAGATTTCGGAAGTATCTCTGACGAAATATCAGGATTTGATTTTCCGTGATCCGGACTTCTTCACCTTCTTCAAGGAATCCACACCGCTTCCAGAGGTGGGTGAACTGAATATTGGTTCACGTCCGTCCAAGCGGAAGGGTAGCGACAAGTTCGAAGATCTGAGAGCAATTCCTTGGGTATTTGCTTGGACGCAAAGTCGTTATCTGCTTCCGGCATGGTATGCGGCAGGAACAGGATTGCAAAGTTACTATCAGGATAAAGAGGAAAATTTGGTTGTCCTGAAAGAAATGTATGCAAGCTTCCCATTCTTCCGTACATTAATTGATACGGTACAGATGGCCGTAGCCAAGGCAGATCTGGTCATTGCCAAAGAATATTCAGCCATGACTTCGAACAAGGAAGCCCGTGATCGCATCTACGGTCAGATTGAAGCCGAATTCAAGCTCACAAAAGAGCTGATTCTGAAAATTACGGGAGAAGCTGAAATTCTGGATGATGTACCGGTTATTCAAGAATCCATTCGCCTTCGTAACCCTTATGTGGATCCGTTGTCCTACATGCAGGTTCAACTTCTGAGCGAGCTCAGAGATATGCGTGAACGTGGTGAGGATGATACGGAACTGCTTAGAGAAGTGTTGCTGACAATCAATGGAATCGCTGCAGGACTTCGTAATACAGGTTGATTATCAATTTGTTGTGACTGATGATTATATGTAACAAAGTACCCATTACTTAAAAGCTCCATTCTCTGCTCTACGGAGTAAGAGATGAAACGGGACTCCTGCGGGAGTTCCCGTTTTTACTGTTTTTGGCGGATATTTGTCATACAGTCTTGATTTTTGACCAAAGTTGATTTACGATTTGATTGGTGAATTACAAGTGTGGACGGGTATCAGAAGACGGAAGACCCATCAGCATGTCTGGGGGAATAAGGGTGGACAATTTGGAGAACAGGCTTATTAAACTGGTGCTCAAGGGCGACCAGAGAGCCTTTGCAGAAATCGTTGAACTATATAAGGACAAGCTATTTCATTTGGCATATCGGATGCTGAACAATCGTCATGAAGCTGAAGACGTTGTGCAGGAGACGTTTTTGCGTGTGTTTCGTAATATGGAGAAGTACGATCCAAACCAGAAGTTTTCAACCTGGATCTACCGGATCGCAACGAATCTGTGTATTGACCGACTGCGCAGGAAGAAACCTTCATACTCATTGGATGCTGAACTGAATGATCAGGAAGGATCTGATGGTTATGCGATGCTCCCGAGTGATGATCGTACACCGGAGAGTGAAGCGCTCCTGTCAGAAACGCAGACACTCATTCGTGAGGCCATTGACAGTTTGCCAGCCAAGTATAAGTCCGTTATGATTCTGAGATATTTACAGGACTTGTCGCTACAGGAAATCAGTGATGTGACAGGTATGCCCGTAACAACGATCAAGACACGCGTTCATCGGGGCCGTGATTTTCTACGTAAAAAATTGGAGTATAAGTTATAAATGTTAAGCGCCTTTAAATATGGGCGAAATTATTTGAAACATATCCGAAACGGATGCGTATGTAATGTATGCAAGTCTTATGCGTGCTTTTTAATGGCACATGGACTAAGTGATTTAAGAAAGGATTGGCTCTCATATGGATTGCAACTCGGCCGTCTCTTTAATGCATGAATGTTTGGATGAGTCGTTGTCCCCGGCCCAGAAGGTTGAACTGAAAAGTCACCTTGTGATCTGTCCGGATTGTCGCATGCGCTTTAAAGAGTTGGAACAGACGGAAATGTTACTCTTTGCCATGAAACACTATTCACCGTCTGCCTCTGATGAGCTGACCAATCGAATTATGAATGCTCTGCCCCAGCCCAAGAGACAGCAAGCATGGCTCAAATGGGTCAAAGGACATCCCGCGCTGACGGCGGCAGCCTTCTTTTTGGTCGTGATGCTCTTTAGCGCCTTGAATTTCTGGAATCAGAATAACGAAATGGTTGTTAAGGGAAATAATTTGGACCAGATCGTGATTCAGGGTAACACGGTTATTGTTCCTGAAGGTAAGTCAATTGCTGGCGATCTTACGATAGAAAATGGAACCGCACAAGTATATGGTGATGTGAACGGCAATCTGACGGTTATCGACGGACAACTGTTTCAGGCTTCAACGGCGCATATTTCAGGTCAGGTGAAAAGTATTGATCAGGCGCTGGACTGGTTCTGGTACAAAATAACCAATATGGTAAATGAAGTGGCTTATCGCTAGAACAGGGTAAAATTCTTCAATGGTATATACCAAGCAGGGTACCTCCAGATTGCATGGGGTACTCTTTTTTTATACGCAAACTTTGTAATTCATGGTAAATGTGATGTTTATGTGCAGTTTGAGACTGCCGTAACTTGCAACCTGAACGTTAACGTTATAACCTAGATACTAAAGAGAACATACTACTACATATAGATAAGCATTTTGCACAAATCAAATAATGCAAAAATGCGGAGACAAAGGATTATATAAAATCCTAATGGGTTAATATGAGATCAGGGTTTACTCATCAATGGGGATAGCGGGGGCTGGCTTATGAATTATTTTGCTGACTTAACGTGGACAGAGTCCATTAAGGACGTTATCGATATATTGATCGTTACCTATATTATGTACAAACTGATTTTGCTTGTGCGGGGGACACGTGCGGTTCAGCTCCTAAAAGGGATTCTGTTCCTTGTGCTGATCTGGGCATTAAGTACGTGGCTAAACTTGTATACGCTCAAATGGTTAATGAACCAGATGTTTACGTTTGGTGTCGTTGCGGTCTTCATTATCTTTCAGCCGGAACTACGTCGTGGTCTGGAGCAATTGGGACGCGGTAAGCTGTTTGGACGTTCAGCGGCAGCGAGTGATGAAGAACTAACCGTGTTAATTGGTGAGATTATTAAGTCAGTTAATTATTTGTCACGGCGTAAAATTGGCGCTTTGGTCGTATTTGAACGTGAAACAGGTCTGAACGATTACACGGAATCGGGCATTAAGATGCACTCTCTGGTCAGCTCGGAGCTGATGATTAACATCTTTATTCCAAATACACCGCTCCATGATGGAGCCGTTATTATACAGGGAAAACAGATTTCGGCGGCAGCTTGTTATTTGCCATTATCAGAGAATCCTTTTATCAGTAAGGAATTGGGAACACGTCACCGTGCAGCAATCGGGATTACCGAAGTTGCAGATGCGATCTGTTTGGTTGTCTCCGAGGAGACTGGACAAGTGTCACTTGCAATGAATGGACAGGTCGTTCGTGATATTAAGGAAGAATCGCTGATTGCCAAACTGTATGAGGAGTTGCGCCCTACATCCAATCTGAAAAAGAATGGCTGGACAACCTTCTGGAAACGGAAGGGAGGACGTAACAATGGATAAGTGGTTTAACAATAATAACTTTGCCAAAATACTTGCGCTTGCGGTGAG
This sequence comes from Paenibacillus sp. 10L310, assembly GCF_056395745.1. NCBI lineage: Bacteria > Bacillati > Bacillota > Bacilli > Caryophanales > Paenibacillaceae > Paenibacillus > Paenibacillus sp. 10L310. The sequence continues at coordinate 256,810 of NZ_JBFTKC010000008.1, read as the reverse complement.
CCTGTTGCTCTGGTTCATGATTCATCTGGATGAAGTACCAACCACCCCTACGATTACAACAGGGACAACCAACAAGGTTGTGGAACGTACGGTGCCTGTTCAACCTTATGGATTAGACAGCAACAGCTATGTGCTCACTTCATTAAGTACGGATGAGGTCCGGCTGGAGATTAAAGGACAGCGCTCGATGCTAACATCGATTTTTACGAATGACGATTACAAGGTACTGGTCGATCTGAGTCAGGTGAAAGATGGGTCCAATACACTGCCACTTGTACCTGATTTGCCTTCCGGGGTAGAAGTGGTCAGCATGGAACCTTCCATGGTTACGGTGAACGTAGAAAAATTGGGCACCAAATCCTTCAATGTGAATATTGTACCCGAAGGGGAACCATCCGCCGGATACAGCGCTGGAACGCCCGTAACTGAACCTTCGACGCCGGTTAAGGTAACTCTGCCCGAAGGGCAACTCGAGGCTGTAGCGAAGGTCCAGGGCAGTGTGAGCGTGAAAGATGCCAAGGAAGATGTCATACAGAAAAAAGTGAAACTTCAAGCATACGATGCTGAAGGCAAGGTCCTTGAAAATGCGATTATAACGCCTCAAACGGTTGAAGTCCGAGTTCCGGTCAATCAGCCCTATACATCTGTACCCTTAAGAATCAAATATTCGGGACAGCTTCCGGAAGGCCTGGTACTCTCCACGGTAGAGCCAAACGTGAAAGAAGTCTCGGTTTATGGATCAGAGGATGCGCTTGCAGGTATACAGTCCTACGACCAAGTAACCCTTGATCTTACACAGTTTGATCAGTCGGGTACATCGACAGTTAACGTGGACTTGACGCCGCCTTCCGGTTTTGAGAAAATCGAGCCTAGTTCGATTCAGATCAAGGTAACCATATCACCATTTGACGAGGCAGAGGAGACAACCAAAGTCTTTCCGAACGTCCCCATCACACTTACCGGTGCGGGGAATGGACTGGAAGGGACGCTGGTTACGCCTCGAAGCGGCGGTCTGAACCTCACACTTACAGGCTCAGCAAGTATGCTTGAGGGTCTGAGTAGTGATGATCTCACGTTAACCGGGGATCTTGCTGGACTTGCGGTCGGAACGCATGAGATCAAGCTTGAAGCCGACCTGCCCCGTTATGCCAAACTGGATGAATCATCCACTGCATTAAGTGCGACGGTCAAAATTAGCGAAAAGGCTGAAGATACCACGACCACTCCTGGCGAAGAACCGACTGACGAGGGAACGGTAGCACCTGACCCAACACCAGCCGAGGTTGAAAATGGGGAAACAGAGCCTGTTCCTGATGAAGAAGAAACGGAATCGAATACGGATACTCAGGATCAGGGTCAACAGGGGAGCACAAGCAGTCGAGGTAATTTAAATAATAATAACAGCGGTACTGGCAGTAAAAGTGGCGTGAATCCGTAAACGTTCTAATTTTAAAATTCTCAAAAAAATAATAATAGTGCTCGTATATGATGCGAATAGAAGGAGTTAAATCATGGGGAAATATTTTGGTACAGATGGTGTAAGAGGGGTTGCCAATAAAGAGTTAACGGCAGAGCTGGCTTACAGCATTGGACGTTGTGGTGGTTACGTGCTTGCAGGTGGTGTGGAAAGACCAAAAGTGGTTATCGGCATGGATACTCGTATCTCGGGATTGATGTTGGAGTCCGCACTGGTTGCAGGTCTGTTGTCCATTGGCGCTGATGTGATCCGTCTGGGCGTGGTATCCACTCCGGGAGTGGCGTATATTGCACGTTTGTTGAAAGCTGACGCGGGCGTGATGATCTCGGCTTCCCACAATCCGGTTGAGGATAACGGAATCAAGTTCTTTGGTGGAGATGGCTTCAAGCTGTCTGATGAAACAGAGAACCGGATTGAAGAACTGATGGATGCGGAGACAGATCAATTGCCACGGCCAGTTGGTGGCGGGCTGGGTACTGTAACGACAGATGAAGAATCCCGTTATCGTTACCTTGATTTCCTGAAAACGACTGTAAATGAATCGTTCTCTGGACTTAAAATTGTTTTGGACTGTGCAAACGGAGCAGCTTATGAACTGGCACCAAAATTGTTCAGTGAACTAGGTGCAGAAGTCATTGCCATTGGCGCTGAGCCTAACGGCCTGAATATTAACGAGCAATGTGGATCAACTCATCCAGAGAACCTGAAACAAGAAGTGCTCAAACATAAAGCAGATCTGGGTCTTGCTTTTGACGGGGATGCGGATCGTCTGATTGCTATTGATGAGACAGGCGCTGAGGTGGATGGAGACTTCATTCTGTGTATCTGTGGTGATGCGATGAATCGTGCAGGCAAGTTGAAGGACAGTACTGTTGTATCGACCGTTATGAGTAACATCGGATTCTACAAAGCAACAGAGAAACTTGCACTGAAAACAGCTAAAACGGCAGTAGGTGATCGTTATGTGATGGAGGAAATGCGTCGTGGCGGTTACAACTTGGGTGGAGAACAATCTGGCCATGTTATTTTCCTGGATTACAATACAACTGGAGACGGTATGCTGACTGCGATTCAACTCGTGGATACGCTCAAGGCTTCCGGTAAAAAACTGAGTGAACTAAAAGCGCTAATGACCCAGTACCCACAAGTATTGGTGAATGTGCGTGTTGAAGATAAGAGCAAATACGAGGGCAATGCTGCAATCGAGCAAGCTATTGCTACAGTAGAACAGCAACTCGGGGATAATGGACGTGTACTCGTTCGTGCTTCAGGTACTGAATCTCTGATCCGTGTTATGGCGGAAGGACCAGATAAAGACGAACTTGAACAATTTGTGTCTCAAATCGCAGATGTAGTGCAAAAAGAACTGGTATAGGACTGGAAGATGTAAGAGGCTTAATATAACATGATTTAGGACTTATGCATGGATATTCCTGCGTCCCGACCTGATGAGACCATAGGTCTGTTTATCCGGTCGGGATTGTAGGTAAATATGCTAAAATTGTCACAGGTACTTTGCTCCATTGCAAAATGGACCTGACGTGCATATAATGAGTGGAGTCGTCATTCAGACACAGAAAGTGAGGAACGTAAGGTTACAGTTATACAAGCGCCAGAGCTTGGAGTTGCGCGGGATGATGTTGATCAGGATTTCTTCTAGGTTGAAGAACGCTGATTAAGATCAACGGCAATCAAGCTGACGAGGTGGAGGTGTTCGGATTGTTCGGCGGGGACCTCCCGGTGAAGCACCAGAGCCGTAAACCGGATTGCGGAAAATGGATAGGTGACTGTCCACACAACGCGCCGGTGCAGGTGCAAGAGTTAAACTAAAATTCAAATGAATGTGCGTGAAGAGCGTAAACAGTACGCGGACGGGAAAATGATGTACATTCATGATTGCATTCATTACAGCTTATGATGACAGCGGGGCGACACGAGGTGCTCTGATCATTGATAATTGAATAAGTACCAAGTATTCATGAAACGCTAGGCAATCACTCATTTTTCCGATATGCCGCCTCTGCCTGTTTCTCTTCGTGACACAGTATTCATATACAAACGGAGGAAATAAATTATGTGCGGTATTGTTGGATATATTGGTAATAAGAACACTCAGTCGGTATTGGTTGAAGGATTGAAGAAACTCGAGTATCGTGGTTATGATTCTGCAGGTATCGCAGTATTCACACCGGAAGGTCTGCAAATCACGAAAGCTCTTGGTCGTCTTGCGAACCTTGAAGCCAAGCTGGATGGTGCACCACTGGTAGGTAATGCCGGAATCGGACACACACGTTGGGCAACTCATGGTAAACCATCGGATGAGAACTCTCATCCACACACAGATGGAAGCCAGAAGTTCTCTGTTGTGCATAACGGTATTATTGAGAATTACCTGGATCTGAAGGACGAATTGATGGCTCAAGGTCACACGTTCACTTCCGAGACAGATACTGAGGTTATCTCTCACCTGATCGCACGTGAATACAATGGTGATATCGTCAAAACAGTACAAAAAGTGATCACGTTGTTGCGTGGCGCATTTGCACTGGGTGTATTGACAGAGCATGAGCCAGAGAAACTCGTAGCAGTGCGTCAAGCAAGCCCATTGATTATTGGTATTGGTGAAGGCGAGAACTTCATTGGTTCCGACATCCCGGCAATTCTGGAACATACACGTAACGTGTACATTCTGAATGATGGTGAAATGGCTGTATTGACACATGATGCTGTCGAATTGATGACGATTGAAGGTAACTTTATTTCTCGGGAAATGATTCGTGTCGATTGGGATGCTGTAACCGCAGAAAAAGGCGGATTTGAGCACTTCATGTTGAAAGAAATTCATGAGCAACCAAAAGCATATCGTGATACTATGCTGGGTCGCATCGATAATGAAGGCAAAAAAGTTCAACTTCCTGAGTTGAAAATGACTGAAGAACAAATTAAAAATATCCGTAACGTTCAAATCATTGCATGTGGTACAGCGTACCATGCAGGCCTGGTTGGACGTACAGTGATTGAGCAATTGGTACGTATTCCGGTTGAAACAGATGTGGCTTCCGAGTACCGCTACCGTTCCCCAATCGTGCACAAAGATACACTTGTAATCGTAGTGAGCCAATCCGGTGAAACTGCCGATACGCTTGCTGCATTGCGTGAAGCACAATCCAATGGTGCACATGTACTGGCAATCACAAACGTAGTGGGTAGCTCCATTGCACGTGATGCAGATGATGTTATCGCAACATTGGCAGGTCCTGAAATTGCAGTAGCTTCTACCAAAGCGTATACTTCGCAATTGATCGCGTTTAACTTGCTTGGTCTGTACCTTGCACAAGTTCGTGGTACTCAATCTGCAGAAGAGATTGAACACACGCTGGCAGCAATGCAAGCATTGCCTGAGCAAGTGGAATCCATGTTGGAGCAAGCGGAAGCAATCAAAGGATATGCAGAGCAAATCTCCAAACATGAACATCTCTTCTTCATTGGCCGTGGTCTTGACTATGCAGTAGCTCAAGAAGGATCTTTGAAGCTGAAAGAGATCTCTTATATTCACTCCGAGGCGTATGCTGCGGGTGAGTTGAAACATGGTACGCTTGCATTGATCGAAGACGGTATCCCTGTTATTGCCCTGGCAACGCAGGAGAACGTACTTGAGAAAACAGTGAGCAACATTAAGGAAGTAAAAGCACGTGGCGCAGATGTATTGGCAATTACGTATGAAGAGCACGTAGCACCATTGCTGAAATCCGTAGACCAAGCGTTTGCGATTCCTAAGACGCTGCCACTGCTTAGCCCTGCTTTGTCTGTAGTTGCGCTGCAATTGCTGGCATACTATGCTTCCCTGGCACTGGGTCATGATGTAGATAAACCACGTAACCTGGCGAAAAGTGTAACGGTTGAGTAAGGTATTCTGTACAAATTAGTTTATTGTCGGATGACATGGATAACGGGTTGATCAATAGATTCAGTAAACTAATAAAGTATGGACAAAATAATGGTCCTGATGACTCTAAGTCATCAGGACTTTTTTGATGTTTCAGGAGGGTGGTTCTAAATATTAGAACCACCTTATTTGTGTTTTTTCATTGTAAATTGCGGTCATTCATTGGACGAAAATCCATCAGATTATAAAGTATCTTAGGAAGAGTATCCTTTTGTAATTCTCACATTTGAAATATTTTTCGTGCACGAATGTAATCAACTTCTTAAAGAGAATCATTAACCTTCGCAACTCGTAAGTGCAAATATATCCCCAAGAAGGATGCGGATCGGGCATAAAAGATCATTTGAATGGTAAAGGAAGATGACTGAACGTGACGGGTACATCTTTCAGCAACTCACAAAATGGTATGCCAAGAAGCAACAATGCGCTCGATGAAGAAGCTTATTACGCGAAGTAAAATTATTGACCGTTCAATTCAGACTCAGAACGCGATTGTAATCTGCATGTAAATGAGTGAAGGACATCGGAAAGCGTATAAGGGAAAACCTCACTTACGGTTTGACGAGGAGGAGCAGAATATATTTACCCTTTACTCTAACAGAGGCGTAGAGAGAAGGCGTGATACAAAACGATGTCGGCTACCATCCGTGCGGACGCTGTGGCCAATTTCCAGCCAAGCTTTCTGAAATTGGTCAGGTAATCATGTTAAAAATTACAAAGTGCAAGGAATCGGAACACCGGCAAAGAATATTTAAAGGGAATATATACCAAATTTACCTGTTAAATGACTGAATGTCAACACTCGTCGAATTCCTTGATTGATGTCAAATCATGCCCAAAGTTTCTTCTCCATTCACTATTTTTAACGAAAAATGTTAACACATAATGTTTTATGAACCAAATTTAACAATATAATGACTATATTTAACAAAAATTTCACTATACATTCTTGTAAATTTTGATATAATTCAACCTAGGTCTTATTCCCTATTATTCTAATAAATGGAATTGTAGGGTTTTTTATACCCATCCAAGCTGTGTGCGAGAGACCAGTATACTGGCTTACCAACAAGCCGGCATGTGGGGACCAACAATTGTGGAAAATGACAGCCTAGAATATGTTGCTCCATGACGTCAGAAGGTTTAGAAAGGAAGGTTCGGAAAGATAGAGCCAACCTTATCCCAATTCCGATGGAGGATGAAGCGAGTGAGCATTTTTGAAAAGCTGGAATCCAACGTAAGATCTTACTGCAGAAGCTTTCCGGTAGTATTCGACCGGGCCAAGGGAGACCTTTTATATTCTGAGGACGGAAGAGCATATATTGATTTCTTTGCAGGTGCCGGGGCACTCAATTACGGCCATAACAACGATTATATTAAAGACCGGGTTCTCGATTACTTGACCTCCGACCGGATTATGCACGGTCTGGATATGTATACAATGGCCAAGCGTGAATTCATCCAGAGCTTCTCCGAGCGGATCCTGGAGCCGAAGAAGCTGAATTACAAGCTTCAATTCTGCGGTCCAACAGGGACGAATGCGGTGGAAGCGGCCCTGAAGCTCGCACGCAAGGCGAAGAAGAGAAGTGGAATATTCGCATTCATGGGTGGCTTCCACGGCATGTCGCTCGGCAGTCTGTCGGCGACAAGCTCCAAGTCCATGAGAGAAGGGGCGGGGCTTCCTCTGGACGGAGTTACGTTCATGCCGCACCCGAGCGGGGCTTTCGCAGAAATGGATACGCTCGGTTATATCGAGAATATCCTGACTGATTCGCACTCCGGAATCGACAAGCCGGCCGCGATCCTGCTTGAAACGGTACAAGCCGAAGGCGGAATTCACGTTGTCGACGCGCAGTGGCTACGTGAGTTGCAGCAGATTTGCCGCAGGCACGATATTCTGCTCATTACAGACGAGATTCAAGTAGGATGCGGCCGGACAGGCGAATTCTTCTCCTTCGAACGTGCGGGGATCGAGCCGGATCTCATTACCCTGTCGAAGTCGATCAGCGGGTACGGCCTGCCAATGTCCCTCCTGCTGCTGAAGCCCGAACTGGATATCTGGACGCCGGGCGAGCACAACGGCACCTTCCGCGGCAACCAGCTGGCTTTTGTGGCCGCGAAGGCTGCTCTCGAGTTCCGGGACAGAACCGAACTGGAAGCTCAGGTGAAGCAGAAGGAAGAATATGTGCGCTCGTTCCTTGATCAAGAAATTAAGCCTCTGCATCCGTCCATCGCCATCCGCGGACTCGGCCTGATCTGGGGCATTGACGTCTCGGGGTTCATGGATGAAGCCGGGGCGAAGCGGGTGGCGGATATCAGCTTCGAGAACGGGCTCATCATTGAAAGAGCCGGCAGAGGAGATTGTGTGCTGAAGATCATGCCTCCGCTGACCGTCTCGATGGAGCATCTGACCGCCGGCTGCGACATTATCAAGTCCAGTATGCAGCAGGTGATCTCTCAGGAGACCAAGGATTTACTAGTAACGACCTAAGCTTGGCCAAGCCGATGGTCGCCCCCGGCAAGAGGCACGAAAGTGCCTTCCGGAGGGCGTGCGGACTTGATGTTAAGGTAGCGCTTTCACCTCATGCTACCTGCGGTAACGTCAATCAGCATGGAATTCTCCGGCAATCCAAGCGCAGTCCCGTTCGTGCCATACGGAGCATTCTTTGAGCCTCATGCAGTACCCTCGTTAAATTTAATCGTCAGGAAAAGCTCACTACCCCGCAGCCGAATCTTTACTTATCCACACCAGGGCTGTGGGGGAATAATCAAATCGTACATAGAGTGTATCAATACCCCTTAAACATAGGCTTCGTCAAAGGTAGCTCGGGTACCAAATCAGGAGGTACGATCGACTTCCTGCTGGGCGGCCGGAACCCTGCGGCAAGCCTTACATCGACAGGAGGAACATTCCTTGTCGTCTATCCCCAAATCCAATTCCGAACCCCAAGTTAAACCAAATCCCGTCTTCGGGTGGCTCGTCCGCAGCAATCTTATTGAAGCAGAGGAGTCCGAAGTAGCCGCATCTCTTGCGTAGAACGATGTTTGTTGTCCTTTACGCATGGGAGCCGAGCGGTACAGCTGCTAGGCAGAGGATTGCCGTATGCGATCAACCGGGCAATCCAAGCGGTGACATGGCGTAAGCCATTGATATTGTTGTCAGATGTTTGAAAAGGAGTGGAGCGTTGCTTCGGCATATGCTCTGCCGGATTGCTTTTACCGATGAAGAGAGGGGAACGATCCAGATGGCTTTTGAAAAAGAAACGTTGTTTTGGAACGAAAAATTCGGTAGTGACGATTATACCTTGACGCGGTTGCCTTACAGCAAAGCTCCAAACTCCCTGGTGCCCAATGTGAAAACCGTTGGCGGTTCGCTTTCGGAGGAAGCGGCGCAGCGGGTCCTTCAAATGAGCAAGGGTGCTCCGCTGGCTGCTTTTATGATTTTGCTCGCAGGTGTTCAGGCACTCTTGCATAAATATACAGGTTCTTCAGACATTCTGGTTGGCATGCCGGTTGTGCCGAAAAAGGGGGAGACGCGTCGATCCGTTAATCATACGGTCATTTTGAAAAACTCGCTTTCGGTGGGGGCAACTTTTAAGACGCTTCTGAGCGAACTGAGGACTTCCTTGCCGGAAGCCATTCAGCATCAACATATTCCGTTCTTGAAAATGACGGAGAAGCTGGATCTGCAATATGCAGAAGGGATACCCTTCGTCCATACGCTAGTATCCCTTAAGGAGTTGCATCTGGACGAAATTGGGCAAAACGTGGTCACGGACTGTTCCTTTGAATTCAGTTTAGCCGGCGGGACGATACAGCTAGCGCTGTCATATAACGAGCACTTATATGACTCCGAGTTCATGAATCGGGTCGTCGGCCATCTGAATCGCCTACTGTCCGTGGGGCTTCATGAGTTGGAGCTGGACATCGTACGAGCGGACATGCTGTCGGAGGACGAAAAATATCAATTAATACAAAGCTTCAACGATACCGAGAAGGACTATCCTCGTGATCGGACGATTCATCAGCTTGTGGAGGAGCAAGCGAAGCGTGTGCCCGAGGCGACGGCGGTTGTCTTTGAGGGGCAGCGGCTTTCATACGCAGAGTTGAACGAACGGGCGAACCAGCTGGCGCGTACGCTACGATCGGTCGGTGTGCTGCCCAATCAGTTGGTAGGCTTGATGGTTAGGAGATCGCTGGAGACGGTCATTGGCATTTTGGCGGTTCTGAAAGCTGGCGGTGCCTACGTGCCGATCGACCCGGAGTACCCGGAAGAACGTATTCGCTACATTCTGGAGAACTCGAACGCGCAGCTGCTGCTGACTCAAAGAGAGCTGTTACAGCAAGTCCCGTTCGAAGGGACCGTATTGGCGCTAGATGACAAGCAGGCCTATAGCGACGATGGCTCGAACCTGGAGGCGGCCAGTGGTCCACATGATCTTGCTTATGTCATTTATACGTCAGGTACAACGGGCAAACCCAAAGGGGTCATGCTGGAGCATCGTGGTTTGGTCAGCTTGAAGTTGATGTTCGCAGACAGGCTGGGCATTACGGAGCATGACCGGATCGTTCAATTTGCGAGCTTGTCCTTCGACGCATCCTGCTGGGAGGTTTTCAAAGCACTCTATTTTGGAGCGGCTTTGTACATCCCGACGGCCGAAACAATTCTCGACACTCGTCTGTTTGAGAGTTATATGAACGAGCATGCGATTACGGCGGCGATTTTGCCTCCGACGTACAGCGCTCATTTGAACCCGGACCGTCTTCCCAGCTTAACAAAGCTTGTAACGGGAGGTTCGGCGGTATCGGCCGAATTCGTGCAGCAGTGGAAAGCGAAGGTTCACTATTTCAATGCTTACGGCCCTACCGAAGCTTCGATTGTTACGACGCTTTGGGATGCGGATGAGCAGCAGCCGGAGCGTAGAGTCATTCCGATTGGGCGCCCGCTGGCTAATCATCAGATTTTTATTTTGGATGCCCACCTGCAACTTGTGCCTCCGGGAGTGGACGGCGAGCTGTGCGTTGCAGGCGTGGGGCTTGCGAGAGGTTACCTGAACCAGCCGGAGCTGACGGCAGAGAAATTTGTGGAACATCCGTTTGCGCCGGGAGAACGCCTTTACCGGACAGGAGATCTCGCCCGCTGGCTGCCGGACGGTAATATGGAGTATTTGGGCCGGATCGACCATCAGGTGAAAATCCGTGGATTCCGAATCGAGGTCGGTGAGATTGAAGAGCAGCTTCTGAAGATCGACTCGGTGCAGGAGACGATTGTGATTGCGCGGGAAGGCAAAAGTGGGCAAGAACTGTGCGCTTACCTGGTCGCTAGTCTCCCTCTTACGCTCGGCGAGCTGAGAAGCGTGCTGGCGCAAAAATTGCCGAATTACATGATTCCGGCACATTTTGTTCAGCTTCCGCAGATGCCGCTCACCCCGAACGACAAAATCGACCGCAAGGCTTTGCCTGCACCGGAAGGAAACGCACTGACCGGCGGCGAGTACGTAGCTCCACGCAATGAAGCCGAGCGGACACTTGCCGATGTGTGGCAGGCGGTATTGAACACCGATCGAGTTGGGGTAACGGATCATTTCTTCGAGCTGGGCGGAGATTCGATCAAGTCCATTCAAGTATCTTCGCGGCTTCATCAAGCCGGGTACAAGCTGGAAATTCGGGATTTGTTCAAATATCCGACGATCTCACAGCTTAGCCTGCATGTGATACCGATCGGACGTACCATTGATCAAGGCGAAATTACGGGTGAAACGGCGCTGACGCCGATTCAGCATTGGTTTTTCGAGAGCTCCTTTGTGGACCCGCATCATTTCAACCAGTCGGTGATGCTGTACCGGAAGGAACGCTTCGACGAAGAGATGGTACGTCAGGTGCTGCAAAAGCTGGCCGAGCATCATGACGCCTTACGGATGGTGTTCCGCAAAACGGAACAAGGGTTTAGCGCACGGAACCGCGCGATTCAGGAAGACGAGATGTTCACGCTGGACGTGTTCGACTTCAAAGATGCGGAGAATCCCACGCAGACTGTGGAAGCGAAGGCAACGGACATTCAAGCGGGCATCGATCTGGAGAACGGGCCCCTCATGAAGGCGGGACTATTCCAGTGCGCGGACGGTGATCATTTGCTGCTCGGGGTTCATCATGCTGTGGTAGATGGCGTGTCTTGGCGCATTTTAATGGAGGATTTCGCTCTAGGTTACGAGCAGACTGGCAAAAGCGAAGAAATTCGTTTCCCGGCGAAAACAGATGCGTACCGCACTTGGTCCGAGCAGTTGGCTGCTTACGCGCAAAGCCCGGAGATGGAGAAGGAACGGGCCTATTGGCAGGCCGTGGATCAAATGGAGGTTCCGGCCGTGCCGAAGGATATGGAGGCGGACGTTACGACGCAGCAGGACAGCGAATCGCTGTTTGTCCGTTTGGCTCCCGAAGAAACGGAGCTGCTACTGAAGCGGGTTCACCGTGCCTTCAACACCGAAATGAATGATATTTTGGTAACGGCGCTCGGCATAGCCTTACGCAAATGGACGGGGCACGAACGGGTGCGGATCAATCTCGAAGGACACGGACGTGAATCGATCGGAACGGATATCGATATCACGCGTACAGTCGGCTGGTTTACGACCAAGTTTCCGGTCGTCCTAGAGCCGGAAACTGACCGGGATTTGACCTATCAGATTAAACAGGTCAAGGAAAACTTGCGCCGCATTCCGAACAAGGGGCTTGGGTACGGCATATGCCGCTATCTTTCGAAATCGGAGGAAGGCTTGGTTTGGGGCGCAGAGCCGGAAATTAATTTTAACTACCTCGGCCAGTTCGACGATGATGTCAACCAGGGAGAGATCGACATATCTTCTTATTCCAGTGGCAGCCCGGCTAGCGACCGGCAGGCCCGCAGCTTTGTGCTGGATATCAACGGTATGGTGCTGGACGGTGCTTTATCGCTCGATCTCAGCTACAGCCGGAAGCAGTATCGGAAGGAAACGATGGAAGCCTTCGCTCAGCGGCTTGAGCAAAGTCTCCGAGAGCTCATTACCCACTGCGCAGGCAAAGAGAACACCGAATTGACGCCAAGCGACGTGCAATTTAAAGGCTTGACCATCACAGAATTGGAGCAAATCGCCCAGCGCTCGAGTCATCTCGGGGAAATCGAAAATATTTACTCGCTGACGCCGATGCAAAAGGGTATGTGGTTCCACAGCGCGCTTGACCGGCAAACGGCAACTTACTTTGAGCAGACACGGTTTACGATGCGGGGAGCGCTCGACGTCCAGCTTTTTGAGAGGAGCTGGATGGAGCTTGCAAAACGTCATCTGGTGCTGCGGGCGAATTTTGTGAATGGACCAGCGGGCGAGCCGCTGCAAATCATATACCACGATAAGCCAGTCGGCTTTGAATATGAAGAGCTGCTTCATTTGCAGGTACATGAGAAACAAGCTTACTTGGATGAAAAGGCCGAGGAGGACAAGCTTCGTGGCTTCGACATGGAACATGATGCGCTCGTTCGGTTTACGATTCTGCGCACTGAAGAGCAAAGTTATCACGTTCTGTGGAGTTTCCAGCATATTTTAATGGACGGCTGGTGCCTGGCTCAGCTGACGCAGGAGTTGTTTGAGATATACTCGGCTCTGACCTCTGGGAAGCAGCCAGCGGGAGGTAAAGGATCGGATTATGGCGATTATATCGAATGGTTGGAGAAACAGGACGATCAGGCGGCATCCGGCTATTGGACAGCGTTCCTGGCAGGCTACGAAGGGCAAACCGTACTTCCGGGGCAAAAGGAACCAGCGCCGAGCGGCAGATTTATGGCTGATCACGTCACCGCCGAACTAGGCAAGGACTTGAGCAAACGGATGGACCTGGTGGCGAAACAGCACCTAGTTACAGTCAATACGCTGTTGCAAGCCGTTTGGGGCGTAATGCTGCAAAAATATAACGGAACAAACGATGCCGTATTCGGCAGTGTCGTTGCCGGAAGACCGGCGGAAATCCCGGGCATTGAGTCTATGATCGGGCTGTTCATCAATACGGTGCCGGTCCGCGTCAATAGCGAAGTGGACACCGTGTTCGCCGACCTGATGGCGAAGCTCCAAGAGCGGGCGTTGGATTCCGGGCGTTATGATTACTATCCGCTGTATGAAATTCAAGCGCGTAGCGTGCAAAAGCAGAATCTGATCAACCATATCATCGCTTTCGAGAACTATCCGGTGGACGAGCAGATGGAGCAGGCGGGGGACCAGCAGCACGGCGGCCTGACAATTGCTGACGTTCAGATGGAGGAGCAGACGAACTATAACTTCAACGTGACTGTGATGCCGGGAACCGAGATCGAAATTCGATTCGACTTTAACGCCGAAGTGTTCGATAAAGACAGCATCGAGCGGCTCAAGGGGCATCTCGTGCATCTGCTGGAGCAGGTAACGGATAACCCGGAAATTACCGTGGGCGAGCTGGAACTTGTGACGGAGGCAGAAAAGGCCGACCTTCTCGGACGTTTTAACGACACCACGACGGAATTTCCGCGCGGGCAGACGCTCATTCAATTGTTCGAAGAGCAGGCGGAGTACATCCCGGATGCAGCCGCCATCTCCATGAATGAGCAAGAGATGACTTACCGGGAGCTGAACGAACGTGTCAACCGCCTTGCCCGTACCTTGCGCAGCCACGGGATATCCCAAGGACGTCTGGTCGCCATTATGGCTGAGCGTTCCATCGAAATGGTTATAGGTATACTGGCAACACACAAAGCCGGAGCCGCTTACGTACCGATTGACCCGGAATATCCAGAGGAGCGTATCCGTTTCTTGATAGAGGATTCAGGAGCGCAGGTCATGCTGACACAAAGCCGCTTGCGCGAGCGACCGGCGGGTTTGGACTCGGTGATCTTACTGGATGACGAGTCTTTCTATCACGAGGACGGAACAAACCTAAATCCAGGGATTGAAGCGACAGATCTGGCCTGCGTGATCTATACGTCAGGCACGACGGGCAAGCCGAAAGGAAACCTTGTTTCGCACCGCAACATCGTGCGCGTTGTGCAAAATACAAATTATATCGACATCACCAATCGCGATCATGTCCTCCAGCTTTCGAGCTATTCGTTCGACGGAGCGATTTTCGATATTTTTGGTGCTTTGACCAACGGGGCGCGGCTGGTGCTGGTTCCCCGCGAGACGTTGCTGGAAATTGGTCTACTGGCGGATCTCATCCAGCGCCAGCGCATATCGGTCATGTTTATTACGACGGCTTTCTTCAACGTGCTTGTAGATGTGAATGTCAATTGTTTTCGGGATGTCCGGGCGATTTTGTTTGGAGGAGAGCGTGTCTCTGTTGGTCATGTACGTAAAGCACTCGCCCATCTTGGAGCGGGTAGGCTCAACCATGTTTACGGACCGACGGAAAGCACGATATTTACCACGTACCTTCCGGTCGACTTCGTTGATGAGTCGGCGCTTACCGTTCCTATCGGACGACCAATCAGCAATACGACGGTGTATATCGTCGACAGCCGGAATAAGCTGCTGCCGATCGGCGTGGTCGGGGAGCTATGTGTCGGCGGAGAAGGTTTGGTACGGGGCTACAATAACCGGCCGGAACTGACGGCGGAGAAATTTGTGCACAATCCTTTTACGTCAGGAGAGCGCATGTACCGGACGGGGGATTTGGCGAAATGGCTACCGGACGGCACGATTGAATATGTGGGACGAACGGACGACCAAGTGAAAATCCGTGGCTTCCGCATAGAGCTGGGCGAGATCGAAACTCAGCTTCAGAAAGTGGAGGGAATTCGGAAAACGACAGTATTTGCGCGGGAAAACGTGTCCGGCGAAAAGCAGCTTTGCGCCTATTATGAAGCGGACTGTGAGCTTCCGGCGGCCGAGCTGAAGAGCGTGCTGTCTCAGGAACTGCCGGCCTATATGATCCCGACGTACCTGATCCAGTTGGAGCGTCTCCCGCTGACGACGAATGGCAAGGTTGACCGCCGCTCCCTCCCGGCACCTGAGGAGAGCTTGCAGCCAGGCGAAGGACATACTCCGCCTCGGACTCCGCTCGAAGCCAACTTGGCTGAAATATGGAAAAGCGTGCTTGGATTGGAGCACATCGGGGTTCATGACAACTTCTTTGACTTGGGCGGCCATTCCCTGCGGGCAACGACACTGGTGAGCAAGGTGCATCAGGAGTTGAACGTCGAGTTGCCTCTGCGCGACGTATTCCGCTACTCAACGATCGAACAGATGGCTCTCGCCCTCTCCCGGATCGAAGAACATTCGTTCTCGTCGATTCCGCTGGTAGGCGCAAGAGCGTATTATCCACTTTCCTCAGCTCAGAAGCGGCTGTTTATCCTGAATCAGCTGGAAGGAGCCGAGCAGAGCTATAACATGCCGGGTGCGCTGCTACTCGAAGGATCGATTGACCATAGCCTGCTGGAGAAAGCTTTCCGCGGACTGATCCAACGTCATGAAACGTTGCGAACCGGATTTGAGGTCGTACAAGGCGAAGCGGTACAGCGTATTTACGAGAGCGTTGATTTTTCCGTCGTGTGTCGACATGCGAACGAGGAAGAAGCGTCTGCAGTCGTGCAGGCTTTTATCAGACCTTTCGACTTGGCGAAGCCACCGCTACTGCGTGCCGAGCTCGTAGAGCTGGCAGCCGATCGTTATTTACTGATGTTTGACATGCACCATATCATCTCCGACGGGGTTTCGATGGACGTGTTCGTTGAGGAACTCGTTCGTCTGTATGGCGGTGAGTCATTAGAGCCTTTGCACATTCAGTACAAGGACTATGCGGTATGGCAGCAATCGGACGAGCAAAAAGTGCAATTGAACCGCGAGGAAGCTTACTGGCTGGACCGTTACCGGGGCGAGCTGCCGGTTCTGGAAATGCCAACGGACTATCCGCGTCCTGCTGTACAGAGCTATGAGGGACATACGCTGACGTCCTTCGTGGACGAGGCAACGAACGAAGGCTTGAAACAGCTGGCCGCTCAAAGAGGAACGACGCTATATATGGTGTTGCTTGCCGCATATACCGTGCTTTTGCATAAATACACAGGTCAGGACGATTTGATCGTCGGAACGTCGATTGCGGGCAGAACGCACGGCGACACGCAGCCTTTGATCGGAATGTTCGTCAACACGCTGGCGATCCGCAATTATCCGGCTTCGGAGAAGACCTTCCTGTCGTATTTGGAAGAAGTGAAAGAAACGACTTTAGGCGCTTACGAGCATCAGAATTATCCGTTCGAAGAACTCGTCGATAAAGTGCAGGTTAGCCGGGATTTGAGCCGCAACCCGCTGTTTGACACGATGTTCTCCCTGCAAAACCTGGAGGAGTCAGAGTTTGAGCTGGAAGGGCTGAAATTGTCCCCGTACCCTAGCGAATATGGTATGGCCAAGTTCGACCTGAGTGTGGATGTTACGGAAGAAAATGGCGGACTGGAGTGCAACTTTGAATTCGCAACGGCTCTTTATAAAGAAAGCACGATCCGGCGGCTGTCGATTCAATTTGGACATTTGCTTGCGGCGATTGTAAGCCATCCGAATGCAAAGATCGCTGAGCTGGACTTGCTGACGGAAGAGGAAAAAGAACAAATTCTCGGCGCGTTTAACCCGGCGCAGCCGGAAGCGGCTCCGGCGGCCGCGTTCCACCGACTGTTCGAGGAACAGGCGGAACGTACACCAGAAGCGGAAGCCGTTGTCTACGAGAACGTTCGGCTGACGTATGCGGAGCTGAACGTACGGGCGAACGGCTTAGCGGCCACGCTGCGCGCAAGTGGAATCGGCCGGGAGGAGATTGTTGGCATTCTCGCCGAGCGCTCGGTGGACCTGCTGGTGGCCGTGCTGGCCGTCTGGAAAGCAGGCGGGGCATATGTACCGCTTGACCCGGATTATCCGGCGGACCGCGTGCGGTTTATGCTTGAAGACAGCGGAGCGAAGGTGCTGCTGACACAAACGCTGCTGAGAGAGCGTGCTGAAGCCTGGCTCAGCCAAGAGGAACTGGCACTTGCAAAGGTGTTGTACCTCGACGACGAAATGTCATACAGCGAAAACCGGGAGAATGCACCGCTTGGCTCCAGCATGGTTTCCGGTAAAGTCTCGGGCGAGCTGACGGGTGCTGTGAACAGCGATGATCCGAGTCATCTGAAGGTTGCTGGCTTGGACAGCTTCCATGAAGCTCGTCCTGAGGACCTAGCGTACGTGATCTACACGTCGGGGACAACAGGCAAGCCGAAGGGTGTAATGATTGAGCACTGCAGCTTGGTGAACACGGCAGCGGGCTATCGGCGGGAATACCGGTTGGATCAGTTCCCAGTCCGGCTACTGCAACTCGCCAGCTTCTCGTTTGACGTGTTCGTGGGTGATATCGCACGCACGTTGTATAACGGAGGCACGATGGTGATTGTACCGAAAGACGACCGTCTCGATCCGTCTCGTCTGCACCACTGGATAGAGAGGGAGCAAGTGACGATCTTTGAATCAACACCGGCACTGATCGTACCGTTTATGGAATACGTACACGAGCAAGGGCTGGAGTTGAGCGGGATGGAGCTGTTGATCACAAGCTCGGACAGTTGCAGTGTGGCGGATTACCGAACCTTACAGGAACGGTTCGGCTCGTCGTTCCGGATCATCAACGCCTACGGCGTGACGGAAGCGGCGATCGACTCCAGTTTCTATGAGGAGGAGTTGGCGAAGCTGCCGCAGACAGGCCATGTTCCGATTGGCAAAGCGTGGTTGAATGCGAAGTTTTACATCGTGGATGCACATCTGAACCCTGTTCCAGTCGGCGTGCTAGGCGAATTGGTTATCGGCGGAGTTGGGGTAGCACGTGGGTACTTGAACCGTCCAGAGCTGACGGAAGAGAAGTTTGTAGACAGTCCTTTCACCGCTGGTGAGCGGTTGTATCGCACGGGAGACTTGGCGCGGTGGATGGAAGACGGCAACGTGGACTTCATCGGCCGGATCGATAACCAGGCAAAAATCCGGGGCTACCGGATCGAGACGGGGGAGATCGAGTCGCAGCTGTTGCGGGTGGAAAGTGTGCGCGAAGCGGTGGTGCTGGTTCGAAGTGACGCGAACGGGCAGAAGGCGCTATGCGCGTATTACACGCCGGATACCGGAGTTGAGCTGGTAGTGAACGATCTGCGCAGGGCGCTGGCACAGGAGTTGCCTGGGTACATGATCCCGTCGTACTTTGTGGAGCTGGAGCGTCTACCTCTGACACCGAACGGAAAGATAGACCGGAAGGTGCTGCCAGCGCCGGAAGGGGAAGCGGGAAGTGGAACGGAGTACGTCGCACCGCGCAATGAGCTGGAAACGAAGCTGGCGGCGATTTGGCAGGAGGTGCTGGGGCTTGCGAAGGAGATTGGTGTTCACGATAACTTCTTCGACATCGGTGGCCACTCCCTGCGCGCGACAACATTGGTCAGCAAGATTCATAAAGAGTTGAACGTGGATCTACCACTGCGCGACGTGTTCCGCCATTCCACGATCGAGAGCATGGCTACCGCCATTTCTCGGCTGGATCAGCAGATATTTGTTTCCATTCCGGTGACGGATGGCCGAGAGGTGTACCCGCAATCTTTTGCTCAAAAACGTCTCTTTATTCTGAATCAGCTGGAAGTTGCGGAGCTTAGCTACAACATGCCGGAAGCGATGCTGCTGGAGGGTGCTTTGGACCGGGCAAGGTTCGAAGAAACGTTCCGTAAGCTCGTGGCGCGGCATGAAATGTTGCGCACCGGGTTTGAAATGGTGGATGGAGAAGCATCACAGCGGGTTTACCAGGACGTGAATTTTGCGGTGGAGTTCTATCAAGCGGATGAGCAAGAGGTCGAAGCGGTGGTTCACGGTTTCGTCCGTCCGTTTGACTTGGCTAAGCCACCGCTGTTGAGGGTAGGCCTTGTTGAGCTGGCTCCGGAACGCCATATTCTGATGTACGACATGCATCATATTATTTCTGACGGCGTTTCAATGGAAATCTTTGTTGAAGAATTCGTACGTTTGTATGGTGGAGAGCAATTGGAGCCGCTACGCATTCAGTACAAAGACTACACCGTTTGGCAGCATTCGCAGGAGCAGCAGGAACGGCTTCAGCATCAGGGGGCGTATTGGCTGTACATGTTCCAGGGCGAGCTTCCAGTGCTGGAAATGCCGACCGACTATCCACGTCCGGCTGTACAGAGCTACGAAGGTCAAACGCTGGAGTTTTCCTTCGACGCTTCAAAAACCGGCGGCCTGAAACAGCTGGCTTCGGAAACGGGCACGACGCTGTTTATGGTGCTGCTTGCGGCGTATAACGTGCTTTTGCATAGATATTCAGGTCAGGAAGACGTAATCGTTGGTACGCCGATTGCCGGAAGGAATCATGGAGATGTGCAGCCGTTGATCGGGATTTTCCTAAACACGCTGGCGATTCGCAGTTATCCGTCTTCGGAGAAAACCTTCCTGTCATATCTGAACGAAGTCAAAGAAACAACGCTGCGTGCCTTTGAGCATCAAAACTATCCGTTCGAACAATTGGTGGACAAGGTGCAAGTCACCCGTGACTTAAGCCGTAATCCGCTGTTCGACACGATGTTTACGATGCAAAATACGGAGAACGAGCAATTTGAGCTGGAAGGGCTTCGCCTGATTCCTTATCCGAGCGTACTTGATACTGCGAAGTTTGATATCAGCTTGGATGTGGGCGAGGAGAACGGCGGCTTGGATTACAGCTTTGAATATGCGACAGCTCTTTACAAAAGGGAGACGATTGAACGGCTGGCAAAACATTACGAGCAGTTGCTCCTGACAATTGTAAACCGTCCAGATGCGAAGATTGCCGAGCTGAACTTGCTGACAGCAGAGGAAAAAGAACAAGTTCTCAGTGCGTTTAATCCAGCGCAGCTAGAAGCGGCTCCTGCGGCTACGTTCCACCGTCTGTTTGAGAAACAGGCAGAGCGTACGCCGGAAGCGGAGGCCGTTGTGTATGAAAATAAACGCCTAACGTATGTGGAGCTGAACGAGCGAGCGAACCGCTTAGCGCTCACGCTGCGTGCAAATGGCATCGGCCGGGAGTCAATCGTTGGCATTCTCGCCGAGCGTTCGGTGGACTTGCTGGTGGCCGTGCTGGCCGTCTGGAAAGCCGGCGGGGCGTATGTACCCCTCGACCCGGATTATCCGGCGGACCGCGTGCGGTTTATGCTCGAAGACAGCGGAGCGAAGGTACTGCTGACACAAACGCCGCTGCGAGAACGTGCCGAGGCCTGGCTCCGCGAAGAGGAGCTGGCGCTGATGTCGGTGCTGTACCTCGACGACGAAGTGTCGTACAGCGAAGATCGGGCAAATGCTCCGATGTGCTTTGATCAAGGCTCCAACATGGCTTCCAGTCGGGTCTCTGGCAAACTAACGGGGGCTGTGAACGGTGCGGATCGGAACCATCTGGATGTTGTGGATGATGTTGATGTTGTTGGCATGGACAGCTTCCATGAAGCCCGCCCAGAGGATCTGGCGTACGTGATCTACACATCGGGAACGACGGGCAAGCCGAAAGGTGTGATGATCGAGCACCGCAGCCTGGTGAACACGGCGGCGGGTTACCGGCGGGAATACCGATTAGATCAGTTCCCGGTGCGGTTGCTGCAACTCGCCAGCTTCTCGTTTGACGTGTTCGTGGGCGACATTGCCCGGACGCTGTACAACGGAGGCACGATGGTGATTGTGCCGAAGGACGACCGGATCGATCCTTCTCGTCTGCACTACTGGATAGTGCGGGAGCGAGTGACGATCTTCGAATCAACACCGGCGCTGATCGTGCCGTTTATGGAATACGTACATGAACAGGGGTTGGAGTTCAGCGGGATGGAGCTGTTGATTACAAGCTCGGACAGCTGCAGTGTGGCGGATTACCGAACCTTGCAGGAACGCTTCGGCTCGTCGTTCCGCATCATTAACGCTTACGGTGTGACGGAAGCGGCGATCGACTCCAGTTTCTATGACGAAGCGCTGACGAAGCTGCCGCATACAGGCCATGTGCCGATCGGCAAAGCGTGGTTGAATGCGAAATTTCACATCGTGGACGCACATCTGAATCCCGTACCAGTCGGCGTGCTGGGCGAACTGGTCATCGGCGGCGTCGGCGTGGCGCGTGGGTACTTGAACCAACCGGAGCTGACGGAAGAGAAGTTCGTAGACAGTCCGTTCGCTGTGGGCGAGCGGTTGTACCGCACGGGAGATTTGGCGCGGTGGATGGAAGACGGCAACGTGGACTTCATCGGGCGGATCGATAACCAGGCAAAAATCCGGGGCTACCGGATCGAGACGGGTGAGATCGAGTCGCAGCTGTTGCGTGTGGAAGGTGTGCGCGAAGCGGTGGTGCTGGTTCGAAGTGATGCGAATGGGCAGAAGGTGCTGTGTGCGTATTACACGCCGGATACTGGAGCGAAGCTGGCAGTGAACGATCTGCGCAGTGCCCTGGCACAGGAGCTACCGGGTTACATGATCCCGTCGTACTTCGTGGAGCTGGAGCGTCTGCCTCTGACACCGAATGGGAAAATAGACCGGAGGGCGCTGCCAGCGCCGGAAGGGGAAGCGGGAAGTGGAACGGAGTATGTCGCACCGCGCAATGAGCTGGAAATGAAGCTGGCGGTGATTTGGCAGGAGGTGCTGGGGCTTACGAAGCAGATTGGCGTTTACGACAACTTCTTCGACATTGGCGGCCACTCCCTGCGAGCGACGTCACTGGCAGGCAAGGTATTTAAGGAACTAAACGTCAACCTCCCGCTGCGCGACGTATTCCGCCACTCGACGATTGCGGCGATGGCCGAGGCGATCGCCCCGATGGAACGGCGGGAGCATGAGGCCATTCCTCAAGCGGAGCAGAGAGAGTATTACCCTCTGTCCTCCGCGCAGAAACGGCTGTTTATTCAGCACACGCTGGATGGAGCAGATCAGCTTTACAACATGCCGGAACTGGTGCAGGTGGAAGGTGAGTTTGATTTAGACCGGTTGGAAGCCGCCTTGCGGAAATTGATAACACGGCATGAATCGCTGCGCACCGGTTTTGAAATGATGAAGGGCGAAGTGGTTCAGCGGATATACCCACAGGTCGATTTTGCTATCGAGCACCATCAAGCGGATACAGAGGATTCAGATCAAATCGAGCAGATCGTCCGCAACTTCGTTCGTCCGTTTGATCTCGGCCAACCGCCGCTGCTGCGCGCCGGGGTCATCGAGCTGGAGCCGCACCTGCGTATTCTCCTTTTCGATATGCACCATATCGTGTCCGACGGTGTATCGATGGCGATTGTGATGGAGGAGTTCTCGAGTTTCTACGCCGGAGAACAGCTGCCACCCCTGCGCATTCATTACAAGGATTATGCCGTTTGGCAGCAGTCGAAGGCCCACCGAGAGCGAATCGGGCGGCAGGAAGCGTACTGGCTGCAAACCTTCGAAGGCGAGCTGCCCACGGCGGACCTGCCGATGGACTACGAACGGTCTGCCGTTCGTAGCTACGAAGGCGCGCATGTGGAGTTCGACGTCGAAGCTTCTCTCTCTGCGCAGTTACGCGAATTGGCTGCCGAGTGTGAAAGCACACTGTTCATGGTGCTGCTTGCGGCCTATACTGTGTTGCTGTCCAAGTACAGCGGTCAGGAAGACTTGATCGTGGGCACCCCGGTGGCTGGAAGAACTAACGCCGATTTGGAGCGGGTCATCGGCATGTTTGTTAATACGCTGGCGCTCCGCAATCGTCCGTCTGGCGACAAAACGTTCTTGTCCTACCTGGAAGAAGTGAAGGAAACGGCTTTGGGTGCTTTTGAGAACCAGGATTATCCATTCGAGGATCTCGTGGAACGGTTGAATGTGAAACGGGAGCCGGGCCGCTTCCCGTTGTTCGATGCCGTTTTCGACTTGCAAAATATTGAAGAACGAGACGCCGAACTGGAAGGGGTCAGCCTGAAGAATTACGAGCTTGACCCATTGGAAGAAGCGAAGTTTGATCTGACGCTGTTTATGTATGAAAACGAAGGGGCGTTGAGCGGGGGCTTCTTCTACGCCACCAAGCTGTTCAAAGAAACGATGATCCGCACCTTGACTGAGGATTACCTGCGGGTACTGTCTCAAATTGCGGAAAATCCACAACTCGAGCTAAGCCGAATTGAATGTCATAAACCGGCGGCAGGCGCAAAGAGTGCCGTCGATACGATCGAATTCGCATTCTAATGTTACAAGCGCGCTTCCGTCATCAAGCGACAGCGCGTGTATCCCAAGGAAAACGCGAACAACATGCAAGCCCGTAAACGCGCAGGCCGAAAGCAAGCTCTTTCGGACCTGCGTCGGGGTATGCGGTCACTTCATTTTTAGGGGAGGTACGAATGAAATCGTTATTTGAAAAGGAAGAACGGTACTGGAGCGGCAAGTTTGACGCAGATGATAGCCTGAGCTTCCTTCCCTACAGTCAATCCTCCAAATTATCTGTGGGTGGCGAAGCTGCGGCAGAGCCGGACTTGCTTCATCGTACTCTGCCGAGCGAACTCTCGGAGAGAATCATTGGCCTCGCCAGCGGTTCGGATTTGGCTCTGTACATGATTGTTTTGGCAGGAGTCAAAAGCCTGCTGTTCAAATATACCGGGCGGGACCAAGTGCTGGTCGGCATGCCTTCGTATAGCGCAGACCAGGGCGAGACGCCGCCGCATGACATCTTGGTGATCAAGACATTGGTAAGCAGCCAGACTACGCTGAAAACGCTGCTTGGGGGCATCAAAGGCTCCATCGGCGAGGCGCTGGAGCATCAGCACCTGCCTTTTCGAAAAATGGTGGAGCCGCTCCATTTGGACTATACGGGGCATGGTCTCCCGGTCGTCAACACCATCGCATCCTTCGCCCCGATTCATCCGGGACCGCTGAGTAACCGTGTGGCGGCTGATACCGTTTTTCGCTTCGACCGCCAAAACCACTCCATCGAGCTGGAAATAAGCTTTGACGGACAGCGGTACGAGCGGGCATTTATGGAGCAGGTGGCCGACCATCTTGTTCGTTTGCTGTCCATGCTTTTATTTCAGCCAGATCTGGAGCTTGGACAAGTCGATATGCTGTTCCCAGTCGAGAGGGAGATGCTGCTCAAGGGATTTAATGACACCGAAACCGAGTTCGAGCGGGGGAAAACGATTCATGGCTTGTTCGAAGAACAGGCGGAGCATCGCCCGGATAACGTGGCCATCGTCATGAACGAGCGGCAATTGACCTACCGCGAGCTGAACGAGCGATCCAACCGCCTTGCGCGGAAGCTGCGGGAAAAAGGAGTAGAAGCAGATCAGCTGGTAGCAATTCTGGTCGAACGCTCGCTTGATATGGTCGTCGGCATTCTGGCAATTCTTAAAGCGGGCGGAGCCTTCGTGCCTGTCGATCCCGACTACCCGGAGGAGCGCATCCGCTTCATGATCGAGGATTCAGGCGCACCGTTATTGCTGACTCAAAAACATCTGCACGAGAAAACCGACTTTGAAGGAACACGCCTTGAATTAGACGATTTTGTTTGGGGCGATAGCGGGGCGGAATCCACTGGTGTGCTGGATGCTTCGAATCTGGAGCCGGCCAGCGGTCCGAATGATCTGGCTTATGTCATCTATACATCAGGTACGACGGGCAAACCCAAAGGGGTCATGCTGGAGCATCGTGGTTTGGTCAGCTTGAAGCTGATGTTCGCGGACAGACTGGGCATCACGGAGCATGACCGGATCGTTCAATTCGCCAGCCTGTCATTCGACGCGTCCTGCTGGGAAGTGTTCAAAGCGCTCTATTTTGGCGCGACTTTGTACATCCCGACGGCCGAGACGATTCTCGACAACCGCCTGTTCGAGAGTTATATGAACGAGCATGCGATTACGGCGGCGATTTTGCCTCCGACGTACAGCGCATATTTGAACCCGGACCGCCTTCCCAGCTTAACGAAGCTTGTAACGGGAGGTTCGGCGGTATCGGCCGAATTTGTACAGCAGTGGAAGGAGAAGGTCCACTATTTCAATGCTTACGGGCCTACCGAAGCTTCGATTGTTACGACGCTTTGGGATGCGGTTGAGCAGCAGCCGGAGCGCAGAGTTATTCCGATCGGGCGCCCGCTGTCCAATCACCGGATTTTCATTTTGGATGCCCACCTGCAGCTTGTGCCTCCTGGAGTGGACGGAGAGCTGTGCGTGGCAGGCGTGGGGCTTGCGAGAGGTTACCTGAACCAACCGGAGCTGACGGCAGAGAAGTTTGTGGAACATCCGTTTGCGCCGGGAGAACGCCTTTACCGGACGGGAGATCTCGCCCGCTGGCTGCCGGACGGCAACATCGAATACCGGGGGCGGATCGATCATCAGGTGAAAATCCGCGGCTACCGGATCGAAATCGGCGAGATTGAAGAGCAGCTGCTGAAGATCGCCGCCATGCAAGAAACGGTGGTGCTCGCCCGCGACGACGCAAACGGCCATAAGCAGCTTGTTGCTTATTACGTTGCGGAAACGAGGCTGGCGGCGCATGAACTCAAGGAGCAGCTCGCCAAGCAGCTTCCGAGATATATGATTCCTTCGTACCTCGTGCAGCTTTCGCGGATGCCGCTGACTCCGAACGGGAAAATCGACCGCAAAGCGCTACCCGCGCCAGAGGAAGCCGCCACTGGAAGAACGGAATATGTCGCGCCGAGAACGCTGCTCGAGATGAAGATTGTCCGTGTCTGGCAGGATACACTTGGCATTCCACAGGTTGGCGTAAAGGATAACTTTTTTGAGCTGGGAGGCAATTCCTTAAGTCTGATTAGGCTTGTTCAAGCCGTTTACGATGAAACGGGCATCGAGATACCGCTGAATCGCCAATTCCATCATGTAACCGTTGAAGCCATGGCTTTTGGAGAGGAGGATCTGGGTCTGGATAAAGGGGGAGACTCCTTCATTAAGCTAAATAAAACAGGGGATCTGAACGTGTTCTGCTTCCCTCCAGGCAGCGGCTTCGGCATCGGTTACCGAGAGCTTGCAAGCAGACTAGACGGCCGATTCGTGCTTTACGGCATTGATTTTATCGACGATGTCATCGATTACGAGGCCATGCTGAACCGTTATGTGGATGAGATTGTTCGTATCCAGCCTGAAGGACCTTACGTGTTGCTCGGTTACTGCTTCGGAGGCAACCTGACGTTCGAGGTAGCCAAATCGATGGAAAGAAGAGGGTACTCCGTAACGGACATGCTCATGGTGGACTCGTGGATTAAGGACACACTCACACCTTATGAAACGTCTGAGAAAGAGCTTGAAGAGATGCTTGCGGATTTCGACGAAGAAGAGAAGGAATTAATGAGCAATCCGCTCGTGCGGGAGCGTGTTCATCGGAAGATCAAAGCCACATTGACGTACGAAGCGCAGCTTATTAATTCAGGAACGATAACTGCCCGGATTTACGAACTGATTGCGAAGGACAGTGAAGCGTTCCGCCTGGAGCACCAGTTGCCGTCTTGGCAGAGGGCAACGACGCAAGCTTACGCCGATTACCGGCTGGAGGGCGCACACGAGGAGTTACTGGAACTCACGCGCGTGGACGAAACGGCCGTTGTCATCCGTGACATCTTAGTGCAAATCAAGCAGCAGATCGAAGCGGAGGCAGGGGTCCTGCATGGGAGCTGACTGGCAGACGTCTGTTCAAGGACAAGGCACAGCGGCGCCTTCCAAGCGCCGAACCGCTTATGCCACCTGGAAAGCGTTCCGCTGGCTGATGTCCTATGTAAGCCGTCACAAAGGCTGGATGATCGTCGGTATCCTGTCCGCAATTGCCGCCGCTGTTATTGAGATATGGACGGGACGTTTGGTCGAGCAGCTGACCACACAGGCCGAGAATGGGGCGGGGCCTATCGTTCTGCAGATCGTGTACACGGTCTTTGTGGTCATCTTGATCGGTGTGCCGGCGAAGTTTTTCATGAGCTTTGGTGTGGAGCGAAGCAGTGCCTCTGCGGTGCAGGATATCCGCAACCATGTCATGCGTCATATCGGCAAACTCCCGGTCCCCTATTTGGAAAAGCAGCACTCCGGCGACGTGTTGTCGCGGATCAACAACGATCTGCAGCTCATCCAGCAATTTATGATTCGGGACCTCGCCCAGTGGTTTTATCATCCGCTATTATTTATCGGCTGTTTCGCTTATTTGATGTATCTCCAATGGGAGCTGATGCTGTACAGCCTGCTGTTATTTCCCGTAGCACTGCTGGTTTCCCAATGGATCGGCAAGCAGTTGGAACAGTTGACGGAGGAAGCCCAGGCGAACATGGGCCGAATGAACGTCAACCTCCAGGATACGCTTGGGGGGATGCCTATTGTAAAAAGCTACCTGCTATCCGGTATGTTATCTCGCTCCTACCAAGTGTTGCTACAATTGACGGCTCAAAAAAAGCTGGCCGTGAAAAAGCGGGAAGCCTGGGTCAACCCGCTGCTTTCTACGCTGATGATTAGCCCGATCATTTTCGCCGTCAGTTACGGAAGCTATTTGATCTACAACGGGCAGCTAGGCGCGGGAGAACTGATCGCCTTCCTGTACTTGCTTAATCTGTGTCTGGAGCCGCTGGAGCATATTCCCGAGCTCATCACGCGCACGTTCGAAATGACCGGTGCCCTGAGAAGGGTCTCCGAAATCGTCGAGCAGCCGACCGAAACGGAAAATGGCCGTTTGCTTCCAAAAGCGAGCGCCGCCCCCATCCAGTTTCAGAACGTAACCTTCGGGTATGAAGAGAGTTCCCCGATTCTGCGGAATGTTAGCTTCTCTGTGCCAGAAGGCAAGACGATTGCACTTGTCGGAGCGAGCGGCGGAGGGAAGAGTACGGTGTTTAAGCTGGTATGCGGCTTTTATCCACTTCCGGAGGATCAGGGCGAGATCCGCGTGTTCGGAAGCCTGATCCACGGTGCAGATCCGGAGCAGCTTCGGTCGCATTTTTCCGTGGTAACCCAAGATTCATATTTGTTTAGCGGTACGATCGCCGAAAATATCGGCTATGGGCGGCAAGAAGCGTCGATGGACGAGATTATCGAAGCCGCCAAAGCCGCTCAGGCTCATTCTTTCATTATGCAGCTTGAGGACGGTTACCAGACGTATGTCGGAGAGCGCGGCGGGTTTTTGTCCGGTGGGCAACGCCAGCGCATTGCAATGGCTCGGGCGTTTCTGAAGGATGCTCCCGTTCTGCTGTTGGACGAGCCCACATCGGCACTTGATCCGGAGTCGGAAAGCGCGGTTCAGGAAGCGTTGGGCGTATTGATGAAGAAGAGAACGACCATGGTTATTGCCCACCGGCTCTCTACGGTACAAAACGCCGATGAAATTTGGGTTATGGAACAAGGAAGTATTGTCGAAAAGGGCACTCATGAACAATTGCTCGAGAGGAAGGGACTGTACGCCCAGTCGTATTACCAGGAGTTTACCGAGTCTGCCGAACGCAGGGAGGTGTCGTACACATGAAAAAGGGCGGAAGGCTATCACAAGTGAAAGAACTCGGCTACTTGCTGACGTTTATGAACCGCAAGCGCAAAACCCAGTACGCGATTGGCCTTGCTGTAACGGCGCTCACCCAGACATTGTTTCTGATCGCCTTCAGCTTGGTCGTACATAACTTGGTTGATTTCGCCGTGTCCCGAGATACGTCCCTGATGGTAGAAGCTTTTGTTATTTTGGGCGCGGCCCTGTTCCTGGAAAATATAATTTCTCCCTGGTTCATTTACTTATACCAGCGCAGTGTCGAGCTGACTGTGCTGAATATCCGCAAACGTCTTTATGACAAGCTGTGCCGGGTGCGGCCGAGATTCCTGGAGCAGAACCACCATGGGGACTTGCTGTCGCGAGTGAACAACGACGTAACGACCGTTGAGTTTACATTCTCGCAGGTTTACTTCGTTTTGCTGCTTCAAGTTGTCTTCTGCATCGGCTCCATTGTCTCTATGGCGGTGATCGATTGGCGGTTTGCTGGCGTATCCTTCGTCATTCTGCTGCTGTCTTCTCTGGTCAGCCTGAAATTTGCACGGGATATCCGCGCTTTGTCCGAACAAGGCTTGCGTACGCTCGGTAAAATGACCGAAAAGTTTAAAGATTTTATGGGTGGCATTCAAATTGTGAAGTTGTTCCGCATCCGCACGATTTACGGCCAGTACGAGGCGTTGAACGAGCAAATGACGCAAACGCTTCGGCAAACGGCGAAGAAGAACGGTATGCAGGCTGCGGTGAACCATTTTATCAGCTACGTCACGTTCTGCGGCATCATCGTCATCGGCAGTCTTCTTTATGCTTACGGATTGATGGGAATGGGAAGTGTCGCCGCTCTGGCAGTTTTGCAAGTGAATCTGACGCACGCCTTGTTGAACCTGGGGATGGTTCTGTCGATGACCCAAAATTCGCTCGCGGGCGCTCACCGGATTCAAGAGGTACTAAGTGAGGAAGAGGAACCGGAGCGTTTGGGATCTTCTCGTAGCGAGCTTTTATCGGAGGCTGCGGTGGAGTTTCGCGATGTGGAATTTTCCTATCAGGCAGATAAAAAGGTGCTTGTCGACATGTCCATGCAGGTGTTTCCTGGTCAGGTCGCTGCGATCGTGGGAGCCAGCGGCAGCGGCAAAAGTACGCTGATTAAGCTGTTGCTCGGTTTTTATCCTGTGGACAGCGGAGATATCCTGCTTCAGGGTAAACCTTTCGGCCATTACACGCTGGAAGAAATCCGCAGGCAGATTGCATACGTTCCGCAGGAACCGTTTTTGTTTACCGGCACGATTGAGGAAAATATCCGCTATGGCAACCCGGATGCAACGGATGAAGAAGTGGTTGAAGCGGCCAAAGCGGCGTACGCTCACCATTTTATTCAGGAACTTCCTGAACAGTATAAAACGCCAGTGGGAGAGAGGGGAGCGTCATTGTCAGGTGGACAAAGGCAGCGAATTGCGATCGCCCGGGCGATTCTCAAAAACGCCCCGATTCTACTGCTGGACGAAGCGACTTCTGCATTGGATAACGAATCCCAGCATTGGGTACAGCAAGCTCTGAAAGTATTGATGAAGGGGCGCACCACCATTCTGATTGCTCACCGTCTCAGCACTGTGGAACATGCGGATTTGATTACGGTCATGAATCAAGGAACGGTCGTGGAACGGGGCCGCCATCAGGAACTGCTGGCGCTCGGAGGTTACTACGCGCGGCTGTACGGCTAGACCCGCTTTTCGGCGGGCGGCTTCCTGCTGATATTCAGGTATAAAGCCTATCTACAAACAATCTCTAATACGGGAGTGTGTCGATGTGAGAGAGAATACGAACAAGCAATATGGATTAACGCAAGCCCAGCGCCGGATATGGTTCATGGAAATTATGAATCCGGGCACATCCATCACGATGCTTTCCGCGACCTACCAGATTACGGGCGAGATCGACACCAAGCTGCTTGAGCAAGCGGCGGCAGAGATTGTCAAAACCTATGACGCTTTCCGAATCCGCATTAGCGGGGATATGCAAAATCCAACGCAGTGGTTCGAAGAGCTGGAGAATGTCCAAACCAGGATAAGCCACCTCGAAATAGGCACAACCGAACAATTCTATGCTTGGGTGAAAGAAGTAACCGAAAAACCGGCGAGTGTGTTCGACGAACACCTCTATCAATTTACGATGATCCATTTTGCGAACGGCCAAGTATGGCTTAATTTGACTATAAATCATATCATCGCCGATGGCTTGTCCGTCACTGCTTTGCTGCATGCGGTGATGGAAAAATACCTGGAACTGCGCAATGGCATCTTCAGCAGTTACCAGGCCCCATCCTATCTGGATTATATTTCAACTGAGCATGAATATGAGCAATCGCAGCGTTATCAAAAAGGCAAGGAATATTGGCTAACCAAGTACAAGACTTTGCCTGAAACGAGCGGCATTAAATCAGTTCCGCCATTCTCGATTGGTAGCGAATCGAATAAACGTTACATCACTTTGGATGGTTCCCGCTATGACCGCATTCTGGCTTTTAGCGAACAATATCAGGTTAGTTTATATACGTTATTTTTGTCCGCCATGTACGTCTTATTGTATAAGCTGACCGACAGCACCGATGTTCCAGTCGGCACGGTGTTTGCCAATCGCACGAGCAAGAAGGAAAAAGAAACGATCGGTATGTTCGTCAGCACCGTGGCTACGCGGATTAGTCTGAATCCAGTTGGGTCCGTGCTTTCCTTGATCCAAACGGTTTCCAAGGAAAATACGGCGGATCTGCGGCATCAGAAATATCCTTATAACCAATTGATTCAGGATTTACGCGAACAACACGGCCGCAACGATCTTTCGGAGTTGTTCCGCACGTCTCTGGAATATCTACCTTTGAAAATCGTGGAGTACGAAGAAATCAAGGTACGTCTGGAGGCTCACTTTGCTAGACACGAGATGGACGATCTACTGCTGCGCTTCGACCATATGCTGAATGAAGGCAATGTCATTCTCCATGCTTCCTATCGTACCGGCCTGTTCGAGACGACCGAGATTGATCGCATTATGGAACAGTATGTAACCGTTTTGGACCAGTTTCTTGAGACTCCCGAACTGCGGGTGCGCGAGATTTCTCTGTTGAGCGATGAGGAGAGACACCGTATTCTGGAGGTGTTTAACCTGCCGGTGGAAGCACTGAGCGAGGGAATAGCGTTTCATCGGTATGTCGAAAAGTTTGCCCGAGACATTCCGGATCACCCGGCAGTTGTTTACATGGACAAAAAGCTGACTTACGGCGAATTGAACAAACGCGCTGAGCGGCTGGCTGCGCTCCTTCGTGAACAGGGCGTGGGAAGGGAGACGATTACGGGGATCTGGGCAGAGCGTTCGGTGGAACTTCTGGTCGGTGTGCTCGCCGTATGGAAAGCCGGCGGAGCTTATGTACCGCTGGACCCCGATTATCCAGCGGAGCGGATTGAGTACATGCTCAGCGATAGCGAAGCATCGGTGCTGCTTACGCAGCGTCATCTGTTGGAGGGGGCCGGAGGTTGGCTGGCCGATGACCGGCTGAAGCTTCAAGCTGTCTATGCGATGGACGATGAACAGATGTATAACGAGGATACCTCAGCCGTGGAATTTGAATCCGCTGACAGTGCCCCACATGACTTGGCTTATGTGATTTACACCTCCGGTACGACGGGACGGCCAAAAGGCGTCATGATCGAGCATGGTAGTCTCGTGAATACGGCGGATGCGTACCGCCGTGAGTACCGGTTGGATCAGTTCCCGGTGCGGTTGTTGCAACTGGCGAGCTTCTCGTTTGACGTGTTCGTTGGAGACATCGCGCGGACGCTGTATAACGGAGGAACGATGGTAATTGTGCCAAAGGATGACCGGCTTGATCCGAACCGCTTATACGGCTGGATTCGGGACCAAAACATTACGGTATTTGAATCGACACCTGCGCTCATCCTGCCGTTCATGCAGCATATTTATGAAGAAGGGCTGGACGTCAGCTCCATGCATTTGCTGATTACCAGCTCGGATGCTTGCAGTGTCACCGATTACCGATTGCTGCAGGAAAGATTCGGCGGACAATTCCGCATCATCAACAGCTACGGCGTTACCGAAGCGGCCATTGACAGCAGCTTTTACGATGAGCCGCTGGACAAGTTGCCATCGTTGGGTCATGTGCCGATCGGCAAAGCCTGGCTGAACGCCCGGTTTTACATTGTAGATGCCGGGTTAAAGCCGGTTCCTGTAGGGATTCCGGGGGAGCTTGTCATCGGCGGCGCCGGGGTGGCGCGCGGGTATTGGAACCGTCCGGACCTAACCAGCGAGAAGTTTGCAGACAGCCCGTTTGTGCCTGGAGAACGTCTGTATCGTACAGGAGATTTGGCCCGCTGGCTGGAAGACGGCAACGTTGACTTCATCGGCCGGATCGACTATCAGGTGAAAATTCGCGGGTTCCGGATCGAACTCGGCGAAATTGAAACGGCCCTGCTCAGTTTCCCGGGGGTCAAGCAGGCTGTGGTGACTGACCGTACGGATGAGCAGGGGCAAAAGTATTTGTGCGGTTACGTGGCGGGGGATGTTTCCTTGCAACTGAGCGATCTGCTGTCCCAATTGAAACAAGAGTTGCCTGCGCATATGGTTCCGGCCCGGTTGGTGTCTCTTGATCAGCTTCCGCTCACACCGAACGGCAAGATTGACCGTAAAGCGCTACCTGAGCCGACCGGAGAGATAGAAGCCGGCCGTGAGTATGTGGCTCCTCGCACAACGCTGGAAACAAGACTTGCTCTTATTTGGCAGCAGGTGCTGGGTATTGCGCGAGTTGGAGTCCAAGACGATTTCTTTGACCTGGGTGGTCATTCCTTGCGGGCCTCCGCGCTTGTTTCCAAGATTCGAAAAGAGCTACAAGTCGAGGTTCCGCTGCGGGACGTTTTCCGCTACACCACGATCGAACAGCTTGCCCAAAGAATTAGCGGTTTAAAGCAGCAGGAAACCTATGAGATTACAAAGGCGGCAGAGACCGAGTACTATCCGGTTTCATCCGAGCAAAAGCGTCTGTACGTCCTGCGCCAGCTTGACGCGGCCGAGCGTAGCTACAATATGTCGGCGGCGCTTCTTCTCGAAGGCAAGCTGGACCGCACGCGCGTAGAGTACGCATTCCGGGCGTTGATTCAGCGCCATGAGACGCTGCGTACCGGGATCGAGCAGGTTCAAGGCGAGCTTGTGCAGCGCATCTATGACGAGGTGGAGTTTGCTGTAGACTATTTCCAGGCGAGCGAGCTAGAAGTGGACCATGTGGTGGAAGCATACTATCACCCGTTTGATCTGACTAAGCCGCCACTTCTTCGCATCGGCCTGATCGAAGTCGCCGAGGATCGCCACATCCTGTTGTTCGATATGCATCACATCGTCTCGGATGGCATCTCGACAGCATTGCTTTTCGACGAGTTCAGCCGCCTGTATCGTGGTGAGGAGCTGGCTCCGTTGCGTATTCAATACAAAGATTATGCCGTTTGGCAGCATTCCGAAGCCTACAGGCAGTTGATCCAGCCGCAGAAGGAGTACTGGCTGGAACAGCTGTCGGGCGAGCTTCCTGTATTGGAACTGCCGACGGACTTCCCGCGGCCTGCGGTGCAAAGTTTTGACGGCCGGACCGTGAAGTTTGATATTGGGAATGAACGGACGGAAAAGCTGAAAGAACTGGCCGCACGGACGGGCACGACCCTGTACATGGTGCTGTTGTCTGCTTACTCGATCCTTATGCATAAATATTCGGGTCAGGAAGATCTGATCGTGGGAACGCCGATTGCCGGAAGAACGCAGGAAGAAGTGCAGCCAATCGTAGGTATGTTTATCAACACGCTTGCCATTCGCAGCCATCCGGAGCGTTCCAAGTCGTACCTTAAGTACCTGGAAGAAATGAAGGAAATCACACTCGGGGCTTTTGAACACCAAAATTATTTGTTCGAAGATTTGGTGGAAAGTCTTCATATTCCGCGCGCGACCGGCCGGAATCCGCTCTTTGATACGTTCTTCTCCCTGCAAAATACGGAGAATGAGCAAATTGTCATCGAGGGGCTGGAGCAATCGTTTTATCCGTTGGAAAACCGAACGTCTAAGTTCGAGCTGCTTCTGGACATTTCGGAACTGGATGGCCAGCTCGAATGCCGGTTGGAGTACGCTACGGCTTTGTATAAACAGGAGACCGCGGAACGGTTCGCCAGACATTATGACAAGCTACTCGAAACTATCGCAACAGCGCCGGAAGGGGATATTGCTTCGCTGGAAATGCTAACCGAGCAGGAAATCCGTGAACTGGTGCGCGGTTTTAATGATTCGGAGGCAGACTACCCGCGTCAGCAGACGATTCATGGCTTGTTCGAAGAGCAGGCGAAGCTTTATCCGGATAACGTGGCCGCCGTCATGAATGAGCGGCAGCTGAGCTACCACGAACTGAACGAGCGATCCAATCGCCTTGCGCGTAAGCTGCGGGAGACAGGAGTCGAAGCGGATCAGTTGGTAGCGATTCTGGCCGAACGTTCACTTGATATGGTCGTCGGCATTCTGGCGATTCTCAAAGCGGGCGGAGCCTACGTGCCTGTCGATCCCGACTACCCGGAGGAACGCATCCGCTTCATGATTGAGGATTCGGGCGCACCGTTATTGCTGATTCAAAAGCATTTGCATGAGAAGACCGATTTCGCAGGAACGCGCCTTGAATTGGACGATTTCGTTTGGGGCCACAAAGGGGCGGACTCCGCTGATGCACTGGACGCTTCGAATCTGGAACCAATTTCTGGCCCGGGTAACTTGGCTTATGTCATCTACACATCGGGAACGACCGGCAAACCCAAAGGCACGTTGATTGAGCATAAAAACGTCGTGCGCCTTTTGTTCAACGACAAGAACCTGTTCGACTTTGGGCCGTCCGACACGTGGACGTTATTCCACTCGTTCTGCTTCGATTTCTCCGTCTGGGAGATGTACGGAGCACTTCTGAATGGAGGAAAGCTGGTTATCGTACCGCCACTTACGGCGAAAAATCCAGCCGAGTTCTTGGCACTGCTGAGCCGCGAACGGGTCACGATTTTGAACCAGACGCCAACATATTTCTACCAACTGCTGCGTGAGGTTTTAGCGGACCATCCGTACAATCTGCGGATTCGCAACGTCATCTTTGGCGGCGAAGCACTCAGCCCGCTGTTGCTCAAGGGTTTCAAGACGAAGTACCCGGAGACAAAGCTGATCAATATGTACGGTATTACCGAAACGACGGTTCACGTGACGTATAAGGAAATTACATGGATCGAGATGGAGGCGGCAAAGAGTAATATCGGCAAGCCGATCCCGACGCTGAGCGTGTATGTTCTGGATGAAAACCGTCGTCCTGTTCCGATCGGCGTAGCAGGCGAAATGTACGTGGCCGGTGAAGGCCTGGCAAGAGGATACCTGAATCGACCGGATTTGACGGCGGAAAAGTTCGTTGATTCCCCGTTTGCGGAGGGGGGAAAACTGTACCGTTCGGGTGACTTGGCGGCCTGGCTACCGGACGGCAACATTGAATACCTTGGCCGGATCGACCATCAGGTCAAAATCCGCGGGTACCGGATTGAGCTGGACGAAATCGAGACGCAACTTCTGAACGTGGAGGGCGTGGAAGAAGCGGTGGTGCTCGCCCGTCAGGACAACGAGGGAGAGAAGGCACTTGTTGCCTACTTTGTTGCAGACCGGACGCTGACAGTCAGCGAAATGAGAACCTCGCTGGCACAGGGAATGCCGGGATACATGATCCCGTCGTATTTCGTGCAGCTGGAGCGCATGCCGCTGACGTCGAACGGCAAAGTGGACCGCAAAGCGCTGCCGGAGCCGCAAGGTAGCCTGCAAACGGGCGTCGAATACGTAGCTCCTCGTAACCTTACGGAGTCCCAGCTTGTGAAGATCTGGGAGGAAGTGCTGGGTTACTCCGGCATTGGAGTCCTGGACAATTTCTTTGAGCTCGGAGGGCATTCCTTGCGGGCGACAAACCTTGTCAGCAAGATTCGGAAGGAAATGAACGTTGAACTTCCGCTGCGCGATGTGTTCCGCTATATGACGGTAGAATCGATGGCCGGGGCTATTGCCAGGTTGGAAGAATCAGAGCACAGCTCCATTCCAAAAGCGGAAGAGAAAGCATATTATCCAGTTTCCTCTGCGCAAAAAAGGCTGTATGTCCTGCACCAGCTAGATAGCTCGGAGCTGAATTACAACATTCCAAGCGCCTTGCAATTGAAAGGGACTTTGAACGAGGCCAAAGTGGAAAAGGCGCTGACTACTTTGGTGGCCCGGCACGATATGCTGCGCACCGGTTTTGAAATCGTGAATGGAGAGCCGGTTCAGCGTATTCATCCGCTCGTAGATTTCAAGGTCGAGAAGCTTCAAGCAAGCAAAGATCAGGTCGCGGCCATTCTGGAAGGTTTCATTCAGCCTTTTGACTTGACCCAGCCGCCTTTGCTGCGCGCCCTGCTGATCATACTTGAGAAAGAGAAATTCCTGCTGGCGCTGGATATGCATCATATTGGTTCGGACGGTCTTTCCATGGATGTGCTGCTACGCGAATTTGTGGGGCTTTACAATGGGGAAGAATTGCCGGAGCTGCGGATTCAATACAAGGATTACGCCGTTTGGCAGCAATCCGACGAGCAATGTCAGCGTATCAAACGGCAGGAGGAATACTGGCGCGGGGTATTCAGCTCCGAGCTTCCGGTTCTTGAGCTGCCTCTTGACTACTCCCGCCCAGCCGTCCGGCAGTTTGACGGTCAAACGCTCACGTTTGCGCTGGATGCGGAGAAAAGCGAAGCTCTAAAACGGCTTGCCGGAGATTCGGGGGCGACGCTGTACATGCTTCTGCTGGCTGCATACTCCGTATTGCTTCATAAATACGCGGGACAGGAAGATATCGTAGTCGGCACTCCGATTGCCGCTCGTTCTCACGCCGACCTGCAACCGATTATCGGTATGTTTGTCAATACGCTGGCCCTTCGCTTGGGTCCGACGGCAGAGCAGACGTTCCTGGATTACTTGCAGGATGTGAAGGAAACGACGCTTGGAGCCTACGAGCACCAGGACTATCCGTTCGAGGAGCTGGTAGAAGCTCTTCAGGTGAGCCGGAATTTAAGCCGGAATCCGCTGTTTGACACCATGTTTTCTTTGCAAAAGCACGAAAGCCTGGATTTAGCCCTGGAAGGCTTGCAATGGTCGCTGTTTGACATCGAGGAAAAGAGAGCAAAGTTTGATCTTAGCCTGGATATCGTGGAAGAGGGTAACGAGCTAGTTTGCAAGATCGAGTACGCTACCTCGTTGTTTAGACAGGAAACGATGGTACGGCTGGCGGGTCATTACGAGCAGCTTTTGGCATCGATCCTGGCTCAGCCGGGTGCGAGGATCTCGGATTTGAACATCTTGAAGGACAGCGAAAAGCATGATTTGCTGGTCGGGTTTGCCGTGTCGTCTTCGGCTCTGGCGAAGCAATCCGCCTCAGAGGGTCCAGGCTTGGAAGCGGATGAGTCGTGGAGAGAGAGAACAATCCACGAGCTGTTCGAGGAGCAAGCAGAGCGAACGCCGGAGCAGGTGGCCGTTGTCTATGAGGACAGCCGCCTGACTTACCGGGAGTTGAACGAGCGGGCGAACCGGCTGGCGCGATCCTTGCGTGCCTCTGGCGCGCAGGCCGATCAGCCGATCGCGATCATGGCCGAGCGCTCGCTGGAGATGATTGTCGGCATCTATGCGATCTTGAAGGCCGGGGGCGCCTACGTGCCGATCGACCCGCAATTCCCGCAGGAGCGTATCCGCTACATGCTCGAAGATTCGTGCGCTAGGCTGCTGCTGATTCAAAGCCATTTGCGGGAAAGCGCGTCATTTGCTGGGACCGAGCCACTTGGTGATCTATCGCTCGTCGATCTGAACGATCCATCCGCGTATGACGAAGACGGCTCGAATCTGGAGCTGGCCAGCGGACCGGAGCATCTGGCCTACGTCATTTACACATCGGGCTCGACAGGCAAGCCCAAAGGCGTCATGGTGGAGCACCGTCCGGTGATCAATCGGCTGCTGTGGATGCAGAATGCATACCCGATCGACTCCAGGGATACGATTCTGCAAAAGACGGCGATCACCTTCGACGTTTCCGTGTGGGAGCTGTTTTGGTGGGCTTGGACGGGGGCCAAAGTTTGCTTGCTGCCGCCGGGCGGAGAGAAGAATCCCGAGACGATTCTGGATACGATCGAACGGCAAGCCGTCACCACGATGCACTTCGTGCCGTCGATGCTGCACGCCTTCCTCGAATATGTCGAGCGTCAGCCGAGCGAAGATCTGGGTAACAAGCTGTCTTCGCTGAAACGGGTGTTTGCAAGCGGGGAAGCGCTGGCGACGTCGCATGTGAGCCGGTTCTGGCAGTGGATTTCGTCATCCGTGAATCAAGCGCAGCTGATCAACCTTTATGGGCCTACGGAAGCGACGGTTGATGTCTCGTACTACGATTGCGGACCGGAAGAGGCGTATGTATCGGTGCCGATCGGCAAGCCGATCTCGAACATCCGGCTGCATATTGTCAAGGAAGGGACGACAGCGCTGCAGCCGATCGGCGTGCCGGGCGAGTTGTGCATCGCGGGCGAAGGTCTGGCTAGAGGCTACTTGAACCGTCCCGAGCTGACCGCGGAGAAATTCGTAGAGTGTCCGTTCGCGCCGGGCGGGCGGATGTACCGGACGGGCGATCTGGCCAGATGGCTGCCGGACGGCAACATCGAGTATATGGGCCGGATCGACCATCAGGTGAAAATCCGCGGGTACCGGATCGAACTCGGCGAGGTGGAGGCGCAGGTCCTGAAAGCGGCGTCCGTACAAGAGGGGGTTGTCATCGCCAGAGAGGACGAAGCCGGTCAGAAGCAGCTCTGCGCGTACTTCGTGGCGGACAAGCCGCTTGCGGCGAGCGAGCTGCGAAGCGCGCTGGCGGAGGATCTGCCTGCGTACATGATTCCGTCCTACTTCGTGCAGCTGGAGCGGATGCCCCTCACACACAGCGGGAAGCTCGACCGCAAGGCGCTGCCAGCACCGGAAAGCAGTATGCTCGTTGGAACGGAATACGTGGCGCCCCGGACGGCGGCGGAGCAGACGTTGGTTGCGGTGTGGCAAAAAGTGCTGGGAACGGGTCGTCCGATCGGCGTGATGGACAATTTCTTCGAGCTCGGCGGGGATTCAATTAAATCGATCCAGGTGTCGTCCAGGCTATATCAGGCCGGATACAAGCTGGAAATTAAGCATTTGTTCAAATATCCGACCGTAGCGGAATTAAGCCCGTATCTCCAGTCGGTCTTAAGACGCGCCGATCAGGGGGCAGCTACGGGAGAGACGGGGCTGACGCCGATTCAGCGCTGGTTCTTCGAGCAGTCGTTCGCCGAGCTGCACCACTTTAACCAGGCGGTGATGCTGTACCGGGAGGAAGGCTATGACGAAGCGGCGCTTCGTCAGGCCGTGCGGAAGCTGGCCGAGCATCACGATGCGCTGCGCCTCGTCTTCAGCTGGACCGAGAGCGGGTATGCGGCATGGAACCGGGCCATCGAGGAAAGTGACGGCGAGCTCTACAGCCTAGAAGTGATCGATTTCCGCGGAATGACGGACTGCGCGCAGGCGATCGAAGCCAAGGCGAACGAGCTTCAGCGCAGCATTGACCTGCAGGCAGGGCCTTTGCTGAAGCTCGGCTTGTTCCGTTGTGCGGATGGAGATCATCTGCTGATCGCGATCCACCACTTGGTCGTAGACGGCGTATCCTGGCGGATTCTGCTTGAGGATTTTGCTGCCGGCTATGAGCAGGCGCTGCAAGGGAAGCTGATCCGTCTGCCGCTCAAAACGGACTCATTCCAAACGTGGGCGAAACAGCTCGCTGATTATGCGAACGGACCGGCGATGGAAATCGAGAGAGCGTATTGGCAGCATATCGAGCAATTGACCTATGAGCCGCTTCCGAAAGATTTTGAACAAGGCACATCCAAGCTGAAGGACAGCAGGCTCGTGACCGTCCGCTGGACGGCGGAGGAAACCGAACAGCTGCTGAAGCAGGCACACCGTGCTTACCATACGGAAATGAACGATTTGCTGCTTGCTGCGCTTGGCCTCGCGATACAAGCTTGGAGCGGTCGGGAACGCGTGCTGGTGAATCTCGAAGGCCACGGTCGGGAAGAACTTTTGCCGGATGTGGACATTACACGCACGGTAGGCTGGTTTACAAGCCAATTCCCTGTCGTTCTGGAGCCGGGTCACGTCCAGGCTCTCGGTCATCAGGTGAAACAGGTGAAAGAAAGCTTGCGCCGCATTCCGAACAAAGGAATCGGCTACGGCATCCTGCGTTATTTGTCGGCGCCGCATGACGGCGAGCGCTTTGCTTTAGAGCCGGAGATCAGTTTCAACTATCTGGGTCAGTTCGACCAGGATTACGAAAGCAGCGGCTCGCAGCCGTCTCCGTTCAGTCCGGGCTCCGATTCAAGCCCGAATGCTGTGATGAATTATGTCCTCGATATCAACGGTGTGGTATCGGAAGGCGTGTTGGAACTTACGATCCGTTATGGGGAAACCCAGTATCAACGGGAGACGGTTGAGCGCCTGGGCACCCTACTTCAATCGAGTTTGCGTGAAGTCATCAGCCATTGCGTATCGAAAGAGCGGCCGGAGCTTACGCCTAGTGACGTACTGCTTCAAGATGTGACGGTGGAGGAACTGGAGCGGCTGTCCGAACATACGGCGGCACTCGGCCAACTGGAGAATGTATACACCCTGACTCCGCTGCAAAAAGGGATGTTGTTCCACAGCTTGCTGGATGCCGATTCGGAAGCTTACTTCGAACAGGTGACCTTCGATCTGTATGGAAGCCTGAATGTGGAAGCCTTCACCCGCGGATTGGATACGCTGGTACAGCGAAATGAGGCGCTGCGGACCAATTTTATTACCGGCTGGAGAGACGAGCCTATTCAAGTGGTATTCCGCGAGCGGAAGTGTGAAGTGTACTTTGAAGATATTCGCTCGGCAAGAGATGAACACCCGGAGAAGACAATGGCAGATTTTGTCAGCGCGGATAAAGCGAACAAGTTCGATTTGGCCCAAGGCTCTCTGATGCGCGTTACAGTTTTGCGTACGGGCGACGAGTCCTACCAAGTGATCTGGAGTCACCATCACATTTTGTTGGACGGCTGGTGCATGTCCTTAATGATCAAGGAAGTGTTCGACACCTACTTCGCGTTCCAGGAGCAACGGACGCTGGAGCTTCCTCCGGTTACCTCGTACTCTCGGTATATCGAATGGCTGGAAGCTCAAGATGCCGCGAAAGCTTCGCGTTACTGGTCCGAGTATTTGGCGGGTTATGATCAGCAGACCAAGTTGCCTCGGGAGAAAACAGGGCTGAAGCAGGGCGCTTTTGAAGCAGCTGAGATCGATGTGGAACTCAGCAAGGAACTGACTGGGCAAATCGAGCGGGTGGCGCGCCAGCATCAGGTGACGCTTAATACATTCATGCAGACCGTATGGGGACTGGTTCTGCAGGTATACAACAACAGCGAAGATGTTGTATTTGGCTCCGTCGTATCCGGGCGTCCAGCAGAGATTCCGGGTATCGAAAGCATGATCGGTCTGTTTATTAATACGATCCCCGTCCGTATTCAAGGCAAAGCCGAGGAGACGGTAGCCGATATTTTGAGAAAAACCCAGGATCAAGCGCTGACATCGGGAGCTTACGAAACGTTCCCGCTGTTCGAAATTCAGTCGCTGAGCGAGCAAAAGAGCGACTTGATCAACCATATTATGGTCTTTGAAAATTATCCGATGGAAGAACAGATTGAGCAGGTTGTCGGCGGAGGACAAGAAGCGCTGAAAATCGCTAATATCCAATCGCCGGAACAAACGAACTACGATCTGGACATTACCGTCATTCCGGAAGAGCATATTTTGCTGCGGTTTACGTACAATACACTGACATTCAGAGAGCAAGACATCAGGCAGATCCACGGTCATTTTGCCCGTGCATTGGAGCAGGTTGCGGCTAATCCGAATGTTCGTGTACATGAGTTAGAGCTTTTAACGGCGGCGGAAAAAGAAGAAATTGTCGGCGTGTTTAATCCGGTGCAGCCGGAAGTGGCTCCTGTGGCAGCGTTCCATCGACTGTTCGAGGAACAGGCGGAACGCACGCCGGAAGCGGAGGCCATCGTATACGAGAACGATCGGCTGACGTATGCGGAGCTGAACGAGCGGGCGAACCGCCTGTCGACCACGCTACGTGCAAGCGGAATAGGCCGGGAGACCATCGTTGGCATTCTCGCCGAGCGTTCGGTCGATTTGCTGGTGGCCGTGATGGCCGTCTGGAAAGCGGGAGGGGCGTATGTACCGCTTGACCCGGATTATCCGGCGGACCGCGTGCGGTTCATGCTGGAAGACAGCGGAGCGAAGGTACTGCTGACACAAATGCTGCTGCGAGAGCGTGCCGAATCCTGGCTCGGCGAAGAGGAACTAGCACTGGAGAAGGTGCTGTATCTCGATGACGAAACGTCATACAGCGAAGATCGAGCGAATGCACCAATGGACTTCGACCAAGGCTCCAGCATGGTTTCAGGTCTGATCTCCAGCGAGCTGACGGGTGCTGTGAACGACCGTAATGAGAGCCATCCAAAAGTTGTGGGCATGGACAGCTTCCATGAAGCCCGTCCGGAGGACTTGGCGTATGTCATCTACACGTCGGGAACGACGGGCAAACCAAAAGGCGTGATGATCGAGCACCGCAGCCTGGTGAACACGGCAGCGGGTTACCGGCGGGAATACCGGTTGAATCAGTTCCCGGTAAGGCTGTTGCAGCTCGCCAGCTTCTCGTTTGACGTATTCGTGGGCGATATCGCGCGGACGTTGTACAACGGCGGCACGATGGTCATTGTACCGAAGGACGATCGGATTGATCCGTCTCGTCTGCACTACTGGTTAGAGCGGGAGCAAGTGACGATCTTTGAATCAACGCCGGCACTGATCGTGCCGTTCATGGAATACGTGCATGAGCATGGACTAGAGTTAAGCAGCATGGAGCTGTTGATTACAAGCTCGGACAGCTGCAGTGTGGCAGATTACCGGACCTTGCAGGAACGGTTTGGTTCGTCGTTCCGCATCATCAACGCCTACGGCGTGACGGAAGCGGCAATTGACTCCAGTTTCTATGACGAGGAGTTGGCGAAGCTGCCGCAGACAGGCCATGTGCCGATTGGCAAAGCGTGGTTGAATGCGAAGTTTTACATCGTGGATGCACATCTGAACCCGGTGCCAGTCGGCGTGCTGGGCGAATTGGTTATCGGCGGAGTCGGTGTGGCGCGCGGGTACTTGAACCGCCCAGAGCTGACGGAAGAGAAGTTTGTAGACAGCCCTTTCACCGCGGGTGAGCGGTTGTATCGCACGGGAGATTTGGCGCGGTGGATGGAGGACGGCAACGTGGACTTCATCGGCCGGATCGATAACCAGGCAAAAATCCGGGGTTACCGGATCGAGACGGGCGAAGTCGAAGCAAAGCTGCTGAGTGTAGGTGGCGTGAAGGA
This sequence comes from Paenibacillus sp. 10L310, assembly GCF_056395745.1. Classification (NCBI taxonomy): domain Bacteria; kingdom Bacillati; phylum Bacillota; class Bacilli; order Caryophanales; family Paenibacillaceae; genus Paenibacillus; species Paenibacillus sp. 10L310. The sequence goes on along the minus strand of NZ_JBFTKC010000008.1, from coordinate 212,347 downwards.
AGCGGTCGTTGTTGTCAGGGAAGATCAAGAAGGGCAGAAAGCGTTGTGCGCTTATTATACAGTGGAAGAAGGCTTGACGGCGGCAGATTTGAAACGGGCGATCTCCAGCGAGCTACCGGGATACATGATTCCGTCGTATTTCGTCGAACTGGAGCAATTGCCTCTAACGCCAAATGGGAAAATTGACCGGAAGGCGCTGCCAGCGCCGGAAGGGGGAGCAGGCGGAGGCCGCGAATACGTGGCGCCGCGCACCGAAATGGAGGCGAAGCTGGCCGCCATTTGGCAGGAGGTACTAGTTCGGGATAAGGCGGTAGGCGTAACGGACAACTTCTTCGACCTCGGAGGACACTCCCTGCGGGCGACAACACTTGTCAGCAAAATGCATAAGGAGCTGGGCGCCCAATTCCCGCTTCGCGACGTATTCCGCTACTCGACAGTTGAGGAAATGGCTGTGGCTATGGAGCATTTGGAGATCGGCTCGTTTATGGCTATTCCGGCTGCGGAACCTAGCGAGTATTATCCGCTCTCTTCTGCGCAGAAACGTCTCTATATCTTGAACCAGCTGGAAGGAGGCGAGCTGAGCTACAATATACCGGGAGCTATGCTGCTCGAAGGGCAACTCAACCGGCAGCGGTTTGAAGAAGCGTTCCGCGAGCTTGTAGCTCGTCATGAAACGCTGCGTACCAGCTTTGAGATGGTTGAAGGCGAAGCGGTTCAGCGGATTTACGAAGAAGTCACCTTCCAGGTGGAATATGTGCAGATCAGCGGGGAGCAGGCGGAAGAAACGGTGCGCCAATTCGTTCGTGCGTTTGATCTAGCCAAGCCACCACTTCTGCGGGTGGGCATTGCCGAACTGGCGCCGGACCGGCACATCCTGATGTTCGATACACATCATATCGTATCGGACGGCGTTTCAATGGACGTACTGATCGAAGAGTTTGTGCACTTGTACAGCGGGGAGCCGCTCAAGCCACTCCGCATTCAGTACAAAGATTATGCAGTATGGCAGCAATCGGACGAGCAGAAAACGCAGCTTGCCAAGCAGGAAGCCTACTGGATTGACATGTTCAGCGGAGAACTGCCAGTTCTGGAAATGCCAACGGACTATCCGCGCCCGGCTATGCAGAGCTACGAGGGCCGTACGCTGCAATTGTTTATGAATATTGAGAAAAGCGAAGGTCTGAAACGGCTTGCAGCTGAAAACGGCGCAACGCTTTACATGGTTCTGCTTGCGGCGTATAACGTGCTTCTGCATAAATATTCAGGTCAGGAAGACGTGGTGGTTGGTACGCCGATTGCGGGCAGAAATCACAGCGACGTTCAACCGCTGATCGGGATGTTCGTTAATACATTGGCCATCCGCAGTTACCCGGCTGCCGGTAAAACGTTCCTTGACTACTTGAAGGAAATCAAGGAGACAACGCTTGGTGCTTTTGAACATCAGAATTATCCGTTTGAGGAACTGGTGGATAAGGTAAACGTGACTCGTGATCTACGCCGTCATCCACTGTTTGATACGATGTTTGCTTTGCAGAATACAGAAAATGTGGAAATTCAGCTTCCGGGACTGCATCTGTCGACGTATGCCAGCGAAGAAATTGTTTCCAAATTCGATCTCAGCTTGGACGTCACCGAGATTGAGGACGGCTTGGAATATCTGTTTGAATACGCCACAGCTCTATACAAAACCGAAACGGTGGAGAAATTGGCTGTTCACTACTTGCAGCTGCTTGAATCCATTCTCTGCAACCCGTCGGCGACTATTGCCGAGCTGAACTTGTTAACGGCAGAGGAAAAAGAGCAGATTGTCGGCGCGTTTAACCCTGCGCAACCGGAACAGGCTCCTATGGCAGCGTTCCATCGACTGTTCGAGGAACAGGTGGAACACACGCCGGAAGCTGAAGCTGTCGTTTACGAAAACGATCGGCTGACGTATGTGGAGCTGAACGAGCGGGCGAACCGCCTGTCGGCGATGCTACGCGCAAGTGGAATCGGCCGTGAGGAGATTGTTGGCATTCTCGCCGAGCGTTCGGTGGACCTGTTGGTGGCCGTGCTGGCCGTCTGGAAAGCAGGCGGGGCGTATGTACCCCTCGACCCGGATTATCCGGCAGACCGTGTGCGGTTCATGCTCGAAGACAGCGGAGCGAAGGTGCTGCTGACGCAAACGCCGCTGCGAGAGCGTGCCGAAGCCTGGCTCGGTGAAGAGGAACTGGCACTGGCGACGGTGCTGTATCTCGATGACGAAACGTCATACAGCGAAGATCGAGCGAATGTGCCAATGGACTTTGGCCAAGGCTCCAACAGTGCTCCCGATCGAGTCAACGGCAAGCTAACGGGGGCTGTGAACGGTGGTGGCGAGAGTCATCCAAATGATGTTGATGTTGTCGGTATGGACAGCTTCCATGAAGCCCGTCCGGAGGATCTGGCGTACGTCATCTACACGTCGGGAACGACGGGCAAGCCAAAAGGCGTGATGATCGAGCATCGCAGCCTAGTGAACACGGCAGCGGGCTACCGACGGGAATACCGGTTGGATCAGTTCCCGGTGCGACTGCTGCAACTCGCAAGCTTCTCATTTGATGTTTTCGTGGGCGATATCGCACGCACGTTGTATAACGGAGGCACCATGGTCATTGTACCGAAGGACGACCGGATTGATCCGTCTCGTCTGCACCACTGGATAGAGCAGGAGCAAGTGACGATCTTTGAATCAACACCAGCACTGATCGTGCCGTTTATGGAATACGTGCATGAGCAGGGGCTAAAGTTAAGCGGTATGGAGCTGTTGATCACAAGCTCGGACAGCTGCAGTGTAGCGGATTACCGTACCTTGCAGGAGCGGTTTGGCTCGTCGTTCCGCATCATTAACGCCTATGGTGTGACGGAAGCGGCAATCGACTCCAGTTTCTATGACGAAGAATTGGCGAAACTGCCGCAGACAGGCCATGTGCCGATTGGCAAAGCGTGGTTGAATGCGAAGTTTTACATCGTGGATGCACATCTGAATCCCGTACCCGTCGGTGTGCTGGGCGAGCTGGTCATCGGCGGCGTTGGCGTAGCACGTGGGTACTTGAACCGTCCAGAGCTGACGGAAGAGAAGTTTGTAGACAGCCCTTTCACCGCGGGTGAGCGGTTATATCGCACGGGAGATTTGGCGAAGTGGATGGAGGACGGAAACGTGGATTTCATCGGCCGGATCGACAATCAAGCCAAAATCCGGGGCTACCGGATCGAAACGGGTGAGATTGAGTCGCAGCTGCTGCGGGTGGTAGGTATACGCGAAGCGGTGGTGCTGGTTCGAAGTGATGGGAACGGTCAAAAGGCGCTGTGCGCCTACTACACAACGGATATCGAACTGACGGCGGCCGACCTGAAACGAGCGATCTCCAGCGAGCTGCCAGGTTACATGATCCCGTCGTACTTTGTGGAGCTGGAGCATTTACCTCTGACACCAAACGGGAAAATCGACCGGAAAGCGCTGCCGGCGCCGGAAGAGGGAGCAAGTGCAGGGCGCGAATACGTGGCGCCGCGCACCGATCTGGAGACGAAACTGGTCTCCATCTGGCAGGACGTGCTTGGGTCAGTTACGATTGGTGTGACGGACAACTTCTTCGACCTCGGCGGTCACTCGCTGCGTGCGACGACGCTGGTCAGCAAGGTGCACAAGGAGCTGCACGTGGACCTGCCACTGCGCGATGTATTCCGGTACTCGACTATTGAAGCGATGGCTGAAGTGATTAGCCGATTGGAGCAGCAGGAGTTTCTTTCCATTCCGGTTCTGGATAAAAGGGAGTATTATCCGCTTTCCTCTGTGCAAAAGCGGCTGTATATCCAGCAGCAGATGGAAGGGGCCGAGCTTAGTTACAACATGTCCGGCATGACGGTTCTGGTCGGGCGCTTGGAGCGGAATCAATTCGAGGCGGCGCTCAAAGGATTAATCGCTCGTCACGAAGTTTTGCGAACCGGCTTCGAAATGGTCGACGGCGAACCGGTACAACGGATTTATTCGGACTTGGAGTTTGCCGTCGAGTATACAAAGGCGACGGAAAGTGAAACGAAAAGCATTGCGGATGCCTTTGTACGTGTCTTTGATTTGGAGCAGCCGCCGCTGCTGCGTGTGGGCTTAGTTGAATGGGAAGCGGAACGTCATCTGCTTATGCTGGACATTCATCATATCGTCACGGATGGCATGTCGATGGGTATCTTCATCGAAGAGCTGCTACGCCTGTATAACGGTGAGACGCTGGAACCGCTTCGGATTCAATACAAGGAATTTGCCACTTGGCAGCAGTCAGAACCTGTAAAAGAACGGCTGAAACGCCAGGAAGCCTACTGGCTGGACATGCTGGAAGGTGAACTGCCAACGCTTGAGCTACCTACGGACTTTGTCAGACCTGCCGCTCGCAGCTTTGAGGGAGATGTGCTGCCTTTCAGTATCGACAAGCAGATGACTGACAACTTGCAGCGCATTGCCGATGAGAACGGTGCTACCCTATATATGGTGTTATCGGCGGCCTATTCAATCCTGCTCAGCAAGTACTCGGGACAAGAAGACTTCATTGTAGGCACACCGGTTTCAGGCCGCACACATGCCGACCTGGAGCCGCTCATCGGAATGTTTGTCAACACGTTGGCGATTCGTCATTATCCATCCGGGGAGAAGACGTTCCTTGTTTACTTGAACGAAGTCAAAGAAACGATGCTGGGGGCCTACGACCACCAGGATTATCCGTTTGAAGAGCTTGTGAAAAAGCTGCAGGTGCCGCGAGATCAAAGCCGCAATCCTGTATTTGATGTCATGTTTGCGCTGGAAACGAAGGAAGATAACGTTCAAAACTTCGGGGATATCCAGATCGAATCTTATCCGGAAACGCATGCGGTTTCCCAATTTGACCTTACCTTGGTCATTTCGTTGCTGGATGAGGGAATGAACGGGCAGTTTGAATATGCGACCAAGTTGTTTACGCGCAATCTGATCGACAATTTCGCTCAGGACCTGCTCGTGATCATCACCCAAATTGGCGAACAACCTTCGGTGCTGCTCAAGGATATTTCCCTGAATGGGCAATCCGAACAGGAGCAAGATGAGCTAGAGGCTATTGATATTATTTTCTAATCCTTTACCCGGCTTGGGTGAAAATGGATCATTTAAGCACGTTATATGCGACATTCGGTATATTGAGGAAGTGGTAATGAAAATTTGTGGTGGTTTCACGACTTTTTTATCACCTGACAAAAGTATTTAAGTTATGTAACAAAGGGTCCTGATGACAGTTGTCATCAGGACCCTTTGTTTATGAACGTATAATTAATGTTCCTATGTCCAAATCAGTATGAGGCTATTATAATGAAAGCCTTTAACTGATATAGGATGAGTACTCTGGTATTATGGGATGCACAGTGATTTCCATCTATTTTTCAGACTTAGTATTTACTATAGTATCATCCATAGTCATTTTAGTCTTGAGAGTAGCTGTTGATTATGCCCAAGTTGTAATCGTTTCAACCGGGAGACGATAGGAAGGATAGCCATCTTTGGCTGCTTTCCCTATGGAGATCAACATCACGGGCTGGAACCGTTCTTTATCCAGGCCGAACGCTTCGGCGATCTGGCCTTTGTCATAACCGGCCATAGGGTTGGTATCATAACCATGGGCACGGGCAACGAGCATGAGTTGCATGGATATGAGGCCTGAGTCAATGAGGTTCATGTCACGCAATTCGGATGCGTTTATGTTCGCATAATAAGGTTTTACCTGCTGCATCTGCATATCCATGATGTCTTGGGGCATGTACCCAAGTTCCACTGATTTGCTGAAAATCTCTTCCATGTATTCAACGTTGTTGACATCGTAAAACACGGCAATGACGGCGGAAGACGTTAGTGCCTGTGTCTGGTTAAAAGAGGCCAGTGGTGCAAGCTTCTCTTTGCCTTCAGCACTGTCGATAACAAGAAAACGCCAAGGTTGCATGTTAATGGCCGAAGGGGCACGTGAAGCCTTCGCCAGTATTTCGGTCATCTCCTCGCGGCTGATCTTCACTTCAGGGTCGTAGGCTTTAACGGAATGGCGCTCCAAGACGATGTTATCAAAATCATTTGTTTTGTTGAATTGACCAGTAATTGTGTTCATATTGAAATCTCTCCTCATATCTATATTGGTGAGAGTAGGGTATAAATTATATCTCCATCTGTCTCACTATGAGGATTGTAAACTATGAAGTATACTTTATAGCAAGAAGAAGAAACGGGGGAAATACATATGAAGATTAGTGAAGTAGCGAACCATGTAAACCTTCCGATATCCACGATTCGTTACTACGAGAAAATAGGTATTATCCCGGATGAACATATGCTGAGAGATCATAATAACTATCGAATATATGCGCAGAGCATTATTCAGCATCTGGAAGTGGTCAAACAATGTTTAGCTGTTGGTTTTACGATCCATGAGATCCAATCTATGATCTCTAAACATGGGTTTTCAAGTAATGATCAAGCAAGCATTATCCGAGCGAAAATATCAGAAATTGAAGAAATACAAAATAAATTAGAGAATTCCAAACAAAATCTGTACGAAATTCTTAAATCGGATATCACGTGTGAGGATGGTTTTGGTAAGTATTAAGCCGGAAGTCCCTCTATAGGTTTTCATTCAGTACGTTTTTACATCATATCGATTCAATCGAGTATAGGCCGTCCTGTATACGCAGATTACCGGGCTGCCCAGTTTCCACCTTCACCTCTGTAACAAATACACCAGGCATACGTCCGTCTGGGAACCATGGCTTCTGTTTATCAATGACAATAAACATGCCTTCTGCATCACCCGTGGGGGAGAATTGTTTTCCGTCTCCGGCAAATGGTTCAAGTTGATAATGCTCATTCAATGTGTTCATCGTCTCAGGAACATCATCGACAGGCAGACCGATTTCACTAATACATAACAGATGCTTCGCTTCAAAAGCTTCATCAACTGCATTATCGAGTGAATGGTGAGCGATAAATTCCATCAAGTTGCCGCTTGGATCATAAAAATAGAAGGCTGTTGCATCCCAGTAGGGGAAATAAAATTCATCTTGTCCATCTTTGGATAGCAATGAAATGTTACGGTCTTGAGCCCATCTTTTTGCATCAGCAAGTTTATTCGTTGGAATCGTAAATGCTACATGATAGTATGGCTTCTCTTGTTCTGGTGCCTTCTTGAAAGATAGGACCGAGTTCCCCGCACGGAATGAAACGCATGTTGCATTATCCTCCACAAGATTCAATTCCATTAGTGTACCGTAAAACTCTTTTATGGCCTCGACCTGATGTGTCAACAAACCAACTTCTCTTATAATCATTTCATTATCCTCCTTTTAAACTCACCCTTGATTGAAATACTCGATTGTTTTCTCAATAAATGCCTTGGCCGATTGCGTCAGGTAACGGTCGGACCGATGGATGATCTCAAAGTGCCGGTAGGGCGGATCGTCTGTAATTCGGATGCAACGTAGCGTGGGCTCATTCATGGCTTTGATCAGAGGATAAGGCAGCAGTGTTCCTCCAACGTTGGCTTTGACCAGGCTAATGATGGAGGTTGCCGAACTGGTCTCCATGATGGTATTTAGGGTGAATCCATATTTACGGCAATAGCCATCGACCAATTCTCTGCCTGTAAATCCTTCGGGGAACATCACCGTTTGGATATCACGCAACTCCTGAATTTCAATTGTGCTTCGTTCAGCCCAATCATGATTCTCGGATACGACGAGTACATATTCTTCACTGCACAAAGGAATGCGTACAAGCCGTCTATCCGGGGCAGACGTGATCTCGATGCCGATGTCGACTTCATTTTCCAACACTTGATTTACGACATAGATCGAAGAGATAACTTTCAATTGCACTTTGGGGAATCGGGCATGAAAATCAACGAGCAGCGGAGTGATACGGTAATCCAAATCGGATGGAAGAACACCAATCACCAATCGTCCCCGCTGATCATTCCGAAATTCAGCTAGCGCATCTTGGGTATTCTGTAAATGCCGGATCATCTGTACACAGTGCTCCAGAAACAGAGTGCCTGCCTGGGTCATCACAATTTTTTTGCCGACGCGGTCAAACAAAGGAACACCAAGTTCATCTTCCAACCCACGTATTTGTTGACTCAACGTAGGTTGAGATATGCCAAGTTTCTCCGCTGCCCGTGTAAAATGAAGCTCCTCACACACCGTAATAAAGTTTTCCATTTGACGAATCTCCATGAATTCACCTCTAATCATTGGTTTTAGTAATCATTTTAATAGAAACAATAGTATTGTTCAATCATTATAATGATCCTATACTTAATTCGTGCATCACCCGAAGATCTTGTCATTAAAGAATAGGATCTTTGGTGAAGGCAACGAGACTACTCCCATGAGGTGATTCATAATGAAACTTTTTTATATTGTATTGGCGCTTATTCTGGCTTCACTGAACTTAAGACCACCGATTACTTCCATTTCTCCTCTGATGAGTACCATACAGAATGATCTGGGTTTGAGCGGCATGACCGCCAGTCTGTTAACTACACTACCGGTATTATGTATGGGCATATTCGCTCCATTCTCTGTAAGACTAAGTAGGAGGTGGGGGAACGAAGGAGCCATTGTGCTGGCTTTAATCCTTATTGGGATAGGTACGGGATTACGATTGTTCGTAGGCGCAACTCCGTTGATGATGTTCACTTCTTTTCTGTCAGGTGTAGGGATTGCATTGGCAGGGCCGCTGTTGTCCAGCTTCATTAAGCAGTATTTCCCTAACCGAGTGGCAGCCATGGTCGGCATCTACTCTACAGCAATGGTGATGGGGGCCAGCATTAGTGTGGGGTTATCGGTTCCGCTCCAGCATACGCTGGGTGGATCTTGGAGAGGTTCTTTGGCTACATGGGCATTACTCGCAGCCATTGCATTGCCAATCTGGTTAAAATTAGCTTGGTCTGCGCGTACAGAGCGGCAATCCGGACAAACTTCGGCTGTAGTCCATGCACCACTTCCGGTGAAGAACAGGCGTGCATGGGTGCTGACACTGTTCTTTGGATTGATGGCCGCGATCTTCTATTCATTAACCGCCTGGCTTGCGCCAGCCATTCAGAGCCATGGGTATAGCCAAGAGACTGCTGGCAACATCCAAACGTTATTTACATTGATATCACTGCCCTCAACGTTATTCATTCCCATGCTTGTACATCGGTACCAAAAACGTGTCTTCTGGCTTGTTGGATGTGCGATGTTGGAGTTAATAGGTGTCCTGATGCTGAATCTCTCTGTCAGTCCGTGGCTCGCTGCGATTCCGCTCGGGATTGGTGCAGGTGGACTGTTCCCGATTGCACTTATGTTGCCGATTGATGAGACAAACAATGCTCAGGAAGCGAGTAGCTGGTCGGCTATGACTCAATCTGGTGGCTACATTCTTGGAGCACTTGGGCCGCTGGCGATTGGCTGGCTCCGCGATCTAACAGGCAGCTTCGTGCAAGCATTTTATGGTTTGGCTATCATCATCGTGTTGCAGATTATCGTTCAATTGGCTATTGGTAATAAAAAAAGGTTGAAAGTTAGCCAGGAGCAGAGCTAAAAGGCATGTAAAGTAAAATGGATATAGAAATATGATGATCTTTATACATGATCCAATAAGTCCAGGTAGTACTGCCTTAATGCTTTCTGTAAGATGACGGGCTCCATAATCTTAATCGATTTACCATAGCCCGCAAGATATCTCACTATGAAATCAAGCTCGTGAGGTTCATACGAACCGACAAGATACATGTGTCCCCTCTTCTCGCTGATCTGCATAGATGGGAAATGTTCTTGCTGGAATAGCTCCATCCCGGCTTCATCAATCAGGCATTTGAATGGAATTGCTTGTTCCGATGGTTTCCATAGAGATTGGGCATCCTGTGAATAGAGTTCCTTTACATGAGTTAAAGGTTCAATCTCCGTTGTTTCGGCTGAAATGATGCGGTCGCAGCGGAATACACGATAAGCTTGTTTATGCAGATCATAGGCCTGACAATACCAATAGCCTTTCCTGGCATAGAGCGCGATGGGTTGAATGGTGCGGATATTAGTGTTTGCAGAAGATGGCCTTTGATCAGAGGATCTACGCTGATTAGCGTACGTAATCTGGATCACTATATTCTGAACAGCAGCCATCAACAGAAACTCCAAATGTGCACTGTCGCGGATCTGCTCGGTATGTTGGAAGTAAACCCGGTGTTGGATGTTCTCAATATCCTGTCGTTGCTTGTCGGATAACGCGCTCATAAATTTCTCATGAATGGTCTGGAAAGAGACTTGAAAGGGTAAACTGGAGAAGCTGCGGAGAGCCTGCATCGCAAAATAAAGGGCATGAAGCTCCCCCGTATTAAACGAAATGGGAGGCAGCTGCATCTGTTGCAACAGTCGATATCCGCCGTAGCGTCCATATTCGACATAGATGGGCGCACCTAACTCTTCCAATGAAGCGATATCTCGTAACGCGGTTCGTTTGGAGATCTGGAACTCCTGCATGAGATCTTGCAGGGTGAACTGTTGTTTTTGATTAATAAAGCGCAGCATCTGGTTCATACGTTCTGATTTTTTCATATCAAACCCTCTTAATGGTGCCATGCATTGGCACCTTTTGTTGTTATAGTGATAAGTGTAATCCAATAGGAACAAGGAGGCAATATAATGAATTTTGAAGTGATACCATTTTTGTCGATGAACGGGGATGCGGCGGCAGCCATTGCTTTTTATGAAGAGTTTCTGGGCGCCAAGGTGATATTCAAGAAAAGTTATAAAGAGATGAAGGAGATGAACCCAGGTTTCGAGTACCCTGCCGGTCAAGATGAGTATATTACACATTCGGTGCTGGAGATTGGGGTTAACAAAGTCATGATTGCGGAAGAAGCAATGGACACGGAGAGAGCATGGCAACTGGGGAACAGCACGTCACTATGTATTCAATCCAAGGATAAAGATACAATCGATCACCTGTATCATTCTCTGATGCAACATGAGGGTGTGAAGGTACTGGTACCGTATGAAGAAAATGAATTCAGCCCAGGATACGGTATTGTACGGGACCCATTTGGCATTGCGATTCAGCTATGTGTCACTGTGCATGATTTTTAAAATGAGTTCAGGCCCTCGGTTAAGCACTCGGTATATAAACCTGTAACTAACTTAAAAACATCAAAAAAAGAAGAGCCATGGATATCATGCGCTCTTCTTTCTTCGGTTTCTATACAAGGTTGTTCGAGCAACCGATGGTTATAGCGGACCCCTTTTCGTGTAAATCATATAGGTACGGATGTCGCTGTGTACAAGCAAGTTCAATGGGTAAAGGAAAGAAGGGATAACATGATTACGAGAGGAATTGACCATATTGGAATAACTGTACCGGACATGGAGCAGGCGACACTATTTCTACAACAGGCGTTTGGAGCTCAACTTGCCTATGACCATATAACGCCGGATGATCCCCCACAGAAAGGACCCGAGGCAGAGCTTAAATTAGGACTGCGTTCAGGAGCAAAGGTTATTCATATTCGGATGTTATCGCTCGGGGAGAGCGCCAGTATAGAGTTATTTCAGTACGTGAATACAGCGCAATCGGAGCCAGTTAGGGCCTCAGATTACGGATTGCAGCATATGGCGTTGTATGTGGACGATATGCAAGAAGCTGCACGACACTTCGAGGAAGCGGGCGGGGTGTTGCTAACAGAGCCTGGGGCATTGACCGGTCATATTGAAGGTGGAGAAGGCAATCAGTTTGTGTATGGAAGAGCACCTTGGGGGATGCTGATCGAGCTGATCTCCTATCCTGCGGGCATTCAGTATCCGAATCACAGTGAAACGAAGCGCTGGACACCACGAAAAAAATAATAAAGATGAGACTGGATAAGAAACAGGACGATGCATGACAAATCGTTCTGTTTTTCTTGTATATAGGGGTTAAACGGTTATTAAAAAACAGAAATTATGTTACAAATACGTTACAAATACAGAAGTGTATACCTCTTTGCCTTATGTTACGATACGTACTAGTAGATACAGAGATATTTTACGGATAAGATAAGTTATAACGTCTCTTTTCTGGACAATGAATATGCTCCGAAAGTATGTTGATGGAACCCTTTTATCCAGGATATTGAAGAAGCATTGAAACGAAGGAACAACTATATATTTTGACTTCACAGGGTTGCAATAAAAATAAATAACAACAGGTGATCCAAAATGCTGCAAATCGGGTATCCATAGTAGAGCCATCTAGAACCTGATGGATACATATGTTGTTATGATTGTTTTTTGCTAGTTAAAGGCTGTCTATTATGGAATGAACTGTGGGGGTTATCAAGTGTCTATATTAGATATGGAAAAGAAAGATGTTGTCACCGATGCAATGGTTATCAAAGCGATGGAGAAAAGTCTTGCTATCATTCGATTTGATCTGGATCGCCGGGTAACCTACGTGAATGAAGTCTTTGCCCAGACGATGGGATATACGGTAGATGAGATGTACGGCATGAAGCATCAGCAACTGTGCTTCGGTCATTTTGCGAATACCCCGGACTATGATGCTTTTTGGAATAGCATATTTAATGGTGTCAGCTTTCAGGACAAGGTTGAACGCAAGGATTCAAAGGGGAATTCCGTATGGCTTGAGGCGACATATATGCCGGTGTACGATGAGACGAATCAGAAGATACTGGGTGTCTCCAAAATCGCCACCAACATTACCAACCGTCAGAACAACATTTCGGTCGTAGTGAATGAGCTAAAAACGATGTCTCATGAACTAAATGGGCAGGCAGATGTAGGCATTGAACGGAGCCAGGAATTAATGTCCAGTATCTCCTATATATCAGAGGTGTCGGCTACTAACCGTGCAACTTTGACTCATTTGCAGGAACAAGCCGGATCGATTCAGGGCGTGGTACGAACGATACGCGAGATTTCGTCTCAGACGCAACTGCTCGCGTTGAATGCTGCCATTGAGGCTGCACATGCAGGAGAATACGGACGAGGATTCGATATCGTGGCCAAGGAAGTTAAGAAACTATCCGCAATGGTGGAGAGTTCGATTAATGAGATTCGTGATAGCGTGACCGGAATAACAAAGGAGATTGGTAATATCACAGGTGGTACCAAAAAGGTAGAAGAATATGTCGAGCAGAGCCAGAAGCAGATTGAGATCGCTCTGAATGATTTTACAGCAATTGCTGCTTCAGCTCACTTGTTGGATGCCAAAGCGGAGCATGTGACCAGAATCGTATAACAATATATAGTAATAGCGGTTCCTTGCACAGGAACCGTTTTTTTGTCGTTCAGTACTCAAAAAAACGGGAATTATTGTGATCAAACGGGGACACAATACTTGGGAATACCTGCAGCTATGTCATGCAGAGAAATGTTGGGGTGGGAACATGTGGTCAACAATTGTATCCTACGTGCCGGATTGGTCCATATGGATTCAGGCATTCTTGGTCTTCATCATTCCAATTGGTATTACATTGAGCATGCGCTGGATCAATGCTGCCATTAAGCGCGGAAGCTTCTCTCGTTCGAAGCCATCGTCCATATCCTCGAAGGATATCTCGCCAGCAGCCAAAGGGCAGGGTGAAGGGACCGAAACAGGCCACTATGCCAATATTAAATTAACCGAAAAGTACAGCATAAATCTGACGAGTGTGAAAGAAAGCTTTGGACTCAATGCAGACGTGCATATTCGGGAATTTATTATTAGGGGAACGAATACACGGGCTGCGGTCATTTATACCGAAGGCCTGGTAGATCAAGACTTAGTTGATGATCACTTGATTACACCGTTGATGTTCGAAGGTGTTCCCCTACTTAAGCAGGAGGGTTTCCTTCATCCAGACAACGCACACTTACTGTCGGCATATCTGCAAGATCAATTACTTCCTGTCAGTCTGGTTGAGGAGACGAAGTCCCTCCAAGAACTCGCAGTTGGTGTGTTGTTTGGGAAAAATGCACTGCTGGTTGATGGTTTGCCAGGTGCTTTATTAATTGGAGCTCATAAGATCAAAACAAGAGGTATGAATGAACCCTTGTCAGAGGGACTGCTTCGTGGGCCTCGTATTGGTTTTACAGAGCAATTAAGCGATAATACAGGCATTTTACGTCGTTATGGAAGTGATCAGAGCCTGTTTATTAAGAAGTATGAAGTGGGTTCACGGATCAAAAAAGATTTGGCGATAGCCTATATTCAGGATATTGCCGATCCAAATCTCGTTGCAGAAGTATGCAAGCGAATCGAAGAGATGGATATGGATTCAATGCTCGAATCAGGTTATGTGGAACAACTCATCGAAGATAATACGCTGAGTCCTTTTCAGCAGGTACTGAATACGGAAAGACCTGACCGGGTGATGGGTGCCCTTCTGGAAGGCCGAGTGGCAATTTTGTTGGATGGAACGCCATTTGTATTAATTGTACCGGTGACCTTTAGCATGTTGCTTCAGTCTCCAGAGGACTATTATGAACGCTGGATTCCCGGAACATTTTTGCGAGTGCTGCGTTTTATGGCCGCGATGCTGGCATTGCTTGCTCCTGCGCTCTATATCTCGTTTATCTCGTTTCATCCGGGTCTTATTCCAACCAAGCTAGTATTGACGATTATTGAAACGCGTACTGGAGTGCCATTCCCCTCAATTATTGAGGTACTCATCATGGAGCTTTCAATTGAAATCTTGAGGGAGGCCGGGATACGCTTGCCCAAACCGATTGCGCCAGCGATGGGTATCGTAGGAGGTCTGATTATTGGCCAAGCAGCCGTGCAAGCGGGAATAATAAGCCAATTTCTGGTCATTGTCGTTGCGGTAACAGCCATCTCTTCCTTTACGATTCCGGTCTATAGTGCGGGATTAACGCTAAGGATTCTACGATTTGCCGCTATGTTCAGCGCAGCCGTACTCGGATTGTTTGGCGTGGTTATGTTCTTTCTGCTTGTGTGTACACATCTGGCACGACTCTCAAGCTTTGGCGTACCTTATGTTGCACCAGCCGTTCCCTATCACATGAATGAATGGAAGGATTTTGTTATCCGTGCACCGCTAAATATGATGAGAATGCGTCCCAAAATGACTAATCCGATCGATGATGATCGGAAAAAATAAATGGAATTCCATCTACTGAAGGTCTGGAGGTGAACTAAGTGAATGGCTCCCAAGGAAAGCTAACCACGACACAGGCCGTTGTAATTATTGTCAATTACATGCTTGGTGCCGGGATATTGACACTACCTCGAACGACCAGCAAAGCTGTCGGAACACCGGATGTCTGGATTTCCATTATCCTATCTGGATTCATTATCATAGGTGTGGGAATAATTCTGGTTACCCTGTGTCGCAGATTTCCGGAGAAAACCGTCTTCCAGTTCACCCGTGAGATTACGGGCAGCTGGATTGCTTACATACTGGGATTGTCTATGATTATGTATTTCATAGTTATTGCCGCATTCGAAATCAGAGTTATGGCTGAAGTGACTGGGATGTATCTGCTCGAACGCACCCCCACCTGGGCGATTGTGATGGTCTTCATGTGGATCGGTGTATATATGATTTCAGGCGGGCTTGGCGTTATCGTACGTGTGTTTGAGATCATCCTTCCGATTACGATTATTATATTTGTGATTGAAATTTTGCTTAGTAATCAGCTATTCGAGATTGGCAATCTGAGACCCGTCCTCGGTGATGGGATTATGCCCGTTTTCCAAGGGTTGAAGCCTTCACTATTATCTTATACGGGCTATGAGGTGATGTTAATCATGACTGCCTATATGAAAAATCCGAAGAAGAGCAATAAAGCGATGACCTGGGGGATACTCATATCCACTATTATCTACTTGATCACGGTGGTGATGGTTATAGGCAGTTTATCGCTCGATGGCATCAAAACTCGAACCTGGCCAACGCTGGATTTGGTAAGAAGCTTCGAAATCCAGGGTCTGATATTCGAGCGTTTTGAATCCTTATTGCTGGTCATCTGGATTATGCAAATCTTTTCGACTACAGCAATTACACATTACTGCGCTTCGGTGGGTATTCGTGATTTGTTTCGTTCCAAAAAAATCAAAGGCATCATGTACGGCCTGCTGCCGTTCATTTATCTGACAGCAATGATACCCAAAACAGTGGATGATACCTTCGTACTAGGAGATATGCTAGGCAATGTGTCCGTATTTTTGTTTGGCATTTTACCTCTGGTACTACTGTTGTTAAGTCTGATTCGCAAAAAAGGAGGCAAGCATGCATGATTACATTCCGCATGTTGTTACGCTTAGCCACTGTATTATGCATTCTCTTAACGATATCCGGATGTTGGAGCAGTCGAGAGATAGAGGATCTAAGTGTCTACGTTGGTCTCGGGATCGATATCGGCAAAGAGACTGAATTTGAGGAGAACATCGCCAATCAGGGAGGAGGGTATTCCAAGCAGAACAATGTGACAGCCACGGTACAGATTGCTCCCGGTAATTCCAGCAGTCAGAAGAGCCAACAATCCGGTTCGCCTGCTTCTGGTAAAACGTCCTATTCCAATGAACAGCTTACCGGAGATTCCTTGCTGCAAATCTTTCGTCAGTTTGCACTGAGACGAGATCATCCGCTCATCGGACATCATCTGAAGGTTATCGTTGTGTCCAAGGATATCGCCAAAAAGTATGGTCTGGACCAGCTGCTGGATTTTGTACTTCGGGATAACGATATTCGTCCTAACTGTCTAGTGTTGATTAGCCATCATCGCGCTGTTGATGTACTGACTTCAGATGATCCTTCCCGGATTCCAGCATTTTATCTTACAGGTATTACCGGTAATTCATACTTGTCCAATAAAATCCTGGACCCCGTTCTACTCTCCAAATTAGATGCACAAATGCAATCCGGTTCCAGCTTTTTGCTCCAGAATGTACTGAACTTCAATGGAGAGGACAAGTTCTCCGGTGCCAGTATCTTTGATGGGAAAACAACCAAATTCATCGGGGAACTCAGCCAAACGGATCTAGAAGGGCTATCTTGGCTCAGACCTAAAGAAAAAGGAGGTATCTTGAAGACATACAATAAAGAGGGGTTCACTGTTGTATATGAAATGAAGAAGAAAAAAACAACAATAATTCCAAAAGTGGTTGGCGATGATATTTCATTCCATGTGAAAACTGAATCCGAAGGCTGGTTGATGGAGGATTGGCGTGCTCCCGAGGAAGAGGAAAAAGGTGCATATCTCAGTGAATTGGAAAAAGAATTTGCTGAACTTGCCAAACAACAGATTCGACAGTTGTTATACAAACTGCAGCATACCTATAAAGTAGATGTTGCGGATTTTCGGGATAGCTTACGTATCAAAGAACCTAAAACATGGAAAAAAGTCAAAGACGATTGGGATAAAATTTTTAGCACCGTGCCGATCACCTATGAGGTAAAGACCACCATCACCAATCCGGGGTCTTCCACCGAATAGCGAGGTGTGCCATTTATTATTTAAATGTTGACACATTCATGATAGATCGCTATATTAGTAAAAAATCATTTTCTTATCCAGAGAGGTGGAGGGACTGGCCCTTAGAAACCTCAGCAACAGATCTGAAGGATACTGTGCTAATTCCAGCGGGTGAAAGCCTGATAGATAGGAGCGTTTGTTTTTATTTGTCAGTAACGGCGCACTCTTTAGGCAGAGTGGGTCTTTTTTGTTTTTTCTGGATGAAGAAGTAGGGGAGCAGCAGGTATGGAGAACAACAACGACAAAGGGCATTTTCAGCGGAAAATGCAGGCACGGCATGTGGTCATGCTCTCTCTCGGAGGAGTCATTGGAACGGGATTATTCCTCAGCTCAGGTTACACCATTCAGCAGGCGGGACCACTGGGAACCATTCTGTCCTATCTGATTGGAGCCATCGTTGTATATCTGGTGATGCTCTGTCTTGGTGAACTGTCTGTTCATATGCCAGAGACGGGAGCATTTCATAGTTATGCAGCCAAATATATCGGACCAGCAACAGGTTACACGGTAGCTTGGTTGTACTGGTTAACCTGGACTGTTGCGCTTGGCTCCGAATTCACAGCCGCTGGATTGCTTATGCAGCGCTGGTTCCCATCGGTAAACGTATGGATATGGAGCGCGGTTTTTGCACTGATGATCTTTCTGTTTAACGCTCTAACGGTGAAATTTTTTGCGGAATCCGAGTTCTGGTTCTCATCTGTAAAAGTAGTGACTATCGTAATCTTCATTATTATCGGTGGCGCAGCCATGTTTGGGTTCATTCCCATGGCGGATTCTGAACCGGCTCCATTTCTATCGAATATTACCGCATCCGGGTGGTTCCCTCATGGGGCTACAGCGATATTGATGACCATGCTTGCTGTAAACTTTGCCTTCTCAGGCACCGAGTTAATCGGCATTGCCGCCGGTGAGACGGAGAACCCGGAAAAGACGATACCAAAGGCTATTCATACAACGCTGTGGCGTTTGGTTATTTTCTTCATCGGAACGATTATTATCTTGTCGGCCTTGCTGCCCATGTCGGATGCCAGTGTACTGGAAAGTCCGTTTGTAGCGGTAATGGAGCGGGTGGGTGTACCCTATGCAGCAGACATTATGAACTTTGTTATTCTGACGGCGATTCTCTCTGCTGCCAATTCAGGCCTGTATGCATCTTCACGTATGCTCTGGTCTCTGGCTGACAAAAGAACGATCTCTCCGTGGTTTGCCAAATTGACCAAAAGCGGAGTACCGCTGAATGCACTTCTGATTAGTATGGTGGGTGGTGCGCTGGCCTTGCTGTCCAGCATCATTGCGCCAGGTACGGTGTATATTACGCTGGTTTCCATTTCAGGTCTGGCTGTCGTTGCGGTATGGATGAGCATCAGCGCTTCCCAATACATGTTCCGCAGACAATATATCCGGGAAGGACATGCGGTCAAAGATCTGGTCTACCGCACACCACTGTATCCGGTGGTACCAATTGTTTCATTTATATTATGCCTGGCTTCATGCATAGGTATTGCCTTTGACCCGACACAGCGGATTGCGCTGTATTGTGGGGTTCCGTTTATCGCAGTATGTTACGCTGCTTATTATCTGACAGAACGTGTGAATAAGAAAAGAGGACAAGTACATGACGCAAGAACAACAGACTAACCCCATAGAACAGATCCTTCGTGAACATCCGGTCATGATTCTGGATGGAGCGTTGGCTACGGAACTCGAACAGCATGGATGTGATCTCGATGATCCACTATGGTCTGCTCGTGTGTTGCTTGAGAATCCGGATGTTATCGTTCAGGTCCATGCAGATTATTTTCGAGCAGGAGCCGACTGTGCAATTACATCCAGTTATCAGGCGACGGTAGATGGTTTCCGCAAGAGAGGGATCGATGAACAGGCAGCACTGGAGCTGATCCGCAAGACGGTGGAACTGGCTATACAGGCGAGAGATGACGTGTGGGCAGAAGTGCAGAGTAGTTTAGTAGGGAGAGAAAGCTCGATAAGTCAGCTTGTAGAAGCTCCTTCGGTATGTTCCGAGAACGTGGAGAATGAGGCGCATTTAACAGATCGTACAGGGGATCGCAAAGAAGACTGTCTTCGTTCACGTCCAATTATTGCCGGGTCCGTTGGACCGTACGGCGCCTATCTGGCGGATGGTTCTGAGTATGTGGGTCATTACGGCGTGTCGGATGAGACGCTTGTCGCATTTCACCGTCCGCGTATGGCGGTGCTGCTTGAAGCAGGTGCTGATATTCTGGCGTTTGAGACGATTCCTTCCTTGCAGGAAGCACAGGTGCTGGTTGATGTACTGAAGGAGTTCCCTCATGCGTATGCTTGGTTATCTTTTTCTTTAAAAGACGGGACAAGCATCAGCGAGGGCACACCGCTTGAGGTATGTGCACAGACGTTTGGCTCCGAGCCGCAGATTGCGGCGATTGGCCTGAACTGTGCTCCGATGGAAGTGGTGACGGAAGCAGTGGGTATTCTCAGCAGTGCTAGCGACAAACCTGTTATTGTGTATCCGAACTCAGGTGAGACGTATGATGCAGTGACGAAGACGTGGAGCGGACAGGGTACCTGTGGCAGCATGAGTGATGCTTCGAAACAGTGGGTTGCTGCGGGCGCGCAAATTATTGGCGGCTGCTGCCGTACTACGCCACATCAGATTGGTGCACTTGCGAAGAAATGGCGGAATTAGTTCATATCACGATAACAAGCCCTTCCACATCCTATAGAGGTATGGAAGGGCTTGTTTTATTGTGTTAAGGCATTCTGATTACATTATTCGATAACCAGTATACGTGGCGATGCTTCCCGAATGATTCTCGAAGAGAACCACGAGCCAAGACTGGCTGCAATGATGCTTAGACAGTTGAACAGTACCATTCCACCCCAATGCAGGATCAGTGGAAGTTGTACGATACCATAACCGGAAAGGACCATTTCGAGTAGAAGAGGCAGCAGGTATACGCCGACGAAAATACCCAGTATGGCTCCCACGGAGGACAGTATGAACATTCCCATGGTGAGCGACAACCGGATTTGACGAGATGTCATTCCCAGCGATTTGTATATCCCGTACGTTCTGCTTTCTTTACGGATATTGATTCTACAGGTACTGAAAATAATGATGAACGTCACAATGATAAACAGCAATCCGATCAGGCTCATCGGATAGATCAGGATGTTAGCGGCTTCCGCGTAAACCGAATCAAGCAAAGTCTTCTGAGTGACTACCGAAGCAAAATCTTTAAATTGCTCATTTAATTCAGAGGCAACCTTACCCGCTTGTGCCATATCGTTCACATTGATGAAGATAACATCAAATTCACTATAATCCGGGTTCACACTTCTCATGGCATCAATGGTGATTCTGCCTGAAACAGACATGTTGGCGATCGCCTGATAGATGCCTGTGATGAGGAATGTACGCTTTTCTCCTTCAATATAGATGTCGATAAGATCACCGAGATCTTTATTTGATGTTTTGGCTACACTTACACCAATGGCAATTTCATTCGCATGTTGTGGGTTAACCCCTTTTAACGTTTCGAATCCAAGTTCCTGATAACTCCCGTCCAGTACACTCAAGTTGAGACTGAGGGATTGGCCCTCTACTGTTGCCAAAGACTCCGGGCTAATTACACCCGTTGTGTTCCCTTGCCAGCCTACATTGCTGATCCTCGAATCCTGCGCTAACACGTGCTTTAGTTCAGCCTTGGGGAAGTTACTTTTGTTCACTACGACTGCTGCGATATTGGCATTGTCATACCCCCATTTAGCTGCGGTCTGTTCAATTCCGTTTATACTGGTCAGCAGAACATACCCCAAAACTAGTACGGAGGAAGCCATGGTAGTCAGCAGGATTGTTAGAACAGAGCTTTTGGTGTTTTTGAACACATGTCGGAATCCAAGCACGGCGGTCACAGGCAGTCGTGTGAACCCGATCCAGTGCGCCAATGGCGAATTCATTTTGCCAGCCATCCGGCTGTGATCTGTCTCCGACATACCATAACGAATAGCCTGCACGGGCTGTATGCTGCGTGCCTTTTTGGCATATAACACAGTGAACAGAATCACTAGAGTAAATAGTAGTACGCCGGCCAGTATGGCCGCATCCAATCCTTGGACTGGAATGTTCTGATTCCCCACTCGAAGAGAGGATACAGAAATATTAATGATCCATTTGGATATCCATATACTGAGTGCAAATCCTGGGATAATGGCTACGATGGATATCAATGCATATTGAATAACATAGGTGCCTATCGTTTTTCGGGAAGTCAGACCTAGTGATTTGAGGATTCCTATCGTTCTGTAATTGGCCAGGATGGCATCCGCAATCGTAAATCCGATGGTCATCAGGGCGATAGAGAGCATGACAACACCCATGAATATCATGATGAATCCAATAACCTGATTGATGATCAGATAAAAAGAGGCAATGGCCTCGAACTCCATTTTGGATTCCAGAAACGGAATACCTG
Organism: Paenibacillus sp. 10L310; assembly: GCF_056395745.1. Lineage (NCBI taxonomy): Bacteria > Bacillati > Bacillota > Bacilli > Caryophanales > Paenibacillaceae > Paenibacillus > Paenibacillus sp. 10L310. The sequence continues at coordinate 190,352 of NZ_JBFTKC010000008.1, read as the reverse complement.
TCTCACGATTGTACCGTTCCCAATACACCGAATTCATGCTGTAATCGTTAAAATGGATGCCCATCATACGATTCTCGTTGCCAGCAAGTGTAGCGAGATCATGTTGATAATCGGTAGGATTCATCCAGACCCGTGCTGTATTGGAGAAGGGTGCCCCGTATGGTACATCGATGACAATGCCCGATACATTCAATTCGAGTGTGCTTGAGCCAGTTTTGAAGCCGATGGTATCACCTACGGAAATATGATAAGCATTCGCCATGGACGTTGGAATCCAGACGGAGCCTTGTTCGGGAACTGTGTCGGGCGTCCCGCTTGAGAAAATTAGTTCATCCACACCCCAAGGCGGCGGAGGCGTATTAAACATGTACAGGTAGATGTTAGGGATGTGAGTTTCATTCAAAATGATGCCTGACAATGTACGATACGTTAGCAAAGGAGACACCTGAACTCCATCTTGAGAAGCCCACCAGTTGTGCACAGCGTCAGGGTCATTCAGTCCTTTTTCAAACGTCAGGATCTGATGAGATCCATGGGTTCGGGTATGCATTTCATAAAACTGATTGCCAGTGTTCGCCAGAATGACAATAGCTGTAGATACAAGAACTGTCGAGAGTAGCAGGAGCAACGCAATCAGCGCATTTTGTATTTTGTTCCTACTCAGATACGACAAGCTAAGTTTAAACATGACTGCCATCGTTATTCCTTCCCCGTAACCAAAGCGAAGATAATCGCTTCACGATCCTGAATTTGATGTTCGTCATAGGTGTCAAACTCAAGGATTCCGCCAATCTTGCCGTCTTGAATATAGATCAGGCGATCTGCCCGACAGGCGGCCTTGATATCATGCGTCACCATAACAACAGACTGTCCTTTTCGATGAATATCTGTAAGGATATCGAGAACGGCTGTGCCATGTTCCATATTTAAGCTTCCGGTCGGTTCATCCGCAAAAATGATATCCGGCGAATTGATCAAAGCCCGTGCAATCGCAGCTCGTTGCTGCTGTCCTCCGGAAGTTTGGGATGGGAGGCGGTTACGCTGTCCATCAATATCCATGGCATTCATCAGCTCAGCAGCGCGGGATAGGATGTCCTTCTTTTTGTTTCCTGCGATATATCCCGGTAAAGCAATGTTCTCTTTGATGGAAAGGTCTGGGACCAGATTGATACTTTGATAGATATAACCGATCCGGCGGGTGCGGAAGTCGGACATTTGGCGTTCACTGTAAGCGTCAATCCGCTGGTCGCGAAAATAGACCTCACCTGCTGTAATCTGATCCAGTCCGCTTAGCAGATATAAGAGGGTTGATTTGCCAGAGCCAGAGTTACCCATGATGACCGTGAATTCCCCTTCATAGATATCGAGATCAACATTACGGATGGCATGATGTTGTTCACTTCCGCTGTTGTACGTTTTGCACAGATTCTGTGCACGGATAATCACCTTTTTGGACAAGTCGAATCACTCCCGAGTGCAGTATAGGATTCATTCTAGAGGAGGGATGTTGAGGAAGCCTTATCAAATTATGAATAAAGTATTACAGCTGTGTAGTGTGGGCTCAGCAGATCGGCAGATAGAACCGGAAGGTTGTACCTTGTCCTTCTTTACTAGTAAAGGAAATATGGCCTCCATGTGCTTCAATAATGCTTTGGCAGATGGAAAGACCCAGCCCCGTACCTTCCTGAACACGTTGTTCTGCATGACTCGCTTGGCCTCTGAAGTAACGCTGAAAAACAAACGGCATGTCCTGTACACGTATTCCCTGACCCGAATCGGCAATCGTCACTTTCAAGTGCCCGGATTCCAGTTCCATACCTATACGTATCGTGTCTCCTGGAACTGTATGCTTGATGGCATTGGCGGCAAGATTGGAGATCACCTGTTCAATTCGAGTGGGGTCGATAGCGATTAACACATTGGGGATGTAATTGGGTCCTTTATAGATAAGCCCCTTTGTTAGGACAACATGTTCAATAGGTTTCAACATCGTCTCCAGTATAGGCCCACTGTACATCTCACGGGTTTCCACCGAAATTTGCCCCAATTCCTGAAGTGCATGAACCAGCAGATCCTCCACAAGGCGTGCCGTTTTATCCGTATGGGTCCGCATGACCCCCATATATTCCATCAGCGTCTCCTGATCGTTGCATAGTCCTTCCTCAATAGCTTCTATGTATGCTTTTATTGTTGTAATTGGTGTTTTAATATCATGAGATATATTGGTGATGAGTTCTTTTTGTGCTTGTTCCTGCTGAATACGCTGCTCGCTCATATGTTTAATCTCCGTACGCATTAGATCAAACATGGCATATACTTCGAGCAATTCATCGTTCCGGTTGTACTGGATTTTTTCTTCATAATTGCCTTTAAGCATGGATTCCGCATGTTGCTTCAATTGATGGATGGGAGAGAGCAGGTGTTTGTCCAGTTTTTGTTTCATCCAGAATAGAAATAAGCTAAGAATCAGTGACAGGAGCATGAGTGCGCTAATCAATATAACCGGAAAAGTCATCGATTGCTGAACCGTAACCATGGCTTGGGGGATGGAAAAGATGGCATTGCCGATCTGACTTCCCGTGGGTCCGTCCATCACAGGAAACGCAATATCAAGCAAATCGTTACCGTCCGCGGCCTGAGTGGCATGATGCAGATCATAATGAAGAGCTTTACGCAGATTAACTTGCGTCCCTTCAGAGGTGGGGTCGGAGGACAGAATGACTTTTCCATCCAAGTTTAGATAGGTAAGCAGAACCCCGGTCTCTCTGGCGGTGGAACGTATGACTTCACGAATATTTTGTTCATTGAGATGCTGATGATTTTGCTCCAATGCGAGTAAGATTGGATTGACCTTGAGGCGAACCTGATTCAAGGACAGATTGGATTCGCCTGAATTTCGATCTTGTAACAGTATCATCGACAGTGCAAGGATACTTAAAACGATAATAATGAGAAGCCCAAGTGTTGTTAACAACCAGCGTTTGGACCAGCTGTTCAATGACATGTGGGTGCCTCCAATCTTAACTTATTCGTAATTGAATTTGTAACCGACACCCCATACCGTCTTCAGAACGGTCGGATGAGAGGCATCTGCCTCAATCTTTTCACGTAGTCTGCGAATGTATACGGTTACGGTATTTTCATCACCGTAAGTTGCATATCCCCAGATGGCGTCGAGCAACTGGGCTTTGGAGAATACCTGATTCTTATGGCTTGCCAAGTAATGAAGTAATTCGAATTCCTTGGCAGACAGAGAAACTTCCGATCCGTTTAATGTAACTTTATAGGCTTTTTTATCAATCACCAGGTTTCCAAGATGCAGCAGATCTGTTCTGTCTCCAACGGATGTCATGCTGTCATAACGCCTGAAGTGGGCATTAATTCGTGCTAACAATTCGCTCAGCGAGAAGGGCTTGGTCATATAGTCGTCTGCTCCAAAGCCAAGACCAAGTACCTTATCGGTATCACTGCCTCTGGCACTTAGAATGAGGATGGGGATATTATTGCGCCGTCTAATCTCTCGACAGACCTCGATCCCGTCCATGTCCGGAAGCATAATATCTAGAATGATGTAGTCTGGTTGAATAAGCTCCATAATCTGAAGTCCGTCTTGTCCAGTGGCTGCCACGGAGGCTTCATATTGATTTTTGGTTAAATAATCTCGCAGAATGCGCGAAATATCTGATTCATCCTCGATGATGAGGACTTTGCGCTGGTGGGTTAGCATATGTATCGCTCCAGTATGATAGATGTGAATTTAATGGATATGTATGGATTTGTAGCAAAAACTGTCTCTATAATTGTACAGTCTTTTCTGTAGGAGTCACATGAAAAAATATTGAAGTGAACTTCATTCTTATAAAAAAACGTTCTGACTTCCAGTCGTACTGAGAGTTGATCAAAGTTCAATGTATCAAAATAACCCATGAACCTCTTTAAGGTCATGGGTTTCTGATACTGAACATCATACATGCTCCAGGTCATCGATAGGTTCATGCTGCTTGGATTTGAGATATTCCGCCGGAGACACACCAAAGTGTGCCCGGAATACCCGGTGGAAATAGGAGTAACTTGCAAAACCGCAGGATTCGGCAATATGCTCCAGTGTCATTTCACTGTATTTCATTCGTTCCAATGCCGCATTCAGACGGATCTCAATCGCATATTGAATCATGGTCTGATTGTAGTGCTCCTTAAATAAACGAACTGCACGTGACAGGCTGAGGCCCGCATAACGAGCCGCTTCATCAAGCTTGAACGTAACCGTGGCATGCTCCTCAATAAAACGTTTTAACTTCAGCGCAGAGGAAACTGCCCGATCGGTCTGAATATTTTCTTTAATTGCCCGGTCGATATAAAGACATAATCCGCGTAGTAACGCATCCTTTAGCTCCGCATTTTCCTCAAGAGGTCCGCGACGTTTCTCAAGTAACATATTTCTCCACAGGCTGATGAGCTTGTCATCAAGTCCAATTCGGCTCACGGTAGATCGATGCTGCCGTTTCCACCAGTTCTCGATCCAGCTGCCCTCGCAGAACAGATAATAATCTCCGCTAGACAAGCGTCCTTCCTTATGTGGTTCATCTACAACGAGATGATAGTCGTCACCAGGCTTTAAGAGCAGCAAATCCCCGCTAGTCATCCTGAATTCTTCATCCTGTACATACACTTTGCACGAGCCTTCGGTCTGCAGACGGAACAGATAGGTTTGCAACTCGCCCTTCATATTATGAGTGAACGCTTTATAGTGGTATGAGTAGTCACAGATCAGTACAGATGTCTCTAACGTATCCAAAGATAAAATCCCCCAATATGTACATCCTGCATGCATTCAAATGGGCTACATTCAATTGATGCAAAATGATGGAAATAAAATTTGATCAGATAGTTCATGTTCTGACTATATTGTATATGTTCATTCTAGCCTGTTTTGCGTTAGGATGATACCAGATAGAGCAATGAAAGCAAATTTGAGAACAGAGGTGTATCCTACATGAAAAAACTTAATATTGGTTTGCAATTGTTTACACTCCGTGATGAAACTGCAACAGATTTTCGTGGTACGTTGCGTAAGGTAGCGGCCCTTGGATATGAAGGTGTGGAGTTTGCCGGATATGGCGATATTCCAGCTGAGGAAATGAAAGCGCTACTAGATGAACTTGGACTGAAAGGATTCAGCAGCCACGTTTCACTACATGCAATGCGCGAAGACTTGCAAAAACAAATCGATTACCTGAAAACAATTGGTGCACAATATATCATTTGTCCTTACCTGATGCCAGAAGATCGTCCTGAGAATGCAGAAGGTTGGACCAAGCTATTCGCTGAGTTACAACAATATGGAGCTGAAGCAGCGAAACAAGGATTGATCTTCGGTTACCATAACCATGACTTTGAATTCCACGGCCAGGTTGGCGATGCGAATGCCTTTGATGCCATGTTCGCTCAAACATCACCGGAAGCGGTAAAAGTGGAAATGGACGTATGTTGGGTACAATTTGCGGGACAAAATCCGATCGAGTATATTAATAAATATGCGGGTCGCTTGCCGCTGCTTCATCTGAAGGACTTCAGCAAAGACGAACAGGGCCAGATGAAAACACTGGAATTGGGACAAGGTTCGGTTGACCTGCCAGCTGTTATTGAAGGCGCTACGAATGCAGGCGTGGAATGGCTGATCGTGGAACAAGACGTATGTCAGAATCCTCCGCTTGAGAGCGTATCCAATAGCTACAACTGGTTGAAAGAAAACTACTTGAATCAATTCTAATGGACCATCGAACCATGAAAAATGCTAATCTATTTGTCAAAGGAGACTTATGTACATGAGTAAAATTAAAGTTGCTGTATTCGGCTGTGGAGCCATTGCCGAGCGCAGACATATTCCAGAGTACGCTGCCAATGAGAACGTAGAACTTGTCGCTTTTGCCGATCCGGTTGTGGAGCGTGCGGAGAAGATGGCCGAGACTTACGGCGGTAAAGCGTATTCCAGTTACGAAGAATTGCTTGCAAACGAAACAGTGGATGCCGTTAGTGTGTGTACACCAAACTATCTGCATGCGCCAATGGCGATTGCTGCTGCAAATGCAGGCAAGCATGTATTGGTTGAGAAACCAATGGCAGTATCCACTGAAGAAGGCGAGCAAATGATCGAAGCTGCCAAGAAAAATGGCGTGTATTTGATGGTTGGACACAACCAACGTTTGATGCCTCCTCACGTAAAAGCAAAAGAAATTCTCGAATCCGGCAAACTCGGTAAAGTCCTGAATTTCCGTACATCGTTTGGTCACCCGGGTCCGGAAGGATGGAGTGTGGACGGAGCTGAAAGCTGGTTCTTCCGTAAAGAAGAAGCGATTATGGGCGCAATGGGCGATCTGGGCGTGCACAAATCCGACTTCATCCGTTATCTGCTGAATGATGAAGTATCTGAAGTGGCTGGTTTCATCAGCACACTGCACAAGGAAGGCACTAAAGTTGACGATAACGCAACTTGTTTGCTGCGTATGAAGAGCGGAGCGATCGGAACGCTCGTAGCGAGCTGGACACAATACAGAGCTGGAGACAACAGTACAGTGCTGTGGTGCGAGAATGGTGTTATGAAGATCGGAACAGTGGAAGGCGATGAAGTTATCGTTGAGCTGACCAATGGTACAGTTGAGACGTACAAAGTTGGTGCCATGGCTACCAACGAGAAACAAGTGCCGAGTGGTGTAATTGACGCATTTGTAGAGTCGATTGTCACCCAAACACCTCCAGCGATTTCCGGGGAAGAGGGCTTGCGTTCCCTGCAAGTGATCCTGGCAGCATTCGAATCCGAGAAAACAGGTCAGATCGTTAAACTGTAATCCAACCGAATGACAGTGTAATTTCTAACATTCTATATGTCTTAATCTATGATATAAGGGACTTATCTTCAGAGAAGTGTTCTGGGGTAAGTCCTTCTTTATTTGTTCCCGGGCAAGTGGGGGAAAGTGAACAGTATATATGGTAATTTGTGCAACAAGGTTAAAGCATCTGATCGCTTGTGCAGAACAGAAAGAGACTGACATTTCACGCTATCGCGGAATATCAGCCTCTTGGAGTCATTAAATTGAATGATGGAATGATTAATTTTCTTTAGATGCCAGCCGGTACATCACTGCCCAGATCCAACCATGCGATTTCAGCAGGAGTAAGCGTGATGCGTGATCCTTCGTCACAGGAGAGCAGTTCTGCCTGATTCTGGGCTCCGATCAGCGCACAGGTTGGGAACGTCTGATTCAATACATAAGCAAGTGCAATCTGGATTGGTGTTGTTTTCTTGGAATTAGCCAATTGTTCAGCCCGATGCAACCGTTCCCAGTTATCATCACTGTAGAATACACGCACCAGATCTTCGTTATCCCGAACTTCAGGTGTGAATCTTCCAGTGAAGAAACCACGTGCTTGGGACGACCAGGATAGCAATGGTAGTTTGGTTTGCTCATGCCATGCCAGCGTCTCTGCATCTGCTGACACACAGCCTTCCCAGAAAGGTTCGTTTGCTTTGGCGAGACTGAGATTTGGACTGCTGAATGTGAAGCCCTTCAGGCCATTTGCCGCAGCGTATGCATTGGCTTCCTCGAGCCGCTGCCAGGTCCAGTTGGATGCGCCAATTGCGCCGATTTTGCCGGATTCAATATGTTCGTTCAGTGCTTCAAGAATAACACTGACAGGGGTATTGGGATCATCGCGGTGCAAGGCATACATCTCTACGTGATCTGTCTGAAGACGCTCCAGACTTTCCATCAAGTCACTGCGGATGGCATCAGCGTTCACACGTGGCCCATTCTGGTCATGATGCGCGCCTTTGGTGAGAATGACGATCTGGTCGCGGTTACTACGTTCCTTCATGTAACGACCAAGGACTTCTTCACTCTGTCCACCACAATAGATATGTGCTGTATCTACAGTGTTACCGCCAATCGACAGAAAAGCATCCATGTTCGTAGCTGCTTTATCGTAGGCATTATGCACGAAATAATCGGTTCCTTTAATCAATCTGGAGACACGTTTACCTGCACCAGCAATTTCGATATATTCCATAAGTCAGTTCATCCTCTCAATTATAGTGTAATTCGTGTACGCTCTTCCGCTGAACGAAGGCAAGCTTCCAGTACTTTCATATTAGCTACCGCATCGGAAGGGGCGAAGCGCAAATCCTTGCCCTGAAGTACAGCACGTGCCATATCATCTCCCTGTAGAGAGTAGTGGTTCACTTGCGGGACTTCAATCTCTCTGCGTTCACCACCAGCCGTTACATAGAAGTTGGAACTGCGGTCCTGTCCGCTGATAAATGCCGAAGGGACTTCAATAATCCCGTCGGATCCCAATACCTCCAGCGTGTTGCGGAAGGCTGCCCACATGCTGCTGTCAAAGGTCACGCCAACGTGATTATCGAATTCCAGCAGTCCGGAAGCCATCATATCGACTTGATCATGCTGTGGGGAGAACATGCCAATAACAGTGGCTGCACTTGGTTCTTGACCAAGTAGCAGACGTGCTACGCTGATGGAATAACATCCGATATCATACAGTGCACCTCCGCCCCAATCCCGCCGAAAGCGGACATTGCCGGATGCATTGGAGTTATTAAATGAAAATGTGCTGTGCATACCACGAATCTCACCAATCTCACCGCTGGCAATGATATCTCGGATCTGCTCATATCTTGGATGATGGCGGTACATGAATGCTTCAGCCAGATGCACACCTGCATCTGCACAAGCTTGAACCATCTCCTGAGCTTCCTGTTCTGTCAGAGCCAGTGGTTTTTCGCACAAAATATGTTTGCCTGCTTCAGCAGCCCGGATCGTCCATTCCCGATGAAGATGATTCGGCAGTGGGATATATACGGCATCAATGGAATCATCAGCGAGCAAAGCTTCATAACTGCCATAAGCCTTGTCGATCCCAAGTTGTTCGGCCGTCTGTTTGGCTTTATCTTCGTCTCGACTGGCAATCGCGGTTACTTCATTTAACTCGGATTGCTGCAGGCCTGGAATGACGGATTCCACAGCAATGCTAGCGCTACCAAGAATGCCCCAACGCAATTTTTGAACTGAATTCATGTGTTGTATCCTCCCGTTTATGAATGTATATTGTGATTATAAAGAATAGACCAATGAATTAAAATGATAATATATTGAGGTTAGTTAACACAATATTGTTGATCAAGGAGAACCGGCTATGATGAGACAAACCGTATTGCTTACCCTGCAGGATATTCCATATTTTTGTTATCCCGAGTCCGTCGGACATTATATGGACCACGTCCAGCATTCCGTGTTGCGTGAGGCTGGCGCACTGAACAACTTTAATATTCACTACGTCGCTTCGGGCAAGGGATATGTGGAAGTGGACGGGGTGGTGCATGAGCTTCGCGCAGGTCAGGCGTTTCTCTATTTCCCGCAGCAGCGGCAGCATTATTATAGTAGTGAAGATGATCCATGGGATGTACGATGGGTTCATTTTTACGGTGAACGTCTGCATGATTATATGATCGAGCGGGGGTTACATCGCAATCTATTGTGGACACTGCGGCAACGCAGCTCTTGGGAAGAGGCTCATCTGGCCTTGCTCACTGAAGCGGAACAGAACACCATGCTGCGTCCAGCTCAGCTATCCACACTGACCTATGCCGTACTTGCCGAGTTCGTGCAGCATGCAGTACCTTTAAAGAGCACACGTACCACAAGTAAGGCGGAGAGTCGGGTTCTTGCACTTCTTCCACAGATGCAGCAAGAGGCCTGTCAACCTTTCCTGTTACAGGATTGGGCGGATCTCGCAGGTGTGAGTTCGTATTACTTTTGCAAAATGTTCAAGAGTGCTGTGGAGATGACGCCCATGGAATTTATCACTCGTTCACGACTACAGATGGCGAAGCAATGGTTACTCGAACGTCCTACGGCCAACATTGGACAAATCGCGGAGGAAGCGGGATATCCCAATGCCAGTTATTTTAACCGACAGTTCATGGCTCATGAGGGGATGACACCTACGGATTACCGCGGATTGTATCATAATTAACCCGTATCCTTTCGATGTTGCCAGCGCTTGAGGTATAGTGGTTTGACACAGAGCTCAATCAAGTCTATTATGGATAAATTAAATCCGTGTATAATGAGGTGCCCTCATGAAATATTCAAAAGCGACAAATTATGCTTTGCATACGATGCTTCATCTTGTAAGCACTGCCCCCGAACAGCTGGTTAGTGTACACCAACTTGCAGAATTGCAGAAGGTATCACCAACCTATCTGTCCAAAATATTGACCAAATTGGTTAAGGCGGGCATGATCGAATCAACTTCTGGCGCCAATGGTGGTTACCGGCTTAGTCGTAAAAATCCAGATCCTTCTTTCCTGGAGATCATTCATGCGATTGAAGGTCAAGCGTCCCTGTTCGAATGTTCCCAGAATCATAACGCAGGCTGTTTGATCCAGCAGGTGATGGTGCAGGCGGAAGAAGAGATGGAAAGTTTTTTGAACAATAAGAAAATGTCGGAACTGGCTTCCCAGATGAAGGGTGCACATTCCCTGTAACTTGCACTAGAAGTGATCTTTCCCCAACCTCGTGAGAGGTAAGGAAAGATTTTTTTGTATCGTTGTACCTAATAGAAGGCGAATGGTACAATAAGGAAGGTATAGTATGCATACATACATGATCCTAATCTTACATCACATTTTACATCTCTGGAGGGACAACACATGAGCCAATCAACGATCACAGGACTGGAACAATTGCTCGCGCTTGAAAACATTCGGAACACCAAGGCACGTTATTGCCGCTATATTGATACGAAGCAATGGGATACTTTGGGCGATGTGTTTGCTCCGGATGCAGTGGCCGATTTCAGTACAGAGGGCAACCCAATTCCGGTATTAACAGGCCGTGATACGATCGTACAAGTATTCCGTGATCTGGTGGATGTTGCCGTAACCGTGCATCATGTTCATAGCGCCGAAGTTGAATTTGTATCTGAGAACGAAGCAAAGGTCATCTCCCCAATGGAAGATTGGGTTACGTTCCCGGAGGGCAATGAGAACAAATCCTTCCACGGATTTGGGCACTACCACGAAACTTTTGTCAAAATCGACGGCCAGTGGTACATCAAACATACAAGTCTGCAACGTCTTCGTTTGGACCTGTTTGAATAGTAGATAAATTATTAGAGAAGAAAAAATTATTACTAATAGAAGCCCTAAGGAGCACGATGATGCGTCCTTGGGGTTGTTTTGTATTTTGCTTCTGTGTGAAAGGTCAGTGGAATGAATACAAAGGGCGACGAGCCCTAGAAGGCACGCTCCCAGACGGGCTCTCGACCAATTGGGCTTCGTAGTTCGTCATCTTCCACTGGGAAATGTCCTATGTATGGAATTAAGTTATTTAAGTGGAAGCTTACGCTTTTTCGTTATATGATTCACGTTATAAATGTTAACAAGTTTTAATTCGAATTTTCGAGGGTGATATTTATAAAAATTTTCATTGAAGTAATAGACCACACAGAAGAAGAGGAGATCCGCATCAGGTGTCACCAAGTAGACGAAAAAATACATGAGCTCGTTAATAAAGTAAAAACCGAAACGCTCATGATACTTGGCTATCATGAAGATAAGATTAGCCGCATCAAAATTAGTGATATTTATTATTTTGAAGCTGTTGACGGAAAAGTGTTTGCGTATTGTAAGAACACCGTTCATGAGGTCAAACAAAAGCTTTATGAACTGGAGGAACTTTGCCAAGAGAAACATTGTTTTCGGGCCTCCAAATCCACCATTCTAAATATAGCTAAGATTTCCAGTGTTCATCCGTCCATCAGTGGCCGTTTTCAAGCAATATTGGATAATGGGGAGAAGGTAGTCATATCACGGCAGTATGTGCCAACGCTTAAACACATACTTGGATTATAAAAGGGGACCTATATGAAGTATTCCGAGCTCATAAAAGAAATGATTAGAGATTTCTTAATTATATTCGCTTCTATAATGATAATCATCGCTATTTTACGGCAAATCTATGCTCCTGATGCAAGTTTCGAATTACAGACTATTTTTACAATTATGGCTTTCTCTTTTCTGGGTACTTTGACCGGAATTATTTTATATACGCCGCATGCGATTAGCGAGAATAAAATGCGCATCCGAGTGATTTTACATTTCTTTTTTCTGGAAGCCCTATTAATTTCTCTGGCTGTCATATTGAATCTTGTAAACGGTACTTTCAGTATACTATTATTGGCTTTGCAAATTGCCACAGTATACGCTATCCTTCGCCTACTAACGTATAAGAATGACAAAAAGGAAGCTGAAAAGATCAATGAAAGACTACAAACATTTAAAAATAAGGTTTAGAAGATATACACAAACTGCTCCTAAATAAAGTCGTATTTGTAGCGTAAGTACACTTCATTGCGTTGTTTTTACAACTTATTGGCTCTCAACTACAGCTTATCGTTTATGCGTATACACCTGCTCTGCCATTTATTATGATGAACTCATAAAAAGTTGGAGGAGGAGTAGAGAAGCCTTATGGAGATTTTAATACTTGTCGTTACTTTGGTCTCTGAGCTGGCAATTGCGGTTTATTCCATTGCAACCAAGCAAAGCCGCAGCAAGATAAAGAGTTGGACGAGAATCGCAATGTTTATAGGATTCATGATGCTAAGCTTGGGGAAGGTTGTCGTATGGGAGTACACTTGGGGGCTGTTTGCATGCTTGCTCTTTATATTAGCGTTCAAGGAAATAGTTGCACTTCTGCGCAAACAAACAAACCCAGCACGTTACAAAGCGTTCTCTACGATATGGAAGTCCCTTCTGTTAACACTGACCGTAGTTGTTACCCTTGTTCCTGTTTTACTTTTTCCACAGTTTAGGTTGCCGCGAGTGACAGGTCCGTATGTAGTGACTACTGCCACATACAGCTATATGGACAAGAATCGAATCGAAGAATTTACGGATCAGAAAGACAAGCGGTCTGTTAACGTGGAATTTTGGTATCCTGAACAGGCAGACGTAACCTATCCTTTGCTTGTGTTCTCCCATGGAGCATTCGGTATTAAAGCAAGCAACACTTCTACCTTTACAGAACTTGCGAGCCATGGTTATTTCGTCGTTTCGATTGACCATCCCTATCATTCATTTTATACCGTTTCCGAGGATGGAAAAGTCGTGACGATTAATCCCGAATACATGCAAGAAGTCAACAATGCAAATAAAGATGGGGTTTATTCACTTGGTGAGTTTTACGAGCTTACTCAAAAATGGATGAAATTGAGAACGGATGATATGAGTTTTGTCATGGATACGATTCTGGAACAAGCCGAGCAAAAGAAAGATTCTGTATATGGACGCATCGATACACAGAAAATAGGTGTCTTCGGTCATTCTATGGGGGGTGCAGCAAGCGTGGCACTGAGCAGAGAACGCGATGACATTAACGCCGTAGTAAATATAGATGCTCCGTTCTTTAGCGAGCTTGTGTATGATAAAGTTACGAACGAAATAAATGCAAAATCCGAAGCTTTCACCATCCCGCTTCTAAACGTTTATTCGGATGATGTGTGGATACAGCTCTACAGCAGTCCTCCGTATATCGCGAATCGTATTTCGAATGAAAATTTTAAAGATGCATACAACGTTCATTTTAAAGGCGCAAAACATTTAAGTTTAACCGATCTACCTTTATTCTCGCCTATATTGGCAGACCTGTTGCATGTAGGCAGAAAAGCAAATATAGATAAATATTACGCGATTGAAACTCAAAATGAACTCATCCTTCGTTTTTTTGACTATGCTCTAAAGAATCAAGGTCAGTTTGCTCCAAAAGCGACGTATTGAGTACTAGTTCAATAAAAGACAAGAAGGAAGCCGGTCAGATTGATTAGCAGAGCTGTTGTCAACTAGAGGAGTGACAATACGGATCGTTGCAGAAATGCTGACGATCCTTTTTGATATACATTGAAAAACCAGGTCTGGACCGTCGTGGCCCTTACCTGGTTTCTTGTGTTTGATAGCGATATAACAGGTTAGGATGAAATTCTAGATCTGATGACTTGTTTTCGTGACTTTCCGTGACTGCATTCTCAGATACACCTGAGAGAAAATAACGGATGCCAGTGCGACCACAGTCATGCCCCAGAAAATATTGGTGTACGCTGAGGATAGTGGCATGTTTTGCATCGCCGTTAATGCTACGCCGGTAACAGCAACACTGAAAGCACCGCTGAAGAACTGACTAAGTTGGAACAGCCCCATACCTGCGCCCACCTGATCCATGGTCAGATTGCCAGACAATTCATTGGATACGCTGGTGGTCAGGGATGAGAAACCAACGCTGAGCAGGACATACACGGCCATGATGGCGTAGATGTTATTGTCTGCAAATAAGGCGAATAGTCCGGCAGCTGCCAGTAGTAGCCATGGTGCAAACTTCAGCAGCAACGTATTGCCATGTCGGTCAATCATGCGGCCGATCCGGTTGGACAGCAGCATGGACACGACTGCACCCGGGAAGATGACGAGTCCCGATTGAGCAGGTGTCAGTCCATATAGATGCGCCAAAATTTGAGGTAACAGGAACAACGTTGAGAAGTTATTAATGTACGATACAATCCCCAGCGAGCTGAGCATCATATATTTTTTGTCTTTAAACAAAGCAGGTTGAACAAACGGATCTGCCGCGCGCCGAATTCGGAGCCAGAACAGAAGCAGTGCCGCAGCACCGATAACAAGTGTGTACCACTGACGGGAAGTCAGGAATAATAGCACACCCGTAGTACCGATGGCAAGAAGCACAGCACCCAGCAGGTCAAATGAACCCTTTTGCGGTGTTTCCCGAGGAAGCAGTTTGAAGAATACAGGAATCAAGAATAACGTTAATCCCGTAACGATAAACAGATCATGCCATCCCAGAAACTGTGTAATACTTCCGCCAATGACGGGACCAAGTCCAAGCCCAAGTGAACTGGCGGACATGATGACAGCCATCGATTTACCCCGGCGATCATGTGGAATGTACCGGGTAATCAGCACAATGGCAAGCCCCGGAACCGATGCAGCACCCGCAGCCTGGATCAGACGTGCAATGAGCAAAATGATGAAATGATTACTGAAGAACCCGAGAACCGATGCCGCACCAAGTAACGTAAGCCCGGTCGTGAATAATGTACGAATAGGTATGAAATCCGATAGACGTGAGAACGTAATCGAGGAAATGGCAAATACAATGGAATACCCTGTAACAATCCATGAGGAAGCGACGGATGTAAGCATAAATTCGGCTGCAATTTTGGGCAGGGCCAGATTAAACATCATTGTATTCATAACAACGAGTACAACGGTGAAGCCAAGCAAGCTTACGATTAATCCTTCCTGTATTCCGGTCCGTTCCCCTGATGATGCGGTTGCGGTGTTGTTCATAAAAACCTCCTAGAGTGATGTGTATTTCGCAACATTTCAGAAACGGTGTGTAACATTTGCAAAATGTAGTATGATGTCAATCCCGTGCCAAACAGGCAGGGGTTACATAACGAAATCATTAAAGTTCGATTGGTGTCGAACATTAGAAATATATCATGGATCTGTGTTAAAATACAATGGATAGTCTGAAAAAAGGAGACTACAATATGAAGATTTTACATCATCCACAAGTATCAGATATTGAACTTTCCTCCGTATTGTACGCATTAAGCGACCCGACCCGTCTTGGGATTGTTGCCGAAGCAGCGAGAAGCGGGGAGCAGCCGTGCAGTCATTTTCATGCACCTGTTGTGAAGTCAACGATGTCGCATCACATTCGCACTCTGCGGGAAGCCGGAGTTATTCGGGTCAGAGTGCAGGGCACACAGCATTTTCTCACCCTGCGATCCGATGATTTGGAAATGCGCTTTCCAGGACTCCTGCAACCGTTATTGCAGGCCGCAGCTCAGTCGAGCACAGGTCTTTCCTAAATGTTGTCCTTTCTTCAGGTTGAAGAGGGGACATTTTTATTTTCTGAAATACCTCTAATACTGCTGCGACATTCTGTGTCGTACCATGCCCTATATAATAACGGTGAACACACAAACCATATCGAAAAGAGGTTCACAACCATTGGCAAAAACTAAAAGAGGACGCGTTTTGTGGAGTCTTCCTTCCAGGGGCCGGGGAACATGCCCGGTGTGTAGCAGTACCCGAATTAAATTGTTGTATACGCAAACAAAAACAGACGGTACAAGTCTGAAAGTATGCAAGAAATGCTCCAAAGCCGTGCAATCCAGAGTGGATAAGGCACATGTATAACATAACTGGCCTGTTCTTCGGAACGGGCCATGTCTTTTGATATAATCGAATATATTAGGAATGGATGAGATGGGGGCGGGAAGATGAGTAACATGCATCGGATTCACTGGTTTGACGAACAGATTCGGGGTGGACGTTTTCCGAATAGCAGCTGGCTTGCCCGTGAATTTGAAATCTCCCGTCGTCAGGCTCAGCGTGATATTGAATATATGGCAAGTTCCTTGCGAGCCCCTTTGGTGTATATGGCAAAATATCGGGGCTATTGTTATGAGGATCAGACTTTTCGATTGCCCCATTTGTATATGACCGAAGAAGAGCAGCGTGTGCTGAAATATCTGGCGCATCGTTACCGGCATTACGATTATGATCAATCGGACGCGGTGAAACGTGTAGCACATTTGCTGGAGCGTTTTACGTTGGAGGAACAACAGATGGGAAGTAGTGAGCTCCCAGTATTTTCGGCGCAACCGAAGCAACTGCAATTCTTTGAATTGTTGTCCCACGCCATAACTGACTTGCGCAGAGTACATATTCATTACAGGGATCACGATGGAGAACGACAGTTTTCCTTGTGTCCATTAAAGATGATATCCCAGTTTAACGCCGATTACGTGGTGGGTTATGAAGCAGACCCTGTACAGCAAGTGGCCATTCGTTTGGAGGGCATTGTTCATGTATCGATCTTGGATGAGAGATTTGAGTACAGGTCAGATACCCTCTTAGGTGGATGGGAAGAACCACTGCCTGTGCGTAAACCGTTTGTAGCTGAGGTTCGCTTGAAGGAATTGCAGCAAATGGACCTATGGCAAGGGTATCGTATCCAGGCTAGGCACGATCAGATTTATTCAATTGAATTTTATGACACGGATGCTTTCTTACAGCATTTGTTTGTTAGCGAATGGGAGGAACTTTTGTCTCCTGGGTGGCTTAGACGCAAGCTTCAGCAAAGCGCAGAAGGATTAATTGACAGGCTCGCGATAAAACGTAAGCAAAACGTGGAATAAAGCAGCATAGAGAGGAGAAGATCCGTCCTTGGCTGAGAATATTTTAGATAACCTCATCATGAAGCGGGAGTCCAAATCGTACGTGGATAGTCTGCATGCGATACTCACCCATACAGGCCAGTTTCAAGGTTCCAAGGTTGTACTTGCCGGATATACGGGCATGGCTTTCAAGCTATCGGTGCATCGCAGACTACTTCCCATGTCGGTTACAGCATATGGACAATGGGGGGAAGCACATCGTCCTGGAGTCGATAACCTGGGGATATTCACGATCTGGGATGGGGGACGTACACGTCATTCCACGTTCAGTTATTATCAGCAGGATGCAGTGAATTGGGTGAGACGGAGTATTGATGAAGGCACTGGTGTAGTTTACTGGATTCCTGAGTTTGGTGTTATTCATGGATATGATGACAGTGACCGCATCTTTTATGTGCAAGACGGATGGAGCAAGGACCCGCAGATTTTGTTGTATGACAATTTCGGCTTAAACTTTACCGGATTTTGGTATTGTCAGGTGTTTGGTGATCAGGTCCGCATCCCTGAACAGCAGATGCTGCTGGAATCCCTGCGACTGGCGATTGAGGATTGGGATATTCCCTATCGTCTGTTACCTGATCAGAATATTACTTCAGGTAGAAAGGCATATGATGTGTGGGTGGAGGCCCTGCGGAGTGGGGATTTCGATGAAACCGGTGCAGGTTATATTTTGGAATCCTTCTGCCATTCGCGAACCGAAATAAGGATGTATTTGCAGGGTGTTCGAGGGATATGGAACGAACTGGATCAGGCTTGTGCATGTTATGAACAGCTTGGGACGTTAATTGACCAAATGAAAGGATATATGGTTCAGCAGGAGAATAGACATGTCTTGCGACCAGACACCACAGAAGATTTAGCACAAGTACTCGTGAAGGCGAAAGCACTGGAGGAGCAGGCCATTGATTATTTTCGAGTGATATCCAGGAAGTATCCTGACCGTAAAAGGTCCACTATACCACGGTGGGGAGCACATTCCGCACGATAGGATGAGAGGGGAAGGGAGTGAAGGATGATGGCGACAAAAGTAGTATTGCAGGACTGGATTCAATCCCCGCAAGCTGCGAGTTTTGCTGATGAATATAGATCATGGAGCGGTGTGAGCGCATATACAGATGCGTTGTTTCGCATTTTATTACATAAACAGTGGACGGTTTTCCCACACCACATGATTGCAGGTATGACAGCAAGTGCATTCCGATTAGTGGTGGATCGGCGTCTGACGTCAGAGTCAATCTCCGCATACAATTGGATGGCAGAGAACTTTGTCGCAGCAGACTTCATTGGTGTGACAACGGGACAACATGGTGGATTTTCATTTGAACCGACTTTTCCGCTCTATCAGAAGCAGGCTCTGCTGGATATCAAAGCTTCCATTGACCGGGGCGTAGGTGCGATTCTCTGGCACGATCAATTTGTCATTGTTACTGGATATGATGATGTGGAACGGGTCTTATTCATCTGTGAAAGTCAAGGTGATGAAATCATTCGTCTGCCCTATGATTCGTTTGGTAGGAACAGTACACCCTACTGGTATTATCAGGTTCTGGAAGCCTGTGCACCTATCGATTTATGGGAAGTCTGCAAGGAATCGTTAATCCAGGCCGTGTACAAATGGGAAACCCATGACTATATGCTGCCGCCCCAAGATTACGCCTGTGGAGCGGCTGCGTATGCCGCTATTGCTGCTGCTTTGCAGTCAGGAACATATGACGCAGAACAAGCGGCAACTGTACTTCGCTATTATGCCAAATCAAGATTGGATATTGCCTCTTATGTTGCAGGACTTAAGCATCTGTCCATTCAAATGGACCAGGTCATAGACGAGTATGAGCTACTCGCAAACCTGTACACAATGATCATTGAGGAAATAGACAACTCCATCTCTTGGGATTCGAGAGAACCCGAATGTGTGCAAAGAGTAATTGAGCTTATCCGGAAGGCAGGGGCTACGGAACAACGTGCCATTGATGCCATTAAACATGTCTTTCCAGAGACGATAGGCAATCGTTTTAAGGATGTTGGATTAAGATGAATGGAGCATGATAGAGAAAATTGAAAAACTCAGCAGGAATAAAACCGGACAGGCGCAGCCGATCCGGTTTATTTGTATTGAACATATATGCACATCAACTCATGTGATCCACGCTAATCATAACTTTTACAAGAAAAAATAACCAAAATTTTAATTTTGGGGTAATCCAAATCCCCTCTTGTTCCGAATATTATATTAGATGGTCTTTTTTGGATGATGATATTCAAGGACAACAGGGGGCGGGAGTATGGTACATAATCCGGAAACCATTCAGGAATGTATCGAACATGCACGGCAAAGGCTCTACCAGATTGCAGCTCAATACCCGGAACTATGGCATCCGGAGGTTATTCGCCAATCCATGGTGCTGGATGAGTTAATTAATGAATATAACAATGCAACTCGCGGGAGAACGATCTCGAATCAACTGAAATCATGATCTTTCTGAACAAAGAATTCCAAGAGGGGATTCCGTGTGTTTGCCTTACTCTTTTACCGCCCCGAGCACAATTCCCTTTACGAAGAAACGCTGCAAGAACGGATATACGAGCAGAATCGGCAGAGCGCCAATAAAGATCTGAGCCGCGTTCACCGTACGTTGAGACATGTTCTGGAGCTGCGTTGCATCCACATTCATGTTGGAGAAATCCTGCTGTACAATTATGGTCTGCATTAACGTAGCGAGTGGATATTTGGAAGCATCATTCATATAGATCAGCCCGTCGAACCAGGAATTCCATTGACCTACCATCGTGAATAAAGAGATCGTCGCAATGGCGGGCATGGAAACAGGCAGATAGATTTTGAACAGGGTTGTGATATGGTTGGCTCCATCGATAAATGCGGCTTCTTCCAGCTCTTTTGGCACGTTGCGGAAAAAGTTCATCATGAGAATCAGGTTCCAGACAGCCACCGCTCCCGGCAAAATGAGAGCCCACATCGTATTCATCAATCCAAGCTTCTGGATCAAAATATAGGACGGAATCAATCCCCCGCTGAACAGCATCGTGAAGATGAAAAACCACGCATATAACGAACGTCCTTTAAAGTGCAGACTCTCCTTGGATAACGGATAAGCCGTCAGGAAAACAAGTGTCATACTGAGCAGTGTGCCAAGAACGGTACGTTGGACTGAAATCCAGAGTGCGCTGATAAAGTTACTGTTACCAAATGTTTTGGTATAGGCGTCCACCGTAAAATCAATCGGCCACAGTGTTACCAGATTGGCGGATGCTGCCGCTTTACCACTGAAGGAAACCGCCAGAATATGGACCAGCGGCAGGATGCACAGGATCGAGACGGCCGCGATGAATATCAGGTTGAAACCATTGAATATACGGTACCCGGTTGTTTTGTGATACACCTTGATTCCTCCTTTGCATTTTGCATAATTCGATTTGAATCGCTCGCGTGTATAAGATATAGACGAACTGAACCATTTCGATCTCTATCTTTTTTATTGAAACTCGCTGTCTGGATTTATGCAAAATGCCCCTCAAAAAATACGGTAATTAGCGATTTTGTACGCCATCCGGTACGCAGAGATGACCAGGAACATCGCGACAAATGATTTGAATAGTCCAACAGCGGTTGCAAAGCTCATTTTGCCATTCAGAATTCCCATCCGGTAGACAAAGGTATCGATAATATCGCCTTTCTCATATACCAGTGGATTGTACAGGTTAAAGATCTGGTCAAAACCTGCATTCAGGATGTTGCCCAGCGATAACGTACCTACCACGATAATCATCGGTACGAGTGCAGGCAGGGTAATATGTAATGTCTGTCTAAGCCGTGTTGCCCCATCCACCTCCGAAGCCTCATACAATGCCGGGTTAATACCCGCCAGTGCTGCCAGAAATACAATCGTTCCGAATCCAAACTCCTTCCACACATCACTGACAACCACCGTTACACGGAACCAGTCGCCATCTCCCAGAAAAAAGATCGGTTCAACACCAGCCGCCGCTAACACCTGGTTTACCAGCCCACCTTCCGGTGATAACATATCGAGCAGAATGCCGCCCAGGACAACCCAGGACAGGAAATGGGGCAGATACACCAAGGTCTGTGAGAAACGTTTGAACGTGGAGTTCCGAACCTCATTCAGCAAAATGGCGAACACCACGGGGGCGAGAAGTCCGGCCACGATTTTCATCGTAGCGATCAGCACCGTGTTCCAGATAACCTGAACACTGTCGGGATATTCGAACATGAACCGGAAGTTGTCCCAGCCCACCCATTTGGAGCCAGTGAATCCCAGCCACGGTTTGAAATCTTGAAAAGCAATAATAATGCCGCCCATGGGCACATAGGCGAACAGTAAAGTGAGCAGTACAGCAGGCAACAGCATTAGATGCAGCGGCCATGTGCGTTTGAAATTCCAGCGGGTACGTTTGCGTGGATGGGGTGTCATTTTTCGCACCGGCGTATTGGTTGTTAACGGTTGTTCTATAGCCATCAGGGTCCCTCCTTTATCTCGTCCAGCCCTGAAAGTGAGGCGAATAAGCCTCTGTACAGAGTGGAGCAACTGAATTATAGCAACGGAGAAAGGTCGACTATAGAACAACATTTCAATGCGGATGTTGAAATATTAACTTGTTGAGGAAACAGAGGTCTTCAAGTCACAGGAAAACGGGAGAACAAAAAATCATATAGAATTGTAAGGGCTTTCAATATAAAATAGGACTTCGGTGTAGAACGACTCCAAATTTAGGGACAGGGTGAAACGATGAAATTCACAGTATTTGCGAAGACGGTCATTCTCTTAATCTGCCTGCTCGTACCCATTCTGCTGCTGTATACATACGCGAACCAGGCAAATGTGGACATGGTCGTTGAAGAGAAACAACAGTCGAGTCTGAACCAGTTCAATTATTTCAGTTCGCAGGTGGATAAAAATATCGAGCAGCTCTCGCTGTATGGCCTGACATTGCTGCGAGATCCGAGTATCCTGCATTACCGTTACATGACGGACTCCACCAGCCAATATGAGAAGAACAGTATCTATCTGGATATTCTCGACAAATTATCGTTGTACCAGTCCACCAGCCGCTGGAAGAACGATATTACCATTGTCCTGCCACAAGCGGAACTTGTGTTATCCACCATGTCCAGCCGGACGGTCTACGATGAGAAGATGTTGACGTTCCCGCAACCTGGCCAATGGCAGCTGGAGAAGGGGAGTTTCACCTACTTTTTCACGGATAACTACGAGTGGAATGAAAAACCGATGAATACAGGCGTGCGAACGGTGATGGAGATTAATTTTGACCCGATGAACGTGGTTGCCATGTTGGATGATTTTAAAGAAACGCAGGGAGGAGATCCCTTCTTGCTGGTACCAGGTAACGATCCGTTGCTGAACCGTACGGCGGACCCCGAACTGGTCGAAGCGATCATGCGTGATATGCCTTTTAACGGGCCGGAGAGGGAAGGCAATCATCAATTGGAGGTGGGCGGTAAACAATATCTGGTCAGTTACGTGCACTCCAAACAACTGCAAGCGGTATACGTGAACCCTGTGGTATTAGATGATTTGCTGACCCCAATGGACAAGAGCCGAAATATGTTTATTACCTCCATTCTGTTACTGCTCGTGCTGAGTATCGGGGCCGCACTGCTTTTGTATCGAAAAGTTCAGGTGCCCATCCATCGTTTGATGAGAGGGCTGCAACAGATTCGCAAAGGCCAGTTGTCCACACGGATTCCGGTCGATCACTCTCGGGATGAATTCGCGTATCTCACCCAGAGCTTCAACCATATGGCAGAGCAGATTCAGGAACTGATCGAGAAGGTATACGAGGAACGTATCCGTTCAAGGGAAGCCACATTGAAACATCTACAGTCACAGATCAATCCGCATTTCCTTTACAACTGCCTGTTTTATATCAAAAATATGACCCAGCTTGGCAACCGGGAAGCGGTTATTGCCATGTCGCTAAGTCTGGGAGACTACTATCGCTACATTACGCGGGGCGAGAATGATATGACGACAGTAGAGGAAGAAATCCGGCTGCTGGACCATTATTTGTCCATTCAACAGATGCGGACCAACCGGCTGACCTACGAGATCGCCGTACCGCAGCAACTGATGTTTCTCCACATTCCGCGACTGCTCATTCAACCCATCGTAGAGAATGCGGTGATCCATGGCATTGAGCCGATGGAGGGCAGTGGGCATGTCGTTGTAACGGGGATGGCGGTACCCGAACATATTGAGGGTCGGACATATACAAGATATAGCCTGTTTGTTGACAATGACGGTGTCACGCTGACAGCGGAAGAGATTGCGGAATTGGAACGGGAGATCAATGAACCGATGGGTGAGGAGATTGGAACAGGCACATGGAATGTGCACCAGCGTCTCGTTACGCGATATGGGCTGTCGTCGGGGCTTCATTTTGGAGCGATTCCCTATGGTGGACTTAGTGTAGAAATTCGATGGTTTGAGGAGGAACAACCGCATGATGAATCTGATGGTCGTGGATGATGAACATTCCGCAGTAGAGTCGATCGCTGTCTCGATACCGTGGAGAGAACACGGGATTGGTCAGGTATTCAAAGCCTATTCAGTCAAAGAAGCCTTGGAACATATGGCATCACATCAGGTCCATATTATTATCACGGATATCCGTATGCCGGGTATGTCCGGTCTGGATCTGGTCAGTCACATCCGCCAAAAGTGGGAACAGACAAAATGTATTATTTTATCGGGGCATGCTTCCTTCGATTATGCGAAGCAGGCGCTCAAACATGGGACAGTCAGTTATCTGCTCAAGCCGGTCCGAGATGAGGAACTGATCGAATCCGTGCAGCAGGCCGCAGTGCAGATTCGCCTAGAGGGTGAGAAACAATTGCTGCATCAGCGGGCCATGTATTCGGTAAGGGAACATCTGCCTGAGAAGCGGGCGGAACTGATGAAGGATGTATTGTTAGGCCATAAATTTGCGGATGATGAACTCCAAGGCAAGCTGGAGCAACTGGAGATCGGGTTCCGTCCACAGGATAAAATGCAACTGCTGCTCATCCGGTATGATGACCATCAACCTACACATAAAGCGTTTCGATTGATGAAGTACGCCATCTCGAATGTAGTGGAAGAGATCTACGGCAGTACCTATCATCTCTGCCATACGGATGATGCCTATGATGATCTGGTCTTCATGGCCAGTCCCAAACAAACTCAGGCCGAACCAGAAATGTTAATGGGCCGACTTGGAGAGCGGTTGATCCACAGTGTGAGGCAGTATCTGAACGCGACCATTTCCTTGTCCGTTAGTCGTATGGGGCGTTTCCCGGATCAGGTGCCGCAGCTATATCATCAAGCCGTCAGTGCACTTCGCAAGCAGGCCGAGGCGGGCAAAGGATTACATCTGAATGCGGCGGCAGGAACCAATGGGGCCACGTTGAAGTCTCTTACAGCGCTGTATGAACCGCCGGGTCTAACGACGTTATTGGAAGCCGGGCGCATGGAAGATGCACACCGCAAGATTGATCAGATCTTTGCCGAACTGTCGAACAGTGTGTTCCCGGAACATGTGTATGTGGCTTTTCATTATCTGGCGGCAGCATTCTCCTATATGGCTCATCGGGAAGGAAGACAGTTAGCCGAAGTGCTTGGGGAGCAGTACCAGCAGTTGCTCAAGGATGGTTATGGTATCTCGCTGCGTAGTCTGGAAACGTGGACTCGGTCTGTGATGAAGCAGTGGGAAGAGAGCACCAGCGATGCGGGACAGGATGCGGGATCAACGCTGATTCGGCAGGTTCAGCAATGGATTGACCATCATCTAGGCGAGGATCTATCGTTGCAGGTCATTGCCGGAGAGGTGCATCTGCACCCGGTATATCTGTCGAAAATGTACAAACAATCCACAGGTGAAGGCATTAGTGATTATATTATCCGTTCCAGAATGGAACGTGCGGTTCATTTGCTGAAGCATACGGCGATGAAGATCTATGAAGTTGGTCAGGAAGTGGGGTACAACAACACGCCTTATTTCATTCAGGTGTTCCGCAAACATTACGGACTGACCCCGCAAGATTTTCGGAACGGTTAACAAATCGATATGAACATTGAAATTGTGATATATGTTTGCCTCCCCGGCTGCACTATCCTTTTCATGTAAGGTGCATTTGGCACATAAGGGTATCCAAGTTACCTGAGGAGGGGTTAGTTCATGTATAGAAAAATGATGACGGCATTGCTCGCAATCACGATGGTTGCCGTAACGGCATGTAGTTCGGGGGCTAAGGAAGAAACGGCGAAGGAAGCCGCTGCACCACTTGCTCTGCAAGATGGGAAGTATGAACCGGCGGTACAGATGAGTTATTTGCGGGCCTGGAATGATGATACGAAATTCAAGAACGGGGAAACAGCCCAGAACAATGTGCATACCAAATGGGCCAAGGAACGGCTTGGCATCGATCTGACCACACCGTGGGCTGTATCGGTGACCAATGATGCATTTTACACGAAATTACGCTTGTCTCTGTCCGCTAACGAAGAACTGCCGGATATCGTCTCCATTCGGGGAGACTACAATCTGGTCCGGGAATTAATTGAGTCCGGCAAATTTGCCAATGCAGGCGAGTTGTTTGACAAATACGCTTCGGACACATGGAAACAGGCATCCGAATCAGCATCCGAGGAATGGTATCCATACATGTATGAGGGCGAGCGTTATGGCATTCCAATCTTCGATTATGCCTACAACGGCGATTCGGTCATGTTTATCCGGGAAGACTGGCTGAAGAAGCTGGGACTGGAAGAACCAAAAACCATGGATGAGCTGGTTACGGTCATGGATGCTTTTACAAATCAAGACCCGGATGGGAACGGCAAGAAAGATACGTATGGTCTGACCGTGGGCATGAAAAATGCGCTCAATACCTGGATGACGGAATCCGGCTGGATCTTCGGCATGTACAACACCATGCCTGGACAGTGGAATGATGCCGGAGACGGA
Source organism: Paenibacillus sp. 10L310 (assembly GCF_056395745.1). Classification (NCBI taxonomy): domain Bacteria; kingdom Bacillati; phylum Bacillota; class Bacilli; order Caryophanales; family Paenibacillaceae; genus Paenibacillus; species Paenibacillus sp. 10L310. The sequence goes on along the minus strand of NZ_JBFTKC010000008.1, from coordinate 164,009 downwards.
ACACTGCAATATGGCTCCATTCAGCCAGGTGTGAAGGATGGGCTTGCAACGATGAAAGATTGGTTGTCCAAAGGTTACCTGCCCAAAGAAGCAGGCGTCTATGACGAGATCAAGGCAGCAGAATTGTTCACCGCAGGTAAAGCTGGCATTATCGTGGGACCACACTGGATGCCAAACTGGCCGATTGATGATGTGAAGAAAAATGTGGACGGTGCCACGTACAAGGCCATTGCTTTACCTACAGGACCAACAGGTGAGAGCCACCAGCATGGTTCTGGTGCAAGTAACGGCGTTGTACTGATTAACAAAGACATGGCGAACCCGGAGATTTTCTTCACGTACCAAAATTATCTGTTCGACAACTTTGCTAATCCGGAAGTGGGCAGCGAGTTCGAACATGGCTTCGCACAAGGATATGATTATGACATCGTGGATGGCAAAGTCGTTGGTGAAGCTGAAGTGAAGGACGGCGTATCACCACTCAAATATACGATTACGTATGATGGTGCACGGATTCCGAATCTCATGATGGATACACTGGCGGAACTTGCGAAGGGCAAGGAACCGGAGACTCCTTTTGAGAAAAATACGAAGATTGCCAACAAACCGGAAGTGTTTGTAGCCGCTGAGGTGGTCGTTGCGAATAAAGATAACGCCATTAAGAATAAGTTCACCGGGGCACCAACCGAGACGATGAAAATGAAGAAGGACGCAATCGACAAGTTGGAGAAAGATACGTTCAGCAAGATCATCTATGGTCAGGTAGGCATTGAGGAATTTGATGCGTTTGTGACGAAGTGGAAGTCCATGGGCGGGGATGATATTACCGCCGAAGTGAACGAGTGGTATAAGACAGTTAATTAATTTACAAAGCAGGGGAGAACTGATGAATTCATCAGTCTGCCCTGCTTTTTTTGTCTCTAATAACATTTATGGAAAAATAGAACCTTTGGAGTTATAACTATTAATCTATATCGTACAGATCGATTATGACTCGCAACGCACAAAAGTTACTTGTTTTCCTAAAATCACATTTTCCACCTTCCATCCGGCATTTAACCAGGATAGTGCTTGTGTATGATTATTGGAATTATTCACCCACCATTGTTCGCGATTATACGCTGTAGGGGGTAACGTAAATCCGAGAATCTCCTCAAGCTCTGCGTATGTAAGGGTGATTGAAACTTGATTCAAATAGTTTTCCAAGGGGAAGTATTTGCTGTAGCTCATTTAGTCAGACCTCCTGAAAAGGAATACAATGATTATACAACGTGGGGATGACGATAGCGAGGGCATGCCGAGAGCGTACATAGTTATGAAAAAAAGGAATCCGTAGATCTCTCTTACTAGCGAACAACCGTGCGTAAGCCTTATTGTTCCGATTGTACTTGAGAGAGTAAAATAATAGGTAATATACGAACATCAATACGTATTTATAACATAGATGCCCCGGATTAATCCGGGATTCATAGAGGTTCAAGTGTGGTTGATGAACATCATAAGATGCATGGGAAGGCAGGAGATCAGATGAGTACACTTTATGATCAGGCGATGGAAGAGATGATTACGACGATCCATGAATGGTTTGATGAACAGGAAAAGCGGGATGACTTGGAAAGTGTTGTGAAGCGAACCACGCTGCAAATGGGTATTTTTAATGATATTGTACTGGATTACAAACCTGGACGGACCACGGTAGACAGCCTGGATCTGGGTTTGGATGATGATGATGTGAAATCAAAGCAGGCAGGAGCCTTTACCGAGGAACAGGTACGGAACGAGATCGGGCCTAAGCTTGTAGAGGTTGTTCAGGGAAGATTGGACAAGCTGGCAGATACTCCGTTGATTGACTACCGCTTCACCTTGCGAGGGAAATTCCCAACAACCGAAGGCAAGCTGCAACTGACTTTATTGGAATGGATCAACGAAGAGAAAAGAAAGCTGCTCCTTGAGCGTATTCATACCTATGTAGACAAGAGGCTGGAGAACAGTACATATCCAACGAAGCCATTGGAATCCTTCTTTTTGACGAGTCATCTGCTCGATCCAAAGCTGTTCCCGGAGTTGGATGTAGCATGGACGATCGGGCAGTATGACCGGATTCAAGAGTTGAATCAGGGTCGTCCGGAGGCACTTGCGGAACATCGTGGTGAGATTACTCGTGCAGTGACGGCATGGGCGGAGAATCAGTTTTTGCCACAGTATTATGATGTTCAGTCTTCGCCTTATCGTACCAATGAATATTCACTAAAGCCCGGAGCAACACTGGAGTCGAACGTTGAGACACAGGAAGGCCAACATTTGGACGAGCCTGGGAAGGCGCAAACATCCGAAACTCAACCAATCGATCTGCTATTATATGCGGCGGTCATGATTCTACGTTTTGAGCCCAGTTATAGCAAACCCAGAGGTCTGACTTTCTTGGAACTCGCGAAGCAACTCGGTAGCAAACGTGCGGCACGTATGATGACAGAAGGTAGCGGAACGTATGCGAAGGACGACATTCATGTGAAAACGGAAGAAGTAGAATGCAAAGCAAATGATGTATTTGCTCTGATGACCATTCACATTCGTAAGGAAGGGGCTGGTGCCTATCAACAGGCACTTACCTTTATCACTCATTTATTGAAACAGGGCTTTCCGAAAAGTTATAAGATCAAGCTCAAGTCCAGCGTAAAGCAGTATTTGCCGATCAAAGGGCTCGCGAAGTCGGATACCCACCGATTCTTTGCCAATGCACTGGAGTACCCGGAATTGCATCCACTTCTGGAAGAGTATGCGCGTGAGGCTATCCAGGAGTTTGAGTTCTACGAGGATACCGAGGGAGAGAAAAGCTGTATGCCGGGCAGTTATGCAACCTTTGGACTGGGGCTTGTGGATGAGCAGTATTTCCCGTTGGTTGAATATTACATGGGTGAAGTGGATGATGAGCATCAGTTGATTCAGGATAAGTTCATTGCGGCATTTGTAGAACAACAGGGTGTCACGGCTCAAGCCATACCTGCGTTAGTCGCCAGCTTGCGTCGTTCGACCGATAGTCTGAAGCTGAAGATTCAGCCCGAACTGGAGAATGAGGAAATACTCGAACTGCTGGTTAGACAAATTCAAGAACTTGAGCATTATGAAGCGGAACGTGTACTCTATCCGATCTTTGGCAAAGTGGAGAAGCTCTCAACGCTTGCTCGCAAGGCCGAGGGAAGACGGAAGGAATTATTGATGGAACTTTTGCAGGCCGCAGAGAAATAAAAATGTAAACAACACAAGTAAGATTGTGCTGTGCCAGCCAGTAAAGCATTTTAGAAAAGTGAATGTGCATAAGGAGGGTGGAGAAAGTTATGGAAGCATTGAGACGAGACATCTGGCAGGGGTTGAATGCTCAGGACAAAGAGGCTTGGATGCGTAAGCTTGTTCGTCAGTTACCAGACGGTATGGTATATGAGGGTCTCGAGACATTTGAACGGTTTGGTCAGCGAATAGAGACAGGTGTATTTACGGAGGATGGGCTGAGATTTGTGTTTGTGCCTGGGGATCAAGTAACACTCGGCTGGGATCGTTGGCAGCATGGTATGAACGAAGAGACATCAGCCGACCTGCATGAAACGGTCAGTGAGTATGGTGTGGAGGACGTGGATTCGTTTCTGGCGAGTCAAATGTCGCCTGTAAGAACGGTCAACATTGCGCCGATGCTTGTTGAATGCGAACTGATCTCACTTGGCTGGATTGAAGTGTCCAAGGAGGAAGCATTTGCACAGGAAAATCCTGATTTCCCTTCAGCACTGGAGCAGTTTAAGCAGTCGGAGATCCGTGAATATGAACTGCATCAACAGTTTCGTCTGATTCGCCAAAGTGAGAATGAAGTCCGAATCCTGTGGTTCAACGAAGGAATAGAGTTGGAAGACGTTGTGAGGGAGGAAGCTGCGGCGGGTTTTGGTTTGCTGACTGAAGACGAATGGGAGTATATCTATGGCGGCGGTTGTCGCACGTTATTTTCCTGGGGTGACAGCTTCGACTATACGATGAGATTGAAGCACTTTGGAAGTCTGGAAGGCGTGGATGAAATTGTGGATGGATCGGTAGAGACGGCCTCTGTACGGGTTGAAGAAAAGGATGATCGTCCTTATGATCTGGAAATGCCAAATTTCTTCGGAGTGCAATTTGCCGGAGACCCCTACAAGTATGAGCTTACGCTCGATTCGACTGGAGATGTGATGCCCAAAGGCGGAGACGGTGGTAGCCTGATATGTGGTGGAACAGGGCCGCTGGTTGGTTTCTTGCCTGCTGCTGCGGTCTATTATCGAGACGTTAATGCCAGTGAACTCGACTGGGAGGATTTGATGGATGCGATGGTCTATCGCAGGGTTGTTCGTTTGGCTGAACTAAAGGTTTGATGGGTTAACCGAAACAGCTATTAAGCGGTAGCATCCATACGTAGAAAGAGATTTAGTGAATTCTAAAGGGCAGTTGACAGATAAATGAATAGATCTGTCGCTGTCCTTTGGAATGTTCCATTAGGGCCAGAAGATGGAAGAAAAAGTAATGAATATTTAGATCAAAAGTTCTATACTTAACGAGTCTCAACCAAATCCATTACACAGAGAAGGAGTTAAGTATGTCCAGAGTATCCAAATGGCTCATCGTCAGTTTAGTTTCAATTTTTATACTCAGCATGTCGCAATTCACAGTCTCAGCGTCCACTTCAATAACTCAAACGGCTCAGAACGCAGAGCGATCCATTTCATCCACAGATCGGGTGCAACATAACATTCGTTTTGCAATCAGAGGCACGGAGGTGACCGTGACTACGCTTCGAACGAGTTTTGATACTGGTGAACTCAAAGAAAATGAGTACCATTTTACCGATCCAGCTATTCTCCCTAGAATACATACCGGTCTGACGACAACTTCCCATCAGTATGATCCTATCGTTAGTGACACACCAGCAGGGTTAAAAGGATACATAACTTATTATGCCACGGATGATAAGCAGCATTATTACGTTTTGTACGAGTATGACTATAGCTCGAACACACTTCGCAAGGTCCATGAGGGTGAAAACCGTATCCACTTGGAACCTCAAATCGGAATATATTATACGATCTATGAGAAAAACGTACCTAAATCCAACTACTATTCCATGGTCACAGGAAAAAAAGTATACACTCGCGGAAAGCTTTTGCTGGAAAGGGATTTTACAGATACCAAATATGTGGTATCACCGATTCCACAAACCCGTAATTTTGGGGTTTATTGCACAGATACTTTAGATTGTCACTATCTTGAATATGGCGGTATAAAGGGGAAGAAGGCCAAAGTAAGCGACTTGTGGATGAAGCCCGACCAGAAGACGGGCTTGTCTACTAAAGCTTTTCAGGTAAGTGCAGATGTTCATCTAAATGTTTCTCAAGGCAACACGAGGGATCGGAAATCAGACTGGACTGTGGTTGTAACCAAAAATGGCAAAAAAACTACACTGATTAAAGAGCGAGTGGGCTATGTGCAATCATTTATCTCACCCGAAAGAAAAACATTGGTTCTGGTCACAGAGAACGGTCTGGATAGTAAAATGGAGTCGTCCAAGGTACAAGTCTATGATTTGAAGACCCTTAAGCGGATTCGTTCCTATGATTCTCCTTATCGCGCTCGTACCGAAAGTATCCAGTGGATTACTGAGGATGAGTATATTATTGAACAGTATTTTTCCAATCCAGGCTCTTACCCGCCATCCTTATATGTTATTTCAGAAAATAAACATCTTAAATTGAATTATGGTACGTACAGTGACTGGAAAAAATATTGGAATTCTTTTCAGTTCTCTAATGTGTTTTTCCCGATGGAACCTGTAGCTATTAAGTCTGATCAGGGTGTATTGGAGTATAAAGGGCAGCCCACCTTCTATATGGAAGGTCAGCATTATGTTCCTTTAGAAGAATTCACTAAAGCATTTCATATTCAATATAATCTCGGGAAGGATCGGCTCACCTTCACTCGTGGTCAGCGTTCTTCCAGTGTGAATCAACCTTCAAAACAATTGTTGATGCTATACAATCAGACTTTTATTCCTTTAGGTCAGTGGAGTAAGGACTTGGGGCTCAAAGTGTCGGAAACAAAAGCAACTGGTTACAACAAACAATTAAGCATGAGCGATGAAGAAAAGGGAACTGATCTAGCCATGGATTCCAAAATTCTTCCTTTTCATGCAAGAGCACGATGGATGGATCGGGTAGGGGAGAGTTACCAATTAGATCCGGTAAATACAAGGCCGATGGAATCAGCTGTGCCAGACCGAATTGATGGTGTGGTGCTTAATTTTGATCGAACATTGACCATTTCCTCCTCTAAAGATTCAATTACAGAGTTGCTGTTCATCAATCCAGACTACACTTCGGTGCTCGGGAAAGTATCTTTAACGGACATACCTGAGAGGAAGTGGGGATTTAGCACAGCCAAGATTCCAGAAAACATGTTACAAGATGGTGCGCTTAACGTGATTGTTCCCGTGAAAGAAGGAAAATCAACGATGGTGTACTCCTTAAAGCTTCCAGAACCATTTGATAAAAATAAATTCTAAAGAAAATAAGCAGTTCCGGTACAGCATCATTTTTGCTGTGCCTTTTTCATTTTTTTGGGTAAATATAATCAGGCCTAATGGCTTAAGATCAGGAGTGGGGGCGCATTGAGCCCAGCCAAGGTTCCTTTTACAATAAAAGAATAGAATCTTTCGCCGACCTCTTTAAATTGACAGCATGGAAAAGGGGAATGACTTTGCCTTCATATACATCGTTTCAGTGTTGCGGCCGGGAGGCCTTGTTGCTGTTCCAACTGATGAATATTCCGGAAGCGGATCAGCTTCTCATGGATCTGAAAGACCCTCCATTACAGGGTGAACAGGCCAAGCATAGCTATGAACAAATTCTCACAGGTCTTGTTGAAGAAGGTATTATTGAATTGGACAATCAACAGATCACCATAGACCCGCAAATATACAACCTGCTTACAGGCTGTAAGCTCAGTAGTGCAATAACCAGACTAGATTTGCGTGCAACAGATGGGAAATCATCGGTGACCTATGGATTTTTGTCAGGCATGCAGATGGTTGAGTGGGTCTGGGAACCTGCACAAGATCAGGCGCTACTCACTTCTTTTGACGAATTCGAAAAAATGTTTCAGGTCATTGGGAATCGGATTGAACTACCTGATCCATTAGCTTCCAATGTGAACCCTCAATCACAGGATACAATTCGTACACCCATGCAGGTAGAAACGTTGCAGCGTCTGTCTGCGTTGGCGGTCGATTCAGCGCTGGAGATGATCGAATCTATTTTGCAAGAGGACCGGCATCTGGATCAGACTTTGATGCAGACATTGGCTAAAGGCTTTGCCACGCTGGAGAAGTGGGGGCAGTATGAAGTGTACACCCGAGGACAGGAAGGACAGCCGCAAACCATTTATTTTATAGGTAGTATCCACGGTAATTGGTTGTTCCTTGAGGGGGAAGAGAATGGTCTATTTACAGCTTTCAAGATAACGGAAGAAGAACTGGTGCAAAGCCTGTTTCTGCTAACGACGCGTTCATTATCCGTACTGTCCGGAGTTTAAGTCCGATATGAGTCATACATATATGTAAACTAAGGGGGAATCCAGTTGACCAAAATTGTCATGAAGTCAGACTATCTGAATTCACTCGCACAGCAGATTGAACAGGTGACGGCACAACTGCAACAGGTGGACAGTGTTCTCCAACATGCCATTCAGGGAGCTGCCTGGCAGTCGGGGAATCGACAGACTATTATTGGTCTGTACCAGACACATCAGCATCGGTTTCAGACGGCTGGACAGAGCATGCAGCAGCTGGCTGCATATGTAAAGACAACCCGTGAGAAGATGGAACAGGAGGATCAGTCAGGGGGGACATTTGGGCTTACGGGTATTAATCCACTCGCTCCTTTTGATGGCCCTGGGAGCACGGTAGGAACATTGACAGGAGCAGCGGCAGTTGCCAGATTGGGTTATCGCGTGAAGAACGGTTATATGATCAAGGCTCAATTGGATCGGAATTCTCCTCGCGTTCTGGTCCGTGAGAGCTATGATTCAGTTAAAGACAATAAGGCTGCGAACGGCAGACCAAGGGATTACAAAATCCATTATGTGCGTGATATCGAAGCCAAAATTGCCAATGGAACGGCTACTCCTCAGATTAAAGAAGTAGCTTCTATGATCAAGCCTGGTTATGCCGTAAAATCGGCCTTGACAGACAAGCTTGGCTGGGCAAGTGTGGGAATAGACGTGTTTACAGATACCCAAGAGAACATCAATCAGAACGCGGGCAGTGACAAAATTGCTGGTGATATCATTGGGAATGTTGTCGTAGGCGGTGCAACAACGGTAGGTGCAACGCTGTTGACTGCGGCCATCTTGCCTGCGGCGGCACCTGTGCTTGCAGTAGGTGCAGTGGGGTTGGGCGTTTCCGTAGGTCTGACTTACCTAGCTGAAGGGGTTACGATGAATATGGATTTGGACGGTGACGGGAAGGATGATTCGGTGAAGGATGTTGTTAAGCATGGTGCGAAGAAAGCCTGGTCCACAGTGGCGGGGTGGTTTAAATAAATGGCGAACAAAAAACGTTCAAAACCCTCGGCCCGTGACGTCGTTGTTTCTACAATGTATGAAGGCACTCTTTACCCAAGGGAAACATTTGAGAACTATCTGGTCATCTATGCGGCAGATGGTATTCGACTGAGTGTAGGTACGCTGGTTCTGTTTTTTCTTAACGTATTTCTGCTCATTCCCGTGTTCAGTGTCCCGTTCCAATCTATGTATGCGTATATTCTCGTGCCACCGCTAGTCTTTATGAATATATGGGCGATTGCCCTTATTGCTGCCCCACGCAGACTCCAACTGAATTATGTATTGTTCCGAGGGGTATTTGGCATCGTTTGTTCTGTGGGATTTATGGTGATTATACAGAAATTTGCCTACGGGACACTTGCTCTGACGACACCTTGGTACGCCATTGGATCATTTGCAGTATATGGTTTTGCCTTGTTTCAATACGTGAAGTTTCGTTTGCGTAAGCTACGGCAGCCCCCTCAGCGGAAAAAAGGGGATAAAAGCCCGGGTATGCCTGTTGCCACATTAACGATGATTACGGGCGGAGCATATCTTCTGGCCAATATTTCACTGGCCTTTGTTACGCAGCAGACTGTGGCTGTTGTGCTGATGTGTGTATACATTATGCTGGCCTTTGTCGTGTTTCACTTCATTATGGACTTGCATCGGTATTACTGGCTTCGCCAGGTTATGAACAAATCAGAGGGGTAATTGCAGGATAGAGACATAATTAAGGAGGGCGATCATTTTGGAAAAAAATATAGCTTCGTTTCTGCCGAATGGGTCTGTTATTCGTTTAAAAGAAGGCACCAAGAAGCTTGTCATCTATGGACGCAAGCAGATGTTAATGACAGAACCACCCCGTCAATTTGATTATATTGGCTGTCTATACCCTGAGGGTTACATTAATCCGGATTATACGTATGTATTCAATCATGAAGATATCGAAGAGATCATTTTCAGAGGGTATGTGGATCAGGAGGAAGAGGCATTTGCGGCGGAACTGGAGCGTAAGTAGCCCGAGTTGTAAAGGTCGGTTCTACATATGAGGAAATGAAAAAAAACGGATCAGTCCTAACGTGACTGATCCGTTTCGCGGAAACGCGTCGCTGTCTGTTGAAGACTGGTGCTGGTTTCCTGTAAACCGCGCAAATAATGACCGATGTTTGTCATGCTGTCATTCATACGCCCGAGAAACTCTCGCTGGCGTTCCCCTTCCCACTGTCCCTCAGACTGATCAATCATCGTTTTGAGTTGGGTAAGAATATCATGTCCGTTCTGGGATGCCTTATTGAACTCACCCGCAAGTTGTTGCAGTTCTTCTGGGGACAGATCAATACGCTGGTTCATGAGGTCCACTCCGTTTCTCTTCTTGCATAAGATAATGTATATTCCATTATAACCCCATCTTTTTCAAAATGAAGCTGGACAAAAGCCTTGTTTTCAGATCAGTGTAGCGTGTCTTACATAGGACAAAACACACATCAAATCAGCCCCAGCTCATAGAGCGGGACCGAAATGATGTGTGTTTCTTTTTTTGTTTATTTCACTTTTTGTACAGATACCGCCATTTGCTCCAGTTGAGTGTGAGTCAATTGGTTATTCGGCGAGCTGATGGTTACATAACGATCATCCAGCTTGAATGTGAGCATATCCGTTTGGTCTGGTGTATACCATTTGGCTGATACGCCATTAGGCAGTTTTACCGTTTTACCATCATAGCTGAACGAGTAATCTTTAGGGGATACCGTTATATTCATACGATTAAAAACAAAGTTTACACCATCACCGCCCGCACCTACGCTTTTGAACGTATCTCCAGCAACCATATGTTGTGGGGCATAGGCTGTTGTGAACCCGTCAAACTTCGCAAATGCTTTGCGAATGTTATCCAATTGTTGTTTGCTATAGTTCACATCTGCAAATGCAGTGATCCCTTGATCATTGTTGCTGTTGGCTTTTTGAACAGAGACAGCGACTTGTTGCAACTGAGCTTGGCTCAGCTTATGATCCGGGGAGCTAAGGGTAACGTAGCGATCATCCAGTTGGAATGTGAGCATGCCCGTTTGATCTGGTGTGTACCATTTGGCAATAACACCATTGGACAGTTTCACGTCTTTGCTCGTATAACCGTCCGAATAATCTCTTGGAGACACATCCACTTTCATATGGTTGAAAACAAAACTGACGCCGTCGCCACCCGCACCTACACTTTTGAACGTGTCACCTGCAATCATCTGCTGAGGGGCATAAGCGGTCTCGAACCCATCGAATTGTGCAAAAGCTTTTTGAATCGCCTCTTTTTGTGCTGCGCTATACGTTACATTTGTCAAAGCTGATGGATTGCTTGTTGCTTGGCCGATAATGACCTGTCCTTTTTTGCCGTCATAGGATACAGGCACATGCAGTGCATCGGCAAGTGCTCGTACGGGCAGATAAGTAGAGTTGTTATAAGTAATTGGAGCAAGTTTGTTGCCATTGCCATCCGTTGGTGAGTAAGCCGCGCCATCGACATTAAAGCTGATTCCATGGTTAAGGTATGCAGAGATTTTCTCCAGTTGCGTTCCGGCAAATACACCCGTTGCTCCTGTTAATGTCATGCCCAGTACCATCATCGTTGCTACGGATTTCTTCATGTTTTTTTTCATCATATATCTCTCCTTCAAGTTGGGGGTTAGTTTTGTTTAATGGGCTCGCTGTCCCTTATGGCTTTATATTAAACCCCGAACATATCCAGAATAATTCTGAATTATCTCCAACTTGTAAACATGTGTATATATACGGAGAATGTAGAACAAAAACTGAAGCTGCTTGGCGTGTTTGAACGTATTCTTTGCCGAATCGAAACATTTTAGTTAAAAAGATAGAGGATTAGTCCGCCAAAACCAAGGACAATCGCACCAACGTATACATAGGAAAGTTTGCTTAGGTTTTGCTTTGTGCGGCGGTCATATTCGGGGTTGCTGGTCTGATTGGCTTTGGAATTTCCGATGATCATGGTAGCAATACCTCCAAACAAGGCGATACCCACAATTAAAACATAAGGCAACCAGGTCATGAAAGGACCTCCTTCGCGAATAATATGATATGTCCTTATTGTACTTCAGGATAACCCTTGATGTAAGCTTTAGTTGAGAAATAAAGGAAAATGAAGTATCTATATTACAGTATGTATGTGGTCTTGGATCGGAAAGATCACTACAATTTTATATTTTTTTAATTCAAAAAAACCTTGATATAACAGGCGTTCGCAGCTTTCTTCACTGAAGGCTGTGAATTTTTTTTTGTCCACAGAGTGATCCAGAATAGAGAACCCTGCGTTACACCCTATGAAGACGACGACGAGGAAAGAAATTATACACACAACATAATCGAGGAGTGAACACGTAATGAAAATGAAAATGAAGAAGTTTATCGCACCTGTACTTAGCTTGACACTGTTGATGCCGGGGATCGCTGGAGCAGCTGCCGCACCACAGACACCAATGACCATGATGAAAGCATCCGTGAACACACCTGCGGCTGACCTGAGAGCAAACCTGGACCACCTGTTGTCCGAGCACTTTGCACTCGCAGTAACGGCAATGGCCAAAGCATATGACGGAGCAAAAGATGCAGATGCAGCCTACAAAGCACTCGACCAGAATGCACTGGATATGCAACCGGCAATCGCTTCCCTATACGGTGACGCAGGTGCCAAAGAATTCGAACGCATCTTCCGCGCTCATAACAAATACACAGATGATCTGGTGAAAGCAACCAAAATGGGCAACCAGGCTGGAATCAAACAAGCACAAGCAAACATCAACGGTTTCGTGGATGAGTTCTCCACATTCCTGAGCACAGCTACCGAAGGCAAGTTGCCAAAAGCAGCAGCCAAACAGGCGCTGAAAGTACATGAAGATCTCGTGCAAAAAGTATTTGATGAGTATGTAGCTGGAGATTACGCTGATGCATACAAGGCTTACCGTGAAGGTTTCAAAGAAATGTTCGACGTAAGTAAAGCACTCTCCACAGCAATTACGACACAAATGCCTGAGAAATTCGAAAATACCAAAGCGGATACAAAAGCAGCTGATCTGAGATCTGCACTCAACCACTTGGCTTCCGAGCACTTTGCACTTTCGGCTCTGCAAATGCAAGAGGAATTTGATGGACGCACAGCAGCTTCCAACGCACTGGTTACAGCTGAAGCTGGAAACACAACTGACTTCAAAGCAGCGATTGCTTCCGTTTACGGTAACGATGGTGCCAATGCATTCGAGAAAATTTGGGTAACGAACCACGTTAACGCACAAAGCGACTATGTAAAAGCTGTTAAAAACAACGATGCTACCGCTCGTGTAGCAGTAGAGAAACGTATTGCTGGATTTACAACAGAGTTCGCTACATTCCTGGATTCGGCAACAGCTGGCAATCTGCCAAAAGCAGCAGGACAACAAGCGCTGACAACGCATGAAAATCAAGTACAAAACGTATTGAATCAATATGCAGCAGGTAACTATGATGCTTCGTACACAACGAATCGTGAAGGCTTCAAAGTGATGTTTGGTGTAGGTCAAGCCTTGGGTAACGCAATTGTGACTCAATTCAACGACAAATTCCAAGAGCCAGCAACACCTGCACCAGCGCCAGAAATGACAACGGTGTGGATGCAACTGAACAGCAAAATGCTGAAAATTAACGATAAAACAACCAACATGGATACCACACCAGTGCTTTGGAAAAACACAACATACATTCCATTGCGTTTCCTGAGTGAAGGTATCGGTGCAACGGTGAAATGGGACAAAAAAGCACAACAAGTAACGGTAATGGCTGGCGATGATACCCTTGAATTCTGGGTGAACAACAACGTTATGGAAGTGAACGGTGTGAAGAAAAACGTGGGTGCAACGGTATTTGTAAATAAAGATGGACGTACGCAAGTGCCTCTGCGCTTCATTGCTGAACTTCTGAACTGGGACGTGAAATGGGCACAAAAAGATGGCTCCATTACGCTGACGAAATCGATGTAATAGTAGAGTGAAACAAGATTAAAACAAAAAGAGCTGCCCCATACGGCAGCTTTTTTGTATTCACCCAAAAGTTCAAATATTTGGTATAATCATCGAGTAATGACCTACATAACAGCTTGAATAGCCGATGGAGTCTAGAATGATGTATGATAATTTGGTATAAGCAAAATGAAGAGGGGGACAGAGGAATGAGTACATCATCAAAATCGGAGCGTCCAGCGAGAAATGTGGATACCCGGTTATTTGTCGCTTGGGCCGTTTCCGTTATCGCAACAGGGGGGAGTCTCTATTTCAGTGAGATCAAGGGCTTTCTTCCATGTGATCTGTGCTGGTACCAGCGCATATTCATGTATCCACTAACGATTTTGCTGGGCATTGCCTACTTTAAGGATGACGTGGGCATCACCAAATACGTACTCCCACTGAGTTTCGTCGGTGGCGGCATTTCGTTATATCATGTAACGATTCAGCGTATTTTTTCGGCTACAGGTAATGCCGTCGCGTGCGGTAAGGTTCCATGTTATACCGACTATTTGAACTGGTTTGGTTTCATCACTATTCCATTACTGGCACTGATCGCCTTTATTATCATCATCGTGATGCTGTGGGGCATCGGCAAAACACCAAAATCTTCTTAATAAGAAAGGATAGATGGTGATGAGCGGACAAGCTCGTTGGTTCATGCCCTTCGTTATTCTGCTCCTCCTGACGGTGGGATGCTCTTATGAAGAACAGTCACAATCGGGCGAGATGCCGGAGATGATCAAAGTGAAACTTGACGTTCCAGAGAAAGCTTCTCTTCATGAACCAACACGGTTGCAGGTGAAGCTTACACAGGGAGATGCACCGTTAAGTCATGCTGACCATGTGCAATTTCAGATCTGGAATGAGCTTGATGATCCGCCTTCTGTATCTCCGGAACAAGGTATGATGACAGCGGACGAACTGGAGAATCAGGGGGCTATAACTGCCAAGGAGGCAGAGGAAGGGCAGTATGAAATCCAGCATACCTTTGAAGAACCAGGTACGTATGTGGTACAGGTCCATGTTACGCACGGAGCTATGCATAGCATGCCGAGAGCGAGAATTGTAGCGGAATGAAGCAGCAGGCGGGTACCAAGGCTTTGGTTCAGGTTTAGCAATAGGTTTATAATGTTAAAGGTATGAAGAATGTTGTAGGAAAAGAGGCTGTTATGGCAACTATTCATGATGTTGCACTCAGGGCAGGAGTTTCTGTAACTACCGTCTCGCGTGTATTAAACAACCGGGGATATATCAGTCAGAAGACTCGGGACAAAGTGTATCAAACCATGGACGAACTGAACTATCGACCCAACGAAATTGCCCGTTCTCTTCTGCGTAAGCAATCCAATGTGATAGGCTTGATTATTCCCGATGTATCCCATCCGTTTTTTGGAGAACTGGCTAGCTATGTTGAGTATCATGCTTACCAGAATGGATTTAAAATTATGTTATGCAATTCCCACATGGACCCTTCCAAAGAGCGTGAATATGTGGAAATGCTCAAGGGTAATCGCGTGGATGGCATTATTATGGGAAGTCATACACTGGAAGTTGATGAGTATATGAATCTGCATTCCCCAATCGTGACCTTTGATCGTAAGATCGGTGAAGACATCCCGTTTATCTCATCTGATAACTATCAGGGAGGGGTTATGGCTGCTGAATTGTTGCTCTCGAAGAACAGACGACATTTGGCACATATCTGCGGTAATTTGGAATTACAAATGCTGTCCAATCGCCGGACGACAGGTTTCGTTGATACCTTGCAGGCTCATGGAGTCAAACCGGTCATGATTCATGAAACCGACCTGAATGTGTTTGATCAGCATCAGTATACGGAATTGGTGGATAAGCTGCTTGCACAACACCCGGAGGTGGACGGGCTCTTTGTAACGAGTGATCTGATGGCGGTGCATGCGCTGAAGCAGATCGTGTTAGGTGGGCGCAAGGTACCCGACGATATTGCTATTATAGGTTATGATGACAGTCGTGCGGCAGCGTATACGGTGCCTGGCATTACAACGATCAGGCAACCGGTGGAGGCCATGGCTAAGCTGGCGATTGATCTGATTCGGCGCCAGCTCGCGGAAGAGAAGATCGGAATGGAGCATATTTTGCCAGTTAACATCGTGGAGAGAGAGACGACCTGATACAGGTCGTTTTTTCCTATTCCTCCTTTTACCACGAAGAAATGAAGTCGAAAAAATTTTTTTTGAATGGTATGTCAAACGATTGACATGTCAAACCTTTGACATTATAATTCGATTTGTAAGCGTTTCCTTTTAAACTATTGATCGGGGGCCATAACAAGATGAAAAGACAACAGAGATGGATGAAATTATCGGTATTGTCATTGATTATGATGCTTGTATTGTCGGCATGTGGAAGTAAAGCAGCAACGGAGTCCAACTCCTCTTCAGAGGGTAGCAACAGTGAGAGTGTCAAAATTACCATGCTCAATTCCAAATCGGAAATTAACAGTCAGTTGGAACAAGCAGCTAAAGACTTCCATGCCGAAAATCCAAATATCACACTCGAAATTGTACCCGTAGGCAGTGGACAGTCTCCGTTTGAAAAAGCGTCTGCCTTGTATGCCTCCGGCAGCCCTACAACGATGATGATGCTGGATACAGGAGATGTTGAGAAATTCAAGGATCGTGTTCTGGATCTCACATCCGAGTCTTGGATGAAGGATGCTGTGGAGAACAGTACAGCGGCTACAAC
This sequence comes from Paenibacillus sp. 10L310, assembly GCF_056395745.1. Lineage (NCBI taxonomy): Bacteria > Bacillati > Bacillota > Bacilli > Caryophanales > Paenibacillaceae > Paenibacillus > Paenibacillus sp. 10L310. Next base: position 147,636 of record NZ_JBFTKC010000008.1, on the reverse strand, counting down.
GTTTGATGGCAAAAATTATGCCTTCCCGTTCTCTATTGAAGGATATGGATTCATCTATAACCAGAATGTCTTGGATCAGGCGGTAGGTGGGACATTCGATCCAAAGTCTGTACAGACCACTGCACAGCTTGATGAGTTGTTCCAAAAGATCGCTGCTACTGGAAAATCACCTTTGATTGTATCTCCGATGGATTGGTCGCTTGGTGCGCATTATCTGGGGCTTGCATATGGTGGGCAGTCTTCAGACCGTGCGAAGGTGGATCAATTCATTACTGATCTGAAGGCAGGTCAAGTGGACCTTGCTTCCAATGCCGTGTTTAATGGCTTGTTAGATACATTTGATCTGATGAAAACCTACAATATTGACAAGGCTTCTCCACTGTCCGGAACCTATGAGCGTGGACCTGAGGTGCTTGGCAAGGGTGAGGTAGGTATCTGGTTCCAGGGCAACTGGGCATGGCCACAAATTTCAAGCTTTGATACAGCAGATGGAAAATATGGCTTCCTCCCGGTACCTGTGAGCAATAATCCAGATGATTTCGGTAATACGCAAATCTCTGCTGCCGTATCCAAACGAATATTGCTGGATAAGGAAAAGAGCACACCAGCGCAGCAGGAAGCAGCGAAGAAATTTTTGGACTGGATCGTTTATAACGAAAAAGGTCAGGATTTCCTGGTGAATCAAGCCAGTATTATTCCGGCATTCAGCAACATTACATTGGAGCCAACCGATCCACTTGGCAAATCCATTAGTGAATACATCAAGGCAGGCAAAATCGAGGAATCAATGAGTACACTTCCTGCGGATCACTGGTCCAAACTGGGTGCATCCATGCAGAAATATTTGGCTGACGTCATTGACCGTGCCGGACTTGCCAGTGAAATTCAGGCATACTGGAGCAACGTGAAATAAAGGAATTAATCATAGCCCTGTGCAGCACATAGAGAGAGACTTGCGGTACGCCGGAGATGGTGAACATACAGCTTCCACACGAGGTCTGTTCGACTTGTTTCCGGTATAACCGCCAGGCTAATCATTTGGATAGAGTGGAGGTTGACAATGCTGACCGAAAAAGGATTATGGACACGTCTGCGCACCCGTCTGATCTTTACTGGCCCGACATTATTTGCGTTTGCTACGGTGATGATTATTCCATTTTTGTATGGTATTTATTTGACGTTTACGAACTGGGATGGCATTGCCATAGATCAAAACTTTGTTGGCTGGGATAATTACATCGGTGTGTTCAAGGACACCGTGTTCTGGAAATCATTTGGGATGACGCTGGAGTACGTATTTATTACCGTTGTGCTGACCAATGCGGTTGCCTTCCTGCTCGCTTACGTTGTAACTCGGGGAATGAAGGCACAGGGCTGGTTTCGGGCTGGATTTTTCCTGCCAAATCTGGTGGGCGGAATCGTGCTTGGTTTCATCTGGCAGTTTATTTTTAATCAGGTACTCGTCTTTGCAGGACAAAAAATGAATCTCACGCTGTTCTCCACCTCTTGGTTGGCTGATCCGGATAAAGCGTTCTGGGCTCTCGTTGTGGTGACCGTTTGGCAGTATGCCGGTTATATGATGGTTATCTACATTGCAGGACTGATGAATGTGCCGAAGGATGTTATGGAGGCAGCCAGCATTGATGGGGCAAGTAATCGCAAAATGCTGGCGCGCATTGTATTGCCATTGATGGTTCCTTCGTTTATTGTATGCATCTTTTTGTCACTGCAACGGGGATTCATGGTGTATGATCTGAACGTCTCTTTGACCAGTGGCGGGCCCTTCAAGAGCACAGAGATGGTATCCATGCATGTTTATGAGCAGGCCTTTCTTGCTCGTGACTACGGATTGGGTCAGGCAGAAGCCTTTGTTCTGTTTATCCTTGTAGCCGCCATTACATTGCTCCAGGTCTATTTCAGCAAAAAACTGGAGGTCGAGGCATGATGGCTGGACAATCGCGCATTCTCAACTGGATGAAGTTTATTGCATTAATCATTGTGATGATTTTGTTTGTATTTCCGTTTGTGCTTCTAATCGTCAATTCGTTCAAGGCTAACCAGGCAATTACCTCCGATCCGCTGGGCTTGCCAAGCTCCTTTCAATTCGATAATTACGTCAATGCGTTTGACAAAATGGGATATGTATCCGCATTCAGCAATTCGTTGCTCATTACCATTGCAGGTGTATTACTGATTGCTCTTTTTGCGGCGATGACAGCCCATTACTTTGTTCGTCACAAAAGCAAGGTGAATCAGTATCTCTTTTTCCTGATGGTAGCTGCGATGATTATTCCGTTTCAGGCCATTATGATTCCATTGGTTAAAATATACGGCTCGCTCAGCCTGCTGGATAACAAGTGGTCGCTGATCTACATGTATATTGGCTTTGGCAGTCCGCTCGCCGTATTTATCTACCATGGCTTTATCAAAAGTATTCCCCTGGAGCTTGAAGAAGCGGCTCTAATGGATGGCTGCGGCAGAGTGCAGACCTTTTTCCGTATCGTACTGCCAGTGTTACTGCCAACAACCGTAACGATTAGCGTACTGAATGTATTGTGGATATGGAATGATTTTTTGCTGCCATCCTTGGTGCTGACTTCATCCGAGCAGCGTACACTGCCGCTGTCCACGTTTTATTTTTATGGGACATACACCGTTGATTACGGTCCATTGATGGCTGGTCTGGTGTTGACCCTGTTGCCTGTCCTGATCGTTTATCTGTTTGCGCAGAAGTACATTATTCAGGGGGTCATGCAAGGGGCAATCAAATAAGTTCAGTCGGGTGATATAGAGAGAGACAGGAGTGAAGGACATATGAACCAGGAACGACACGAGAAGCAGGAAATAGACACAAGGCAAGAGACAGACCTTGGACTGACGAGTTCTTCGGCTCAAACAAAGGAGAGGTATACACTCGCCCGGGCCAACGCATATATCAAGGAGCATCGACATCAGGTTGATCCAACCTATCGAATGGCCTATCATTTGATGCCAGAGGTGGGCTGGATGAATGATCCCAACGGCTTCATATACTTCGGTGGGATGTATCATTTGTTCTATCAGCATTATCCCTATGAACCGGTATGGGGGCCGATGCACTGGGGCCATGCGGTGAGCCGTGATTTGGTTACGTGGTCTTACCTGCCTGTTGCACTGGCGCCCGATCAGAGCTACGACAGTGGAGGCTGTTTCTCCGGAAGTGCAATCGTGCAGGATGGCAAGTTGGTGCTGATGTACACGGGACATGTCGTGACTGGACCTGACAAGGATAACGATTACTTGCAGACACAGAATATCGCTGTCTCGGACAATGGGATTGATTTTGTCAAAAGCACGATCAATCCGGTCATTCGGCTGGATCAGATTCCGGAGCATACGAGTACGAAGGACTTCCGTGATCCGAAAGTGTTTGAACGAAACAGTGTGTACTATTGCGTCCTTGGATCGAATGATGCTGCGGGCAAAGGTGTCATTCTGTTATACCGCTCAACGGACTTGCTGGATTGGAGTTATGTCAACATTATGGCCCAGAGTGACGGGACGCTTGGCGACAATTGGGAATGTCCCGATCTGTTCACATTGGATGGCCGAGATATTCTGATCATGTCTCCGCAACGCATGCCTGCTCAGGGAAATAACTATCGCAACTTGCATTCGACCGTTTATATGATGGGAACGCTGGATGAAGACCAGGGTGTGTTGAAGTACGAGCAGTACGTTCCGTTGGACTGTGGCTTCGACTTTTACGCACCTCAGACGATGGAGGATGCACAGGGACGACGAATCATGGTGGCTTGGATGGATACGTGGGAAACGGAAATCCCGACACAACAGTCCCATGCCTGGGCTGGAGCGATGACGTTGCCAAGACAATTGATTCGTAGGGGAGAACGATTGATATTCCAGCCTCTTTCCGAACTTATACAGTACAGGTCGGAAGGCACCGAGCAGTATGGTATACATTTAAATGGTGATGAACATGATTTTGATCTTGGAATCAGTGGAGACCGTTACGAACTGTATGCTGTATTCGAAGCGGAACAGGCACAACACTTTGGGTTAAAGCTGCGCACGGGTGAGGATGAAGAAACCGTGATTTCCTATGATGTGGAGCAGCGTCGTTTATGCTTGAATCGCGAGCAGGCCGGACAAGGGCCGGGCGGAGAACGAGCTGCAACAGTGGAACTGCTTGACGGGAAACTGGAACTTCATATCTTTATGGATGTCAGCTCCATTGAGGTGTTCATTCAGCAGGGGGAGCAAGTGATGACAGGACGGATCTATCCTGGGCCGAACTCAACAGGTATTAAGGCTTTCTCGTCCGGAACGTGCACGTTGACCGAACTTCGGAAATGGGATTTACGAATTCCTCGATAAAATCTTTTCTAAAATACAGCCTTGACCTTGAAGTATGCTTCAAGGTTTATTCTTTTTTTATCAAGAAATATTGGAGGCTGAATAATGAGAATTTTAGAATGGATTTTGGTAATCGTGACAGTTATTAGCGCAGTGGTTATTTGGGTGGCTCCCAAACATCGGGTAGTGGGGGGCGGTACGTTGTCGGCACTGGCACTGGCTATCCTTTTGCATGGGGGAATGGATCATTTTCGTGTGCAGTTGATGCCTACCTATATCGTGGCCTTTGTTTTACTGATTGTATTGTCCGTTCAATTATGGAAGTCACGGCGCAATATTCAGAATACACAGAAACAGAAACGTCGATCGTGGTTCAAAACCATTTTGGCATCCATTCTGGTGCTGGCTCTTAGTGCAGGTACAATGGTGTTGACGTCGTTATTCCCTGCATTCACGATGCCCGAGTCGACGGGTTCATTTGCCATAGGAACCTTTTCGCAGCAGTTAACGGATGATTCCCGGGAAGAAACGAAATCGGTTGAACCGGGTGACAAGCGGGAACTCATGATCAATGTCTGGTATCCTGTAGATCAGGAAACAGCCAAAGGATTGCCGCTAGAGCATTATCCTGCCGAATTGGGAGAGGCGATCAGCCTGGTATTTGGTATTCCACCAGTGGTATTCAGTTACCTTGACACGATTCCGACGCATGTTGTTAAAGGTGCCGAGGTATCTGCCGCACAGAGCAAGTATCCTGTTTTACTGTTTTCACCAGGGATACGTTCTACTCGCTTTCAAAGTATGACCGCGATTGAGGAACTTGTGAGCAACGGCTACATTGTGGTTGGTATCGACCATCCGTATACATCTGCACAAGTTACATTCTCGGATGGCGATGTCGCTTCTTATCAGCCGGACCCTGACTTCCCAACCTCCAAAGAACTATATCAATATAATATAAAAGGTATAGGTATTCGTGCAGAGGATGCAAGCTTTGTACTGGACACTCTCACACAGTGGAATTCATATGATCCGAATCAATTGCTCGAAGGCAAGCTTGATCTGGATTCTGTCGGTATCTTTGGTCACTCCTACGGCGGTGCAACCACGGCGGAAGCGCTGGCTCAGGATGACCGTTTCAAAGCAGGACTTAGTTTGGAAGGCGGTTTCTGGGGTAGAGTATCCACAACAGCCTTGAAACAGCCGTTTATGTATATCATGTCGGGTGGGACAGCCAAAAGTCTGGACCCGGACGCCACTGCCAAGGATAAAGTATTTTATCCCGAGTTTGAGCCTGATTTGGATCGGGTGATGTCAAACAGTCTTAATGATACCTATTATCTGACAGTGGAGAATTTATTTCATCAAAGCTTTACGGATATTTCGTTAATTTCACCAAAAATGTTTGCCAGAGGTATGACGCCAGAACATAATGTGGATATTACCAGATCCTATACGCTGGCCTTCTTTGATCATTATTTGAAGGGGGAGGAGCAGCCGTTGTTGCAAGGCCCTTCATCTAAATTCCCTGAGGCCACTTATGATACCAAGTATACCAAGCTACGTCACCAAAAAGCGGAATAACCCAGCAGAAGGATGGAGGGTATCTATGGAAACCATGACAAGAGGAGAGCTGGCTAAGCGTACCGGTGTAAGTATGGCAACCCTCCGTTATTATGAGGACAGCGGGATTCTGCCCGCTCCCGGTCGTTCCTCCAACGGATACCGGGTGTATACTGAGGATTATTTGGTGAAGATTAAATTTATTAAGGATGCCCAGTCGCTGGGTTACTCTCTAAAGGAAATACAGGATACGTTACAGTTACTCAGTCAGGAAGACATGGAAAAGGAAACGTTAAAAACCCTTGTACGCGAACGCATCACTGACATTCAGAAGCATATTGACCATCTGGAACAGCTGCAGATTAATCTGGCACGACTGTTGCATACACCGGAGGACGATATCGACAATTATATTCAATCGTTCAGGGTGCAAAAGAAAGAGCCGTAATCGCGGCTCTTTTCCTGTTTAGCAGAAAACAGGAGTTAACTAACGAGCAGGGAATCGGAGATTTAGAAAGAATACATAGTGTAGTTTGCCAATACATAATGGTGTTTAACGTGATTTCAATAATTTCAATAATGAAACTCACACCACAAAAGGAGTAACATTTTCTATGAGGGATTTGCAAGGTTTTGTATCCGATTACATCAAAGGAAAGAAACATCTGCATCTTGAGATTGGCGTTATTACAAAGGGAGATATCGAATATCATTCATTGGGCAATCCCAAAAAGAAGAGCGTGGCTTCTCCTGAACACAGGTTGTTCGAAATCGGCTCTGTAACCAAAGTTTTTACATCGATCCTTCTGTTAGAATTGGAACGTGAACAGCAGCTTTCTACGGATGACACGGTTGGCAAGTACATATACAACGCTAAAAACGATTATTTGAATAAGGTTACCTTAAAAAGTCTTGCTACGCATACCTCTGGATTGCCTAGACTTGCCACAAATCTGAACCCCACGAAAAACCGATTGAATCCGTATTCAGATTATACCGAGGATGATTTACTTGCTTTTTTATCGGATGCTGACTTTGCGGATCAGATGGGTTCATTTGAGTATTCCAATACCGGGGTGGGCTTACTGGGCTATATCCTATGTAAAGTATCAGGCAGTACATATGACGATCTGCTGAAAAAATATATCACAGGTCCATTAAACATGACGGAGACAGCAGCTATGCTGAATGCAGAACAGAATGGCAGATTTTTAGATGGACATACGTCAACGGGGAAAAAGATGCCTCACTGGGATCTTAGTGTACATGCAGGGGCTGGGGCGATCAAGTCATCTGTTCACGATATGAGTTTATTTGTTCAGGCCAACCTTAATGATGATCATCCGGTAGCCTCTGCAATACAAAAAAGTCATGTTCCTATAATGATTGGAGATTCGGACTTATATTTAGGATGGCATAAGGATAAGCTCTTAGATCAGAATATTCTCTGGCATAACGGGGGGACATTTGGTTTTAGCAGTTATTTAGCCTTAAACAAGGAACAGGGTATAGGCATCGTATTATTGTCCAATTATTGTTTTGGATCAGCCTCAATTGTGGATGAGTATCTGGATGCGATATTCAAGTTTATAACTAAAAAAGACCTTTATCCACTCATGCCGCTGGATCCTGTGGGTAATAAAATACTGGAAGCCATGATGCAGAGATAAAAAAACACCTCCAATAGAGATCGCCTGAGGATGTACTTCGGCTCTCTCTGTTGGAGGTTTTTTTCGTTCTATCTTAATAGTCTTGATCATGACATACCTGCTTCACGCAGAAAATGGTGCACAATCTTCGTCTGATACTTGATACGGGTCGAGCGTTTCAGACTCCAACAGGTCTCCACTGTGACGGAACGGGCTTGTAATAGTCTTGAAGCCGCTGTACGGGCAGATCCCGGCAATTCATGTTGCTTGAGGTTAAAATGACGATCATGAATGGCAATCGACCGATTCATCCGTTCGATAACTCTTCTGCAAGCTGGAATCGTCCCACTGCCGGGATTAGTGATCAACGTCTGTCCAAGCACCCGTGAACTAAGCTGTGACAGGCCGTTAGCTTCATGCAGATCAAGCCACCAGTCGGCCCGATGTTCACGCGCCAGCTGAAAAACTGCCGCAGCGAGCGGATGCTTGGCCTTGCCTGACATACGACGTGGAAACGTACGATTCAGATCTGGCTTGCCTCTGATTTTCTTAGCGTAGGCTTGCTGGTTCACGCGTGGCACGATAATTAACAGCCCTCGCTGAATGGCGTGACGACCTGTCGCAATATCATCTGCGAGTTTTTGCGCAGCGGCCATACTCGCCGTTTCATTCCCGTGAACCCCGGATGTAATGAACATCACGGGTCCCGGCATCATGCCACGTACAATGAAGTAGGGAGTAGCGTGTACGGTGGATGCTAGAAGGACATGTTTGGTCACAAGCATGACGCTTCACCTCCGTTATTACAGTACGCCATGTCCCTCTTTCATGTAACGGCGTAAGAACAGGTCTTCATCCTATTTCCTCACAAAATGGGCCGACTAATATACCCGATGAATGATATCTTCAAAATCGGGTTCTTTCATCTCTACATCTTCAATCTCACCCCAGTGCTCCAACTGTTTCAGAATGTCCATTGTGCTCCATTCCTTCCGGTTCACTTCGACGGTGACAATCTGTCCTTCCATTCCAGTAATATGTATCGCGGACGACACAACATCCGGGATATAAAACGCTCCTCGGAACGTTACCCGAATCAGCGTAGGTAGTCCGATGGTTTCGCGAAGTGACGAGATCGTGCCGTCATATGTCAGTTGACCATGGTTAATCACCATGACCCGGCTGCATAACTGCTCAATGTCGTCCATGTCATGTGTGGTCAGCAAAATCGTTTTGCCAAACGTTTCATTTAATGTACGTAGAAATTGACGAATGTTCCGCTTTGCGTTCACATCCAGTCCAATCGTTGGTTCATCGAGAAAAAGCAGTTCCGGATCATGCAGCATGGAAGCTGCGAGATCGGCACGCATGCGTTGCCCAAGCGAGAGCTTGCGGACAGGCGTGGCCCAGAACGATTCAAGGTCCAGCAGCTCGGCGAACTGGGACAGCCGTCTCTTTTTGTCCTCGGCACTGACACCGTACATCTCGGCTAGAATATCATATGAATCTTTCACGGGCAGATCCCACCAGAGCTGACTGCGCTGTCCAAACACAACGCCCAGTCGACCAACGGTCCTGCGCCTGTCCTGATGTGGGTTCATACCGTCAAGCCTTACCTCACCCGAGGTTGGGTGCAGAATACCTGTCAGCATTTTGATCGTGGTAGACTTGCCAGCCCCGTTCGGACCGATGTAACCCACAAACTCCCCTGGGCCGATATCAAAACTGATATCGCGTACCGCTTCCTTGGACACATACTCACGTGAAAATAACGTACGTAGACCGGAGAAACGTCCTTCGCGAATAACAGGAGTTTTGAATTCCTTTTGCAGATGCCGTGCTGTGATCATGTTCATGATTCGTTACGCCTCCTTAGCTACCTGTACTTTGATATTTGGTCATGCCGAATTGCCAGAAACGCAGACTTGCAGCCAAACTCAGTACGGCAACCGCCGCAACAGCAACAAGAATCCACGCTCCTCCTTCACCCCGTAACAGGTAAAGTGACGGAATGTAGTTGACGAATCCTACCGGAATCACCGTAAACAGAATGCCAGACATCCATTTGGGATATAACGTTAGCGGATATTGGGCAGCCGTTCGAGCGGCATCTTCAGTGATCGTCTGTAATTCCTCGATACGTGTGGTCCAGAATCCCAGTGTGGCGGTAGCAAGTCCGATGGAAAAGAGAATGACTGCACCGGTCAGGATAATGAACAGGGAGAAGGGAATGGCTATCCAGCCAATCTGTCCGCTATGCATCATGCCTGCCAATGACCAGCAGAGAATGAACCCGCCTTGCAGGACTTCCCCAGCCATGATGCGGAAGTTTTGCGGCAACAGTGCCAGCAATACGGGCATGGGACGAGTTAACAGTTGATCAAGCTCACCATTAACCAGATATTTTTCCAGATGGTGAACCTCATTACCGAATGTCCGATACAGTGTTTTGGATAACGTCATGATGGCAAAGAGATAACCGATCTCATGGAGGGACCAGCCTTTAATGGCTCCGAATTTGTGCAGCACCAGAGCAACCATCAGAAACTCGGAGATCTGAATTAAAGCGGCCAGTACGGACGCCATGATGAAATTGAACTTGTATTGCATCCGGCTGCGGATGCTTGTTCGTATGAGCATTTTATATAAATTGAACCAGGAAGTTCGCTTCATCCGCCTTGTACCTCCACTTTACGACGTAACACTTGGGTAATCGCAAGACAGATCAACGTCATGAAGACACACCAAAGCAAGGTTCCCCATAACAAGGAGCCATCTTCGAAACCAAGATAGATTCGAGTAGGTACATAGAGCAGGAAAGGGTAGGGAGATATCCAGGCAAGTTGTTCAAGCCAGTTCGGTAGCCATTCCAGCGGAATGAAAAAACCAGCCAGCAGATTCATCATCGCGTGATTGCCCCAGTGAAGCCAAGAGGACTCCGTGGTCCACATCGACGTGGCACCAATGATGTAGTTCATACAGATGGATAAGTATGCGGCGCCGGCAAGACCAAGTGCGGCATAGAATAGTGTTGAAACGTCTGAGGGCCAATGCAGGGAAAAGACAATGGAGAAGAGCAGGTAGATCGGGATGCTTTTGTACACAAACTGGTAGGCAATCTGCCCCCATTCGCGTGCCATCAGGTGGGTGAACAGATGAACAGGCCTCATCAGATCCAGTGCGATCTGCCCTGTCCTGACGGATAAGGGAATACCCAATCCGTTCGTGAGAAAACCCGAGATCCAGAGAGAGGATTGCGTGAACGCAATGTAACTGATCATTCCCTGTGTCCCATATTCTCCGAGAGTATGGTCGGCCCCGATGCCGATCCAGAGGCAGGCATACATGTAACCAAACATGGCGCTTGCCAAGTTATGTACCATGTGTGCCCCGCGGTATTGCAGATTCCGGGAGTAGGCTTTGGAAGCCAGAGTGAAATAAAGCATGTGACACCTCCGATAAGTGGATTGAACGGCGTTTCCGTTCACTTCAGTCAAGGCGAAAAAGAGAGAAGGACAACAGCATACCAATTTATTCCTTCACAGGCAAGACATTTTTTTAGCTAATAATGGTATTAACAGGGGTGTTCATGATTGCGCCACAAGACAACGGTCTGTCCGTTCATTTATAATTGAGAGGTAGTATCGCAAACGTTTACAATGTGAAATATTCAAATTTTAAATAAACCGCCGGGCTTGTGCTTGACGATTGAAGATACAGAACGAACAATCCGGCAAGAGAGAAGGATGTCATGAAGAAAATTGCATGGGTCACCGATAGTACCAGTACACTGGATCCCGTTTTTGCGGAGCAAAATCATATCTACATCGTACCGCTGCGCATCGTATTTGGAGAGGAATGTTACCGGGAAACCGATGACATTACATCTGAAATGTTCTATGAGAAACTTGCGGAGGCTTCACGTGCGAGCAGTTCGCAGCCACCCATTGGCGAATTCATTGAACTGTATGAGTCGCTCAAAGACAAGTACGATGAGATTATTACGATTCATTGCTCTACAGAGCTTAGCGGAACGCTGCATACGTCCATGCAGGCTGCAGAGATTGCAGGAGTGACGGTGACCGCAATTGATTCGAAGGCAGGTGCCTATCCTCACCGTGAGATGATTATGCAAGGACTGGAATGGCAGAAGCAGGGATGTTCAGCTGCCGAGATCAAAGTAAACATTGAACAGATGATTGATAACATGTCTTTTTACCTCATACCGGCCAGTCTTCAACATCTTCACCGCAGTGGACGAGTGTCGGGCACACAGCTGATCATCAGTCAACTGCTCAAGATCCATCTGTTGCTTCGATTTGAAGAGGGCAAAGTGGTTGTGAATGAGAAGATTCGCACGTTCAAGCGGACAAAAGAGCGCATGCTGGATATGCTCAAGCTGGATGTGGAGAAAGTAAAGCATGTGTGCATTATGCATGCGAACAATCAGGAAGAAGCCGTCACGATCAAGAAGCAGATTGCCAATCTGCTCCCTAAATTAAAGACCGAAATCATGCCGTTTATCCCTGTGGTGAGTATTCATGCAGGTGCAGGAACCATTGGACTGTGCTGGATACACAGCGAGAACGGATATAGAGACTAGAAGCACCAGCATTGATCTACAGACACTCATAGACCTGGCAGGAAACACACTTATACCAAAGTGGTGCTCCTGTCAGGTTTTTTCGTATGTCATTGCCAATTCAAACAAACTGTGAGGTAATAAAGAAAACTGTTCATGTTGGAGGGAAACATGTGTTAAGTCACCGCTTGTTGCTTGTTGAAGATGATCGTTCAATTAGTGAGATGGTCGGGCCGTACTTGGAAAAAGAGGGCTACGACGTCACTTATGCATATGACGGCTTAGAGGCAGAACGTCAGTTCAGCCAGTCACAACCCGGGTATGATCTGGTTATTCTGGATCTGATGCTGCCCCGCAAAAGTGGGATGGATGTGCTGCAAACCATTCGGGCAGTCAGTCTGGTACCTGTGCTCATTCTGTCTGCGAAGGATGGGGAGGTGGACAAAGCATTAGGTCTGGGGTTCGGTGCAGATGATTACTTGAGCAAACCTTTCTCGTTAATAGAACTGACTGCCCGCATCAAAGCTGCGATTCGCCGCGCCAATTATACCACTCCGCCTGTGGCTGAAGTGGCTAAGGATCAGCGTATTCACATTGGAGGACTTGTAGTTGACATGGAGACGTACGAGGTGGAGCGTGAAGGGACACCCGTCAAACTGACATCCAAGGAATTTGGAATTCTGAAGCTGTTGGTTACCCATCCTGGCAAAGTGTTCACCAAGGCCCAGATCTACGCTTCCGTCTGGAACGATCATTATTATGGAGACGAAAATATCATTAACGTACATATGCGTCGTCTGCGTGAGAAACTGGAGGCAGACCCTTCGGCTCCCCAGTATATCAAGACACTCTGGGGCATCGGATATAAGCTGGAGGCGGAGCAGGGATGACACTGATTTTTGCCATCACGACGGGTATTCTGGCCATTGCCTTCATTGTATTGTGGTTGAAATTCCGGAAAAGAAACCAACACCTGACCTATATTCATCAGAAAATATCCGATATTTTGGATCAAGGCACCTTTGAGCGCTTGCTTGTATTCAATAGTGATGACCAAGTCAGTCAGCTTTTGAAAGACATGAACCAGCTGCTGGATCATGCGCACCGTGCAAAGGCCGGTTATGCAAACCAGGAGAAGGAGATGCGTAATATGCTCTCCAACATTTCACATGATCTGAAAACGCCACTCACCGTTGTGCTGGGTTATAGTGAGACCTTACTGCACAGCCCATCATTGACCGATCAGGAACGGAAGATTATGACGGAGAAAATACAAGATAAGGCGCAGGAAGTGCTGCGTTTGATCCATTCCTTTTTTGATCTAGCGAAGCTGGAATCTGGAGATACGGAGCTAGTGCTTAGTCGGGTGAATATAAGCGAATTATGCCGGTTGAAGATGCTTTCCTTTTATGAAATGTTGACGAATCTGGGGTTGCACGTGGAGCTGGAGATACCTGATGGTGATATCTTCGTGCAAGCGAATGAAGAAGCCTTGGACCGTGTGCTGGATAATCTCATTACCAATGGAATGAAATATGGAGCAGAGGGTAAGGTACTGGGACTTTCACTTGATCATTCAATAGGTGCACCTGTGACGTTACAGATCTGGGATCAGGGAAAAGGGATTCCTGAGAGCGAGCATAGCCGTGTGTTTGAACGCATGTATACACTGGAGGATTCCCGCAATCGACTCTATCAAGGCAGTGGCCTGGGTCTGACCATTACGAAACGGCTAGTTGAGCGGATGGGTGGAAGTATTCACTTGCATAGTGTGCCACATCAACGGACTGTATTCTCGGTTACCCTCAAGGCTTGGTAGACCCTGCGTTGGCGTGTCCGGTCAGACTTAAGGTTTTTGTAAGATTTGATTAATAAAAAAGAAGACTTTTCTCTTTACAATATAGATATAGGAACCCGGACAGGGGACGTAAAGGAGAACAAGGACGATGAATTATATCGCACGAACAATAGATGTGACTAAAGTATATGAAGGGGTGGAGGTTGTATCCAACGTCAATATGAATATTAAGCAAGGTGAGATCTATGGATTCCTCGGTCCAAATGGTGCTGGTAAAACAACCATCATGAAGATGCTCACCAATCTCGTCAAACCAACCACAGGGGAGATTGAACTGTTTGGGGAGAAGCTTACGCCGACCTCTTATGAAGTGCTGAAGCGAATGGGCAGTATTATTGAATATCCTTTTTTTTACGATAGACTGTCTGCTGGCGAAAATCTGGAACTTCACTGTGAATACATGGGGTTTCATAACAAAAAAATCATCAACAATACGATGGAAATGGTAGGGCTGAAGGATACGGGCAAGAAACCGGTCAAGGACTTCTCCTTGGGCATGAAGCAAAGGCTGGGACTGGCTCGTGCACTTATAACCACACCAGAACTGCTCATTCTGGATGAACCGATCAACGGATTGGATCCTGTAGGGATCCGGGAAATGCGAGATTTGTTCAAGCGCCTTAGCAATGAGTATCGCATTACCCTGCTAGTCTCCAGTCACATTCTTGGCGAGATAGAGCAGATTGCGGACACAGTTGGTGTCATTCGCGGCGGTCGCTTGGTGGAGGAAGTATCGATGGAGAGCATTCGTGGAAGTCAAAATGAGTACATCGAGTTACAGGCGGTGGATATCCGCAAAGCGACCTATGTCATTGAACACCAGCTTGGTTTGAGTAATTATAAACTGGTTGATGACCAAACGTTACGCATCTATGATCCGGGAATCATTCCATCGGAACTGAACACCAAGCTGATTCAGCATGGCATTGAGATCGAATCGATATCCAAACGGGCTCATTCCCTGGAAGAACACTTCATGAAGCTTGTGAAAGGGGATGAAGACGTTGCTTAAACTGATCAGACTTGAGATGCGGAAGCACCGTTTTGCACGTAATTTTGCAGGAGCAGGTATTGCCAGTATAGCCGTTCTTCTTTTCCTGATCATGATTGGATTCGTGGATGTGGGAGCAGAAGATTATGCCTATGCCGATTACCAGACCGCCTTTATGATTATTGATACGTTTGTGAGAGCGACCTTTATCATATTTGCAGGAGCTTTATTATCCAAGCTGGTGATCAGTGAGTATAGAAATAAAACGATGAACGTCATGTTCACCTATCCCATCCAGCGTCATAAAATCATTGCTGCCAAATTGATTATCGTGTTTGGTTTTACATTTGTGATGATTATGGTTACCGATCTGTTGATGGGTTCACTGCTGTTGATTGTTAATCATTTCTACTCCTTCATTCCTGGATCATTGACAAATCAGGATATATTGGGACTTCTGGCGAAGTACAGTATGAGTTCTTTATCGGCTGCGTGTATGGCACTCATTCCCCTATTCTTCGGTATGCGTAAGCATTCTGTTACAACTACAATGGTCTCGTCCATTTTGTTGGTTTTGATTGTTTGCTCCGGATTCAACGGGTCGGAAGTGTCCATTCATTCGCTTATTATTATCCCTCTGACCCTTGGAGCAATAGGGATATGGATTGCTTCGATGTCCATGGTTCGTCTGGAGACAAAAGATGTGAACTGAATCATTCGGAAAACCATGCTCTGTATGGCTTCAGATGCCATTGACATCCGCTCGTACAAGGGATAGGATAATGTCAACTGAGACACGAAGGAGAATGCAACTACCATGACGATTCCAAAAACACTAACAATAGCTGGTTCGGACACGAGCGGCGGTGCAGGTATTCAAGCTGATTTGAAAACTTTTCAGGAGCTGGGTGTGTATGGCATGACCGTACTGACTACGGTTGTTGCAATGGAGCCCGAAACATGGGATCACCAGGTCTTTCCTGTTGAATTAAATGTAGTTGAAGCGCAGCTTCGCACTGTTCTGGACGGCATCGGTTTTGATGCAATGAAGACAGGTATGCTCGGTTCTGTAGATATTATTGAATTGGTAGCAAAACATATTCGCCGCAGCGGTCTGCCACAGATCGTTATCGATCCGGTAATGGTATGCAAAGGTACAGACGAAGTACTGCAACCGGAAAATACGGAAGCGATGATCGAATTCCTGTTGCCAGGTGCCGATCTGGTTACACCTAATCTGTTCGAAGCATCCCAACTGGCGAAGAGTGGACCGATTCGCTCCAAGGAACAGATGGAAGCAGCGGCAGCAGCAATTCATGCCCATGGCTCGAAACATGTTCTGATCAAGGACAGAGGTGTCATTAGCCCGGGTAAAGCAATGGATCTACTCTATGATGGAACCAACTACGAATGGTTTGAAGCCGATGTTGTCGGCTCCGGATATACGCATGGTGCAGGCTGCACGACGTCTGCGGCGATTACCGCAGGATTGGCTCGTGGTCTTTCAGTGAAAGAGGCTGTTCGTGAAGGTAAAGCCTTCGTGACCAAAGCGATTGCCGGCGGATTCCCGCTAAACCGTTTTGTTGGCCCGACACTGCATGTGGCACACCGTCTGGAGCAACAACGTTAAGTGTTGCCAGCGAGCGCGCAGTAGCGCATCAATTCTGGATAACACACTTCGATTTCATTCAAGTAGCTGTCAATGAGCTGGAGCTTGCTCGTTGATGGCTACTTTTTTATGCGAATTTTTATAAAAAATAGTAACTTTTGGCTTATATTAATCGTATATATCATGGGAGCATTCCAAAACATGTGTGGACACATGAACGACACATGGAATAGGTATGTTATCATCAGAAATCTAAAAGGAGAGTCGGCCATGATCAGAACAGTGCTTCTGGTGGAAGATGAAAGCCGCATTCGTGAGATTGTGGCCGATTATTTCATAAAAGAACAATGGAACGTCATAGAAGCAGAACATGGAGTACAGGCACTGGAACTGTTGGCTCTGCATGAGGTGGATTTAGTTATTCTGGATGTTTTGATGCCTGAAATGGATGGATGGACGTTATGTGGGCATATTCGATCCCAATCCACCGTACCTATTATCATGCTGACTGCACGGTCCGAGGATGACGATAAAATTCATGGATTTCAGCTGGGCGTAGACGATTACGTTACCAAGCCGTTTAGTCCACGTGTGCTGGTTGCACGTGCAGAGACATTAATGAAGCGTGTTGAAGGTGCATTTGGACGAGAGCAGGGTGTGATTCGTTTCGGACAGGTAACCCTTGATCCATGGGCCAGACGTCTGGAGAAGGACGGAATTGAAGTGGAACTTGCACCAAAGGAATATGATCTGTTGCTTTATTTGGTACGTAATGCAGGCATTGTGTTGTCCCGGGATGCCATTTTGAATCGGATCTGGGGATTTGATTTTGAAGGGGACTCACGTGTTGTAGATACCCACATCAAGAAGTTGCGCAGCAAACTGGGTGATGAAGCCAAGTGTATCCGGACGGTGATTGGCACTGGATATCGTTTCGAGGCAGAAGCATGAGAAGAAATGGCGTAACGATGAAGCTTTTCCTGGTCATGGCAGGATGTCTGGTTCTTCTATATGGGACGACGGTTTTTGCCCAGTTGTTCTGGTTCCCCGACTTCTATCAGCATCAAAAGGTCAGCAGTATGAAGAAAAAACTGTCCAAGTTCGAACAGCAATACTCCAATGGGCATTGGAGTGATTTACAGCTAGCCAAGGAGACCGGGAAGTTCATGCGTCAGAATCAATCACATCTGGTCATTTTGACGAATACCGGAAGATTGGTTAATGACCCGTTCCACATTACGTTGCTTCAAGAGGATGGAAGTCACGTGAAAGTGTCCTTGTCCTTGTTTATCAATAGTGAGAATGCTGGCTGGATTACATCCCATCTAAAATATGGGCAAGAACTGACGGTGAAAGGTCCGGCCAGCGAATCCATGGTCTATCCTTTCAAAATCCAGGATGCCACTTCCGCCGCATGGGGAACAGAAAGCTTTCAGGAATCAATTGAACCGGTAAAGGAATGGTCAGGCGTATTAACCGAGGTAGTTCTTCCCAATCTGGCAACGTGGAGTCAAAGGCAGGGACTGCTGGTGCAAGCACTGGATAGCCGGTTCCCGTTGTCCACCGAAGACCAACTGGCGTTGGCGAATGGCAAAATGCTCAATGAAGAATGGATGGATAGCTGGAGCGGTGTTCGCAATGTCATCACCATTGCTCCAGTGCATCGTTCCGGACCCGAGCAACAACTGATCTTTTCGCTCACCTCTCTACAGGAGATGAGGGAAGCGAATGAGGCAACACGTTTGTTCTATGCGTATTTTGGCATAGGGGCATTTATATTGATTCTGTTGCTGGCGTTGCTCCTGTCCCGAATTATAACGAAGCCGCTTTTGGCCTTGAACCATGTCGCCAAGAAAATGTCTACGCTGGATTTCACGGTGAAATCACCCATCCGGCGTAATGATGAGATCGGGAGTCTGTCTAACAGCCTCAATGCCTTATCGGGAACCTTGGGTCAGACACTGGAAGAGCTGAGGCAGGCCAACACGCAGATGCGTACAGATATGGAAATGAAGCAGGAGATTGAACAGCGTCAGCGCAAGTTTTTTGCCGATGCATCACATGAACTTAAGACTCCAATCAGCATTATTAAGGGATATTCTGAAGGGCTGAAGGATGGCGTGAGTGAGAGCAAACGGGAGCGTTACATTGAGATCATTGCCGATGAGGCGATCAAAATGGAAACGATGGTTGAAGAGATGCTGGATCTGGTGCGACTGGAATCCTCAGCGGTTCAATTGAATACGGATGCTGTTGCACTGGCTGACATGATTGAAGATATCGCCGGCCGTCTGGGTCCGCAACTGAAGGACAAAGGATTGGATGTGGTGCTTGTATCCACAACAGAACAGACGGTTGAGGGTGACCGAAGCAAGCTGGAGCAAGTTATTTTCAATATCATGATGAATGCTATACGTCATGCGATACCACATACCGATATAACTATTGAGATTAGCAGGCGTGAAGGTTTTGTCCATATTTCCATTGAGAACAAGGGCGAGAAGATAGCTGAAGCTGAGCGGCAGTATATATGGGAGAGGTTCTATCGGGTAGAGCGCTCACGTAATCGTAAAATGGGGGGGACCGGGCTTGGTCTGGCCATTGCGAAGCAGATTCTTGATCTGCATGGGTGCAGTTATGGAGTGGAGAATACACCGGATGGAGTCCGTTTTTATATTATTTTTCCTAAAGCCTAGTACGAAAGGGAGTCAAATATTATGAAGTCTTTACCATCGATTTTAACCTTGGGGAATCTGAGTTCAGGCATACTGGCAATCATTATGGCTATTCATGGTGAATTTGCCCTGGCTGTGATGATGATATGGGTAGCGATGTTCTTTGATCTGTTTGACGGGTATGCGGCTCGTAAATTGCATTGTGAGGGTGAGTTCGGCAAGTCCTTGGACTCGCTTGCGGATGTAGTTTCATTCGGAACAGCACCCGTACTGATTCTGTACCTGAATTCCATGATTGAAGTGAGTGTGATGGGGATGGCACTGACTGCATTGTTTCCGATTTGCGGGGCTTTGCGTCTGGCCCGTTATAACTGTCAGAAGACAGCAAGCAGTGGTTTTGTCGGAATGCCGATTACATTTGCGGGAGGTCTGATGTCCTTTTTCGCACTCTGGAGTCCTTATTTCACACATGGTGTAGCCTATCTTGTCATTATTGTATTATCCGGTCTCATGGTGAGCCAAATCCGATTCCCGTCTCTAAAACAAGTGTTAGCCTCACATGAGAAGGATATTGTGGAACCGAAATAAGGAGCGAGTCAGTATGGAATTTGCAAAAGAATTTATTGGTCAATATGGTTATTTCGCAATATACGGACTACTGGCTCTCGGCGTTATTGGCATGCCGATTCCGGATGAGGTGATGATGACTTTTGTCGGTTATCTCGCCTCCATCTCGGTATTGAATTACTCCGTATCCATCGCCGTCAGTTTTGGTGGCGCATTTACCGGAGGGCTGCTTAGCTACATGATTGGCAAGAAAGCGGGCAGGCCGCTGGTTGAAAAATACGGCAAGTGGGTCGGCGTTAATGCCAAACGATTCAGCAGGGTGGAGTCGTGGTTCCTCAAATATGGGTATTGGTCCATCATCCTGGGTTACTTCATTCCAGGCATTCGTCATCTGATGTGTTGTTTCTCCGGGATTAGCAAGATGGCAATTGGCAGGTACGTAGTTGTATCGGGCATTGGTGCATTCGTCTGGTGTGTTGTCTTTATCTCCATTGGTTTTTATGTCGGTGTGCTAACTTAAAATGGGACAGCCTGTTGTAACAACAGGCAAAGATCGAAGACCTCTTGAGTGTAAGGTGGTCTTTTTTTGTTTTTCTATATATGGTCGGAGACCTCATTCTAAGTAATTTAATCGACTACAAGTAACTTACCCTTGGAGCTGTAGGCTAGCCCGCAAGCTATTTCAAGTAAATTCAAGCTCAGAGCTATTCCTCCGTTTAAATCTCCATGTAACTCGTTAGTGACGCAAGTATCTGACACTTCAGTAGCTAAAGTGGTTCGCAATTAGGTTTAATAGTAGTAACTCCAAAAGTTATAATAGTAACTCCAAAAGTTTCGGAGTCATTTCTAAAATTCTAACGAACTCAGGTGAGCTTATTATCGAGATAAGAGGCATGTTGGAATTCTAACGAATCCCAGCAAACTTATTTCACGAAAAGGCCCGAAAAAGTGCCCTGATCTACTTCATATCATCACAATAAGATGTCCTGAGTTCGTTAAAAAATGGATATGTACGATATCGGCGAAATAGAGTGTCTCATGTTCGTAAGATATACGTTCGATATCGTTGAGCGCCACTAGCGACATGTAATACTTGTTGATCAATCAGGCTGTGAAGAACTCTTCGAGCATGTTGATCCGTGATTCGCAGGTGTGTTGCTAGTTCCGAGGGGGAAATGGACGGATGATGCGTCTGGCATAATGAACAGTCTCGGCTTCTAGCCAATTTAAGGATGTCGGAACGTCCGTAGCAATGAATTTTCCCATAAAAGAGAGCACAAGCTGTTGGCACTGTGTCGGTTCGTCTTTAATGGAGAGATACGCGATCGGCAGAATAATCCAATCATCAAGCGTTAGCAGACAATGCCGCCAGCATAAATCTTTAAAACGCCGTACATCCAGATCACGGGCATGTGGCCCGTATCCCTGAATCTCAATACCTCCCTTAACGCCGTTACCTGGCATGTATGCAAGATCCAAATACCGATAGCCGTTATGAAAGTCTCGAACTTCCCATTCGGGTTGCAAATGGTTAAAGTTTTTCATCACCGGAAACCAGACTGAACGCAAAAATTCCAACGTGCCATGTTCAAGTCCATTTTCTAGTCTGGACAGCACTCTGGGGTTCGTTTCCTTCTCCAGAAGGGAGTGCATCCAAACTTCGTAAGCCTCCTCAAAATCAATGCTCATCGTCTTCATCTCCTCTAAAAATAAATAAACGAACGTGAACAGGCTTCAGGTCGTCATGTCAAAATACAAAAAGCCGCTCTGACCATTTCCAACCTTCGCGTTGAAGGGGAGAATGGATCAAAGCGGCGTGTGCTTCACGACCGATATGTTGCATTTATAAATCAAGTATAGCTTTAAATATGGAATGATTTCAATACCTCACCCGTTCAAATGAGAATCTTCAATTCCTTTTTCAACCCGCTGCTCCCCTTTTTTACGTGCAAAGGTGATTTTGAGGAGTGGCGGAGTAACCAGTGTAGTCACAATAACCATGATCACAACGCTGGTAAAGTATTCCGAATCAAGCAAGCCCGAAGCAAGTCCGGTCGAAGCAATAATTAGAGCAACTTCCCCTCTGGAGATCATGCCTGCACCAATAGCAATAGAAGAGGAACGGTCGAACCCGGTCAGCCGGGCACCAGCTCCACCACCGATAAGTTTGGTAACAATAGCGATGAGGCTTATAACAACAATAAACCAAATCTGTGAACCCACACCATCAAAAGTGACATTTAAGCCGATACTGACAAAGAAAACTGGGACAAATATTCCGTAAGCAATCGGCTCGATTTTAGTTTCAACCTCATGTTTGAATTTGGTTTGGGAGATGGCGATACCAGCGGCAAATGCACCTATGATTCCAGCAACACCCATCCACTCTGCAAAGTATGAGAAGAGGAAACAGATAATGAGTCCTGTCGTAATCACGGTTTCCGTGACCCGCAGTGGGGCCATCCATTTCATGACCCGTGGCACAAGCCACCAGCCTGCTGCAAAGATGATGACAAAGAACAAAAGTTTCTTACCAATCAACAATCCAATAGAGACATCCCCTGCACCTGTGCCGAGCAAGCTCATCATCACGGCGAGCAGAACCACAACGAGCACATCATCCACAACGGCTGCACCCAGAATGGTGGTACCCTCCCGTGAACTCAGCTGATTCATATCCTTCAACGTCTGAACTGAGATACTGACGGAAGTAGCACAGAATAAAAGTCCAAAGAACAGCGCGTGTGTCTGCGACATACCAAATGCTATGGCCGAACCGTATCCTCCGATAAAAGGTAAAATAACACCGCCGACCGCTACGGCAAAGGCCGCCTTCCAGTTTTTCTTCAACTGCTCCAGATCCGTTTCCAATCCGGCGATGAACATCAACAACAGTACCCCGATCTCAGCCATATAATGTACGAAATCACTTTGCTGAACCCAACCGAGCAGCGCAGGTCCGAGGATGACACCGACAATCAATTTCCCCAAAACGGATGGCTGACCCAATCTTACGGATAGATCACCAGCGAGTTTGGTAAAGATTAAAATAAGTGCAAGAACCAAAATAAATTCCATAGGTGTACTCCCCTCCAGTAGTAGCGTCTATAGGTTAACCAACCCAAGGGCGATCCATCCTCCGCTTCAAACAGACAAAAAGGCACAGAACGGCATTAGCAGAGTGCTGTTCTGTGCCTGAAAAAGACAAAGAGGGGCCCTTGGTGACAGGCTCCTCCAGTTTCAACGCGTATGTGATTAATTGCGTTAATTATACCACAAATGAAGGATTCGGTAAATGGGAGGCGGATTGGATTTGAGTGAAAATGGCCGCAAAGGGGCATTTTATAGGGAAGTGCAGCGGCTTTTGTTCAGAGTGTTGTCACTTAACAGCCCGGAATTGGCGAGATATAATGATATAGAACATAGAAGTTAGGATATGAGGAGGATTTTGCATTGGGCAAAAATAACAAAGGGGAGCCGAACATTCCATCCCCGACGAGTAATAAAAATTTCGCAGGTATCATTATCACGATTTCCATTCTCGCTAATGTCATTATTTTATTATTGTTCTTCGCACCGTCGATTGGTTACAAAGGTGATGTAACCTTTGATATTACGGTGTTGCCGCGGTTTAATGCCGTGTTTAACAGCTTTACCTTCATATTCCTGCTCGCAGCGCTTATTGCTATTATTAAGCGGAATGTGAAGCTGCACAAACGATTTATTCTTGCTGCATTCTCAACAACACTGTTATTCCTCGTGACCTATCTGACGTTTCATTACCTCTCACCAGAGACGTCCAAATACGGCGGCGAGGGCATCATTCGTTCGATCTATTTCTTCATTCTGATTACCCATAGTATACTGGCAGCCCTGATTGTTCCATTGGCGTTGTTCACACTTGTGTGGGGTTGGACGAATCAATTGAAGAAACACCGCAAAATTGCACGTTGGACGATGCCAATCTGGCTGTACGTCAGTTCTACAGGTGTCGTAGTATACCTGATGATGGCACCATATTATTAATGTGATGAACGTTTCACTGTGCTAATTAGTTTGACTTGTGGGTAATGTTTCCATGGAAGGAGGGTTCACGTTTATGTACAGAGTTGTTTTGATTCGCCATGGACAGAGCATGTGGAATGTAGAGAATCGCTTTACCGGATGGACTGATGTGGATCTGACGACGGATGGTTACGCAGAAGCACGTAAAGCAGGGAAGATCATGAAGGAACAGGGATTTGATTTTGATTACGCCTATGCATCCGTGTTGAAACGTTCTATCCGAACACTCGATATTGCGCTGGATGAAATGGACCTCATGTGGATTCCCATTACGAAGACTTGGAAGCTGAATGAACGCCATTATGGTGCGTTGCAAGGACTAAATAAACAGCAGACTGCTCTGAAGTATGGGGAAGACCAAGTAAAGGAATGGAGACGATCCGTGAACGTATCTCCCCCGGCACTGGACGAAACCGATGACCGATATGTGCAGGATCTGGACAAGTACAAGCGACTCGGATGCACCATCCCGTTTACGGAGAACCTGATGGATACCTCGAAGCGTGTACTGGAGTATTGGAATGCGGAGATTAAACCGATGGTGTCTGCTGGCAAAAGAGTGCTGATCTCTGCGCATGGGAACACGCTCCGTTCACTCGTCATGCATCTGGAACAATTGTCCGAAGCAGACGTGATGGCGCTCAATATCCCGACAGGCATTCCGCTTGTCTACGAATTGGATGAAGATCTGCATCCCATCGGACACTTTTATCTGACCGCCGATGGTTCGACCTACAAACATGAAGAAATGACCCATGTGGCAACGCCATCTGATTAATTGGACATGGACGTTTGTCTTGATTGTACGAAAGCTTGTATGATTTATCTCGTTCGGTTGATGTTTCAACAGGACGATTGGAAGATGACCGCTGAATTGAATTCGGAGGTCATCTTTTTTTCTGCGATCAAGCCTGTACTTCGTTTCGTTTTGCTCCCACAGGGTAATTGTCAAACAAGACACGATGTACATTTATCCTGAAGGAGGAGAAGCACATGTCTAAAAGAAGAGGAATACTCATGACGGCTATCGGCGCAGGTGTGACTTATCTGATGAGGAACAAACAAGCAAGAGATAAGCTGTTTAGCACTGTCTCGGGTATGATGAAAAACTCCAATTCGTCCAATGGAACAAGTAAAACCAGACCACGTGTGGAAGTGAAATAGATTGCGATAGTTCGTTTATCGATTGAATTTAAATGATGATCACGAGAAACCTGGAGATGAAGTCGTTCCAGGTTTTTTTGTGCAGTTGAAAACTACCTTTTGTTTCGGTGAGGCATGCGATTTTTGCCAGCAAGAATGATACAATGGATACTTGCAGAACGTATGGAGGGAGATGCACATATGAAGAAAAATCGTCTGGGTACATCCGAACTGATGGTGTCTGAGATTGGGCTGGGATGTATGTCACTTGGAACTGAAATGGAGCCAGCTATAGGCCTGATTCATGAGGCTCTGGAACATGGCGTCAATCTGCTGGATACAGCCGATCTGTATGACGAAGGGCGTAATGAAGAGATTGTAGGACAAGCTATTAAGGGACGTCGTGACCAAGTCGTTGTGGCGACCAAAGTAGGTAATCGTCGTCTGCCTGGCAAAGAGGGCTGGTCATGGGACCCGTCCAAAGCCTACATTAAGCAGGCTGTACATGAAAGTCTGAAGCGTCTGCAGACCGATTACATCGATCTGTATCAGCTGCATGGCGGGACCTTGGACGACCCCATTGAAGAGACGATCGAAGCGTTTGAGGAACTGAAGAAGGAAGGACTTATCCGATATTACGGAATTTCCTCCATTCGTCCCAATGTGATTCGGGAGTATGTAAAGAGGGCATCCATCGTCAGTGTGATGAATCAGTACAGCATTGCTGACCGCAGAGCGGAAGAAGAAGTGCTGCCTTTATTGGAACAAAAGGGGATCAGCGTAATTGCCCGTGGGCCCGTAGCTAGCGGTGTGCTTGCCGATTCCGGATCTGCCAAGGCAGACAAAGGTTATCTGGACTACACGCCAGAGCAACTATATACCATTCGGCAAGGGCTAAGTCGTCTTGTTACGGACCAACGCAGTATGGCTCAGACAGCTATTCGCTACTCGTTATCCCATCCTGCCGTAGCAGCTGTTGTTCCTGGTGCCAGTTCAAGAGAACAGTTGTTGCATAATATTGCTGCTTCGAATTCGCCTGAACTCACCCCTGCGGAAATTCAGGAAATACGAGAGCTCAGTCCCGCTAATCTGTACAAGCAGCATCGTTAACTCGATCCAGCCTATTTTCAATTGTAACTATACGAGGTACAATGAAGATCAGCCAAAAAAGGAACATATAAGGGAGAGAAGACATATGGAAAGAATTCAAAGTGAACAACAGTATTTGGATACAATTAATTCTGATGGTTTTACCGTCATTAAATTTGATACAACCTGGTGTCCGGATTGCAAAAACCTGGATCGTTTTATCGGGGATGTTATCGACCAACATACGGACAAAACCTTCTATGCCCTGGATGCAGAAAAGTTCCAGCCGTTTGCCGAAGAGAATGGTGTACGCGGCATTCCAAGCCTGCTCGTCTTCCAGAACGGCAAGAAAATCGCACATCTGCATAGCAAATGGGCGAAAACACCTGCTCAAATCTCCGAGTATCTGGAGACGCTTGAATCCAAAGTTTAAGCGTACGAGACTCAGCAGTTTGTCTAATTAATTTAACTAAGGAGACCTCTTCTTGTCTTGCGACAGGAAGGGGTTTTTCTGTTTCATTCCAGCACGCATGATGTGCATTCAAATGTGCATTCGAATAACTGAAGTTGAGAAACAACGCTTGTTTAGAATTTGTTCAGTGCTCCCATGTATACTGTGAGAACAAACTGAATATTTGGAGTGAACAAGATCCGTATGAAGAATGAAATTTTTGAAGAAATGCACCAATTAAGTCACAATGATGACCGAAGATACCGATTGTTGATGATTGGAGTGAAACAACTGCTGCAGGAACAAAAGGAGAATAGATATAATCTGCGTGAGAGATTGAAGAGTCGAAAGAAACACCGGAACTTTCAAGTAAAAGAGTGGTATTAGACAGACTGCTTTTCAGAAGTGAACAGAAATATGGTTGTCCATGATACATATTAAACCTAGTCGGCATCACCAACGATCCAACCCACTAAAGAAGGAAGTAATGAAGAATCAGACTTCTTCTAATTACGGATGTTCCTGTCTCTGGAGCAGTAACAGAAACATGAAGTAACGGAAGTATAGCAATATAAAATATGGCGGCCTCGCTTCCCAAGGGAACGTGAGGCCGCCATTGATTTTGCCTGTCTAATTACTTGAATTGTAATGATTACATCAAAATAATAAAGAACACGGCTGCCAAGACAAAGCGATATACAGCAAAGACGGTCAGGCTCAATTTTTTCAAAATGGACAGGAACGTCTTGATCGCAAGCATGGCGACGATGAAAGCAGCGATGAATCCAATCGCAAAGATTGGGAAATCACTGCCGTTCAGGTGATCGATACTTTTGTACAGGTCATATCCCGTAGCACCAATCATAATTGGCACAGACACGAGGAATGTGAACTCCGCAGCGGCTACACGGCTTACCCCTGCAAAGAGACCACCTGAGATCGTTGACCCGGAACGGGAGAAACCTGGCCACAACGCCAAGATCTGAAATAGTCCCACCGCGAATGCCTGTTTGTAGGAAATATCATCGACATCATGGGTAGTAATCCGCCCACTCTTCCGGCTCCAACGTTCGGCTACGATCATCAATATACCACCTATAACGAGGCTGTACAGCACTGTTTCCGGACCAAACAAATGTGCTTTGATCCAGTCGCGGAATACAAGTCCGATGACTACGGCAGGAACCATCGCCAGGAAGATATGTCCCAGATTGAGGCGGCGGGAGTAAGGTCTGCTCCCTCCGGTGAAGCGGAACATATCAATGAATTTGTTCCAGTACAGTACAACAACAGCAAGTACAGCTCCGAGTTGAACAACCACCTCAAACGTTTTGACTGACTCGTTGTCCTCCGATAAACCCAGCAAGTGGGCAGTCAGAATCATGTGTCCAGTAGAGGACACGGGCAAAAACTCAGTCAAACCTTCGATGATGCCCATAATAATGGATGATATAATGTCCAATTCTCTTCCTCCTTGAAATGCAGGTGACAGCACAGGCTGTCCTGCTTGACCATGCCTGTTCATTTGAACAAGGCTATCACCTATTATGATCACAAATGCACTCAACTTCAACTTATGCTTGTAACCATTTGTTTAAAACTATATTGACAAAAACCTAGTTATCCCATAGGATATAACTTAACTGACTGACTGATCAATCGGGAGGGTTACATGAATGACCAAAATTAACGGTTTGGAACCCGGTGAAGAACGCCGGGACCAAATAATACGCATAGCGATGGAGCGTTTTGCAACCCAAGGTTACCATCAGACGAAAATTTCCGATATCGTCCGCGAGGCTGGTGTGGCGCAAGGGACATTCTACTGGCACTTCAAGAGTAAAGAAGCCATTGCTTCGGAGATTGTCTTAACAGGCAAGGAGGAGTTACTTGAGTCGATTGGACAAGGGTACCGCAAGGATGCCGGATCAGTAGAGGATATGGTGAAAGCATCGGAAAGGCTGTTCACTGACTTGTTTATGTTTGCCGCGCAGAATCGTTATTTTATGGAACTGTTACTCAAAGGCATCGTGACGGAAGAGTCCGTACAACGCCTGGTCGAAGAGACACGTAATGCCGTGGAAACTGCTTTTCGTCACAATATGGAACGTGCCATCGAACTCGGCATGTTGCCTAAGGGCATGGATGTACCGCTTCGAGCAGCGTTATTGGTAAGCATGATAGAAGGCATGATATCTCGCTGGTTGTTCGGTTCCGATGAGTTGCACAGCAAATTCTCAGCCATGACAGCTTCATCGCTGGCAGCTGAAGCAGCAAGCTTTGAGTTTTACGGACTATTGGGCACATAAGATTCACATGATTAAACAAATAGCAGGGAATAATGGGTACAACTGCGGTTTAGTCACAATAAAGTAACCAAATGTACATCCAGATCAATACACGACTGAGAGGAAGTTAACGTAATGAACAACACATATGGATCGAAAACTCGTAAAGGCTGGTCTTTGACAGCTATTCTGCTGATGACCGTGCTGGTACTTAGTGCTTGTGGAAGTAAAGCAACAGACAATGGAAGCACAAATGGTGCACAGGCAAGCAATGAACTGGAACAAATTAAGTCGGCTGGCGTTATCAAAGTGGGCATGATGGGCACATACGCACCGTACAACTTCCTGAACGATAAGAAAGAAATGGACGGCTACGATGCCGATATCGCACGTGAAGTTGCGAAACGTCTTGGGGTTGAGGTTGAATTTGTATCCCAAGAGTTCTCCGGTTTGACACCAAGTCTGCAAGCGAAGAAGCTTGATGCCATTATCAGCCAAATGACGATTACCGATGATCGTAAGAAAGTACTGGATTTCAGTGATCCGTATATTACGAACCAAGTTAAAATTATTGTAAAAGAAGACAATAACGATATTACCAAGCTGGAAGATTTCAAAGGGAAAACGATTGGCGTAGGTCTGGGTACAAATGATGAATCATATCTGCGTAATGAAGTGTTGCCAAAAGTGGGAGACTTCACGATCAAAACCTATGACGATGTCATCTCTTCACTCAAAGATCTGAATGCTGGGCGGATTGATGCAACAATCAACAATATGTACGCTCTGAAACCGATTGTGGATGCCAACGGATTGAATATCAAAGCTGTAGGTGAAGCTATTAAGAGTGACCAGGCAGGTATTGCTGTTCGTAAAGACAATCCGGAACTCGTAGCAGCACTGAATGATGCTCTCAAAGGCATGAAAGATGATGGCACGTACAATACCATTTTCAAAAAATGGTTTGGTGAAGAGCCTGCGCAATAATGAACCTGCAAGGCGAAGGGAAGATTTGACCCATGGAACTGGTATTTGAGAATATCCCCTTCTTTCTGAAGGGGGCTTATTATACGCTGTATGTAACTGTGATCTCCATGTTTTTTGCGTTCATCATCGGGGTGCTTGTTGCGATTGCTCGTCTGAAGGGACCGATGTGGCTTAGGTTGATCGCAAGGTTTTATGTATCCATCATGCGGGGAACCCCGCTGCTGGTGCAATTATTCGTTATTTATTACGGATTGGTCGATTATGGAGTGACCTTGGGATCACTCACGGCTGCCTGTTTGGGACTCAGTCTGAATGCAGGTGCGTTTCTATCGGAGACGTTCCGTGGAGCCATTCAGGCTGTGCCTAAAGGACAGACTGAAGCTGCATATGCAACGGGAATGACCCCGGCTCAAGCGATGAGACGGATTATCTTCCCGCAGGCTGTGCGCATTGCGATTCCGCCGATGGGGAACACGTTTATTGGCATGTTGAAGGAAACATCACTTGTGGCGGCGATTGGTGTTACCGAGTTGTTGCGTTCAGCACAACTGCTGGTATCGCAATATGCATTGAATATGCCTTTTTATCTGGCGATTGGTGTGATCTACTGGATTATGAGTATCGGCTTCTCGGCCATTCTGGAACAAGTGGAGCGCCGGTTGGCCCGGGCTTACTGATGGGAGGAGAGAACCGATGATTACAACAACTGGACTTACCAAACGTTTTCAGCAAAATGAAGTACTTACGAACATCGATCTTCATGTCGATGCCAAAGATATTGTTGTATTGCTCGGCCCAAGTGGTTCAGGCAAGAGTACCTTGCTGCGCTGTCTGAATGGACTCGAAGAGTTGTCCGGAGGACAGATCGAAGTGAACGGCATTGTGGTTAACAGCGCAGATCCGCTGCGAGTCCAACGTGCCCGGGTACTGGAGATTCGTCGCCAGACCGGCATGGTATTCCAGCAATTTAATCTGTATCCGCACAAGACAGTGCTGGGTAATGTGATAGAAGGTCTTGTTACGGTGAAAAAAATCAAGCGTGACGAAGCAGCTGAACGCGGCCGGATTCTTCTGGATCGGGTGGGCCTGTCGGACAAGCAAGATCAGTATCCGTCCCGATTGTCTGGTGGGCAACAACAGCGGGTAGCCATTGCACGTGCACTTGCGATGGAGCCGGAAGTGATGCTGTTTGATGAGCCAACTTCAGCTCTTGATCCTGAATTGGTCGGAGAAGTGCTTTCCGTCATGAAGGAGCTTGCAGAGGAAGGTATGACGATGCTGGTCGTGACGCATGAATTGAAGTTTGCCCGTAATGTGGCGAACAAAATCGTCTTTATGGCGGACGGGTCAATTGTGGAAGAAGCAAGTCCACAAGCCTTTTTTGAACATCCAACGCAAGAACGCACCCGCCGTTTCTTGCAACAAATTACTGAATTTTGATTAAGATAACAGCGATCGGAAGAACGAACGTACTCCGAGCGGGTATTTAAGGTCATGAACGATATCAGTTCAACTAAACTTTTTGCACAAGAACGGAGAGGACGGAAGAAACCTGAAGAAGCGGAGCGTGCGCCTTTATCCCCTGATTTTCCCCTTGAAGAAGGGAATCAAAAAAATCTGGGGATAACAGCGATCGGAAGGTTATTCTGTCATCGGAGTGGCAAGTGCAAACCTTTTTCGCTTGAACTTAAACTATTGTGAGAAAGAAGGATAACATCATGAATGTAACAACCGTATGGAAAGGCAAACGTGCGTTTACTTCCGAAGGACCCTCTGGCTACGCGGTTGGCATGGATGCCACTGCTGCTTATGGTGGTGACAGCAAGGGTGCAACCCCGATGGAATTGTTACTGGCGGGTCTCGGGGGCTGTATGGGAATCGATATTACGATGATTCTGGACGCTTTCCTGGACAAAATTGAGTCGATTGAGATTGAAGCGCAAGGCACACGCAGTGAAGAGATGCCCAAAGGCTTCACATCCATTGATCTGATCTTCAAAGTCGATGGGGATATCCCGGATTATCGCATCTGGAAAGCCATCCAGATGGCTGAGGAAAAATATTGTGCAGTTTCCGCTTCGCTGAACGCCGATATTCATCCTAAACTGATCCTCAATGGGGTAAGTACACCTCGTCCTTAACAGCATATGAGTAAATCTCTGATACTGAGAAGGCACTTCCAATCGTGGGAGTGCCTTTTTTGGCTTTTCCAACACTTCAACAGGGATTCCGCCCATTTAGGAGTCACTAAACTTCTGTCAGTAGAAAATAATTCGGTAAGCCCGGCCGCCATGTTAATGGCGGCCTCTTTTGTTAGAGGTTAGGCTGGCTTGTTGCCTGGCAATATATTACCTACTGCAATGACAATCCGAATTCTGGCGGTTCTGTGGTATGATTAATTCTGAGGACAGTACATCCTGATCCTGCTGTTTATATGTAAGCGCTTATACAGATGACGGAAGGTGCAGACATGTTGAAAAGGTTGATACGAACCACTAATAATCTCAAATTAAAGCATAAATTGCTCATTTCCTATGTACTGGTTGTCATGATTCCGGTCCTGATTGTTGGTCTTGCTGTGACCAGTTATTTTCGCCAGCAAGCCCTGGACAACGCGATAGGACAGACGATCATCAATGTGGACAAAATCAAGAGCCAGACGGCAACCATGCTTCGTGTACCAACCGATATATCCAATCTATTAATGTTTAATGCGGATCTCAAGGAGATCGTCAATAAACGGTACAAGAGCGTTGTAGAGCTAACCTCAGCGTATCTTGCATACAAAGACTTTCAGGAGTACAGGCGTTTGTACCGTGAGATAGCAGGCATTCGTTTTTACTCAACTAACCCAACATTGATCAACAACCTCGAATTCATCCCGGTAGACAAGCAGACGGAAGAGAGCTACTGGTACCAACAGGCACTGAAAACAACCAGCATCGGGTGGTTCTACATTCCAGACAAGGAAGATAATCCTGTACACAAGCTCAGCCTGGTGCGCAAAGTACCTTTTGCCGAATATCGGACCGAGGGCGTGTTGATGATTGTGATCAATCAGGATGAGCTGAATGGATTGTTGCGTCAGGAACAGTTTGAGACGATGATTACGGACGAGCAGGGGTATGTGGTTGCGGCCAAGAATACCGAGCTGGTGGGTAAAACGCTGGATGAGCTTGATTTTGGCGTTGATCTGCAGAATCAGGCGAAAGGCACCATAGAGGGGGATTTCCGAGGGGAACCATCTAATATTGTTATTGATGAGCTGGGCCCTGGATCGAGTATGAACAGCCTGAAGGTGATTTCGGTTTTTGCCACCAAAAATATCGTCAAAGACGCTAACACCGTCAGCTTGATTGGCATGATTTTTATTATCCTTGTGCTGGTTATCGCCCTATTATTCGTATATATCATCTCGTTCCTCACTTCGAACCGATTGCTCCGGCTGAGTAAACACCTCAACAAGCTGGCATTAGGAGACCTGAACGTGACTTCACGGATTGATGGAAACGATGAGATTGGACAACTGTCACGACAGTTCAACTATATGGTGAAAAGTATCAATGAACTCATGACGCAGGTGGTAGAAGCGACCGAACAGAACAATCAATTGGAAATCGCCCAAAAAGAGATTAAATTGAAAATGATGGCGAGCCAGATCAATCCCCATTTCTTGTTTAATGCACTGGAGTCCATTCGGATGAAAGCGCATATCAAGGGAGAAGCAGAGATTGCCAACATCGTCAGGTTGCTGGGCAAGCTGATGCGCAAGAGTCTGGAGATTGGCAGTGGAAAAACAACCTTCCGGGCTGAACTTGAAATGGTACGTTCCTATTTGGAAATTCAGAAATTTCGTTACGGCGACCGCCTTGCATTCCAGATCCATATCGATCCCGAGGTGGAGAAGATGTACATTCCGCCTTTGATTATTCAACCTCTGGTTGAGAATGCGATTGTCCATGGTCTGGAGAACAAAGAGGGCACAGTCCGTGTTCATATAAGTATTCGTTTAGTAGAGAACATTGTGCAGATCCGTGTGGATGACAATGGTGCAGGCATAACGCCAGAACGACTGGCTGAGGTGATGCAGTTTATCTGTGGACCGGAGGAACAGGAGAAGAGTCGGATCGGCATGCGTAATGTACATCAACGCTTAACCTTGACGTACGGGGAGCCATATGGGTTACAGATTACGAGTGTATATGGGGAAGGAACAGAGGTTTCTTTCACTTTGCCAGCAGGAGGGGACCAACATGTATAAAGTGTTTTTGGTGGATGACGAACCGAGCATACGTGAGGGACTGACAACCATTATCGAGTGGGAAAAATACGGATTCCAGGTTATCGCTACAGCTGCCAGCGGGCGTGAGGCCATCTCCCGGTTTGAGGAATTGGAGCCTGATCTGACGATTATTGATATTCGCATGCCCGGTATGACCGGGCTGGATGTGATTGAAGAAGTGCGCCGGAATCATCCGGATTCGCACTTTTTGATATTGAGTGGTTACGCGGATTTTGATTATGCCAAAAAAGCCATCAGTTTTGGTGTGGATGGTTATCTGCTCAAACCGGTGGATGAAGAAGAGATTATTGGTGAACTGGAGCGTATTGCTACAATCCTGACCCGTGAACGGGAGACAATGGCACGTCATGCTGGTGAAGATATCGTCTTTCGGGAGCATCAGATCGAGGCTTTGCTCTTTGACAGTCTGGAGGGTGCGGGCAGCATGGAAGAAGATAGTCTGGGGCTGCATTGGCCTCACTATCAGATTGTGCTGCTTGAGATGCATGTAACCCCCGACCTGCAACGGGGAAGTGTTATGAAACGCAAACTGATTGAAGCATTTGACCATAAAGACCGAGGCATTGTATTCTCGTTCCATTCTGGTCTGGGACTGTTAAGTAAGGAAATAATCACATCCGAGTCATCTGCAAGAAATCTGTATGATGAGCTGGAAGGACTGCTGGGAGAATGGGAGGTTCACATGTATGGTGCTGCAGGAGAACCCGTACATTCCACTTCTGAAATTGCGCAGTCATACACGCAGGCAAATTGTTTACTCGGGGAACGCTTCTTGTTCACGGAGCAACGCATCATTCTGTGGACTGAAGGCAGCGAAGGCCAAAGCGTTGTTAAACCAGAAGTTGAAGCTGTGGACGGAGCACATGAGCCAGTTGAGGACGAACTCGCGGACAAGCTGTATTATGCGTTAGACATCCGCAGTAGTGAGTCCGTTATGCGGGTGCTGGGTGAGATGGAAGAGCGCCTGGTTCCATATCACCGAACAGAGCAAGCGATTAAGACGGCGTTCTCACAGGTATTTTCCCTGGCTTTCAACAAACTTGCAGCGACGAATCAACATATGCACTCCATTATGCAGGAACATTCGGTTCTGATTAATGAAGTCTATCATCAATTTACGATGTCTGATCTCAAAGTCATGGCATCGGAACATTTGAATCGACTTATTCAACGTATGGGTGGGGGAAGCAAGGATACTGTATTGAAACAGATGATTGAATTTATCCAGCGTAACCCTGGCGAAAATCTCAAACTCGAAGTGCTGGCAGAAGTGTTTAACTATAACAGCAGTTACTTGGGTAAGTTGTTCAAGAATCATACTGGAGAATATTTCAATGCATTTCTGGACAAGGTTCGTATGGAAAAGGCCAAGGAATTGCTGGACGAAGGACTGAAGGTCCATCAGGTCGCGGCGAGAGTGGGATATGCTAATGTGGACTACTTCCACGGTAAGTTCAAGAAATATGTAGGGGAATCCCCATCCGCTTACAAACAGGCCAGAACCCAATCATCAATTAAAGGAACGGCTACGGATATAAACGAGGAATAAGTACGGAGTGCTGGGCTTTGCCCCTACCTATTGTGTAAAACGTTTTCGGTATTCCTGAGAAATTTCCAGATTCATCATATTGTCCATGCACTTCCCATGATAAGCAATGGTCCCCGAATGCTTTACATTTTAGACTGGATTTACAAGTATCCAGATGAAGGGATGGCTATACGATATGAATTTGTCTGATATAGGCTCTGTGCGTCATACATTGAACTTAAATGGAACATGGCAGTTTTGTTTGGATCTGGAGTCCGATATACTCGTTGAACAAGAGATATTACCGCCATCACAGTGTGAAAATACATCATGGGAGACCATTCAGATTCCCGGTTCATGGGAAGAGCAAGGATACGGAGATGAGCCTGAATACGAAAGGCTCGATACTTGGACCAAGGTACGCGAATTTGAAGGCTCAGCCTGGTATGCTCAGGATGTTCATGTTCCATCAGACGGTCCCGGATGCCACTATGTATTCAGATTGGAAGGTGTCCGATGGACAACGCATCTCTGGATCAATGGACAGTATGCCGGGCAGCAGGATAGTCTGGTGAATCAACAGAAGTGGGATGTTACCTCTCTGGTGAAGCAGGGAGAAGTGAATCGTGTGGAGATGCGCGTGGATAATACGATGAAACTTCCGCTGGCGGGTAGCCATATTCATTCATTGCATACGGCCACAGCCTGGGGTGGAATCACGGGTGGTGTTTATCTGGACAGTCTGCCCCCATGCCGATTACAGACGTTACGTATTCAAACAGATGCTGAGAACGGAACCATTCTGGTTGATTGTACTGTAAGCGCTCCCGCAGATGATTCCGCTAGATCGATGCAATTACATGTGGATATCCAGCAACCGGACGGCACATGGCTTGATCGATATAGTTGTCATGTGGATATGAGTGTTCCAGCGCATGTGGATATAAGCTCAGTAGGTGTAAATGAAAGCAACGCTTTAATAGATCAGTGGCGATTGGAACTTGGGACAGGAAAGTCTGTCGCAAGATGGTCAGATGAATCCCCTGAATTATACAAGGCAGTGATCCGTCTGCATGACGGTGAACGGGAACTGGATCGGCTGGAGCAATCATTTGGTGTACGCTCCTTTGCAACAAACGGGAAGCAGCTTGAGTTGAATGGGACACCAGTATATTTGCGTGGATACGTCGATTGCTGTATCTTTCCACTGACGGGTTATCCCGTCTGGGACAAGGAGCATTATCTTCAGCAATTTCGAATCGCCAGATCGTATGGCTTCAATCATGTCCGACTGCATGGGTGGAGCGCGCCGGAGCCTTTCTGGGATGCTGCTGATGAAGCAGGCATGCTGGTGCAGGCAGAACTTCCCCATTGGTCTCGTTTCTTTGAGCAATCGGATCAGTCTGCGCCAGCTGAAGTATTGTCCTATCTGACACAAGAACTGGACGGGTTGCTTCAGTCGCTGCATAGGCATCCTTCATTCGTCATGTTCTCCATGGGGAATGAACTCATTGGTCCGAACGGCCACCCTGAACTCAATGCATTAGTATCGAGGGCAAGGGATATGGACCCGACCCGGTTATATACGGACAATACAGGTTTTGGACAGCTTCCGACGCAAGGGCGGGAAGGTGATTATTATATTCAGTCGTTGAACTGGCATCCCCCGTTGGAATCCGCATATTCTGCTGTGCCGGATACCACGCTGGACTATCATGCAGTCACTCGGCTCGCGGAGCATCCCGTCATTGGGCACGAACATGCACAGTACACCATGTATGTGCGGCCCCAAGAGCGAGCGAAGTATACTGGCGTATTGCGTCCTAGCTGGTTACGACCGATCGAAGAATCGTTAACAAACAAAGGTATGATCGAGGACCTGGAGCATTTTCAACAGGTCAGTGGTACCCATCTGGTACGTTCCTTAAAAGAAGCTATGGAGCGAATTCGGCGAACACCGGACGCTGCGGGCGTACAGCTTCTGGACATTCGTGATTTTCCAGGGCAGGGACATGCTACGACGGGCATTCTGGATGTATTTTGGGATGACAAAGGCATTACAACACCAGAAGAATTCATGTGTTTCAACGCAGATGTGGTGCTGTTGTTAAGCTGCAAGGAGCGTACATTTTACGCCGGAGAACCCATTCATGTCGATGTACGCATCTCTCACTACGGTAAGGAGCCGCTTGAGGACGCGGTTACTCAGTGGAGGTTAATAAGCGATGATGTGACACTTACTGAAGGGGAATGGAAGACCGGAGATATCCAATGTGGGTCTGTCATGTCACTGGGAAGCATCGTCGCTACCGCTCCTCATGAAGGGGCAGTAGCTTTTCGGATCGAAGCAGAGCTGATATCAGGCGATTCGGAAAGAACTGTAGCGAATGTATGGCATGGCTGGTCGTTTCCTTTTTATCAGTCTCATCCTAGTTCAAATCGGTTCTGGAATACCGTGGCAGAGTTGAAGCCATTATTGGGTGAAGCGCATGATGATTGCGTAGATCGCATCGATGGATTCCAGTTGTTGAAAAATCGGGAGATTGACTTGGTTATCGTTCAGTCGTTAACACCCAATGTCGTTGATTATGTGGTCAACGGGGGGAGTGTTTGGCTACAGCCAACCGCAGAAGGGTTATATGATTCAGTGGAGACCAAGTATCTGCCTGTATTCTGGAATTACCTGATGTTTGCTACACAGCCTGGTGCAACGATGGGTATGTATTTGAGAGATCGGCCAGCACTACTAGGCTCCTTCCCGCATGATGGGGCTTCGGACTGGCATTGGTATCACTTGGTGAACGGTACACCAGCGATATGTTTGGATACGTTGCCCGGGGTGGAACCGCTGATCGAAGTGGTGGACCATTTCCATCGGGCCAAACGACTCGCTTATGCCTTTGAGGCAAAAGTAGGGAAGGGCAAGATTTTGATATCCTCACTTCCGTTTGCCAATCTGGCTGTAATGAAGCGTCCGGAAGCCGCCTACTTATTTCAGGAGATGCTTGCGTATCTGAATGGAGATCAATTCCGTCCAGCAACCTCCATATCCGTAGCGCAATTACTCGGCATCGTTAAACTGCAAACCATTCAATTTACATTGTAATCAGAGGGACCCGAAAGGGTCCTTTTTGTATGCCATGTAATTGAAGTAAACGATTACTATAAAACGTTTTCGATATTTACCACTTTAGATAGTATTTTACCTTAATATTACTTTTATATCATTTGAAAGTAGAATTTATCACTGATTTTAACGAATTAATGTCTGATTATATATGTCTATATCTAATTTTTATATGATTTTCTCTAAAATCCAGATGGTATTTTGAAAACGCTCTATCGAGTATGATTATTTTATAAAACAGAGGAGGGGGAACGGAGATGGAAACGCTAACAAAAAAATCCGCTTCCGCGAACAGAAGCAGTGACCCCAAACCGCCTTTAAAGAATCGGCGGAACGGAATTTGGGACAGAATGAAACAGCAGAAATATCTCTATCTCATGTCATTGCCATTCGTAGCTTGGGTTTTCGTATTTAACTATCTGCCACTATGGGGATGGACGATGGCTTTCCAAAATTATAAACCTGCCAGATCATTTGGTGATCAAGAGTGGGTTGGTTTTAAACACTTTGTAGAGCTTTTCAGTGATGATCGTTTCTATCTGGTACTTCGTAATACGCTTGCAATGAGCTTGATGGGACTAGTTGTCGGTTTTATCGTACCGATATTCTTCGCTATTCTCCTGAATGAAATGAGAGGCATGTTCTTCAAACGTGCCGTGCAAACGGTATCATATCTGCCTCACTTTGTATCCTGGGTTGTTGTAGCCGGGATCATTACGAAGATGCTCTCCACCGATGGAGGGATTATCAATGATCTATTGGTAGGACTGAACATTATCGATCAACCGATCCAATTCATGGCCAAGGGGAACTTGTTCTGGTACATTGTAACCGCTTCAGATATGTGGAAGGAAACCGGTTGGAATGCCATCATCTATCTGGCGGCGATTACAGGTATCGACAATGAGCTGTATGAAGCTTCCCGTGTAGATGGAGCCAACCGCTGGAGACAGATGTGGCATATTACGCTGCCTGGCATACGGACCACGATTTCTGTACTTTTCATCATGTCGATTGGACATCTTATCAGTATCGGTTTCGAGAAGCAATTTTTGCTACAAAACAGTCTGGTCACAGACTACTCGGAAGTACTTGATCTATACGCGCTCAATTATGGTTTGAATATGGGACGATTCTCGTATGGTACAGCCATAGGTATATTCAACTCCGTTGTCAGTATCATCCTTCTGTTTACTGCGAACGGCTTGTTCAAAAAATTCACAAAAGAAAGCATCATGTAGGGAGGGGACGACATTATGGCGAACAAAGCATTCAATGCTACTCGGGGCGATAAACTGTTCGATATATTCAACATCCTCGCGATGACCATGGTGCTGGTTGTAACACTTTATCCATTCCTTAACGTACTAGCCATCTCACTCAATAACTCGACAGATACAGTACGTGGCGGAATTTACTTGTGGCCTCGCGAATTCACATTACAGAACTACAAAACGATTTTCCAATATGATGGATTGTTACAAGGTTTGCAGATATCCATTCTGCGTACACTTGTAGGTACCGTGCTCGGATTGATCAGTTCATCTATGATCGCCTTTACACTGAGCAGACCTGACTTTGGACTTAGAAAATTTGTATCCACAACACTCGCACTCACGATGTATTTCTCCGGTGGTCTGATTCCGGTATACATCCTGATGCGTGACTTGGACCTGATCGGTACATTCTGGGTATATGTATTGCCTGGCATGATCAGTGCATTTAACGTGTTTATCATCCGTTCATTCATTGATGGCCTGCCATACTCATTGCAGGAATCCGCGAAGCTGGATGGAGCGAATGACTTTACAATCTATTACAGAATCATCTTGCCACTGTGTAAACCAGTGCTTGCTACCATCGCATTGTTCCTGGCTGTAGGTCAATGGAATGCGTGGTTTGATACGTACCTGTATAATGGTTCAAAGGCACATCTGACCACGCTCCAATATGAGCTGATGAAAGTATTGCAAAGTACACAGCAGGGCTCAGGTGCTGGACGAAATGCCAATGATATGGCGCAGCAAATGACACAGATTTCACCGGAATCGATCAAAATGGCGATTACGATCGTTGTGACGGTTCCAATCCTCATTGTATATCCATTCCTTCAGAAGTACTTTGTTGGTGGTATGACACTGGGCGCAGTAAAAGGTTAAACAATAGGGTACAGGCTGCCACATAGAGCGGCCGTACATCTACAAATGAAGCATCAGGATACCCGAAGCGCAGCCATTTGGTCTGCGCTTCACCGTATAGGGCTGCGGTGTGGTATTCATGAAGCTATAGACAGGGACAAAAAAGTCCCGGACAAACAGACATATGAAACAGGGAGGATTACCATTATGGCAAGTTCCAAAATGAAGATTGCACTGGCACCAGTGCTTGCAATGTCTTTACTCGCAGGTTGCGGTGGAGGAAGCGGCAGTGATACGTCGTTCAAGGATACAAGCGCAGAGACAACTCCACTTACTTTTGATTTCTTCAGCGTTGACCCCAGTCCGAACTGGAATGGCATGAAGGATGAAGTAGGTAAAGTCCTTACGGAAAAAACAGGGATAACCCTTAACGGTGAATTTGCCGTTAGTGGTGGTCAAGATAAAATATCCTTAATGGCGGCGAGCGGAGACTATCCGGATATTGTCTCCCCCAAAGGAGAACTCAGCAAACTGGTGGATGCCGGAGCAATGCTCGATCTGACAGATCTGATCGACCAATATGCTCCCAATCTGAAGAAGCTGTATGGTAATTACATGGACCGGTTGAAATACAGTAATGAAGATCAGGCTATTTATGTGCTGCCAACGTATTA
The DNA here is from genome assembly GCF_056395745.1 of Paenibacillus sp. 10L310. Lineage (NCBI taxonomy): Bacteria > Bacillati > Bacillota > Bacilli > Caryophanales > Paenibacillaceae > Paenibacillus > Paenibacillus sp. 10L310. Next base: position 105,993 of record NZ_JBFTKC010000008.1, on the reverse strand, counting down.
TGCGGTAGACCAAAAGTACTTTGATGCAGGTGGTGGATTTGGCATTCAGCACCGTGTACTGAAAGAACTCGGATATCCGGAAGTACGTACACTTCAGGATTACGAGAATGTATTGAAGGCGTACAAAGAAAAACACCCAACAATTGATGGTCAGCCAACCATCCCGTTAACACTGGACGCGGATGATTGGAGAATCATGATTACCGTAACGAACCCAGCCTTCCAGGCAACAGGAGCTCCGGATGATGGTGAATACTACATCGATCCAGAGACGTATGAAGCAAGTCTGCATTACAAACGTCCAGAGGAAAAAGAATACTTCCGCTGGTTGAACCATATGTACAACACTGGATTGCTGGATCAGGACAGCTTTATCCAGAAAACAGACCAATACAAATCCAAAATTGCAAGTGGACGTGTTCTGGGTGTCATTGACCAGGATTGGGGATATTCCGATGCAGAAAATGCATTGAAATCCGCTGGTAAGACTGAAGCAACGTATTCACACTTTCCAGTAACCCTGTCCGAGGATATCAAGGATCATGCCTACCAAGACCCTGGTTTTGTATCCGGTTGGGGTGTAGGGATTACAACATCGAATCCTGACCCGGTTCGTACGATCAAATTCTTCGATTACCTGGCTTCTGAAGAAGGGCAAGTGCTGATGAACTGGGGAATTGAGGGCAAACAGTATGAAGTGCAGGACGGCAAACGTGTCATTCCTGCCGACATTCTGGATCAGAAAACCAATAATGCAGCCGTATTCCAGAAAGAAACGGGTATTGGACTGTACACCAATATGTCCGGTCACTATGGAGACGGTGTGAAGGATTCAACGGATAACTACTACACTACGAATTTCCCTGAACAGATCGTGGCAGCATATTCCGATGCAGAGAAAGAAACACTCAAAGCTTACGGTGCTACGACGTGGAAAGATCTGTTCCCGAGTGAAGATGAATTCCCAATCAAACCATGGGGAGCAGCATACAATCTGCCAACACCAGGTGACTCCAACTACAACGTCATCTTCAAGAAAACACAGGATATCATTCGGAAACGTATCCCGGAAGCCATTCTGAGTACTCCTGAACAGTTCGATGCGATCTATGACGGCATGATTGCAGAAGTGAACCAAGCAGGAGCAGAGGATATGGAGAAACAATATACAGAACTCGTTCAAAACCGTGTTCAATTGTGGAGCGGTGAAGAGGCTAAATAAACGATTAGCAATTCAGATCTAAAACGAAAAAGAACCCAGAATATTTGGGTTCTTTTTTTATATAAAACGTTTTCTAAAAAACGTTTTCAATTTTATAAATTCACTATTGACAAGGGATATAGGAGCGATTATTATTCAAGTATGAAAGCACTTACATTTGCTTGTACAACACGTGGCATACACCTGAATCTCAAAGTAAACATTTGCAGAATGAAGAGGAAATAAGGAAAGAAGAACATTTTTTTATTTTTTAAGAAAACGCTTCTAATGTTATAAAAACAAGAAAATTACATTTGTTTCATCTGGTCACGGTATGTGCAGGTCAGCCTGTTATACAAATATACAGCTTCATTAATATCCATAAGGGGGATTACACATGAAGGGCAAAACACCAAAAACATTCGCAATGCTTCTGTTAGCCAGTGCTCTTGCAATTACAGCAGGATGCAGCGGCAGTGGAGGAGGAACTAACGCTTCAGAGAAACCGGTTGATTCCGGAGATACAACCAGTCCAGTGACCTTTACATTCTTTGGTGCAGACGCGAGTCCGAACTGGAATAACATGAAGGATGCTGTCGGTCAAGAAATTACTAAGGCAACGGGAGTTACAATTGAAGCTGAGTATGATGTGAATAATGGCGGTGACCAAAAGATTCCTTTGATGGCTGCCAGTGGTGATTACCCTGATATTATCTATCCTAAAGGCAACTTGTCTAAGCTTGTGGATGCAGGCGCGATGCTGGACCTGACCGATCTAATTGAGGAGCATGCTCCCAACTTGAAAAAAATCTATGGTGATCAGATGAACCGTCTGAAATACAGTTTGGAAGATCAAGCCATTTACACGATCCCGACCAACATGGGTGTAGATAACGTTTCATTTGACGCTACGGGCGGATTCGAAATTCAACAAAGAGTATTGAAAGAGCTTGGCTACCCTGAAGTAAAAACGCTTGAGGACTACGAGAACGTACTGAGAACGTATTATGAAAAACATCCAACGATTGATGGTCAACCGACGATTCCGTTAACATTGAATGCAGATGACTGGAAAATTATGATTACGGTAACGAACCCTGCATTCCAAGCTACGGGTGGACCGGATGACGGTGAGTATTATATCAACCCTGAGACGTATGAAGCCGTTCTACACTACAAACGTCCTGAAGAAAAAGAATATTTCCGTTGGTTGAACAAAATGTACAATGAGGGTCTGCTTGATAAAGATACATTTGTTCAAAAGGATGACCAATACAAATCCAAAATTGCCAGTGGCCGTGTACTTGGTCTAATTGACCAAGAGTGGAACTATGGTGAGGCGGAAAATGCTTTGAAATCATCTAACGGTGGCGACAAAACATATGCCCACTTCTCCGTATCCCTGAACAAGGATATTGTGGATCATACGTTCCAACCGACAGGATTTGACGGTTATGGTATCGGAATCACAACTTCGGCCAAAGATCCGGTACGTATCATCAAATTCATGGATTGGCTTGCTTCCGAGGAAGGTCAGGTCCTGAGAAACTGGGGTGTTGAAGGCCAACATTACCAAGTAGAGAATGGTAAACGCATCATTCCGGATGACGTACAAGATCGCAAAACCAATGATAACTCTGCTTTTACCAAAGAATCAGGCGTAGGCATGTATAACGTATTTAGCGCCAGATACGGTGATGGTGTGAAAGATGCCACAGATAACTATTACACAACGAATTTCCCTGAACAGATTCAAGCAGGTTACACTGCCGCTGAGAAGGAAACGTTGAAAGCATACGGTATTACAACATGGAAAGATTTCTATCCTTCCGAAGATGATCTGAAGCTGAAAGATTGGGGCGCAGCATACAACATGCCTGTACCATCTGACACGGATTACAACGTAACGTTCCAGAAAACACAGGATATCGTACGTAAACGTATTCCAGAAGCGATCCTTGCCAAACCTGAGAACTTCGACAGCGTATATGATAGTCTTCTGGCTGAACTCGATAAAGCGGGTGCAGTGGAGATGGAGAAACAATACACGGTTTGGATCAAAGAACGTGTAGCTCTCTGGACTGGAAAAGATGTGAAATAAGCTTGAAAACCAAGCATTAAAGTTAAGGATTTTCATAGCAAAAAAAGCCCTTTCTCAAGGGCTTTTTTTATTGTTGACGTGAGGTGATGGATAGCCTATAATCTATCATGTAAGCACTTTCAGTAAGCGGTTTATCTCATTTCCGAAAACGTTTTACGTTTGTTAGAAGAAGAATCTTTCTTTTTGCAGAATCGAAACGTCAGCTTTAGTGAACACGTCGGAATGAACGATACCGAAAGCGCATTCAAAAAAAGTGGTATCCTCAGGCATAAAGCCTGTTATACAGATAAAACCTTCATAAATAATAGGGGGAACTAGACAATGAGAGGCAAAATGAAAGGCAATACACCCAAGACGTTTGCAATGTTGATGCTCGCAAGTGCAATGTTGGTTACAGCTGGTTGTGGGAATTCGGGAACCAAAGAGACTACAGAGTCCAGCGGTACCGAACCAATTACAGTTACGTTCTTCGGGGGGGATGCTAGTCCGACCTGGAACAAGATGCAAGATGCTGTTGGTAAAAAGATTACGGAACAAACAGGCGTGACAATTGAAGCTGAATATGATGTAAACGATGGTGGTAACCAGAAGATTGCACTGATGGCTGCCAGTGGTGACTTTCCTGATATGATCTACCCTAAAGGTAACTTATCTAAGCTTGTGGATGCAGGCGCGATGCTGGATCTCACGGATCTGATTGAGGAGCATGCTCCCAATCTGAAAAAAATCTATGGGGAACAGATGAACCGTTTGAAATACAGTTTGGAAGATCAAGCGATCTATACCATTCCAACCAATATGGGTGTTGATAATGTTACGTTTGACGCTACAGGTGGATTTGAAATTCAGCAAAGAGTATTGAAAGAGCTCGGATATCCTGAAGTGAAGACACTTGAGGATTACGAGAATGTACTTAGAGCCTATTATGAAAAACATCCAACCATTGATGGTCAACCAACCATTCCATTAACATTGAATGCAGATGATTGGAAAATCATGATCACGGTAACGAACCCGGCTTTCCAGGCAACAGGTGCACCGGATGATGGTGAATATTACATTGACCCTGAAACGTATGAAGCCAAATTGCACTATAAACGTCCAGAGGAAAGAGAATATTTCCGCTGGTTGAATAAAATGTACAATGAAGGCCTACTGGACAAAGATGCCTTTGTTCAAAAGGATGACCAATACAAGTCCAAAATTGCCAGTGGCCGTGTCCTCGGTCTGATTGACCAAGAGTGGAACTATCAAGAAGCGGAGAACGCGCTTAAATCATCTGGTAAGGATGATGCCACATACGCTCACTTCTCTGTATCACTTAACGATGAGATTGTGGATCACACGTTCCAACCAGCCGGATTTGACGGTTATGGCATCGGGATTACAACTTCGGCCAAAGATCCAGTGCGTATCATCAAATTCATGGATTGGCTTGCTTCCGATGAAGGACAAGTTCTGAGAAACTGGGGTATCGAAGGTGAACATTACAACGTAGAAGATGGTAAACGCGTGATTCCAGATGACGTACAGGACCGCAAAACGAATGACAACTCCAATTTCAGCAAGGAAACAGGAATTGGGATGTATAACATATTTAGCGCAAGATACGGTGATGGTGTAAAAGATTCTACGGATAACTATTACACAACAAACTTCCCTGAGCAGATTGTAGCTGGTTACACGGCTGCAGAGAAAGAAACGCTGAAAGCTTACGGTATCACGACTTGGAAAGAGTTCTATCCGGCTGAAGAAGATCTGCCAGTTAAGGATTGGGGCGCAGCGTATAACATGTCCGTACCTTCCGGTACAGACTATGAGGTAACGTTCCAGAAAACGCAGGATATCATCCGTAAACGGATTCCGGAAGCTGTTCTGACTACACCAGCAAACTTTGATGCAACCTATGATGCTTTACTGGCTGATTTGGACAAAGCGGGTGCAGTTGAAATGGAGAAACAATTTACGGTTTGGGTTAAGGAACGTGTCTCTCTGTGGACAGGAAAAGACGTAAAATAATATGGATTGTCTGTGATCCATGGTTACACAAGGAAAGGGCCCTATACGGGGCCTTTTTTTTGTGGAATGATGTGATGATTTGCATTGACGCAAATTTTGAAATCACATATAATTTTATTATTGTAAGCACTTACCGAAAACGTTTTATAACATAAGAAATATACAGCTTATTCAGGAACAGGAGCTAATCATGTCCCAACACAATAACCAACCTAAAATCAATCGTCTATGGTATCAACAACCGGCAAAACGCTGGGAAGAAGCATTGCCCATCGGAAACGGCCGTCTTGGAGGCATGGTGTACGGTGGCGCAGCAGATGAACGAATTCAGCTCAATGAAGATACATTATGGTCAGGGTTTCCACGGGATACGATTCAATACAGCAGTCAGCGGTATTTGAAGCAGACGCGAGAGTTGATCATGTCTGGGCAGTATGGTGAAGCTGAGGATTTGTTGAACCGTGAAATGCTTGGTCGTGATGTGGAGGCTTACCAGCCGATGGGTCATTTTCTATTGCACCATGAGGGTCTGGAAGATCTTTCATATGATGCATTTGAACGGGAGCTTGATCTGGAATCGGGTATTGCAACCTCAACCTACTCATTGGAAGGAACTCAATACGTACGTGAAGTGTATTCAAGTGCTTCGGATGATCTGATGGTCTGCACATTAACTGCTGATCAGAAGGGCGCTGTGAGTGTAAGTGTTACGCTAGACAGTCCCCATCCTTATCGCGTTGAGACTTCGGGAGATGCTCTAACCATGTTCAGTCGGTGCCCAAGTCATGTGGAGTCCAATTACTTCGGAGATCACCCGGAATCCGTTCTCTATGAAGAGGATCGGGGAACGGCTTATGCTGTCCGTCTAGCATTTACGGCATCTGGTGACCAGGTGAAGGTCTCCAATCTGGAAGGCAAGTTACATATTCTGGGTGCTGATCAGGTTGTGTTTTATCTGGCAGCGGCTACCTCCTTTGAGAGTTACGATGTGTTACCTGTGAAGGATCATCTTGTATTGGAAGAGGAATGCAAGGAGATGATCTCCAAAGCGACCACACATGGCGCGGAAGCGCTTCGTGACCGACATATTCAGGATCATAGCGCGTTGTTTAACAGAGTCTCTATTGATTTAGGGGTATCGGCTAACGGCGAATTACCTACAGATGAGCGGCTGCAGGCTTATCAGGCAGGGCAACAAGACCCTGGACTGGAGGCACTTTATTTTCAATATGGAAGATATCTGTTAATGGCTAGTTCGCGTCCGGGCAGCCAGCCTGCCAATCTGCAGGGAATCTGGAATCATCAGGTAGAGCCGCCATGGCACAGTGACTACACGATCAACATCAACACGGAGATGAATTACTGGCCAGCGGAAGTCTGTAATCTCAGTGAATGTCATGAGCCACTGTTTGATATGCTGACCGATCTCAGTGATACAGGACGAAGAACGGCGCGGATTCTGTATGGAGCCCGTGGATGGACTGCCCATCATAACGTGGATATCTGGAGAACCTCTACACCGACAGGTGGAGATGCAAGCTGGGCTTTTTGGCCGATGGGTGGCGTGTGGCTGACCTCGCATCTATGGGAGCATTACCAATTTACCGGGGATCAGCGTTTTCTTGAGGAACGTGCGTATCCCATCATGAAAGAGGCGGCGCTGTTCTGTCTCGATTGGCTGGTGGAAGGGCCCGATGGTTATCTGGTTACGATTCCATCCACTTCACCAGAGAATAAGTTTCTCACAGATGCTGGGGAGGCACGCAGTATATCCATGGCTTCAACGATGGATATGACGTTAATTCGTGAACTGTTCAGCCGCTGTATTGAGGCCTCGAAGCAACTAAATATAGATGAGTCGTTGGCAAGCGAGTGGAGTGAGGCTCTGGAGAAACTCTATCCATTCCGAATTGGAAGCGAAGGACAATTGCTGGAGTGGTTTAAGGATTTTGCCGAATCCGAGCCAGGGCATCGTCACGTCTCCCATCTGTATGGACTGTATCCGGGAGAGCAGATCAATCGAGTGCACACACCAGAACTTGTGGAAGCTGCAAGGGTATCGCTTGAACGTCGTATCTCACAAGGTGGTGGGCATACAGGATGGAGCTGTGCATGGTTGATCAATCTGTATGCACGACTGCTGGATGGCAGCCAGGCACATCAATTTGTGCGCACCTTGCTGGCCCGATCCACACATCCGAATCTGTTTGACGATCATCCGCCGTTCCAGATCGATGGTAACTTTGGAGGCACGGCTGGAATAGCCGAGATGTTGTTGCAGAGTCACTTGAACGAGTTACATTTACTGCCGGCACTGCCTGAACTCTGGACTCAAGGTCGAGTTGAAGGGCTTCGTGCAAGAGGTAGTTATACAGTGGGAATAACATGGGCGGACAACAAGCTTGCGTCAGCAGTCATCAAAGCAGAACGAAGTGACACGCTGACCGTTCGCAGTGCTTATCCGCTGCGTGTGGAAGGAAACGAACAAGCCAAGGCAGAGCTTACGCCTCAGGGCGATTATGTAATTATTTTAACCATGACCGCAGGACAGACGATCCGCGTGTCATTATGAGACGGAGGAGCCAACCATGACGATTTTTAAATTTCCGCAAGATTTTCGCTGGGGAACAGCAACAGCTTCCTATCAAATAGAAGGAGCTGCACAGGAAGGTGGACGCGGGGTATCCATCTGGGATACGTTTGCGCGCACACCTGGCAAGGTATATAACGGAGACAATGGGGATGTCGCATGTGACAGTTACCACCGTTACGAGGAAGACATCGAACTAATGAAGAAACTCGGGATTAATACGTACCGGTTCTCCATTGCGTGGCCGCGTATTATTCCTGACGGAGATGGTGAGATCAATCGGGAAGGTCTGGACTTCTACCACCGCTTCGTGGATGCATTAATCGCAGCTGGAATTGAACCGTTCCTCACACTGTATCACTGGGATCTTCCGCAAACGCTGGAGGATGACGGAGGCTGGGGCAACCGCAGAACTGTGGATGCTTTTGTGAAATATGCGGAAGTGATTTTCAAAGAATTCTCGGGCAAAATCAACTTCTGGCTGACATTCAACGAACCATGGTGTATCGCGTTCCTGTCGAACCTTCTGGGGATTCATGCGCCAGGAAACAAAGACCTGCAAACTTCTATTAATGTGGCACATGGATTACTGGTTGCTCATGGTAAAGCCGTTCAATCTTTCCGTCGCTTGGGAACAACCGGTCAGATTGGTATTGCTCCGAACGTGTGCTGGGCTGAGCCGTACAGCAAATCTCCCGAGGACCAAGCTGCGTGTGACCGATCAATTGCGCTTAATACCGATTGGTTCCTTGATCCAATCTACAAAGGTTCATATCCGCAGTTTATGGTGGATTGGTTTGCAGAAGCGGGGGCTACTGTGCCAATTCAGGAAGGCGATATGGAGATTATCTCGCAACCGATCGATCTGCTCGGCATTAACTATTACACGATGGGGATCAATCGCTTCAATCCGGAGGCAGGTGCTCTGCAATCGGAAGAAGTTGATATGGGCCTCACCAAAACTGATATTGGCTGGCCCGTAGAATCACGTGGTTTGTATGAATTTATGCATTACTTGCAAAAGTACGGCAATGTGGATGTATATATCACAGAGAATGGTGCCTGCATCAATGATGACCTGGAAAACGGAAAAATTAACGATGATCGCCGGATTTCATATTATGAGCAGCATTTGGCTCAAATTCACCGCATCATTAATGACGGCATTAACCTGAAAGGGTACATGGCATGGTCACTGATGGATAATTTCGAGTGGGCAGAAGGCTACCGTATGCGTTTTGGTCTTGTTCATATGGACTATCGTTCACTCGTGAGAACACCGAAGGAGAGTTATTACTGGTATCAGAACGTTATCAAGAATAATTGGTTGGAGACACGGAACGAACATAATCCCCAATAGTTTGGGTGGCAGGTTTCAAGGGTAAAGCAGGTCCTCATTATATATGGTTCCCTTATTAAAGCTGAGAACGACGGTAACATTGGAGTATTCCAATGTGCCGTCTTTTTTTGTGTTTTTACCGTTGGAAAGGAGTAGTTCATAAAGGTTTCATAAGGTCAAGTGCAGTTCCTGTTATGAAGAGACGTTTTTTGGGTTATAAGAAGTATGAAAGAATTTAATAATGTTTTGTCAATGGTCGAAATGAAAATAAAGTGTCCAAATTGCGAATAAAATTTGAACATTTGTTGACTAAAAATCATACTGATGTGGTATATTGGTATAAGGAAAGCACTTACAAAAAGGGAAAAGGAAGTGTTTACTATGGCATCGAAGACAGCAATGGTTAGCCAATTGGAGCGCAAAGACAAAAATATGCGGCGCGCCGTCTTGACGATGACAGTTCTGGCATGGGTCGCACTCATTACGGGAGTGATCATGTGTCTGATCAATCTGAACGAATTTAATGATCGTAATCTTGGCTTGATGGTTGGTATTGGATTCCTTGTAGGTAGTGTGTTTATTTACGTTATTGCCAAAGCGATTGGCCTTGTTCATACACGCCGGGAAGACGAAGGCGCTGATTGATTATAATCCTGCGTTAATTCGTTCATAATAAGACTGGATGAGTTCCCGGAATCCAGTCAATAAAGCCCTTTGCGGATTCGTTGACACTGTTCAACGGGACTGCAAAGGGTTTTATTTTGTGACTTGATGTGTAAAGATTACGAAGTACAAATATCAAGCATGCAAGCGATTTGTGAGAAAAAATTCACACATTTAAGGTGTAAAATCGACAAATTTGTTAACAAGAACAAAAAAGTTGTTCATTTCTGATATCTTTAGTAGGAAGAGAGTAGTATACTGATTTTTCAGTATGAGCGAATTTAAGGAGAGGGGATCAAAATGAACAAGAAACCTAGGTCGCTAATCCGGATTATCATTCCGGTTGTCCTGACGTTGGTTACAATTGCATTGATTGTCTGGCCAATGCTGGCAGGCGGACAGTACGTTGTTCTGGATCCGAAGGGGCCAATTGGCGCTTCGCAGAGAGATTTGATTGTCATCTCGACAATTTTGTGTGCTGTCATTATTGTGCCAGTACTCATTTTGGCTGCCGTAATCGTATGGCGTTACCGTGAGAAACCGGACAACAAAGCAGCATATGAACCTAACTGGGCTCATAGCACCAAAGCGGAGGTTGTATGGTGGACCATTCCAATTATTATTATTGGAATACTTGCAATTGTAACGATTCGTTACACGTATGTTTTGGAACCTTCGAAGCCGTTGGCTCACGAGAAAGCACCAATTACCATCCAAGTGTCTTCACTGGACTGGAAATGGCTGTTTATGTATCCAGAACAAGGAATTGCAACGGTTAATACGTTGAATATTCCGGCAGACCGGCCCGTGAAATTTGAACTCACTGCGGATTCACCGATGAACTCATTCTGGATTCCGCAACTTGGAGGACAGATTTATACGATGTCGGGTATGGCGATGACCTTGTATCTGCAGGCAGATCATGAAGGCAAGTACTGGGGTTCAGGCGCTAACTTCACAGGTGAGCATTTTGGAGAAATGCGTTTTGATGTGAATGCTACATCGGACGAAGATTTTGACAATTGGGTAGCTGAAGTGAAACAGAGTTCTCAGGCGTTGACTACAGAAGGTTACAAAGCACTGGCTGAGCCAGGCACAAGCAACGTTGCTTATTATTCTGCCTTCCCAGAAGGATTGTTCCAAAATATTGTGACCAAGTATGTAGTAGATGGTCAAAGTGCTCACAGTAAGCATGGAACTTCAAAAGAAGCTTCTGGAGCCATTCAAAATGCAACTGATACGTCCAATCAAGACGAGGACGAGAGTGCTAACTAAAGATTCGAAAGGAGGCCCCCAATGTTAGAGGGACTTAAAGAGTTTGCATCGGAGTTTTTCGTAACCGGTGATCCGCTCATTTATGGTGCGATGGTAGCTATCGGAATTACCATGATTACTATTGTAGCGGTGCTAACTTATTTCAAAAAATGGGGCTGGCTCTGGCGTAACTGGTTAACGACTGTCGATCACAAAAAGATCGGTATCATGTATATCATTGCTTCCATTATCATGTTGTTCCGTGGTGGTGTGGATGCGCTAATGATGCGCCTTCAGCTAGCTATGCCTAACAATGAATTTCTGAATCCTGAGCATTATAATCAGGTCTTTACAACTCACGGTACGATCATGATCTTGTTCATGGCGATGCCATTTATGTTTGGTCTATTTAACGTTATCGTGCCATTACAGATCGGAGCAAGGGACGTTGCGTTCCCGTTCCTGAATGCACTGAGCTTCTGGTTATTCTTCCTGGGAGCAATGCTGTTTAACCTGTCATTTGTTATCGGTGGTTCACCGGATGCAGGATGGCTGAGTTATCCGCCTCTATCGGAGCTGTCACACAGTCCGGGGGTAGGACAGAACTTCTATATATGGGGTATACAGATATCGGGTATCGGTTCCTTGGCTACCGGTATCAACTTCCTGGTTACCATCATTAAAATGCGTGCGCCAGGCATGAGATGGATGAAAATGCCGATGTTCACATGGTCGGTATTCTCCACTTGTATCATTATCTTGTTTGCTTTCCCGATCTTGACTGTGACACTTGCATTGTTATTCCTCGACAGGTTTGCCGGGGCGCATTTCTTCACACTTGATCTGGGCGGTAACCCAATGATGTATATCAACTTGATCTGGATGTGGGGTCACCCTGAGGTATACATTGTCGTCTTGCCGGCATTCGGTGTGTTCTCCGAGATTGTAAGTACCTTCTCTCGGAAAAAACTGTTTGGCTACAAATCGATGGTATTCGCGATGTTGATCATCAGCTTCCTGTCCTTCTTCACATGGGCGCATCACTTCTTCACGATGGGTTCCGGAGCAGACGTGAATGCATTCTTCGCCGTAACTACGATGTTGATTGCTATTCCAACAGGGGTTAAGATATTCAACTGGCTGTTTACCATGTATCGAGGAAGGATTCGCATGGCGACTCCGATGATGTGGACACTTGCCTTTATCCCGTGCTTTATTGTCGGGGGTATGACAGGCGTTCTGTTATCCGTTGCTCCTGCTGACTTCCAGTTCCACAACAGTTACTTCCTGATTGCCCACTTCCACCAAGTATTGATCGGTGGAGTTGTCTTCGGATACTTCGCAGGTCTGTACTACTGGTGGCCTAAAATGTTCGGTTTCCAACTCGAAGAGAAACTGGGCAAATGGGCATTCTGGACTTGGAATATTGGTTTCTATGTCTGCTTCATGCCGCAGTACGCTGTCGGTCTAATGGGTATGACACGTCGTCTGAGCACATACGGCTGGGATACTGGCTGGTGGGAACTGAACTTCGTATCCACAATCGGGGCATTCCTGATGGGTGTCGGATTCCTGTTCCAAGTTGCACAAATCGCAGACGGTATTCGCAAATACAAATCACTCAAAGCTTCCGCCGATCCATGGGATGGCCGTACGCTGGAGTGGTCAATTCCTTCACCAGCTCCTGAATACAACTTCGCCGTTACACCGCGCGGAGATGATATTGATGAGTGGTGGGAAGAGAAAGAACGTCGTGCCAAAGGCATCTATCCGGCAGAGCAACCGCTTGAGCCGATTCATATGCCGAAGAACTCTGGAATTCCGTTCATCATGTCTGTCTTCTGGTTCATCGCCGGTTTCGGCTTTGTATTCGGATGGTTGTGGATGGCAATTCTCGGACTCGCTGGCGTAGGGATCTGTATGATCGCCCGTTCATTCTCATATGATACGGATTATTACATTCCGGTCGACGAAATTAAACGTACCGAAGCGTCGTTAAGGGGGTCGGTATAGATGGCTCAAGCAGCCGCTAAGCACGGTGAGAATCATGCACATGGTCACGACCATGGACATCATGATCCACAGGAAATGAAAATTCTCGGTTTCTGGTTCTTCCTGATTTCCGACGTTATCCTGTTCTCCGTATTGTTCGCAACCTTCATTGTGTTGCGTGACAATACGGCGGGCGGACCGATTTTGTCTGAATTGATCAAAATGCCTGGTGTTATTGCCGAAACGTTTATCTTGCTCACAAGTTCATTCACGAGCGGACTAGCCGTACTGGCGATGAATCAAGGCAAAGTAAAACAATTAATCAGTTGGCTGGCAGTTACAGCCGTTCTGGGTGCAAGCTTTATCGCACTGGAAGTATATGAGTTTATTGAGTTGATTCACGAAGGGTTCAGCTTTACAACGAGTGCTGCTTCTGGCGCATTCTTCACCCTTGTGGGAACTCACGGACTTCACGTATCGCTTGGTCTGATCTGGATGATTGGACTTATGTTACAACTGAAAAAACGTGGTATTACTGATGTTACTCGCGGTAAAATCAACGTCATCAGTTTGTACTGGCACTTCTTGGACGTCGTATGGATTTTCCTCCTGTCGATCGTCTATCTCATGGGGGTGATGTAGATGGCAGAGCACAACTCACATGATTCCCACGGCCATGAACAACATGGCTCACTGAAGTCTTATGTCATCGGCTTCATTCTGTCCGTCGTACTGACAATCATTCCACTTGTGGTGGTTTTGAACGACATGATGGGCAAAACAGGAACACTCGTTGTGATTCTTGGTACAGCAGCACTTCAGTTTGTGGTTCAACTCTTCTTCTTCATGCATATCCGTGAAACAGGGAAACCACGCTGGAATGTGATGGCACTTATTTTCGGATTACTGATTATGATGACTATCGTGATTGGTTCGATCTGGATCATGCTTAACAACGCTGTTGCACATTAATTCACATGATGAAGAGCTTCACGACCTTGGAATTCAAGGTTGTGGGGCTCTTTTTTTCGAATCAGAAGTTATCGCATATTTTAATGAAAAAGTTGTATTATATCTTAATAAGTCGTTTATGAAATAATTTACCAGTGATACTATTGTCATACACTCTGGAAATATATTCAATATTTTAGTTAGAGAAATTTTAGAAAAATTATTTTAGGAGATGTACCAATGAAAGCAAGGGTAATCCGTTATTATCGTTTTGGCGAACCAAGTGAAGTGTTATGTATGGAAGAAAAAGATGTGATACCCCCTGGACCCGGTGAATTAGCAGTGAGGATGTATGCTCGGCCTATTAATCCCTCCGATATTATTCCTGTTCGAGGAGCTTACCCGCATCGTACCCGATTACCAGCTGTTCCCGGGTTTGAGGGTATGGGGATAGTAGAAGCAGTAGGATTGGGAGTATCCAATCAAATGTTGGGGCGCCGCGTCTTGCCACTAAAAGGCGAGAATACTTGGCAGGACGTCGTGAAGACTTTGGAGCGACATACAATTATTGTGCCGAATGATATCGATGATCACTCAGCCAGCCAGCTCTATATTAATCCGGTTACGGCTTGGTTGATCTGTACAGAGGTGCTTAAGCTTACGTATGGTGATACCCTGATTGTGAATGCAGGGGGATCTGCAATCGGGCGAATCTTTGCACAGATCTCAAAAATTTATGGATTTAAATTGATTGCGCTTACGAGAGATGATCGTCATACTGCTGAACTGTATCGTCTTGGAGCAGTTTCTGTTATCAATACGACGAAAGAGTTGCTACAGTCTAGAATTACGGAATTAACAGAGGGATACGGTGCTGATGCTGCCGTGGATTGTATTGGAGGGACAGACGGGGAACAATTGGTGAGTTGCCTTAAACCAAATGGGACGGTCATCAGTGTAGGACTGCTTTCGGGGATCACACCGTTATGGCATGAAGTAACCCGGGGAACACAAGTTCATGTGAAACTTTTCTGGTTAAAACATTGGGTGGAACGCTGTTCGCAAGAACGCTGGGAACAGGTATTTCATGAGGTGATGGAGCTGGTCAGAGCAGGGAGACTTGTCATGGCAAACATTGGGGCGACGTATGAACTAACGAATGTACAACAGGCTATTACAGCGGCTGAATCGGGTATCGAGGGGAAGGTTCTCTTAATACAGTAGTACATAAGACTTGGAAAAAAGTCTTAAGCTCATTATCACATAAATTACTTTTTCAAAAATAAAGGTACACAAAAGATACATAATGAACTAAAATGAACTTATATGAACATTATCAAACTCAATCCCAACTAATTTAAATGACGAAAGGAATGGATTAATAATGGAAAATCGTTATGCTACACATCCCAATGAAGTGAAAACGTATGATACATCTCGCCTGCGTGAGGAATTTTTGATGGAGCAACTGTTTGCAACCGATGAATTGGTAACGGTGTATTCTCATGTGGATCGTTATATTGTGGGAACGGCTGTACCTGAGAGCAAGGACATTACCCTTGAAGTGAACCTGAAAGATATCGGAACGAACTTTTTCCTGGAGCGTCGTGAAATCGGTATCATTAATGTCGGTGGTCACGGAACAGTGACAGCGGACGGACAAGGTTATGAGATTGGAGCGAAGGAATGTCTCTACATCGGTAGAGGTGTGAAGGAAGTTGTGTTCACAAGCAGTGACAAGGCTCAACCTGCCCAATTCTATTTTGTATCCACACCGGCTCATCACACCTATCCAACAGTTAAAGCAACGCAAGAACAAGCTCAGCCGAATCATCTGGGTAGCATCGAAACATCCAATGAGCGTACGATCTATCGTTACATTCACCAAGGAGAAGGTGGAATTCAGAGTTGTCAGTTGGTGATGGGCATTACCGAACTCAACAAGGGTAACATGTGGAACACGATGCCTGCACATACCCATAACCGCCGTTCCGAAGTATACTTGTACTGGAACTTGCCTGAAGACGGTGTTGTATTCCATATGATGGGTGAGCCAAACGAAACACGTCATCTGGTTGTACGCGACCGTCAGGCGATCATTTCCCCAAGCTGGTCCATTCACAGTGGTGTGGGTACAAGCAATTACACCTTCTGTTGGGCG
The DNA here is from genome assembly GCF_056395745.1 of Paenibacillus sp. 10L310. Taxonomy (NCBI): domain Bacteria; kingdom Bacillati; phylum Bacillota; class Bacilli; order Caryophanales; family Paenibacillaceae; genus Paenibacillus; species Paenibacillus sp. 10L310. The sequence continues at coordinate 89,722 of NZ_JBFTKC010000008.1, read as the reverse complement.
ATGGCTGGTGAGAACCAGACGTTCGAAGATATGGACGGCGTAGCGATGAAAGACCTGAAATAATAAATTACAGATGTCTGAGTTAAATTGACAGGGTAGACACTAGAACGGAGGGTACAGAAAGGACCAGAAGAAGCGAAGCGTGCGCCTTTATCACCAGATTTCTCCCTTTAAATAAGGGATCAAAGGAAATATGGGGATAAGAGTGATCGGAAGGTTTTCTGTACCCGAAGTGTAAGTGCGAAACTACCATTTAACTCAGGTAATATAGGAAGTTGATTATGATGAATCCATTGAAAAGACATGAAAAAATTATGGAGGCTCTGCTGGAACGCCAGGAAGTAACCGTCAGTGATCTGAGTGAGTTGTTGCAGGTGACGGGGAAGACTGTGCGAGAGGATCTCGACAAGTTGGAGAGTATGGGACTGCTCGTACGTGTCCATGGTGGTGCTATGCTGGCTCAGAATGACCAGTATGGCATCTTGAATAGCCGCGGAGTTACCGAGAAGCATCATTCGGAGAAGACGGAGATTGCTGAACGTGCCCTTGCTTACATTCGACCTGGAGATATCGTTGCTCTCGATGGTGGCAGCACTACGCTAGAGATGGCCAAACGTCTCGATAATCAACCGCTGACGGTGGTGACTAATGATCTATTCATCATTGCGGAGTTGACCAAAAAGGAGCAAGTGCGACTGGTTGTGCCTGGCGGGGCGCGTGTACGGAATATGCTGGTTGGGGATGATACGGCTGCATTTATATCCAGTCTTAACATTCATAAAGCCTTTATATCCACGACAGCCCTTCATCCGGAATTTGGATTATCCATATACACGGGAGATCTGGTTCCTTTAAAAAAAGCAATGATATCTGCCTCGCAGCAAGTATACGGCGTTGTGGATCATTATAAATTCGGACAATTTGCACTGCGAACTTTCGCCCAGTGTTCGCAACTGGACTATATTATCAGCGATAGTCGTTTGGATGAAGAGACGGCTGCCTTATACGAGCAGAGCGGTGTCACAGTGGATTATCAAAGTTAACCTCATTCATTATTCACGGCATTAAAGAACGGACGGATCTAAGGATTGCATATCAAAACCATGCGGAGGAATCATTCATGAACCCATTTGATTTAAGCGGACAAGTTGCATTGGTGACAGGTACCTCGGGAGGACTTGGACAAGGGATGGCCATTGGTTTGGCAGAAGCAGGTGCTGATGTGGTGCTGGTCTCTTATTCCAAGCCTGCGGCAACGGCAAGTGCCATCGAAGCACTCGGACGCAAAGCTTATGTGATTGAAGCGGATTTAAGTCGTGAAGATGAGTTGTCGGCTGTGTTCGAACAGGCGCTTGCGTTCCAGGGCAGAATTGACATTCTCGTCAACAATGCCGGAATCATTCGTCGCACACCTGCGGCTGATCATGCAGTGCAGGACTGGCATGATGTAATTGGTCTGAACCTGAACACTGTATTTTTCCTAAGCCAATTGGCAGGCAGACATATGATTGAACGCGGAAGTGGCAAAATCATTAATATTGCATCCATGTTGTCCTATCAAGGTGGGATCAACGTGCCAGGGTATACAGCCAGTAAACATGGCGTTGCCGGTTTAACCAAAGCACTCGCCAATGAATGGGCAGGGAAGGGAATCCAAATTAACGGTATCGCACCTGGTTATATGGAAACCGATAATACTACCCAGATCCGTGCGGACGAGAATCGGTACCGGGATATTACAGCTCGTATTCCTGCTGGGCGTTGGGGAACACCTGAAGATCTGAAAGGCCCGGTTGTCTTTCTGGCATCTGCCGCTTCGGATTATCTGAATGGTCATGTGCTGAATGTCGATGGCGGCTGGATGGCACGTTAATCGTTTGATAATCGGATTAGCATAGGGAGGCAGTGAGATGAAACTTGGTATCCTGGCACATACATTTGGCAAACAGCCTACAGCACAGCTTGCGCAGACGATTGCGGATAACGGATTTAATTCCGTACAGCTGGCGCTGGCCAAAGCATTATCCGATGTGGACTCATCGAATGGCAAGCTGAGCCCAGGGCTAGCGAATGAGATTGGAGATCAATTTGCCCAGCGCGGGGTGAAGATTGCAGTACTGGGCTGTTATATTAATCCGATTGACCCTGATCCGGTAAGACGACGTGCGGACATTGATCGATTCAAGGAGCATCTGCGTTATGCCCGGGATTTTGGTTGCAGCATGGTAGCAACAGAGACCGGGGGCTTGGACACCTATCAGGATACACATCCGGATGGATATGAGGAGAAGGCGTGGAGTGTGCTGAAAGAAACGGTTGAGGAGTTGGCTGAGGAAGCGGAGAAATGGGGCGTGCATGCGGCGATTGAGCCTGTGTCCACACATACTCTTCATACCCATGAACATATGACACGTTTGTTTGAAGAGATTCCTTCATCGAATCTGGGGATGCTGTTCGATCCGTGTAATCTGATCAAACAACCACATGCAGCAGATCAAGGGGCTTTCTTGCGCGAGGTGATGGAATCGCTGTATCAGCGCATGATTGTGATCCATGCCAAAGATGTAGCCTTTGATGCACAGGGAGAGAAGTACAATCCGGTACCTGGGGCAGGGATACTGGATTACCCGTTATTTTTTGAATTGTTAAAAACGTATAAGCCACATATCGATATTTCACTTGAAGGCGTAACTGCGGAGGAAGCTGTACCTGCGGCCAAACATTTGCGTGAAGTATGGAGTGCAGTTCGGGTCTAACCAAACCCAGGATGAGGTATTGCATACCGAAGCCAAAGTAGCTGAAAAACCTTTGCGAGTGCAAAGGTTTTTTTGGTACAGAAATTGATAATATACATATTTAATATTTCTTATCGGAAAAATCGGAAATAATTCTTTTCAAATGCGACATCTTGTGAGAGAATATGGAAAACATACGCCACCATGCGAAGACATCAGGAACTTAAAGAACGTATATATTGAGGGAGGATTCAGATTTATGTCAAACGAACGTGAGCTTTCATTTGAAACATTGGCAATTCACGCAGGCCAGGAGATTGATCCAACCACCAACGCACGAGCTGTGCCCTTGTATCAGACAACATCCTATGGATTCAAGGACACCGAGCATGCAGCTAACTTGTTTGGTTTGAAAGAGTTTGGCAACATTTATACCCGTCTGATGAATCCAACAACCGACGTGTTTGAGCAACGGATTGCGGCGTTGGAAGGCGGAGCTGGAGCGCTGGCTACAGCTTCTGGTCAGGCAGCCATTACGTTTTCACTTCTGAATATTGCTGGTGCAGGTGATGAGATCGTATCTTCGGCGAGTTTGTATGGAGGTACATACAATCTGTTCTCGACGACTTTGCCGAAACTGGGTCTGGACGTAAAATTTGTGGATTCCAGTGATCCTGAGAATTTCCGGGCAGCGATTACGGAGAAAACGAAAGCATTGTATGCCGAAACGATCGGTAATCCAAAGGGGAATGTACTGGATATTGAAGCGGTGGCAGCCATCGCTCATGAACATGGAATTCCTTTGATCGTGGATAACACATTCCCGAGTCCGTACCTGCTTCGTCCAATCGAACATGGCGCAGATATTGTCGTTCACTCTGCAACGAAATTTATTGGAGGTCATGGTACATCCATTGGTGGCGTTATCGTGGATAGCGGAAAATTTGACTGGAAAGCAAGTGGCAAGTTCCCTGGATTGACGGAGCCGGACTCCAGTTATAACGGTGTTGTATATACGGAAGCGGTTGGACCGATTGCTTATATTATCAAAGCTCGTGTACAACTTCTGCGTGACTTGGGTGCAACGATCTCTCCATTCAACTCCTGGTTGTTGCTGCAAGGACTCGAGACATTACATCTGCGCGTAGAGCGTCATAGTAGCAACGCCCTTGCGGTTGCAGAATTCCTTGAGAAACATGAGGATGTGTCTTGGGTAAGTTATGCAGGTCTACCGAGCCACGGTTCTTATGAGCTTGCACAGAAGTATCTGCCAAGAGGGCAGGGTGCGATTCTAACCTTTGGGATCAAAGGTGGTGCGGACGCGGGTCGCAAGTTGATTGAGAGTGTCAAACTGTTCTCTCACCTTGCAAACGTGGGCGATTCCAAGTCACTGATTATTCACCCGGCAAGTACAACTCACGCGCAGTTGACCGAAGATGAACAAACTGCAGCAGGCGTTAATCCGGAGTTGATTCGTCTTTCTGTGGGTACGGAGAACATTCAAGACATTATCTATGATCTGGAGCAAGCCATCAAAGCAAGTCAGGGATCAAGTGTAGGCGCGTAAATGGCATTTGGGTGGATGTGTAAACAATCACTTAAGTGATATGCCATAAACAGGTCATATGAATATCAATAGATGGTTAAAGCCGTTGTCCTCCGGGACAGCGGCTTTTTGTCTTTTTGAACACGCATGTATGACTATCCATCGAAAAAAGCCCATTTACAAATGTGGATCGCAGGCATATACTGATTAAAAGTTGTATTGAGTAAACACAATTGCATAAGCGCAAAAATGATTATCATTCTCATTCGAGATTATGTCAAAATCATTCACAAAACCATGCTGCTGCGGGATTCCCGCAGCAGCATGTGTCATTTTTAGGGCATTAACAATGGCTCTCATTCTCAATACAACTTCATTTTTGGGAGCGGAATTTAGCAGACTCTTCATCCGCAAACCTACCATTCGAAAGGAACGTGATTCATATGCAAGCGATACATCAACCACTACACAGACAGAAACAAGCGGAACAGCGCTTATCCCAAACACCAGGCCCAAACCGGGGACGTAAGCCTGATTTTCGAGCCATGGTGCAGAATAAAGAGATGCAATCTGCATTGGGCAGCGGGCTGTTGATGCTGATTGCCTGGGGAACTGCACCTTATTTTGGTACCTTATCCATCATGCTCTACATTGTGGCGTATGCCGTTGGCGGTTGGACCAAAGCGAAGGAAGGTATCGAGACACTGGTGAAGGAACGTGATCTGGATGTAAACCTGCTGATGATTGCCGCATCCCTTGGGGCAGCAGCCATCGGTTACTGGAATGAAGGTGCGATGCTGATCTTTATTTTTGCACTCAGTGGTGCATTGGAAAGTTACGCGACAGAGCGCAGTCATAAGGATATCTCATCTTTACTGGCGCTCAAGCCAGAGACTGCACTGCGTATTGAGGATGGACAGATGAACCTCGTGGCTATTGATGATCTGGAGCCGGGTGATCTGCTGTTGGTCAAACCGGGAGAACTCATCCCAGCAGATGGCGTGGTGTACCGTGGGAGTTCTTTCATCAATCAGTCGTCCATCACCGGAGAATCCCTGCCTGTGGACAAAGTTGCGGGGGATGAAGTCTATGCAGGTACGGTAAACGGGGAGGGTGCATTATACGTAGAGGTTACAAAATCGGCTGAAGGGTCACTGTTTGGCAAGATCATTAAAATGGTGGAAGAAGCGCAGGCAGAAGTGCCGGATTCCCAGCGTTTTATGGAGCGGTTTGAAGGGATTTACGCACGTATTGTTGTAGGGGTGACTTTACTTGTGATTGCAGGAACTCCACTACTGCTTGGCTGGACATGGAATGAGGCATTTTATAAAGCGATGGTGTTTCTGGTGGTTGCTTCACCTTGTGCATTGGTGTCTTCCATCATGCCTGTTATGTTGTCCGCGATGTCCAGCAGTGCGCGCCGTGGTATTCTCTTCAAGGGTGGTGCCCATATGGAGAATATGGCTCGCACGCGGGTTGTGGCTTTTGACAAAACAGGTACATTGACCATGGGCACCCCACAAGTGACCGATATTATTACGGCTGAACATGTAGATCGTGCCCAGCTGTTAGCTGCAGTAGCGGCGATTGAGAACCTGTCCATGCACCCTTTGGCTCGTGCCATCGTAGATCAGGCGAACAAGGAGAACATTACACTTCAGGAAGCGGAGCACGTACAGGCTCTAACAGGCTGGGGCATCGAAGGAACTGTGAACGATGTGGTCTGGAGCATTGGCAAAACAAATGTAATGGAATCGTTGCAGTCAGAGAAGATAAAGGACGCTAACGTTGATGATTCAGATGAACATGATGTTAACCCTGTGAAAGTATCTTCTGAGTGGGGTGATGTATGCTCCCGTCTTGAGGGGGAGGGGAAAACTGTATCCGTTGTTATGGCTGATGGTGAATTGGTCGGGCTGATCGCGATGCGGGATACGGTACGGCCACAGGCAGCCGCTGCAGTGAAAAAGCTTGAAGCGATGGGTGTAAAAGTTGCCATGTTAACAGGTGATCGGGCCAGATCAGCTTCTGTAGTTGCGTGTGAAACTGGAGTAAACATGGTCTATGCAGACTTGCTGCCTGGAGATAAGGTGAAGCAGGTACAAGCACTCCGCAAACAGTATGGTCCTGTGCTGATGGTAGGGGATGGTGTCAATGATGCACCGGCACTTGCAGCAGCTACTGTGGGTATGGGGATGGGATTGTCCGGCAGCGGGACTGCACTGGAGGTCGCTGATGCGGTACTTATGAACGATAACATTGAAGAGATCGCTTGGGTGATTGGGCAGGCTCGTCGAGCACAGCGCACGGTGAAACAGAATATGTTTTTTGCCATTACCGTTATTCTGGCTTTGATTGTTGGTAACTTCCTCCAAGACGTTGCATTGCCTCTGGGTGTGGTAGGTCATGAAGGCAGTACAATTCTGGTTATTCTGAATGGGCTTAGACTGCTACGGTAATCAGATTAGAAGAGGAAAATGGCTAATTGGTCTCGCTAGTAGTATGCGGCTGGTTGAACAGCTTACGTTTGAACCTTGGGTCAGCGGGTAATGATTCGAAGAGACGATTCGATAATAAGGGAGCTGTGAAATATGGGACGTTATGTACAAGTGGAACCAAATGTAAAAGTATATGTTGAAGATATTGGCGAAGGAACCCCGGTTGTCTTTTTGCACGGCTGGCCTGTTAATTATAAAATGTTTGAATATCAATTGAACGTACTGCCGAACCATGGCATTCGTGCCATTGCGATAGATTTTAGAGGATATGGCTTATCGGATAAGCCGTCCACAGGATATGATTATGATCGCATGGCAGACGATGTTCGTGCCGTTATTGATGATCTGGAGCTGAAAGACGCGGTACTCGCAGGATTCTCTATGGGTGGAGCGATCGCAGTACATTACATGGCTCGCCATAAGGGACATGGCGTCTCCAAGCTGGCCTTGTTATCTGCGGCAGCACCTGTGTTCACACAGCGTGAAGGTTATCCGTATGGATTGACTCCAGAGCAGCTGAACGAGCAGATCATTGAGCCGATCTTTGCAGATCGTCCGAAGTTGTTGGAGACGTTTGGCGGCATGTTCTTCGCGAAGAAACACAGCCAGCCATTCATGGATTGGTTCCACGCCCTCGGCATGGAAGCTTCATCTTATGGTACCATTCGCAGTGCAATTGCGTTGCGGGATGAGGACTTGCGAGGTGACCTGAGTTCCATTCAAGTGCCAACAGCCATTTTGCACGGGAAAAAAGATGAGATCTGTCCGTTTGAGTTCGCCGAGCAGATGCACCAAGGCATCGCTTCGTCTCAGCTGATTGCTTTTGAAGAGAGTGGTCATGGTGCATTCTATGATGAATTGGAAAAATTCAATTCGGAATTGATTCGTTTCATCCAATCCTGATCAGGAGAGGGCAGAATACCTCTGACAGACGATCCCAGTAATTTCATGGAATCTTCATTTGTGGCTAAACAAAGAACCCGGTCGACAGTCTTGGACTGTTCGCTCGGGTTCTTTAGTCTTCAATTAAAACAGTTCGGTCAGACCAATCATCGTGATGAGCCCGAGTAAAAAGGACATCGTCGCCACACGTGCATTGCCATCGCCGTGACTTTCGGGAATAAGTTCCTTATAAACAATGAACATCATCGCACCGGCTGCAAAGGCCAGACCATAAGGCACAAGACCAGCTACGAGACTGCTTAAGGTGTAACCAATCATAGCTGTAATAATCTCTACCGCTCCGGTCAGGGTGGCAATACCCAGCGCTTTGAAGCGGCCAATGTTCTGGTTTACTAGGAAAAGGGCCACCAGAAATCCTTCCGGCGCATTTTGCAATCCAATGGAAAAGGCAATGAGATTGCCAAGGTTCTCATCCGAGCTTGCATAGCTAACGCCAACGGATAACCCTTCTGGCAGGTTATGCATGGTGATGGCTGCAATAATCATGAAGGCTTTGGTTTCAATTTTAAAAGGCATTTTCTCGGGATTCTCCAGATCGACGTGTGGAATCTTCATCTCCAGCACCAGTAGAACCAGGCTACCAAGCATAATACCAAATGCAAGTACAAAGAGATTCGATTGGCCAAGCGCTTCCGGAATGAGATTATACACCGAGGCTGAGGTCATAATACCTGCGGCGTATGCCAGCAAGATATCACGCAGACGGTGTGATATTTTACGCATAAATAGAATCGGTACGGCCCCTAGGCCGGTAGACATGGCTGATATAAAACTGCCAATGAGTGCATCGTTCATGCTTCCATTTTCCCTCCTGATGAAGACTTCTTCATAATCGCTGCCGAGCATTGACACCGTACATAAAAGAGATCATAATGAACAACAGATTAGAATGATTATAAATTAGAATTCCGTTTCTGCATAGGGCCATTGTCATATCACAGGCAGGTCTTGTGGACATGATGTGGGCTTTTCGTTCTAGTGTATGCAAAAGCCTAAGCTTTTGATGCCGGAGGGTCTAACCTTTTTGCAGAACCCGGGGGAGGAACTATACATGTATAAATCAATTATTATTGGAACAGGCCCTGCAGGGCTGACAGCAGCAATCTATCTGGCACGTGCCAACTTGAACCCACTCGTTATTGAAGGACCACAACCTGGTGGCCAACTGACAACAACGACTGAAGTGGAGAACTTCCCAGGTTTCCCTGATGGAATTATGGGTCCTGAACTGATGGATAACATGCGTAAACAAGCTGAGCGCTTCGGTGCTGAATTCCGTACAGGCTGGGTTAACAACATCGACATGAGCGAGCGTCCATTCAAGATTCAAGTTGAAGGTATGGGTGAACTCGTATCGGAAACATTGATCCTGTCCACAGGCGCAACTGCTAAATACCTGGGTATCCCTGGCGAAGAAACGAATGTAGGCCGCGGTGTCAGCACATGTGCAACATGTGATGGATTCTTCTTCCGTAACAAAGAAATCATCGTTATCGGCGGTGGCGACTCTGCTCTTGAGGAAGCAAGCTTCCTGTCCCGTTTCGGTTCCAAAGTAACGTTGGTACACCGTCGTGAAGAACTGCGTGGCTCCAAAATCATGCAGGATCGTGCACGGAGCAACGAAAAAGTAGAAATGGCTTTGAACCGTACACCACTCGAAGTACTTGCTGGCGACAACGGCGTAACCGGACTGAAAGTGTTAAACAACGAAACAGGTGAAGAAGAAGTGATTCCGGCAAGTGGCGTATTCGTAGCGATCGGTCACACACCAAACACTGGTTTCCTTGGCGGACAGATCACTACGGACGAACATGGATATATCCTGACTACACCAGGTACATCCGAGACAAACATCCCAGGCGTATTTGCATGTGGTGACGTTCAGGATACACGTTACAAACAAGCGATTACAGCTGCAGGTAGCGGATGTATGGCTGCCATGGACACAGAGAAATACATTGAGAGCTTGGAGCACAGCGCAGTTGTTCTGTAATAGAATGAGCTGATTCCAACCAAACTATAGATTAATATAAAACCATATGAGGTGAATTAAACATGGAAAACGTAATTGTATATACATCAACGAACTGCCCGAACTGCAAATCCGTAAAAACGTTCCTGGCTGACAAAGGTATCTCTTATGAAGAGCGCAACATCGAAACTAGCGATGAATTTGCACAACAAGTATGGGACATGGGTGTACGTGCCGTGCCATTGACTGTCATTGGTGAACACCGCATTCTGGGTATGAACAAAACCCAATTTGCCAAAGCATTGGACGCTTAAATCAGGCTGATTATCTGAATCATCATGTGTTGAAAGAAATTTTCGATTCATATGCAATTCCGGTTTTCGCGAGCCGTTAGGATATAGAAAGAACCGTACCCGGAAGGGTACGGTTTTTTGTGCGTTTTCTATGAGTGGCTCGGATGAATTGGTATCTGGTCACAAACATCATTCGCAATTGTCCGATGTACAGAAGTGCGATATCATTTTCTTGAGTCGCAGAGCATAATTGAGGTGAACAAGCAGCATGATTATAGATCAGGAGGAGCATTTTCGCTTCTGGGAACAGGCGAGTATACGAGATATCCATTCTCACATACTAGTTAAAACAACTGGAATTAAGGCCATTATAATAATAACTGACATTACTTTTTTATTAGTTCGGGATTTGATCATTAGTTTTCGTGAGGTATACCAATTTCCAAAATTATAAAATCTAGAATGAATAAGAAAAGTTATCAAAGAATTAATTACAAAGAATATCAAAATATAATCTTCTGGATTAACACTCATCATAGGATAAACTTGCAGTTCTATACCCCATAGTAGGGTTATACCAATAAAATAAAGAATAGAACAAAGTATAAAATCAAACAGGAAACCAGATGTCTTTTTAAGCATATTAAAGCTCCTCTCTAATCTAGTGGTAAATCCAATATTAATTTCCAACCAACAATCATTTTACATTGAAAAAGTAAAAAAAACATACTTGTTTGACTACTTTTGTTCCGTTAACTAGGATTAAAGAGTAAGTCAAAAAACTCCATTGCTTATCTTCTGCAGAGGTCAGATCTCAAAACAACGTAAACGTATTAAATATATAGGTACTCAATCCAGAATATCGTTTATATGATTGAAGAACGATTTAAAGAAAGTTCGAGTTGTCCATAATTCAGCATCGATGTTAAGAATGGGCAAAAATATGCAGAAAAATCCCCTTGCGTCTGTAATTCAGAGTACATGATAACGTGTACCCATGAATTACTGCGAAAGGGGATTTTGCATGAAAACAAATAATTACATCTAGAAAAAAATACTCATGAAAGTCTGAAATACAACATACACCAGCAATCCTGACAGCATGTACATGAAACCAGCCTTCTTTTTGCTCTGGAACAATCGGAGTATGCCAAGGCTGAACAGGGGCGCAAGCACAATCAGGAACAGGAGGACGGTGACAAACATTTGCGCCGAGATATCTGAAGTATCCACGTAGGTCACGCTTTTTTTCACTCCGTTTCGTTATCGGAATTAACACAGCTTGATTCACACAGCCATGACAAAAATCACATAACCCCATTATACATCTGGATTTCTTTAACAAAAAGGGAGGAAATGGGGCGAAATGATGTCAATTTTCATCTGTTATTAGACAGACACCCTAATTTTACCTAAAAACTGGGATATCGCAGAGTAAGCGGCACCAACGCGGGTGGAACGGCTACCCAGAGCTGCCCATTCAATCTGCAAACTGCGGCGGTGATAAGGTAATGTACGTTCCTCGACAACTTGTTTTAACGCTGTTTCAATCCATGGACCTGCTTCAGAGAGCGGACCGCCAATGATAATACGTTCCGGGTTGAAACTGTTAACGATATTGGTAATGCCAATCCCCAGTTTTCGCCCAATCGTGTTGTATAATTCTTGAACAGCCTCGTGGCCTTGCTCCGCATAATGAATAAGTTCGCGTGTGGTATGAGCAGGTAATTTTAGCTGATGATCCGGGTGTTCGTAGGCTTTTTCCGATGCGTACAACTCCCAGCAACCACGATTACCACAGGAGCAGGGCAGACCTTCCGCTTCAATGGACATATGGCCTGTTTCTCCTGCGTAGCCCCACGCGCCTTTGTATAATTCACCATCTACCATGATGCCTGAACCAATCCCCATGCCTGCACTGATGTAGATCATGTGACGGACACCGATACCTGCCCCAAAATTCAGCTCTCCATGGGCACCGGCATTGGCTTCATTATCGATCGTTACAGGCAGTTGAAATTCTTCTTCAAGCATCGAGCGCAGAGTTACCTTCTCCCACCCCAGGTTGGGTGCAAACAGGACCGTTCCTGCCTCATCCACCATGCCGGGCACGCCGATACCAATACCAATGACACCGTGAGGGGAAGGAGGAGCTGCTTCAATGAGCTGCTTTGCTGCCAATTTCAATTGCTCCAGTACAGAGGACACGTCATGATGTTCCAAGGTCACTGCGTACTCTGTAATGATGTGTCCTTCCAGATCTGTAAGCACGCCTTTCAAATGGGTCACACTGAGTTCCAGACCGACTGCATAGCCTGATGTCCCTCGGAACAGCAGCATGAGTGGTTTACGTCCGCCGCTGGATTCACCAGGGCCAATCTCCTGCACCAGGTCATCACTGATCAGATCAGCAACCAGGTTGGATACCGTTGCTTTGTTCAGCCCCGTAACCTCGGACACTCGTGCGCGAGAAAGAGGGGCATGGCGCCGGATCGTATCCAGAACGATCGACTTGTTTATTTTTTTGACCAGCATCTGGTCTCCGGTAATTTTCATATGGTTAAGGCACTCCTATTCTTCTGATAAAAGGGTTCTGACCCACATCCGAAACAAGTTATTCGACTATTATAGCGTAAACAACCATGTAAAAAACAATTTTATTTTACTTTGTTTAACCAATAGACAAAGTAAATTCGATGTGATAGGATAACGGTGTAAACGATTTCTTAAAACTATTGAGGAGGCATTTTACACATGGCCTATTTTGAATCCGTTAATAAAATTGCATTTGAAGGTAAAGATTCCAAGAATCCTTTTGCTTTTAAACATTATAATCCGGAAGAAGTGGTAGCCGGCAAATCGATGGAAGAACATTTCCGTTTTGGCATGGCTTACTGGCATACATTAACTGCAGGCGGCAGTGACCCGTTTGGTGCGGAGACAGCTGTTCGTTCGTGGGATAAATACTCGGGTCTGGACCTCGCGAAAGTACGCGTGGAAGCGGCATTTGAATTTTTGGAAAAAATGAATCTCCCGTTCTTCTGTTTCCACGATGTGGACATTGCACCAGAAGGCAACAACCTGCGTGAGTTCTACAGCAACATTGATACGATTGTTGATCTGATTGAAGATCATATGAAATCCAGCGGCAAAAAACTGCTCTGGAACACGGCGAACATGTTCTCGAACCCACGCTTCATGTTTGGTGCGGCTTCTACTTGCAACGCAGACGTGTACGCTCACGCTGCAGCACAGATCAAAAAAGGTCTGGAAGTTGGTAAACGTCTGGGCGCTGAAAACTATGTATTCTGGGGCGGTCGTGAAGGTTACGACACATTGCTGAATACAGACATGCAACTGGAGCAAGACAACATTGCTCGCATGTTCCACATGGCTGTAGACTACGCGAAGGAAATTGGCTTTGATGCACAATTCCTGATCGAGCCTAAACCAAAAGAGCCAACGAAACACCAATATGATTATGATGCAGCAACTTCCATTGCTTTCTTGCAAAAATACGGTTTGGACAAACACTTCAAACTCAACCTGGAAGCAAACCACGCTACACTGGCTGGTCATACATTTGATCACGAAATCCGCGTTGCTCGTACAAATGGTATGCTCGGTTCCCTCGATGCGAACCAAGGCGACATGTTGATCGGTTGGGATACGGACGAGTTCCCGGTTGATATGTACGATGCTACATTGACAATGTATGAAGTATTGAAAAACGGCGGTATCGGCCGTGGTGGTGTGAACTTTGACGCGAAAGTACGTCGTGGTTCCTTCGAAGCTGATGATCTGTTCTTGGCACACATCGCAGGTATGGACACGTATGCAAAAGGTCTGAAAGTAGCAGCGAAGTTGATTGAAGATCGCGTATTCGATGACTTCATCGAAAAACGTTACAGCAGCTTCAGCGAAGGTATCGGTGCAGATGTAGTTGCAGGTAAAGCAACACTGGCTTCCCTTGCTGAGTATGCACTCAACAACGAAAGCCCACGCAAAAACCAATCCGGACGTCAGGAATTGCTGAGAGCACAACTCAACCAGTACATCTTGGCTGACTAATAGCGCATTAGGCAGGGTTGGTGCACGTCGACCACCGATGGTTACTCAACTTATATGTGTTGGACATTAGTATCCAAGCTTGCCTATGCACAAGATTAGCTTGTACCATGGAACGCCTGAACAAGCATGACATTCGGACCGTCCCCGACTTTCCCTTGGGAAGACGGGGGCGGTTTTTTGGTTAAACAAATAACATGGTTTTTAAGATTTTTGATATAAATGTATCTTTAAGATGGTGCATGCAAAACGGAGTGAGCAGAAAGAACCCGAGGAAGCGGAGCGTTCGCTAAGAGCTTTCTGAAAGAAAGCTGGCTTCGGAAGCATAGGCTTATCCCCGGATTTGTCCCTTGTCAAAGGGATTAAAGGAAATCCGGGGGTAACGGCGATCCAAGGGTTTTCTGATCACGAAGTGACCATATGAGCATAAGGGTTTCATTTATACTCAATGACGAATCAAGGTCATTGGATCAATCTTTCTGCTATAAGAACGAGTACGTTTTACTCGTTTCATATCCATGTGTGTCCAGTATCATGCATGCAAAACGGAGTGAGCAGAAAGGACCCGAGGAAGCAAAGCGGTCGCATTTATCCCCGGATTTCACCCTTGCTAAGGGGTATAAAGGAAATCTGGGGGTAACGGCGATCCAAGGGTTTTCTGATCACGGAGTGACTTTCATGCGTACTTGGATCTTTCGTGGATATAACCTGTGATAAACGAGAGGAGTTAACCTATGAGTTACGTAATTGGCGTCGATCTTGGAACCAGCGCGGTCAAAACCGTGTTGGTCAATCGCGAAGGAAAAGTGGCATTTGAAGCATCCGAGGCATACCCGTTGTACCAGCCCAAGGCTGGATACAGTGAACAAAATCCCGAAGATTGGGTAGAGCAGACCATTGTTTCCTTGCGTAAATTGCTTGAAGTATCTGGCGTGCAGCCTTCGGAAATCGAAGGATTGAGCTTCTCGGGCCAGATGCATGGACTGGTCTTGGTGGATGCAGAAGGTAAACCGCTGCGTAACGCAATCCTGTGGAACGATACACGCACAACGGCTCAGTGCCGTCGCATCGAAAAAGTGCTGGATGGCAAGCTGTTAAGTATTGCCCGGAACCGTGCACTGGAAGGGTTTACCTTGCCAAAAATTCTGTGGGTTCAGGAGAACGAGCCTGAATTGTTACAGCAAGCATCCTTGTTCCTGTTGCCTAAAGACTATGTGCGTTATCGCCTGACCGGGGATTACGCTATGGATTATTCTGATGCAGCGGGAACTTTGTTGCTGGACGTTGCAGGCAAACAGTGGAGCGACGAGATTGCAGAAGCTTTCGAACTGCCAATCTCTCTTTGTCCACGTCTTGTGGAATCATTTGAGGAAGTGGGCACGTTGCTGCCTGAGATTGCGGATCAAACGGGTCTAGCGGCTGCAACAAAAGTATACGCAGGTGGTGCGGATAATGCGTGTGGTGCCATTGGCGCAGGCATTCTGAGTGAAGGACAGACGATGTGCAGCATCGGAACGTCCGGGGTTGTGCTTTCCTACGAAGAGCGTAAAGATCTCGACTTCGAAGGCAAAGTACACTTTTTTAACCACGGAGAGAAAGATGCCTTCTATATTATGGGTGTAACGCTTGCCGCAGGATATAGCCTGTCCTGGTTCAAGGATACGTTTGCAGCGGATAAATCGTTTGATGTGCTCTTGCAGGGCATCGATCAGATTCCGGCGGGCAGCAACGGATTGTTGTTCACACCATATATCGTTGGGGAGCGTACACCTCATCCGGATGCGAATATCCGTGGCAGTTTCATCGGTATGGATGCAGGGCACAAGCTGGAGCACTTTGGACGTGCGGTGATGGAGGGTATTACCTTCTCGCTACGCGAGTCCATTGATATTCTGCGTGGTGCAGGCAAAACCGTCAATGAAGTCATCTCCATTGGTGGCGGCGCCAAGAACGAAGCTTGGTTGCAAATGCAGGCTGATGTCTTTAACGCCACGATTGTGAAGCTGGAGAGCGAACAGGGTCCAGCGATGGGTGCAGCGATGCTGGCTGCCTATGGCTGTGGCTGGTTCCCGTCTTTGCAAGAATGTGCAACAGCGTTTATTCGTCCAGCGAAGTCCTATGAGCCGAACCCGGAAACGGTTGCTGTCTATGATGGACTGTTCGCACTGTATCAGGAAGTCTATGGACAGACACGTAGTCTCAATGATCGTTTGGCTGAATACCGTTAATTCATTTATTTCACTACATTAATCTTGTGATGACATTTAAAAGCATCCGCGAAGGAGGGTGCTTTTTTTGTCGTTCATCAAGATTAACCCCATGAAAGGTTTCTTTGGCCTGCATATCCGTATTCCGGCTCTGCATAGATTGGAAATAGAGGATTGTGATTCGTCCAGGCATCGTGTGTCCGACATTTTAAATAGGTAGAAGCTTGAGCATGGGGGTGAAGCTTTGGATGGACATGAGGAACATGGAAGACCACATATTACCTTGTCGATGATCGTTCGTAATGAAGAAAATCGTTATCTCAGGCAGGCACTGGAGAGACATCGTCCCTGGATTGATCGCGCAGTAATCATTGATGACGGAAGCACGGATGGAACGGTCGCACTGTGCAGGGAACTTCTGGACGGTATTCCACTCATATTAGTGGAGAACGTAGCTTCACGTTTTGCAGACGAGGTAAGCCTGAGAAAACAACAATGGGAAGAGACGGTGGCAACCGATCCGGAGTGGATTTTGAATCTGGATGCGGATGAGATTCTAACCAGTGACTTTGGGTTGGTACGGGATCTGCTGCTCAGTGGCAAAGAAGATGCGATCTATTTCAGATTGTTTGATATGTGGAGTGAGACGCATTACCGGGAAGATGAGTTCTGGCAGGCGCATGCCTATTATCGGCCATTTCTGATTCGTTATCACCCGGGGATGAACTATGAATGGAAGGAGACACCCCAGCATTGTGGTCGTTTTCCGTTAACGATCCAGCATTGGTCCTATGGATGTCATGCTCCCCGGGTGAAGCACTATGGTTGGGCGCGGGAAGAAGACCGTATCCGCAAATATGAACGCTATCAAGCACTGGACCCTGAAGCAAGATACGGTTGGAAGGAACAGTACGAATCGATATTGGATCAAGAGCCACGACTGTTGGCATGGTTCGAATAAGGAGAGGGGGAGTGAGCACGTTGAAGAAAGAACTGTTACGCAAATCGCAAGAAGAATCCCAACCTCAAATAGAGCTGAATTCACAAGAAAAAGAGAATGAGAAAGAACATCAAAAAGAGGAGCAACATGAGAGCCAGAGTAATCATCGACCGTCCAGACGTTCTGATAATTCGCTGGAAACCCGCCAATCGGAAGAGCATGAAGCGTTTGAGCAAGAAAGAATACTGATCGCCAGCCCGATTCGCCAGACAACTCCGGTGCTCCGTGAATTTCTGGATTCTCTGCATGCACTGGAACGAACAACAGTGAAGACGGATTATCTGTTTGTTGACGATAACGTGGAAGAAGCCGCATCGAATATATTGCATGAATTTGTGCTTCAGCATGAAGGGACGGTTATTCAAGCAGATGAACATGGTAGCGGTAGTCCTGACAACAAAGGGGTGTACAGCAAGGATGAGGGAGGACACTATTGGCAGGATGAGCAGATTTGGCGTGTAGCCGGTTTGAAAAATCGCATATTGCAATATGCACGCGACAATCACTACGATGCGGTGTTCCTGATTGATTCTGACTTGGTGCTGCATCCGCGGACGCTGGAGCAACTTGTATCGAGTGGCAAAGACATTGTATCCAATATTTTTTGGACCCGCTGGCAGCCGGATGCCAGGGAAATGCCGCAGGTATGGCTGCAAGATGAGTATGCCTTGTATCGCCGCGGTGGCAAAACAGTAGACGGAACCGAGACGGAGGACGAGGGCACGCAAACGACTGCTTTTCTAACTCAACTGCGGATCCCGGGTTGTTATGAAGTTGGAGGGCTAGGGGCATGTACTCTTATTCGCAAAAATGTTCTGGCAGCAGGAGTCTCATATGACCAGATTCCCAATGTATCCTTCTGGGGCGAAGATCGTCATTTCTGCATCCGTGCTCAAGCACTGGGTTTTCGTTTGTTCGTTGATACTCATCTCCCCGCATACCACATCTATCGATTGTCCGAACTTCCGGGGGTTTCCGCCTTTAACCGCAGGGCGAGACGAGGGGAGGAGACGATCAGTATTACCCTGTGTATGATTGTGAAAAATGAAGAAGCTTCCCTTGCGAGATGTCTGGACTCGGTCAACGGTATCGCCGATGAGATTGTAATCGTGGATACCGGATCAACGGATCGTACCCGTCAGATCGCTTCCAGATATACGGATCGTATCGTTGATTTTGAATGGGTGGATGACTTTGCAGCAGCACGCAACTATGCCTTCGATCAGGCAAAGAGTGAATATATTCTGTGGCTGGATGCAGACGATGTGTTCGAACCGGAAGATCGGGCGAAATTGATCGCCTTGAAACGTTCGCTGGACCCGGATGTTGATAGTGTGACGATGGATTACAATCTGTCATTCACAGCAGATGGCAAGGTAGCCTACAGCCTGCGCCGGAATCGTCTGGTGCGTCGGGATCGGCAATTTCGCTGGATTGGCGCGGTGCATGAATATCTGGCTGTAGCGGGCAATCTGCTGCATAGTGATATAGCGGTTACCCACAAGAAAGATAAGGAGTATACCGATCGGAATCTGCGGATCTATCGTAAAAGGGAACAGGCCGGAGAGGAATTTGGGCCGCGTGACTTGTACTATTTCGGTAATGAACTGAAGGACCATGGACAGCATGAGGATGCGGTGAAGTACTATGAGAAGTTTCTGGATACCGGACTGGGCTGGGTGGAAGATCAGATCGCTGCTTGCCAGAAAATTGCGGATTGTGAAGCTGCACTTGAACATCCGGAACAGGAAGTCACGGCGTTGTTCCGATCATTTGCCTATGATTTGCCAAGAGCCGAGATTTGCTGTCGATTGGGTGGTTATTTTGCCGACCGTGAAGATTATCGCAAGGCCCTGTTCTGGTACGAACAGGCGACTCGTGCTGTACGTCCTGATGACCCTATGGTAGTGCTGAATGAAGCAGCTTGGACCTGGATGCCGCATCTGCAACTATGTGTGTGTTATGACCGGATGGGTAACCGTGCCAAGGCCCGGGAACATAATGATATCGCACTCGCCTATCATCCAACACATCCAAGCATGTTATATAACGATCGATACTTTAAAGATTTGGAGAAGGATAACGTATTGGAAAATGCCTAAAGCATGCATATAGATTGGAACTGTAGGTATAGATATTGCTGGAACAGTTGTTTGTAACAAGAGCCTCCTCTGATGAAAGAGTGGACGCAATGTGCCACTTTTATGAGAGGGGGTTATTGACGTAATTGTATTAAAGGAGTTATTGTAGATATATTAAGTCTTTTATTAGGGAGGAATGAGATGATGAAGTATTCCAAAGCTACCAATTACGCCCTGCACACGATGCTTTTTCTTGCGGCATCCGATTCAGATAAACCTGTGGGTGTGCAGCAACTTTCAAAGTGGCAGAATGTTTCACCCACATATCTGTCCAAGATTTTAACCAAATTGACGAAAGAGGGGATGATTCATTCTTCATCTGGTGCCCATGGCGGGTATACACTTCAGGAGAAGTGGGAGGATCTTACGTTTTTGGACATCATCCAGGCCATTGAGGGTACAACCTCTCTGTTTGATTGCTGTCATCATAAACAGGGATGCTTAATTCAAGAAACCATGATCACTGCCGAAGGACAGATGGAAGAAGTGCTTAAAAATCGAAAATTATCTTCAATTGCCGGTAAAATATCAATGATGCATTAAGTATTTTTTTTGTATTTATAATAGATATAATTTGTCTTTTATATCTATTATAAATTTCAAAAAACGAATATATCCAGAAGATTTCACACACTATTCTTTTGAATAAAGGAGACTGAAATGAATTCATTTATTATCTATTTATTGGCTTTAGGAGCCTTTGTTGTGGGAACAGCCGAATTTGTCGTATCTGGTGTTTTAGATATCATTGCCCGCGATTTACAGGTTTCGATCTCATTAGCGGGACAATTGGTCACCGTATATGCACTATCTCATGCATTGGGAGCCTGGGCTCTGGTCATGCTGACTTCCAAGTTACAACGTAAAAAAGTACTTCTGTATTCCATGCTTATTTTTATCTTGGGAAATATCATTGCATTCTTCAGTTTGAACTTTGGCATGCTTATGTTCTCACGCATCGTATTGGCCATGAGTGGTGGTCTATATTTTGTCCTAGCCACGAACTATGCTGCAAGACTAGCTCCTTCTGGCAAACAGGGTAGTGCCATTGCAACTGTCATCACAGGATTCACCGTTTCATTGGTATTAGGAGTGCCGATTGGTACCTTCATTGCTGCCTACATGGATTGGCACTACGTTTATATCATGATTGCAATTATCGCATTTATTAATTTCATGCTGTTGTACAGATTTATTCCTCGAATGGAGGGTAACCCGTCTCTCTCCCTGAAGCAACAATTATTGATTATCAAAGATAAAAAGGTTATCACCGGATTATTAACGACTGTTTTCTGGATTCTGGGTTACACCATGGTATTTGCTTATATCGCTCCACTTTTAAGTTCTGTAGCCGATTTTTCAATAGAAATGATTAGTACGGCGCTACTTGTATTGGGTGTATTTGCATTCATAGGTTCCCGTCTTGGTGGCTATGCGGTAGATCGATGGGGACCTGTTCGCACGATTCCAATCAGTTTGATTATTCATGCTGGTGCCCTCTTTATTTTGCCAATCACAGCAGGTTCCACAATAGGTATTCTTCTGACCATCATGATTTGGGGCACAGCTGCCTGGATAACAACGCCCGCGAATCAGTTCTATTTGATAACATTGAGACCACAGTCTTCTGAAACAGTCCTGAGTTACAATACGGCAGTAATGAACATAGGTATGACTTTCGGTGCCGGATTGGGAGGTGTAGTTGTGAAATACAATTCCGTTCAAAATTTGGGGTGGATTGGTGGTATGGTCCTGCTGTTGGCGTTGGCAATTGCCCTTGTTTCCTTCAGGTTGACTACAAAACCAAGTTGAATTCAATGTCTTTTTAAAAGCAAGAAGTGAATATTGGATCAAATGATTTCATCCAGGAGAGGATATGCCTTACAATAATGAATAACGGAAAAGCGGTGACCATGATTGCCTGTCTTCGGCTGCCGAATTGATGAAGCAAGGGGAACTGGATATGAATTTGACGGAAGTACTATTGGAGTCAAGGCTAGTTGCGATTGTGCGCGGTATAAGCCGCGAAGCGGCAGTAACAGCTGGACAAGGTATGACAGGTGGCGGCATCCGACTAATGGAAGTCACACTGAACACACCTGGAGCACATGATATTATTGCAGACTGGCGTGAGCGGCATGAAGGAAAGGCTTATGTTGGAGCGGGTACGGTACTGAATGTGCAGATGGCGAAGGAAGCCGTCGCTGCAGGAGCACAATTTCTGGTATCTCCCAATGTCGATCTGTCTGTCATTGAATATGCTGTAGAACATGGTGTCGAGATCTGGCCTGGAGCCATGACACCTACGGAGATTGTCGCTGCCCATGAAGCGGGAGCACGAGTTGTGAAGTTGTTTCCGATGGCGAGTCTGGGTATACCGTATCTGCGGGAGATCAAAGCGCCACTGAATCATATTCCACTGCTGGCAACAGGTGGTGCCACACTGGAGAATATTGCTGATTATTACGCAGCAGGCGCTGCTGCAGTGGGTCTGGGAAGTGCACTTTTACCACGAGAAGCTCTTGTGGCAGGAGATCATGAGCAGATTGCAGCATGTGCACGGAGATTTGTGGAAGCAGCTGAAGCCTAGGATTCCAGCATCAGATGAGGAATATGTATATTTGGGTATATATATGATGGTTCCTTTAAATTAGTTGTTGGATTAATCTTTATCATAAAAACCCATGTCGCTTAACGTGCCGTTCATTCTATTGTTTTATGATGGATGTATGCCAGAATTCGGAGAGGAGAGATGCCCTGTGAAAGCTAAAACAATGATAGGCGGCATGCTCGCCGTTGCCGCAGTAACGGCAGGTGGATTATGGAAGGCAGCGGTAAAGAGCCAAACCCCCAAGAAGATTCCAATCACACTCACACCCCCAATGCCATTTGAGGATGTGACCTTTGACAGTGGGGGAGGTCGGGTGCATGGATGGTTCATCCCGGCCAGAGCCGACATTCCGAAACCATGGCCGCTCGTTATTATTGCACATGGCTGGGGCTCCAATCGCTCCCGTGTTCTTCGTTACGCACGTCCGATCTGGGAAGCTGGATATGCCTTATTTATGTATGATGTGCGTAGTCATGGGGCCAGTGATCCGGTTCGTGCTGCATCTGCCTACCTGTTCCGGGATGATCTGCTCGCGGCATTGCAGTATACGACTGCACGACCAGAGATTGATGCGGATGCCATCGGAGTGCTTGGACATTCTTTGGGTGGACTGGGTACGATTCTTGCAGTGACGGAGGGAATTCCTGTATCAGCAGTGATTACGGACTCGATGCCATCGCAATTTGAAGTAATCGTCAGTTCAGAGCTGAGACGCCGACGTCTGCCCTTGTTTCCACTGGCCCAGTTAATTCCGAGAATCTGGTTCTGGCGACTGGGTGAATCTCTGAAATCTTATCGTCAGCGTGATCCGGTGATGATGCTGAATGAACGGCGCAGGGGGATGCAACTGCCGATGCTTATGGTGCACTCCAAGGGAGATAATTTCATTCCCCCGAGTGAGCTTGAATATTTTATGTCCAAAGCCGATCCGCCTGTTGAACATCTATGGGTCAACAGCGGAGGACACAGTTGTTCTGAGGAAGATCCCACCTTCTGGGACACCGTTATTCCATTTTTGAAAACCCATGTCCAAAGTCAGGCGAAGTTGAACGATTCGTCTAAAGCGAGTAGTTGACAAGGTAGATTCAGCCTACATAAGAGTGCAGGCTAACAGAGAAAACGCCAACGTGGTTGGCGTTTTTTTTGCTGTAACTAGCAATATGCAGAAATTCACATTTGTAAAATTGCCCTGAAAACGACGATTAAAAAGGAAGCTTATGGTATCATAGAATAGACTGGCAATATTCATGCGAGGTTATTTGTTATGCTTCTTTGTATGAAATTGAAGGGAGAGGTCCAGATTTGAGTTTGAATTGGAAGTTTAATTTACGATTGAAAATGTTCGCAACCAAAGCAACAACCGCAGCGATGGCAACACTGCTGCTTGCTTCGCAAACACCAGGTTTTGCAGGCAGTGCATCAGCCGCGCAAGCAGAGCAGTTGACCGCAGCGACAACGGGGGAAAATGAACAACTAGACGCAACGAGCAATGACGTGCCTGAGGGAGCGAAAATCTCATCCAGGCAAGCCAGTGAAAATATACTGAAATTATTTCCATTATTAAAAAAAGCAACGATCTCATCTGCACGATTCGATTCACCTAATTCCTATCCACCGCCAGACTACAAGGCGTGGGAGATCGGGTTCCAGATTACACAAGGTAATCATACGTCGGGATTCAGTGGAACTGTACATGCAGGCACAGGGGAAGTGTTAAGTGTACATTTGCCGTCGGATATCCTGGATAAACATGTCTCGGAATCAGATGTGAAGTTAACCAAAGCTCAAGCTGAAGAAAAGGCCGTGACACTGTTGTACCAAGCGATTCCGGGTCTTAAGGACAATGAATATGCTCCGCTTGGAGATCTGTATTCTTCCATCGAACAAGAGTCATTGTTTGGCAGAACAGAGTATCGATACGGGTACCAGTTAAAACATGATGGATTGTTATCTGACGCAGAGACAGTCTACATTAATGTGGATGAAAGTGGTTTGGTGACAGGTTACTCACGGGGTACTATTGAAGCCAAGTATCCCTCATCGAAACCGGCAGCTTCAGAAGAGAAGGCCAGACAGCAGTTTGAAGAACAGTTCGATGTGGAGCTGGCTTATATCGCCAAAGATCGTCTATCTTCCAAACAGGGTCAGCAGTATTACCTTGCATATACACCAAAAAATATCAGTATCGTTCCGATTGAAGCCAATACGTTGGAACGGATTAATACATTAACAGGTAAAGCTGTAGATGAAGATTCTTTGCAGCAGGATACGAAGTTAAAAGGTGATGTAACGCCTTTTGTCCCGGCCAATGGTACGAGGTTAAATGTTCAGCAGGCCGCCAATCGGGTCGCAACAAACTTTGATATTCCCAAGGGATATAAGCTGGAGCATAACCAGTTGGGCAAGGGATATTACTCAAGTCCGAACAATCAGGTGTGGAGTCTGAGCTGGAGCGATCGAAGTGCCAATATGTCCTATATGTTCATGCGGGATATCTCAGCACAGGTAGATGCAGTTACCGGGCAGATCTACAGTTATACGATGATGCAACGAATGGGACCGGAGATGGAACAGGAGAAGCCGGCTGAGGAGAAGGCAGGCAAATTGGTAACCCGGAAGCAGGCTGAGAAACTGGCGATGGACACGGTGATTGCGCTAGTTCCAGACGCAACGGAGCAGTTCCGACTGGCTAACGTGATTGAGGTGGATGATGCTCGCACATTTTTGTTCCAGCGTTATCTGAACGGAATTCCGGTTAAGGAAGATACGGCACAAGTACAGGTGTTAAACAACGGGACGATTAACGAGTTCTATACACGTATAGCGGCAACGCCTGAACAACTGCCGGCAGATGTTAAGCCAGCCATCAGTTATGAAGAGGCCAAGGCACTCTATCTGGAGGAATTCAAGCTGATCCTCGCATATTCCCGTTATGGCGGATATGGTATGAACGGTGGTCAAGTCATCCCAGCGGGGGTGAACCTTGCTTATATGCCTACACGTGATGAGAATTCGATCTATGGCAACTATGAAGCGCTGGATGCGAACACAGGGGAGTGGAAGCTTTTATACGGGGACACAAGCTCTGCAACCAAGGCTGAACCTACGGATATCTTGGGTCATGTGGCCGAAGCAGCTCTACGCAATATGACACAGCATGGCGTATTGCTTGCTGATGAACAGGGACGCGTATTCCCGGATCGTGTGATCACCCGAGGGGATTGGTTTAACTATCTGGCAAGAGCGATTAATCCAAATATGGATCTGTACTACAGTGGGGACGGAGATGACAAGTTATACGCTGATGTGACACCTGACAGCCCGTATTATAAGGCAGTTCGGGCATTAATCGATCAGCGCTGGCTTGCCGGAGCGGACCCTGAACAGAATTTGAATCCGCAGGAAGAGATGACACGTGAAGAATTGGCAGTGCTGCTTGTACGTATTTTACGCTATGAGAAGCTGGCCGGATTCTATACGTTGCCATCGGATCTTCCCAACATTGCGGATGCCAGTGCCATTACGAGTAAGGGAGCGGTCTCCCTGAGTCTGAAGCTAGGATTGCTTCCTTCGATTGAAGGACGATTCATGCCTGCACGTAAAGTGACGGTAGCTGAAGCGTCACAGGTATTGGAACGGCTGGCGAAGCTTCAAGGTAAGACAGATACGTTTATGAGTGGTAATCGCCTGTATTAGACGAGGAATCACTCATATCGTGACCAAACGAAACATAGGATGAAGATAACGGGTAGTCGTGATTCAATGAACTAAAGATCAAAGGGACCTTCCATAGAAGGTCTCTTTTGATTTAATTTTTACAAAAATCAAATCATTTCAACTAACATTTACACGAGTGTTCTTGTAAATATTCTTTAGTTGAAATGATATAGAAGAATGACGATAGAGCCTTTTGTGATACAATAGGGCGTGAGAACTTTGCAAAGAAGGGTGGGTTCCTTTCATGGGTAAGAACGGGAAACGAATTATCACCATACTGCTGGCAGGCTGTCTGATTGCTGTAGCGTTACCACGTACGGTTGATCTGGATCAACTGTATGCTGCATCAGGGACATCAGATATATCCACGGCAACAGATTTGCGCCAGACCTTGCTTACCGCAATGTCACAGCGAACGGAGGAACTTGTTTTTACATACAAAGGCAATGTGAAAGGCCTCAAAAAACAATTACAAACCTCCATCGATGAGGCAATGAAGAGTGACCCCTATATCCAATATACCGTTAAAAGTTATGCATTTAATTATAAAGGCTCCAATGTGTCGGCCGAGGTGCATGTGACTCTCTCCTATCGGGAGACCAAGGAGCAGACCGATTATGTGAATCGTAAAGTCACAAACGTGTTGAAAGAAATCATCAAACCAAGCATGACGGATCATGAGAAGGTCAAGGTCATCCACGACTGGATTGTGCTTAACCTTTCCTACGATACCTCTCTGAAGAAATATACGGCCTATGACGGGCTTGTTACAGGCAGTACCGTCTGTCAGGGATATTCACTGTTGGCATATCGGATGCTGGAGCGAGTAGGTATCGATAACCGGATTGTGGAAGGTACAGCGGGCGGGCAGCTTCATGCCTGGAATATCGTGAACCTGGACGGCAAGTGGTATCACATGGACACCACCTGGGATGATCCTACCCCTGACCGCAAAGGTAAGGTTAGCCACAGCTATTATTTGCTGAGTGATGATGAGATGGCACGTGACCATATCTGGACAGGCAAAAGCAAGTACCCCGTTGCGCCTGCCCCATATCGAGAAGCTTTATTAAAGCTGGTGAAGGCCGGAGATAGCAAAAAAGCCGCTTATCAGAAGCTGTACCATGCTCTGGACTATTCCCTGTATGATGAACAGGATGCTGTTAAAGGCCATGCTGCGCTGAAGACCAAAGTTCAGAGTAAGCTGAAGGAAGGCGGAACCTCACTCACGTTCAGGTACAAGGGTACGGAGGCTGGACTGATTGAAGATTTGCAGGATTTGTACCAACTTGGCATGAAATCGATATCTTATTATGTATCCAAAATGGAAGGTACTACGGATCTGCGCGTCAAAATTAACTGGACATTATAACAACCGTTTGAACAGGATGCTCCGCTTGAGGAGTATCCTTTTTTGTGTTCAATTTTGTGTTCAAAAACGAGGATTTTAGTGTTGTCTATTTTTTGTATATGTAGCTTTGCTATTCTAATCTTCGGCGTATGCCAACACTACGTACGAGGAGGATATGCAAACAATGAGGAAAAAAGTGAGCATAGTGATCATTGCTCTGTTACTGGTCACGCAAATGATGCAGGGTTGGATATTTACACCAACAATGCATGCTCAGGATGAATTAACTAATTTGCCAGCCAGTGCAATCAGCGATACAGCATCAGAAGAAGGTTTGGCAGGTTCGGAAGAGGTTAACAACGTTGACGTTGCTGCCACTCCGGAAGAAGAGGGGGAGGGAAACCTCAACCAGAGCAGTTTAGCAATCGCAGCTGCAGGCCCGGTAATTACAGATCAATTGATTACCAGTGTGCAGATGTACAATCAGGCACCAGAAGACAACGGGAATGGCACGATTGAAGTCAAAGGAGATAAAATCGAGGATATTCGACCACGAATCCAGGATGAGGTGGCTGTAGTCTTTACATGGGGACTTGCAGATGAAAACCACAACTACAGCGATGGCTCTACGTTCACCTTTAACTTGCCTGATAAATTCATCATCGGATCGCAGCTTAAGGGTAATCTGGATGGCGGTGTTGGGGAGTATGTGGTGAATCCAGATGGCACAATCATCTTTACCTTTAATGAACTGATCGATCATGCGAAGCTGGAAGGCAACTTCTACGTGTGGATTAAGTTCGATGAGAGCAAGATGGAAGATGGCTTGAAACAGGAGATAGACTTTAGTTCCGTAGGGCAGGGCATCATTGATGTACATTTTGCCAACACAGCCGTAGATAAGTTGAAGAAATCGGGAAGCGCAAACAAAGACAACTTCAACTCGGATGAAATTAAATGGACTGTAGATTTTAACCAAGGCGAGAAGGCAATGAAAAATGCTGTTCTTGCAGACACGTTCCCAGCAGAGCTGGAGCTCAAGGGCAATATCGAAATTCGCGAATTGGAAGTGCAATTGAATGGATCTGTAAAAGAAGGCCCAGTAGTTCAAACGGAACCACAGTTTCCAATTCAATTGGGAGATACAGATAAGGCCTATCGTGTAACCTATACGACAAGTGTTAAAGCACCAACCACTGCTCCGTTCACCAACGTGGAGTATCAAAACCAGGTTGCGCTTACAACGGATCAGAGTGAGCACAACGAAACAGATATTGGCCGAGTTCGTGTGAGTTTTAATGAGCCTTTGAACAAATCAGGGCAAGAGAGTGCGTATGATCCGGTAACCCAGACGATCACATGGAAAGTGCAATATAACTACAATCAGCAAGAAATTATGCAAACGAATGCATGGATTGAAGACCGCTTTGATACGGCAAAACAGCAACTGATCAACAATTCCGTCAAAGTGTATCAAGTGGACATTAATGCAAGTGGAGCGGCTTCCAACAGAACACTGATCAATCCGAATGAATACACACTCGAAGCGATGGGTACAGGGTTCGATAATGGCTTCAGATTACATTTTAAGAACGATATTACAAAGGCCTATGAGATCGAATATGATACTCAATCTATTCATCGTGTGTATACAAACGACACCATTACGAACACAGTGAACATGTATGATGGTACTTCCAAAACAGGCCGAAGAGACATCCAGGAAGTCATTTTTGCAAAGAGTGTAAAAAGTGAAAACTTCAACACAAAAGAAATCGAATGGCAGATTGTTGTGAACCGTGATTTGCAGGACATGACGGATATCGTCATCACCGACAATTACGAAGGCAGACATATGAAACTGATTCCGGGTAGTCTTCAAGTGAGTGGTGTTAACAAAGACGACTTTGAACTGACTCCAGACCCGGCTGATCCAACGTATGAAAAAGGATTCTCACTTCGCTTGAAGGACGGCGTAACGCTCAGTACGGAGCATGTTATTACTTATAAAACAAGCTTTGATCCCACAGCGGGTATGCCAACGAATGATGAATATCGCAACTCAGCCAAGATCGATTGGGAAGAGTCTGATGTAAAACAGACTGCGATTACCAAAACTGCTGCGGTCAAACCGCAAGACTACACAATTCAAAATGGTAACAAAAAGGGTGAATATAGCGCCAAAGATAAAAAGATCACCTGGACAATCGATGTAAACTACAATTTGTTTGATATTCAGGATGCAATCCTTAAGGATGCTTACACTGGAGACCAATCTTTCGTAGACGGCTCATTGAAAGTTCATGAGTTAGAGTTGCAGGGAGCCAATAATGTTACTGCTGTGGGTAGCGAGGTTCTGCTCACACCTGGTCAATTCCAGTTGAACCCGGACGGTAAAGGTTTTGCGTTGGATCTGGGTAACATGGGCAAAATGGCTTATCGCATTCAGTACCAAACAAGTCTGGATGGACCATATTCTGTAGCAGGCGCATATGCCAACCAGGCTGTTCTGACGGATGGTGAGGGTGGTGCAATACGATTTAATAGATCAGCCAGTGTTACACCTGCCAACGGTGGTGTATACGTGCGCAAAACAGGGAAGCAAGAAGGTACAACGGATAAAGCATCATGGACGGTAAATATCAATCCAAGTCAATCTTTCATTCCTGCGGGTAACCAATTAACAGATACCTTGTCAGAGAACCAGATTTTATTGGCTGATTCATTGAAATTATATGCAACCAATTTACCTGCCAACAATTCAGGCAATGTATCCACCAAAGCTGGACTTGTTGATCCGGCTGATTATGAATTGGACGTGGAGGGCAATACATTTACCTTCACCTTCAAGAAAGATATCCATACTGCATTCATTTTGGAATATCAGTCTTATATTAATGCCGATCATGGCGCCCGAATTGAGAATAAGGTTGAATTTGCAGGCCAATCTTCCTCGGTAATCGGAGAAGGTAATCAGTCGGGAATCAAAGTTTCCTTGGCTGGAGCTGGTGGAGGAGCCTCTACAGGTCTGGGCAAAATCAGAATTCACAAAGTCAGTGATACAGGAGTTCCGCTGGAGGGTGCAATATTTGCAATCTATAATGCGTCTGGAACTACGCTTCTGGAAACATTGAAACCAACGGACGAGAATGGTGTGGTTGAAAGCTCCAGAAACTATCGATTAAACAATCTAACCAACGGTGTACCTTATAAGTTAAAAGAATTATCTGCACCGGCAGGATATTTGGTTGATCCTGAATATGGCTCTGCCTCAGGTCAAACGATTGAATTTAAGGATGCGGATATTGCTTTTGAAATTGAAAATAAAAAGATTCGCCAAGGGTTTGAATTAACCAAGGTAGATGCGGTGGACTCCTCCAAGACACTTAAGGGTGCAACTTTCGAATTGTACTCCAAGGACGGCGCAACGCGAGAGAAAATCGATGAGTTAACGACAGGGGAAGATGGGAAGATCGCCAAAGGTGGACTGTCGCCAGGGGATTATGAGCTGGTAGAAGTCGTGGCACCTGAGTTTTATCAATTGGATGCTACACCAATTCCGTTTACCATTGTAGAGAATCAGACGGAGAGTATTACCTTGACGAAGTCTAATGCAATGGGTGCAGGTGGTAAACTTGTCGTTACCAAAGTAAATGCCAAGGATAAGTCTGTATTAAGCGGAATCGAATTCGAATTGCGTGATCGTTCCAACATTGTCATCGATACAAAAGTAACCGACCTAAATGGGGTCATTGAATTCGATGGTTTGGATTATGGTTCATATACATTGGTAGAGACCAAGGCAGAAGGCTTTGTTATTGAACAGCCGGAGACCCTTGTATCTATTATCAAACCGGAAACTCAAATAACCATTGAAAATAAAAAAAATGATCGTTCTGTTAAATTGATTAAAACCAATGCGGGCCGAACTCTGCACCTTCAAGGAGCTGTATTTGAATTACGAGCTCAAACTGCATTGATGGATGCAAATGGGAATTGGGAATTCCACAAGGTAACAGGTCTAGATGAAGCTTCACTGACAACCAATCAACAAGGTGAAATTGTACTTGAAGGCTTGGATATCAATAAATATCAGTTGGTTGAAATAAAAGCGCCTAACGGATACATGTTGGAAACAACACCAGTACCATTCGAAATTACGAACATACAAACCGAAGCTGTAGTTGTGGAAAAAACGAATCAAGCTATCCCGGTATCGGGTGGTGGGTCTAGTGGACCTTATAATCCGGGAACACCTACTACGGGTGTAACACCAGATCCAGAGAAACCAGTAACTCCGGAACCAGGAAAACCAAATTCGTCGGTTCCAGGCACAGTTGTAACTGAACCTACAGAGTCTGGGGGAGGAAGCGAAGTTCCGACAGATGAAGATTCCGGGGTAGTGACACCGACACCAGGCGATTCCAACGGTGACGATACTGCACCTCCAGTTGGGGATACAGATGCACCTGATGGGGATGGTGCACTTGCACCTCCTGCTGGAACGGATACAGATGGATCACAGGGCAATGGAAATTCTGCATCACAGCCAAACGGAAATTCTGGATCTCAGGGAATGCTGCCACAAACAGGTGAAGAGAGCACAATGGCTTACACTGCTGTGGGCATGATGCTGATGGCGCTAGGTAGCGCGGGATTCATGTACTTCCGCCGCAGACAACAGCTTCATCGCTAGATCGAAACACGCAGTATCTAAAATTCATCGTGTGTAGATAGAGATACCCTTTAGCAATCACTACGAAGACTTAGCGTCGACGTGTGAATATGCTAGAGGGTATTTTTTTGTGATATTTAGGGAGGATCAGGTCCCCGTAACATTTGGTTTCACTGCAATAGCTCTTACAATTAGGCGATGTGTTGGATTGACGAGTGGATCACAGGTAATCAAGGTAAGGACCTGTCCAAGCCCGGGATCCTCCAGCACAGATAAGTCAGTTGGCTCCACAACGGATATCTGATCTACCTTGTATTGGATAATCGTTCGATCTGTCAGGGTGACTTCCATTGAATCACCGATCTGGAGTTCTCCCAGACGATTGAACAGCCGTCCTTTTTTGTGGGCGCGATGAGCGGCTATGGCAGCATTACCTTTGTTCCCGATACGGGTGGTTTCAACAAGATGGGTTGCAGCTACCTTCATGTTGTCCTCCGTTGCACCCTCCAGAATCGGTAAGTGGACATCAATCTTGTCAATCGATAGCACCCCCAACGTATCCGACGAGGCCTCTTGCACTGTACCTGTATTGTCAGTAGTCGGCTCGGCAGAAGCTGCATCCTGTATGCCTTGTTCGAAGGAGTGATTAAGCTTAGACAAGCCGTTTTGCAATTGCTCCAGATCGTTCATGACACGGGTTTGCTGCCAATCATAATACGTTTCCCGCAGGAAAGGAAAGCTGATGATCAGGATGCCCAGTAGAACGAGCAGAATAGAGAATTTTTTCATTATACATCAACTCCCGTTGTCCAAGAAAAATAGTATACCTTTCTCTATTCTACTTACGGATCTATACAAAATATGGACAGGGACGAAAGGATGTACAGAAATGTTCGAAGGGGGAGAGTCGAACCAAAACAAAACCTCCCCGTTTCGCTACAGTAGGAAGACTGCAACGCTACGGGGAGGTTTTTTTAATATGAAGTTAAATCGTAGTAACTGTATAAGTTAAACTATCCATTTACATGAGAACGTAGAGGACAGAAACAACCTGATTCTTCGTTAGTGCTTATCAGCTGGTGAATCCGTAGGTGTGAAATCACATTCCTGTAGCGGCACCACTTTGGTCTTTTTGATCCATTTGTAACCGAGCCACAACACCAGGAACAGGGGTACGCTCAAGTAGGCAACGATGGCTCCACTCCAGTCGATCTGATCACCCGTGAATGCCTGATAGTTCTGTCCGATGATCACGATAATACACAGGACAAAGGCAAAGATCGGCCCAAACGGGAACCAGCGTGCCCGATAAGGCAGATCGCTCAGATCCCTGCCTTGTGCAACGTATGCACGACGGAAGCGATAATGACTGATAGCGATACCCAGCCAAGTGATAAAACCACACATACCGGATGCATTCAGCAACCACGTGTACACAATCCCATCACCGAACAGCGAGGCAAGGAATGCCAACATACCAACGGCTGTTGTAAGCAAAAGTGCATTCATTGGAATACCCTTTTTGTTCAACTTGCCCAAGAAACGAGGGGCTTTACCGTCACGGGCAAGGGCATAGAGAACCCGGCTTGAAGCATACATGCCTGAGTTACCGGCAGAGAGTACAGAAGTCAGAATAACGGCATTCATGACGGAAGCCGCAATGGCGAGGCCAGCTTTCTCAAACACCAGTGTGAACGGGCTGACACCGATATTTTCCAGGTCACCTTTGAGCAGATTCGGATGAGTATACGGGATGATCAGACTGATCACGGTAATCGCCAAAATGTAAAAAATCAGAATGCGCCAGAATACCTGACGAATTGCACGAGGGACATTCTCGCGCGGGTTTTCACTTTCACCGGCGGCTACCCCGATAAGCTCGGTACCTTGAAATGAGAATCCAGCAGCCATGAACACACCAAGCACAGCGAAGAATCCGCCATGGATGGGCGCATCACCGATGGTGAAGTTGCTGAAACCAACGGCTTCTCCGCCCATAATACCAAAGATCATGAGCACACCAACGGCCAGGAAGATGATAACAGTAGCGACTTTGATAATGGCGAACCAGTACTCGGACTCTCCATAGCCTTTAACAGACAACACGTTCAAGGAAAAGATCAGCACGAGGAACAATAAGCTCCATAACATGGATGAACTGTCGGGGAACCAGTATTTAATGAGTACAGTAGCGGCAGCAAGCTCTGCTGCAATGGTTACCGCCCAGTTGTACCAAAAGTTCCAGCCCATGGCGAACCCGAGAGCAGGATCGACAAAACGTGCGGCATACGTATTAAATGAACCGGAGTCCGGCATAAAGGTAGCAAGCTCACCAAGGCTGGTCATTAGGAAATAAACCATGATGCCAACGGCCACATAGGCAATTAATGCTCCACCAGGGCCTGCGGTTGAGATGGCGGTACCACTTGCGAGAAACAGCCCGGTACCAATTGAGCCACCGAGGGCGATCATCGTCATATGGCGTGCGCGTAATCCTTTTTTCAGGGAAGGTCCAGTTGTTGTTGTTGGGTTACTGCGGTCTTGCATGGAAACACTCCTTCATTCGGTATACTGATGTTTGCGATACTTGAATTCATAAACAAAAGACCACAGGCATCAGCCTGCGGTCTTTAATATTTCAATGTCCGCACCATGTCCCAGATGATTAAGATAGCTCAACACAGAAGAATTCATACCTTTATATAAAGGAAATGTACTTCCGTGACAGTTCTGCGCCTTTCGACAGCAGCCCCAGCTCACTGGACCGTATAAGGAACGTCCAGCGAGCTTCGGCGGGTACACCTTTCGGCTGATCTCATAAGCGGCTCCTTAGCGCCTCCATCAGCGTACTGATCGCACCCGCGACCTCTACCTCACCATCAATGGATGAGGTGTATCTATTGTCTATGAAATTATGAACAACACAACTTAACACCGTGTGTCCTGTTTAGTAAACAGACAATCAGTATAACGCGCATGGTTTTCCAGTGCAATAACAATTGTTGGATGTGAGGTCTGAGAGACGACTATTCCTCTTTTTTATTACGGCCAGCCATCTGCTGCCATACCGTTCCAGCAGCCTGTTCGCCCGATTCGATCCGCTCCAGAGCCATCTTGGCCTGCAGGCTGACTTCAAATTCAGGATCATCGGCTGCAACGCGCAACGCTTGCTCTGCTTCTTCAGTTCCGACCTCATAGAGAAAACGTGCTGCACGCCAGCGTACAAGTTTACTTTTATCGGATAACGTAGCTGTCATGGCTGGAGTGGCGGCAGGATCACCGATATCCGACAAGGTATCCCCGGCAGTCCGGCGTACCGCAGGAGAACTGTCCTGAAGTGCTTCATACAGCAGTTCCATCGCTTCCGGTGTACGAATGTCACCCAGGTATACGACAGCCAAGCGACGTATCTGCATTTTGTTGTCATGCAAGGCATGGGCTACGAGAGGCAGTCTTTCTGCCGTAGGCTCCATGCTGTCAAATGCCGCATAGCGAACATTCCAGTCTTCGTTTCGCAGAGCCTCTTCAAGTTCGGCTCCATCCAATTCACGGCGGCGCTCGACGAACTCTTCGGATTTGGTACCATGTTCAATGGCCTGTTTAATGACTTGCTCCAGCCGTTCCGGCGGGTAAGCGGCTTCCAATTCCTGCTCGACTTCACGTGCAATATCAGGCAATTCACCATATCGAACACCGTAATCACTCAGTTTACGTTCTTTGATCATCGTTGCACTGGCGACTTCTGTTACGGCTTTGACAAAGCGGTCTGACAACGAAATTCGTTCTTCCTTGACCCCGGCCTTGACCCTAATTTGCATCGGTACACCTCGGAAGAATTGTACAAATACCTGTGCTTCTCCGAAGTGCTCGCCTGAACCATCTTCGGATTCAATCCAGTCCAGATCGATGCCGTGCTGTCCAAGGCGATTTTGGACTTCGCCCAAGATAACGGACCAGTCGGCATTCCCTTTACGATCAAGTGCGACAAAGTCTGTTGTGTGGAACACACTCTTTACACCGGGAATATGAAGCATCTGGCGAATGAACGCCGGAGCAGATCGTTCGTTGTCCAGTGTATATGTTTTGCGAATTCCGTCCTCCAGACGTTCATCGAGATGTAACATCATCGTATTTGGACTCGGTGTTGGTTCAATGGAAACAATATTCATCAATGTAACCTCCTATAGTACCAGATTCATCTTTAACTTCCCGTAAATTAAATCACACGGGTATTTCTCTATTTTACATCAATGTGTGGAATCTGCGAAATCATCCAGAAGTGAAGTGGACGTGTCTAACACTTAATGTGAAGAAGTGCGAAATTTGTTAACACTTCTTTCATGTTCACGCACAAACATTTTTAAACGAAAATTGGCACAATAAAGATAAGAATCAACTGGAGGTATACCTATGGAACCCATTACCGTGCTCTCGGATGGAAAACGTCGTATTGCATATGAGAATATTATTCAATTGTTCACGAACTGGATTGAGGACTCAACATCTGGTTCTGCGATAGAAACACATCGGGGAAGTTGGGAAAATGCCCGTTATTGTATTGTTGATTATCAGGTTGCCGAAGAAGCGGTGTCAGCAGCAAATGCCATTCGGGCTTTTATGCCACAACTTCCGTTACTAGTCATTACGGATTTCCAATCCCTTATTCGGAAGCGTCACCTGCAAGAAATTACAGGTACGGGTGAGATGAAGATGATTCTCTGGAACGAGCAAGACCCGAATCAACTAATCAAGGATATGGAAAATTGGTTTCATTCTTCGTCTATCCATAACTCAAAAATAGCCATACCACCCATCTTATCCATGAGATAAAAGAGAGATATGGCCAAAGATGTTTAACTTTATAATCGTTACGATCGTATTAGATCACATATTTATAGCCTGTTCCCCAAACCGTTTTAATATAACGTGGGTTCTTGGGGTCAGGCTCAATTTTTTTACGTAGACTTGAGATATGAACATCAATGGTACGATCCAGATAGGCGCGTTCGGAGCCTTTGATCCGATCCATCAGTTCATTGCGGGTGAACACTTTACCCGGATTGCGGTACAATTCCTTCATAATCTCAAACTCAATATGAGTGACCTCGATTTCAACGCCATCCACAAACAGGGTTCTTCTGTACTCATTCACATTCACATGTCCAGTAACCTCTGCCTGCTTGTCTTCTTTTACCGGTTTATCCTGATAGGAAATGATTGATCTTCGCAGCAGTGCTTTAATCCGGGCATCCAACTCTTTCAAACTAAATGGTTTGCACAGAAAGTCATCCGCACCATTATGCAATGCACGAAGTCGATCATTCAGCATGGTGCTTGCCGAGATCATCAGAATGGGCACAGTGGAGTGCTGGCGAAAGGCTTCTACGAGATCATTTCCATCCATTTCAGGAAGCATGAGATCCGTTACAACAATATCCGGCTGGAATTGTGGAAACAGTTGAAGTGCCTCGCGGGCATGATGAACCCGTTCAGTGATGTATCCTTCCTCCTCAAGAAAGAAAGCAATCATGTCGGCCAGATTTTTCTCATCTTCTATAAGAAGTACTTTGATAGTCATAGGGTCACACTCCTGGTGAAAATAATATGTTAAGAAAATGCTAAAAAAACAAGGTGAATTGCGAATAAATGCCGCAAATTTTTTAATGTTTCTATCCCAAAATATAGGATGTATATGTAGAGAAAGAATACGCTTTTTGAATGAACTTCAATATTCTAGCATGAATGCAGTTTGGTTGCCGATCAATCAGAATTTCCCAAAGCTACACCAAGTATTAATTACAGTATAATGGATCAGAACGAGTTAAGGGGAAAAAAGTAATATTGTATCCGCTTAAGTTTATAGGGGGAACCAACGTTGTTGTTGAAAACAGAAGAAAAAATGATCCATGAGGGCAATTGCCTATGGATCGTATAAAGGCAAGACAAATGCTGGATTGGGTCGTGTTGAAACTGAGAATACCCTGGATTGGGACCAGCATTCTGATCATTCTGGGCTCACTAAGCACTATTTTTCCGTTTACTTTATTCTATGGTGTACAGTTTATGATTGGTAGCGCCGCAGCACTCATTGCTCTTCGTTTGCATGGGGCCATCTATGGATTTGTCACCCTTACAGTTATCCATCTCCTGAATACCGTCTTTGTTGGCTTTGTGCCGCACAATTTAACTGTCATGCTTGCCCACTTCATGGAATTAATCTGGATGCTCGTTTGGCAGATCCGCTGGAAGAATGGCAGCTTAATCAAGGCTAATGCTGTCTTTTGGGTAGTCATGTTACTTCCTGTTATCTATGCCGGGCATTTTATGTTGGGTTTAAATATAGACGATTTAAAGTATGAGTATATGTATATTGCTGTGATTGGTATGGTGAATGCGCTGATTGCGGGAATTGTAGTTGATTTTTGGATCACCACGGGTGAACACAAGTCAAAACGCATGGGAACCATTCCATTAACAAGAATTGCGTTTAAATACGTAGTCGCCTTTGTGGTATTTGTTTCACTCGTACTGTTATCCGCAGATAGCCGCAGACAATTGGGTCAAATGAATGATGCCATATTACGTGATATGAAATATGCAGCAACTGCGGTTGTTCAGGATATTGATGAAGAGTATGTTACCTCCGAGAATATGGATCAGAATATGGCGCGTTATCATCATCTACTGGGTGTGAATGTGATTCTGCTGGATCGCAATGATACAGTCGTCGCTTCTGGTTTGAATACACTACAGGTGGGCGAGTATCTGGACATGGACAGATTCCGTCTTCTGAAGTCGAGGGATAACCTCATTCTGTTAAGTTCCGCAAATATCCATTACAGCGATGTATTGAATCATTGGAAACAAGCCTCTTTTATCTATGAAGCAGAAATGACAAGGTTAACACCTTATCGGGTATTCATTGTGACTGACTCGTCCGAGTATTACCCCCGAATCGAATCCATTTATCTGACCACGCTGCAATCCCTGTTCATCATCATCGTGGCTTCCATGATCGTAGCGGCTCCTCTCAGCAGTAAGGTTGTTAGCCCGCTGTTAAGACTGACCCGAATGACAGGCTCTCTTCCGAGACTGCTGTTTCGAAATGGGAAGATGGAGTGGCCAACCAGCCATGTAACCGAAGTACAGATCCTGATTGGTAATTTGCGCAAAATGGCCGATGTGCTGCTGGAACAATTCGAACAGATTCGTCACGACAAGTTAACGCTGGAGGACAGGGTTATCGAGCGTACCAAGGAACTCAAGAATAGTGAAGAGGTCAAACGTGCCATTATTGAATCCTCTATTGATGCGATTATCGCTGTGGACTCCAATGGGCTGATCGTTGAGTTTAATCCGGAGGCTGAAAGAATGTTTGGATTGCGTCGGGAAGAAGTGATCCTGCACAAGGAAGCGCCATCTCTTTTTCAAGGGGCCAGCTGCAAGGAGATCAAGAATTTGCTGGAGCGATTTGAATATGTTGAAGGTAAAAGATACACCATCGTTGAAGAAATTTCAGGTATCCGACGGGATGGTTCCGTATTTCCGATTGAGTACAAAATTGTTGAGATCCAGTTGGGCAAAAATGAGACATTATATAACCTGTTTATTAAGGATATTACGGAGCGGACCAGAGCAGAAGAAGATCGTGTACGTCATGCCCTTGCGCTGGAGAAGCTGAACTCGGAGTTGTTCAATGAGAAGATTGCCATCCAGGAACAGCGAGATATCAGTGAGCAATTTATTGAATCCGTACGAGAAGGGCTCGTGATGTCTGATCGATCAGGTACCATAACCATCGTCAATCGAAGGATAGAAGAGATGTTTGGTTTGGGTGATTTTATGGGCAGATCCATTGAGGATTTGGCGCAGGCGATTGATACGATGGTATTAACGGACAACTTCAATCTGATGGAACAGACGAGAGCATTCCTGAATGGAGAAACGGCGTTTATCGAGACCGAATTTATATTCAATAATGTGGATAAAAGTGTATTTTCCTTGTACATGAAGCAGATGGATGTCCCCGGTAAAAACCATGGGTTTCTGCTGGTGTTCCGTGACCGAACAGGAGAAGAACGGCTGGATCGGATGAAAAATGAGCTGATCAGTGTGGTATCTCATGAGCTTCGAACGCCTGTAGCCACCATTATGGGAT
Source organism: Paenibacillus sp. 10L310 (assembly GCF_056395745.1). Taxonomy (NCBI): domain Bacteria; kingdom Bacillati; phylum Bacillota; class Bacilli; order Caryophanales; family Paenibacillaceae; genus Paenibacillus; species Paenibacillus sp. 10L310. The sequence continues at coordinate 49,787 of NZ_JBFTKC010000008.1, read as the reverse complement.
ATGTGGAACTTATGATGATGTATGACCTTCCGGCAGCTCAACAGCGGGAATTCATGCAGACCATCTCTTCGGAGGGCAAGCGGCTGAGCAGTTTGCTCGATGATGTACTCGATATTCAGCGTCTCGACAACGAAGGTATGACTTACCACATGACGTATGTACCGCTGGTGGAGTTGGTAGAAGGGGTTGCCGAACAGTGGAATATGAAGTCTGCCCAACGTATCTACGTGCATACGTTTAATGGAGACTTTTTTGCTTATGCGGACCAGAACAGGATGGTTCAGGTTCTGCATAATCTGGTGGGTAATGCAGTTAAGTATTCTCCGGGAGCCGATCGTATCGATGTTACGTTATGGGAAGAAGAGGAATGGTTATGTCTTGATGTGCGTGATTACGGAATAGGTATTGCGGAGCAAGAGAAGGACATGCTGTTTAACAAATTCTATCGGGTCGATAATTCGGATCACCGGCAGATTGGTGGAACAGGAATTGGGTTGTACATTTCCCGTAAAATTGTAGAGGATCACAAGGGTACGCTGACCTTTATATCTGCACCGGACAAAGGAAGTACGTTCAAGGTACGACTGCCCAAGCAGGACGTATTGGTCTGAATTTAATGAAGAATGAAGAAATGTATTCCACTTTTTTTATGAATAATGTTTATGTACGAGACCTACGGATAGAGCCTTTGCCCTTCAGCGCGTGAGCGTGATAAGGGGAAAGGCTTTTTTTGTTTTTCAATTTCCCCGGATAAAAAAACAACTTCTTTTGCAAACTGTCTATAGAGCCATAATTTGCATCCCATGCAAAAGGAGGACGGCAGGTATATGTTCCGTAAACAAGAGAAAACACTCATTATCGTCTGTCTGGTTGCAGCTGTGGTTGTGCTGTATGCCGTTGTGAAGAGCATCATCCGAATCATGAGTTATTGAGATACACGTTCAAGCAGAGTAACTGCTGTCGTACATAACGATTATGTGAAAGAGGAGTGTAACCATGTCATCCCTGGACCCTGTTTTGCTCAGCCGGATACTAACCGGCCTTACCCTGTTTGTACACATTATTTTTGCCTCTATTGGTGTAGGTGTTCCACTTATGATTGCCTTGGCCGAGTGGCGAGGACTCCGAACCAATGATATGCATTACACCTTGCTGGCACGCCGGTGGGCGCGAGGTTTTGTCATCACCGTTGCTGTTGGCGTCGTTACAGGCACCTCGATCGGATTACAGCTCAGTCTGCTGTGGCCGATGTTTATGCGGGTAGCGGGTCAGGCAATCGCCCTGCCGCTGTTCATGGAGACGTTTGCCTTTTTTATAGAGGCGATCTTTCTTGGAATTTACCTCTATACGTGGGATCGTTTCAAAAAGAAATATACGCATATGCTGCTGTTGATTCCGGTAGCTCTCGGCTCATCTGCATCTGCGATTTTTATTACAACGGTGAACTCCTTCATGAACCAGCCTCAGGGATTTACCCTGATTAATGGCATCATGAAAGACATTCATCCGATTGCTGCCATGTTGAATCCGGCAACGCCAACCAAAGTGTCCCATGTACTCGCCTCATCCTACACCTTGAGTGCAGGTATCCTGGCGGGGATAGCCGCCTTCAGTTTGCTTCGGGGACGGGATCATGTGTATTACAAAAAAGCACTGAAACTCACGACGGTATCTGCGCTCGTATTTGCCATTAGTACCGTCATGATCGGCGATTCCTCCGGTAAATTTCTTGCGAAATATCAGCCGGAGAAGTTGGCTGCCGCAGAATGGCATTTCAAGACGATGAAAGAGGCACCGCTCGTTTATGGGGGGATTTTGGATGAGAACAATGAAGTGAAATACGCGATTGAGATTCCCTATGCGCTTAGCATTTTGGCGGGTAATCGTCCAGATACGGAAGTGAAAGGTCTCGAAGAATTTCCGGCGGATCTGAGACCACCACTATCCATACATTATATGTTCGACCTGAAGGTCACCACCGGAGTGATCATCCTGATGATTCCTGTGTTATATGTACTGCGGCGCTGGTTGCCAGGGCGCAAGCCCTATCCCAAGTGGCTGCTGCTTGGCATTGTCTTGCTGGGGCCACTGGCCATGATTGCGATCGAGTTGGGGTGGATGTTCGCTGAAGTTGGCAGGCAACCTTGGATCTTACGCGGATATATGAAGGTGGCGGAAGCGGCCACGACGTCAACTTCGGTAGGATGGATGTTAGTGTTGTTCATATTGCTGTATCTGATCCTGTGTTTCTCGTGCATTCGGGTACTCAGCAAGCTGTTCCGTAACAAGGAAGCAGAGAAGGAACTAGAGTCTCTGGGGCTTGAAGGAGGGATCGTGCATTGAGTTTCGAAATTGCAGGCATCGCAATATTGTGGACGTTTTTGTTCGGTTACCTGATCGTTGCTTCGATTGATTTTGGCGCCGGGTTCTTCAGCTTTTATAGCATTTTGACCGGGCATGAGAACAAAATTCATAACATCATTCAGCGCTACCTGTCTCCCGTGTGGGAAGTGACGAATGTGTTTTTGATCTTTTTTGTGGTCGGACTGGTCGGGTTTTATCCGGACAGCGCCTTTTATTACGGGACGGCCTTGCTGGTGCCGGGTTCCCTGGCCATTGTACTGCTTGCGATCCGGGGCGTGTATTACGCCTACAATACCTATGGCAATCATGGGCAGAACAGCCGGATCTATATGGCATTGTACGGGGCGACGGGATTGCTGATTCCAGCCGTGTTCTCCACCATTTTGGCAATATCCGAAGGCGGGATCATTGAAGAGGTGGGCGATCAGGTGTTTTTTCGCTGGCGTGAATTTTTGACGAATCCCTATACATGGTCGGTTGTTTTGCTTGCACTGGTTAGTGTGCTGTACATCTCGGCGATGTTTCTATCTTATTATGCAAAACGGGCGGGGGATGAGCCGGCATATGAGGTGCTTAGAGAGTACGCGCTGCTCTGGAGTTTGCCTACCATTTTTGCAAGCTTTCTGGCTTTTCTGCAGATTAACAAACAGAATCCCGAACACTTTGAGCAGATGGTAAATATTTCATGGATGTTCATCGCTTCGTTTATTTGTTTTGTCATTGCCGTGTCGCTGGTGTGGAAAAGTAAATATCTAGGTTGGTGTTTTGTTGCTGTCATGCTTCAGTTTGCCTTTGCCTGGTATGGTTACGGGCGATCCCACCTTCCGTACATTCTGTATCCTTACATCAATATTTACGACGGCTTTACGAATCGCACGATGGGGATTGCGCTCATTACAGCGTTTAGTCTGGGGCTACTCGTGCTCATTCCTTCGCTTGTGCTGATTATGAAGCTGTTCCTGTTTGATGCCAATTATGTGCGCGGTAATTCTGGTAAAAAGAAAGGATGAGTCTGTTCATGCACCCATACATGTTCTCACTCATGACTTCCTTGCTGGATCCACTATCTACTGAGGGAGTCACGGGGATACCCGGTATAACCGGATTGAGCTTTTTTGAGACATTCACCATTATGTACGCCCCTCCACTGATCATTGCGGCTGCTATTGTCTTTCTGTTTGTATATCTGGCCGTATATAAGAACCCAAAGGATTGATTGGTTGGTACGTCCATTCCCGTTTGGGGTAATCTCTTGTTAAGAAATGAGGAAGGGAGGAGTGCCCTTTCATGCCAAAAATCCGTTATAACAATATCGATAATGTAAGTACGGACAAAACGCTGAAGGAATTCAAACAATGGAGGGAGCAACGGCGGAGCAAAGTGAAGGACTACTCCTACACCGTGCCCAAACACCCGCCTGAACTGGATTATCTGCATGCCAACCGGGATGACACAAGTATTACCTGGATTGGTCACTCCACGTTTTTCATTCAATATTATGGATTAAACATCGTGACTGACCCGGTGTGGGCCGAAAAAATGGGATTTCAACGCAGGCTCGGTGCCCCCGGCATTCCGATTCAGGATATTCCACCGTTGGATGTGATTCTGATATCCCATTCCCACTATGATCATCTGCATCTGGCTTCCTTGCGTAAGCTTATTACAGCCAAGACGTTGCTGATCGTACCCGATGGTCTGAAACGCAAGATGATTCGCAAAGGATTCCATCGATGCCAGGAGATGAAATGGTGGGATCATATGACACTTGGCGGAGTCAAAATAACTTTTGTTCCTGCACAGCACTGGACGCGCCGAACGTTGTTTGATACCAATACGTCTCATTGGGGCGGTTATGTATTGGAATCGAATCATTCGGCAACGAATTCAGCAGTGGAAAGTGCTACAACAACGAACAATCAGGATGAATCATCCACGGAATCAGGGAAGGACGAAACATCCAAAACATCCGGCGGTCCGCCTGTGTTGTATTTTGTGGGTGATACAGGTTACTTCCAGGGTTTCAAAACGATTGGAGAACGCTTTGACATTGGGGTTACCCTGATGCCCATCGGTGCCTACGATCCGGAATGGTTCATGACTTCTCAGCATGTGACACCCGAAGAAGCGCTGCAGGGGTTCGTTGAATCCGGCTCACAGCTCATGGTGCCAATGCATTACGGCACATTCAAGCTGGCGGATGATACGCCCAAGGAAGCGCTGGATCGGCTGGAAGTTGAACGTGAACGTTTAGGCATTGGTAAAGAGCGGATTCGGGTGCTTGGTCATGGCGAAACACTCCGCATTCATCACGAGGAAGGTAAACAGGGCTAACAAAAGTGAGCCAAATATGTTAATGTAGGGATATGCCTGCATGAACAGTACATTTACCAAATCTTTAATAAGTAAAAAGCGGCCAATTTTCGAATTTGCCGCTTTTTTGTGTTATAATATGGTGCCAGAATAGGCATCGGGATATTGAATCCATGATTTACGCAACTTGCTATTCATGCAGTATGCAGATTAACCAATAAAGGATGGTATGCTTAATGATCAGTACAAGCGGCATCACGCTCCGCTACGGAAAACGTGCACTTTTTGAAGATGTAAATATCAAATTCACGCCAGGGAACTGTTACGGCCTGATCGGCGCCAACGGAGCCGGCAAATCAACATTCTTGAAAATTTTGTCTGGTGAGATTGAAGCCAACTCGGGAGAGGTGCACATCACCCCGGGCGAACGTATGGCCGTTTTGAAGCAAAACCACTTTGAATATGATGAGTATCCGGTTCTCGAAACGGTCATTATGGGTCACGCTCGTCTGTATTCCATCATGAAAGAGAAGGATGCTTTGTATGCGAAGGCAGACTTCACAGAAGAAGACGGTTTGCGTGCAGGTGAGCTTGAAGGGGAATTCGCTGAGCAAAACGGCTGGGATGCTGAACCAGATGCAGCGGCGCTCCTGATCGGTCTTGGCATTGTACGTGACATGCATGACAAAAAAATGATAGAGCTGAGCGGAAACGAAAAAGTCCGTGTATTGCTGGCACAAGCGTTGTTTGGCCGTCCAAACAACCTGTTGCTCGATGAGCCTACCAACCACTTGGACCTCGAATCCATTCAATGGCTGGAGAACTTCCTGATGGATTATGAAGGTACCGTTATTGTGGTATCCCATGACCGTCACTTCCTGAACAAGGTATGTACGCATATCGCAGATATTGACTTCGGTAAAATCCAGATGTACGTAGGTAACTATGACTTCTGGTATGAGTCCAGCCAATTGGCACTTGCTCTGCAGCGGGATGCCAACAAGAAAAAAGAAGAGAAGATTAAAGAGCTGCAAGCCTTTATTCAACGTTTCTCTGCGAACGCTTCGAAGTCCAAACAGGCGACTTCCCGGAAGAAAACACTCGACAAAATCACATTGGATGACCTTCGTCCATCCAACCGTAAATACCCGTTTATCAACTTCAAGCCTGAACGTGAAGCAGGTAAACAATTGCTGACGGTAGATCGTATTGACAAATCCATCGATGGTGTGAAAATGTTGAATGATGTGAGCTTTGTGGTGAACAAAGGTGACAAAATTGCATTTGTTGGCCCGAACGGAAATGCCAAATCACTGTTATTTGATATTCTCATGGGTGAAACCGAAGCAGATAGCGGCGAATATACTTGGGGTATAACGACGACTCAGGCTTATTTCCCGAAAGACAACTCTCAGTATTTTGACGGTGTAGACATGACTCTCGTGGATTGGCTCCGTCAGTATTCGAAAGATCAGGATGAAACGTATCTGCGTGGATTCTTGGGCCGTATGCTGTTCTCCGGTGAGGAGTCCCAGAAGAAGGCTAGCGTACTCTCCGGGGGGGAGAAGGTTCGTTGTATGCTGGCAAAAATGATGCAGACAGGTGCAAACGCACTGATTCTGGATGAGCCAACGAACCACTTGGATCTTGAATCCATCACAGCACTGAATAACGGTATGATTGACTTTGACGGCACAATGCTGTTTACATCCCATGACCATCAGTTCATCCAAACGATTGCTAACCGGATTATCGAAATTACGCCAACAGGCATCATCGATCGCCAAATGAGCTATGACGAATATCTGGAAAGTGATGAAATCAAAGAACTGCGCAATAAAATGTATCCGGTAGAAGCTTAATCTAAGCATCATCTGCGGCACATGATTATAGGAACACCAAAGAACCGCAAGCCTCTGTGAAGAGGGCTTGCGGTTCTTTTTGTAATTCAATGGTTTCTCGGCGGCTTTAAGACCTAAGATCCACCAGTACGGCGACGTTGGTTGTTAGGCTTTTTGTTGTTTTGACTCTTCATCGCTTTAGGTCCGCCTTCAAAGTAGGCGCTGGATTGGTTACCAGAATTTGCTTGTTCTTTCTTTTGCGCCAGTTTTTGGCGTATAGCATCCTGCAAACTGACCTTTTTCGGTTCGTTATTTTCGCTCATCGTTATTTCCCTCCCGGTCTTACAGTGAGCCGTCCAGATTGGACGGGATGTACCTATTTTATACGTTTTATAAAAGCCCCACAAGGGCAACCTGATAAAATGCTCAAAACCTTTGGTTTTACCCAGGCCAACATTTTTTCTCAATAACTACAGCCCTGCCGTCTGGCAACTTTGTTTCGGCTTGCCTACAGCAATGCAACCTGGCAACACTGTTTCTGTAGACCCACACGCTCCGCATTTGGTAACATGGAAAAACCGTAATACGAAACGTTAAAGGGGTGTCGCCCGGTTTGAACGCTTATGAAGAAATTCGAAAAGGGGAGCGAGGGGCTTGGGTTAGTATCGTAGCCTATCTCGTCTTGTCCGCTTTTAAGCTGATCTGTGGATATTTATTTGCTTCCAGCGCCTTGCTGGCCGATGGTTTTAATAACCTTACAGATATTGTAGCATCCATTGCTGTACTGATTGGGCTTCGGATCTCCCAGAAACCACCTGATTCGGATCATGCCTATGGTCATTTTAGAGCGGAGACGGTTGCTGCTTTGGTAGCTTCATTTATTATGGCTATGGTTGGGCTGCAAGTATTGGTTGAAGCCGTTCGCTCCTGGTATGAAGGAGCCTTTGTTGCTCCAAACCTGTGGGCGGCAGCGGTGGCTGTAGTCTGTGCTGTGGTGATGTTAGGCGTGTACCGTTACAATCACCGTCTGGCAAAACAAATTAATAGTCAGGCTCTGATGGCTGCGGCGAAAGATAATCGTTCCGATGCCTGGGTCAGCATAGGCGCTGCAATTGGAATTATAGGTGCGCAGTTTGGACTTCCATGGCTGGATAAAGTAGCTGCCATTGCTGTAGGTCTGTTGATCTGCAAAACGGCTTGGGAGATTTTTCGGGATTCTACACATCGTCTTACCGATGGATTTGACCAGAAGGAACTGACGGATCTCAGATCCTCCGTAGCACGCGTTCCCGGTGTTGAGATGATCAAGGACGTGAAGGCACGTGTGCACGGCAGTCATGTACTTGTGGATGTAGTCATTGAAGTGGACGGAGGCCTAAGCTTGATTGAAGGCCATCAGATCTGTGACCGTGTTGAAGAGCGGTTGAAGCGATCGCATAACATCATGCATGTACATGTACATGTGGAACCAAAGACGGAAGAAGTCACAAGGAACCCTTGAACAGGGAGTGAACATCTTGGAAAATGAAAAGAGGACAGCCGCGATTGTGCGTGCTGTCCTCTTTACTTATCGTTAGAACGATTATACGATGTTATTGAATGGCAACGTGGATCCACGCTTTGCCTTTCCAAGTGTATACTTGTACCCACTCGCCGCCATCGAATCCATCAACCACTTCACCTGTTGTATCGATGACTTGGGAGCCTAATGCACCGATTGGTTTACCGTTAGGTGCATCATAGAACCAAGTGCGCTCCAGAAGGTTCAGCAACATCGTTGGTGCCAGTACTTCATCACCTGGTTTTACGAGTGGCTCTTCAAACATTTTCTCATCTGTAGTCGTAGCTGGCGTTTCAGTTGTAGTTGAAGTACCTTCTGCACCTGTAGTGTCTACTGTTGTACCTGTTACAGTCTCAGCAGTACCTTCTACTGTTTCTACAGCAGGTTTGTTCACTTCAACAGCCGGAGTTGTTGTGGTCGTTGGTGTTGTTGTAGCCTCAGTTCCTGTTTCCGGATTTACCGTTCCAGTAACCGCTTCCTCCGCACCCGCAGCGGCAGCCATCGAACCCATCAACGTTAAAGCAGCGGCAAAACTTACGATTTTTTTCATTTTGTTTTTCCTCCTCGGTAGGTATGTAAAATGTTGTCCTGATTACAAGTAACCAAGCAAGCACCCTTATGAATCACAAATTATAACAATATTTTCTTGCATTCTCCAGTGTCAACTGGCTCATATGTGGGTATATAGCAAGCCTGTAAATATCATACTTCAGTGGGATAAAACCGGGTTGGCTATCTCAAAAAGGTCCTGTTTTTTTTGGGATTCATACGAGAGCGGATTGGAATAAAGCAGAAGGGAGTGCAATACATAATATAGAAAAGTTGACCTATGCCTGAACGCACAAAAGCCAATCGGCTTGGGAGCACGATCGGCTTTTGTATGTAATCGTTTAGTAAACACTCAGTCAGATCAGAGCCTGAGGTTATCGCATTCGGCTACGTCCCGTAATCAGGGAGATTACGAACAGTACAACAAAGATGAAGAAGAGTACTTTCGCGATTGAAGCAGCTGCTTCAACAATACCGAAGAATCCAAAAATACCTGCTACCAGTGCAATAATTAGAAATAATACAGACCATTTCAACATAAGTATTCATCCTTTCGTATAATTGATTGTGGAGTGAGTTGTGTTCACCTCACCGCCTTGTGTAGTCTAACTTTAACCGAGTGCTAACCGCTTGAAACATTGGTTTTTTTTCCAAGCGAAGGCATATATGAAGGGATATATAATATTGTTTCGTCCGGGAAATCGCCGGGTAACTATAGCAATAACAAACTGATGCACATATGGAAAGAGAGGTTCTTCTATGATCTATCAAATTAGCGTGGCCCTGATTGCAGTGGCATTTGCAGTACTGGTATTCTTTTTAATTCGTACCTTGAAATCCGCTCAGGGTTCTTTGGACAATGTCTCACAGACATTGCAGGAGGTACAGAAAACCATTGACGAACTTAGTTATGAAGTGAAGCAGACGGTAAGACATGCCAATGATATTACGGTGGATGTACAACACAAAATGAAAAAAATTGATCCTGTTATGGAATCTGTTGAGAATCTGGGAGAAGTGTTAAATGAAGTGACGGCAGCAGCCAAACAAGTTTCCACAACGCTGATGGCGAAATTTCAGACCAAACGTAACAACGCTGAACAGACCAAGCATGCTGAAGCGGTTCATGTAACTGCACCGCCTGCTACATCAACGGATCGTACCCTGCAATCCTATGAAGCTACATATAATGGTGAAGCTAAGGGCGGGAAAAACTGGATGAAGTATGTTGATGTTGTAGCGAACGTATGGCAACGGATGCGCAAGTAACATGACCGCTTTGTAACCCATGAAGAAGCCTTCAGAGCGGTGATGAACCTGATGAAAGGGTGAGAATCATGATGAAACTACTGCTTGTGATGTTTAGCGTAATTTCTCCCTTTTCCGTTCAACCGGCAGCGGTACCCGCTGCTCACGATATGCAATGGACGGCAATGGAAGAGAAGGCGTCAGAGGTAACTCTGGCTGTTGATCGATCCGAGACTTTCCAGCATTTTCGGACTCTGAATGGCATTTCTCTGGATGACACCATGGATGATTTGTTGGCCAATAAGGGCCAGCCGGGGCATAAGCAGGAAGATCCTTATCTGGGATGTCCTGAATATCACTTTCATGATGTGAAGGTTGGCTTGTGTGAAGATACGGATGTCATTCAATATGTGCATATCGATGCATCTGAGAATCACATCATGTTAAACGGAAAGAGAATTGAGATGAATATTGAAGCGATCCATCATGCTCTAGGGAAACCTTATTATGTGGCAGAGGACGGAGAAGTGTTTCTCCGTGGAGACCAGGCTCTGAAGGTATATATGAAGTCAGGATCTCATCAGATTGAAGGCATTGATCTTTTTGATGACACAGTTTCCTAGGATTGGTTATTACCAAATCGTTTCAAACCCATATAGTATGGTTATATACTAAGTAGCTCGATACAGAAGATTAAATCAGAGGAGAGTGGAAACGATGAATTCAACCAATGAGCAAGCTTATGCAAAAGTGGTAGAAAACGGAGTCCAGGCGGTAGAAGCGGTGAAAGAATTGCAGATTACCGGATACCTTGCTGATCAAATCTTTGTTCTCGCCCATGAGAAGGATCGTACAGATCGAATTGCCGATACAGCAGATGCCAAAGAAATTGGCATAAAGGAAGAAGGCGTATTTGATTCCTTGGCGAATCTGTTCCGCTCACGTGGTGATGAACTCCGGGCAAAAATTGTTTCGATGGGCTTTACCGAAGCCGAAGCGGACTTCTACGAGAGTGAACTCGACAAGGGTAAAGTACTCGTTATTGCTAAAAAGAAAGATTAACTCGATAAGTTGAAGTTTGCTGAACATGGACAAGCTTCTGAATCATTTATGTAAAATGCTTAATCAAAAACATAGATAAGGAATGGGGCTTTCCCCATTCCTTATCTATGTTTTTGCAAGTTTGGAAGCGGGATCAGGACGCTGCAAAAACAGGGTGAGTCGCGGGGATATTCCCCTACGATGGTGCCATTTACTGATAGAAGTTTTTTGTTTTTACGATTATAGTTATACTAGGAATTATTATGTCTACTGCCGTTTTGTATGCAAAATTTGTATAATCAACGTTTGTTTTAACCTAATAAGAATCGACAAACCCGGACGCCACAGATAAGGAGATATCAATGAGAATACTTATTGTTGACGACAATCCGACGAATGTCATTATCATTCGAGAAATTCTGAAAAAAGAAAACTATCGTGACATTGTAACGGCGAGTTCCGCCATGGAAATGTTTGAAGTGTTAGGAATTGGGGAGGAAAGCAACGAACTTCGTCCAAGACCGTCGGATATTGACCTGATTTTGCTAGATATGATGATGCCTGAGATGGACGGTATCGAAGCCTGCAGTATTGTGCAGAAATTTGAGAATCTGAAGGATATACCGATTATTATGGTGACTGCCATCGGAGACTCCAAGAAACTTGCCGAAGCATTGGATGCTGGTGCATCTGATTATGTGACCAAGCCGATTAATAAAGTCGAACTGATGGCCAGAATTCGACTCGCACTTCGTTTGAAACAGGAGAAGGATTGGCATAAAGAGCGTGATCAACGTATTCAGGATGAGCTCAAGTTGGCAGCGATGGTCCAAAATGCTGTATTAAGTCCGGCAATTAGGGACCCGTTGTTCCAAGTGCATGCCATCTATAAACCATCCTTTGAGCTTGCGGGTGATCTGTATTCTTGGTACCCCCTTGGGGAAGGCCGTTACGGAGTACTGCTGCTCGACATGATGGGACACGGGATATCTTCATCCCTGTTTACCATGTTTATCGCTTCTGTGTTGAAAGATACGGTTACCACTTATGTGGATCCAGAGAAGGTCATTCAGGAGTTGAACCGTCGTTTTAACCAGCTCCATCTGGAAAAACAATTGGTGCAGTATTATTTCACGGCAATTTATCTGGTCGTTGATACACGGATGAAACGTATTGATTATGTTAATGCAGGGCATCCACCTGCTTTATTTTTCCGAAACGACGGCAGTGTCACCACATTTGACAGCGTCTGCTGTCCTGTTGGTTTATTTGACAAGATGGATATTGAACCACAAACGATCCATTATGAGGGTGACGGGCATATTGCACTCTATACGGATGGATTATTGGAAGCTGTTCAGGGCGGGCAGGAAGAACAACATGAATTCCTGATCGAAAAACTGACCGGCTCACATCAGTGGAATGAAGCTGCTATGCAGGCCATGTTTTTTGACGACGAAATTCCCCAAGAGCGGGATGATGATAAATGTCTGGTCTGGATTACTTTGAATAAAGGGGCGGGGGATGAATGAAGATCAGGAATAAACTGCTGATTGGTTTTACCGCTCTGATGGCCATTTTGATCGTGCTCACGTTTGTGAGTTATGAACGGTTAAACAGCAGTAATCAACAGATTGATCAGATGTATCAGGAACGTTATCTCAAAGTAAGGTTCACTTCTGCTGCACGTGGAGAGGTCAATGATATAGCCAAAGTGCTGGCTAACTTGTTATTGAATCCGAACAATTCGATTAATGCTGCTGAGGGTGACCTGAAGGAGATGAAGGATCGGGGGGATGGTTACCTCGCAGAAGTGAGAAACCGGGCAGACAGTGCACCTGAACATCAACTGGTGGATCGTGTGAATACGGCGTGGACCGCTTATACATCTTATGCAACGAGACAGATCAACCTGATGTCCCAAAACCGGGTAGAAGATGCGAATAACTACCGCAATTCAACAGGACTCGCGGTGCAAAAAGAAACTGTGGATAGTTTGAATGCTCTTTCACGTTATCAGGACCAAGAGATTGATGCTGAGATTAAGAACGCTAACGAAGCGTATACGAGAGCAGTACAGATCACGATAAGTATCATGATTGCCGGGTTGTTGCTTGCATTGGGTGTCATTCTGTGGGTGTTGCCGAGTATTACACGGGGTCTGAACACTGTATCTATGATGATTACCAGCTTTGGTAAAGGGCGTTACCGTACAATTAGACGCATACAGGTCAAGTCCACGGACGAGATTGGTCAGATTGCCAGTGTGTTCAAGGATGTATCCAGTGATCTGGAAGAAAAACTGGAGATCGAGAGGGCTTATGTGCAGGCTCAGCAGGATCAAAACTGGATGAGTTCGAACATCGCAAGAGTCCCGGAGCTGCTTCGGGGGATTGGCTCCATTCGCCAAATTTCACAGATGTTTATCAGTGAGTTCACACCTGTGCTTGGTGCTCAGTTGGGTGTCGTCTATCTGATCGATGAGGAGAAACATCCCGACGAACTGAGACGTTACGGTGCATACGCATTTGAAGAGAACGAAGATGTTGGTAAGGAAATGTATCGCATCGGGGAAGGCCTGATTGGTCAAGCCGCGCTGGATATGACACCGATTATTCTGGAAAATACGCCCGAAGATTACGTGCATATTGGTTCAGCTTCAGGCTCAACACGTGCTGCGGGTATCATGATCTATCCTGTCGTGTTTGAAGATGAACTGATTGGTGTAGTTGAAGTGGCTTCCTTTGAAGGTTTCAATGAACTGCACAAGCAGTTATTCACACAACTGATTATGAACCTGGGCGTAATTTTGAACAACGTTCGACGTCGTTTGCGTGTGGAGGAGCTGCTGCGTGAATCCCAGGCACTGACTGAGGAACTGCAGGTTCAATCGGAAGAATTGCAGACACAGCAAGAAGAACTTCGTCGTTCCAATGAGAATCTGGAGGAGCAGACAGAGGCGCTTAAACGATCTGAGGAGTTGCTACAGCGTCAGCAGGAAGAACTGGAACATTTTAATACGGAACTCATTGCCAAGACGCGGGCGCTTGAAGAGCAGGTGCGTGAAGTTGAAGAGAAAAATGACGAAATTGAGAAAACGAAGACACAGTTGGAACAGCAAGCTACACAGCTGTCGATGACAAGCAAGTACAAGTCCGAATTTTTAGCGAATATGTCACATGAACTCCGTACACCATTGAACAGTCTGCTCATTTTGTCCCAGTTATTGTCGGAGAACAAAGGTGGAAATCTGACTGACAAACAGCAGGAATATGCGCAAACCATCTACATGTCGGGCGCGGATCTGCTGAAGATGATTGATGAGATTCTGGATCTGTCCAAGGTGGACGCAGGTAAGATGGATATCAATTATGAGACCGTACGAATGGAAGAGCTGACCAGCTTTGTTCAGCAGAACTTTGGACCGATGGCGAACAAAAAGGAACTGAACTTGAATATTGATTTCGACAGCGATCTACCGGAATGGGTGTACACCGACAGCCATCGCGTCAAACAGATTTTACGGAATTTGTTGTCGAACGCATTTAAGTTCACCAATCGAGGTTCGGTTAGTCTAATTGGACGACGGATGAAACCGGAAGAACTGCCGGGTTATATGAACACCAATCAGGAATATCTCGGATTTAGTGTAAAAGACACCGGCATTGGTATTCCATCGGACAAGACGGATCTGATCTTTGAAGCGTTCCAGCAAGTAGACGGGACCACAAGTCGGAAATACGGTGGAACTGGTCTGGGATTGTCCATTAGCAGGGAACTGGCACGTTTGCTTGGTGGTGCAATACAGGTGGAATCATCCGAGGGAGAAGGTAGCTGCTTTACCTTATACCTGCCGGATAATCATGAAGAGGAAGCCTTGGCGGAGGAAGGTGCTTCAAGAGAAGCGGCTGTTTCCTCAGAGGATCTTTATGAAAAGTCCATCGAAGCACGGACCATGCTTTCAAGTCATCAGTCCATTCTCTCTCCTGATCCGGAGCGTAGCGTGGGTACAGATCTTTCTCCTTCCCATACTCCAGATGTCACGCAGATCGAAGATGATCGGGAGAATCTGATGGAAGGTGACAAAATCCTCCTCATCATTGAGGATGACGTGAACTTTGCACATATTTTGATGGATATGGCGAGAGGAAGAGGATTCAAAGCTCTTGTTGCCCTTCAAGGTGATAAAGGACTTGAAATGGCACGTCAATATTTGCCGGATGCCATTATCCTGGATATTCAATTGCCGGTGATGGATGGTTGGACCATTCTGGGCGAGCTGAAGAGCAGTTCGGCAACACGCCACATTCCGGTTCATGTGATTTCAGTCATTGATGATATGAAGCAAGGTCTGATGATGGGTGCCATTGCGTATCTGAAAAAACCTTCGAGCAAGGATTCACTGGATAAAGCATTCTCGCATATCAAATCATATACTGAGAATCAATTGAAACGACTGTTGATCGTCGAAGATGACGAAATTCAGCGTAAAGCCATTATTGAATTGATTGGTCATGATGATGTTGCAATCACTGCTGTGTCGACAGGTAGTGAGGCGTTAAATGAATTACACAGCCAGCGTTATGACTGCATGGTACTGGATCTGATGTTAACGGATATGACCGGTTTTGAGTTGCTCGACCAGATTCGTGATGATGAATATCTGAACGATCTGCCGATTATAATTTATACAGGCAAAGAACTGGATTCCAAGGAAGAAATGAAGCTGCGCAAATATGCGGAATCCATCATTATCAAAGATGTGAAGTCACCGGAACGTCTGCTGGATGAGACCACTTTGTTCCTGCATCGGGTAGAAGCCAATTTGCCGGAAGACAAGCGTCGAATCTTACAGAAACTACACAACAAAGAAACGTTGTTTGAAGGCAAGAAAATATTACTTGTAGATGACGATATTCGTAACGTATTTGCCCTTTCAAGTGTTCTTGAAGGCTATCGGATGGATGTGACGTTTGCTGAGAACGGCCGAGAGGCTTTGGAGATTTTGGACAAAAATCCGGAATTTGATCTGGTACTCATGGATATGATGATGCCAGAGATGGACGGTTATGAAGCGATGACACGAATCAGACAGATCCCGCAGTTTGAAAAGTTGCCGATTATTGCGCTTACGGCCAAAGCCATGAAAGAGGATCGCGGCAAATGTATTGAGGCTGGAGCATCTGATTATGTGAAAAAACCGATCCAGACAGATCAATTGTTATCCTTAATGCGCGTATGGCTGTATTCGTAAGTTCATTATTCGTAAGTTCATTATTCGTATGTTCATTGTTTGGGTAATGAAAGACAATACGACGAATACGCAAGTAACAAATGAAGAAGTGGAGAGAACTTATGACACCGTGGGAACCTACCGAGACGGGGGCAGATTTGGTCCGTATGCCGCAAGATGAAGAACGCGAGCTGATCGAGATTGAGTTGCTGTTGGAAGGCATGCACCGTTTATATGGATATGATTTTAGAAACTATGCACTGCCATCCCTCAAACGAAGAATCTGGCATCATGCACATGCTGAAGGTGTTAAGAGCATATCCGGCTTGCAGGAGCGTGTTCTTCATGACCGTTCCGCGTTTGAACGTTTTGTACAGAACTTATCC
Organism: Paenibacillus sp. 10L310; assembly: GCF_056395745.1. Taxonomy (NCBI): domain Bacteria; kingdom Bacillati; phylum Bacillota; class Bacilli; order Caryophanales; family Paenibacillaceae; genus Paenibacillus; species Paenibacillus sp. 10L310. The sequence goes on along the minus strand of NZ_JBFTKC010000008.1, from coordinate 33,251 downwards.
ATCCCTGTAACGGAAATGTTTCGAGATCCTTCGCTTTTCCGAATGTTTCGGGAACAGATTATTCCTATCCTGAGAACCTACCCGTATATCCGAATATGGCATGCGGGATGTTCTACAGGAGAGGAAGTTTATTCCATGGCCATCATGTTGCATGAGGAAGGACTGTATGACAAGGCAAGAATCTACGCAACGGATATGAATGATCGCTCTTTGCAACAGGCCAAAGAAGGCGTATATGGTATTGAGAAAATGAAACTATTTACTACAAATTATTTGGAGTCAGGGGGTACCAGAGCCTTCTCCGAGTACTATACAGCGAAATACAATTCGGTGATATTTCATCCTTTTCTAAGGAAGAACATCATTTTCGCCGAGCACAACCTGGCAACAGACCGGTCATTTAACGAGTTTAATGTTATCTTTTGCCGCAATGTCATGATTTATTTTAATGATGAACTGCGGAACCATGTGCATGGGCTGTTTCATGAGAGCTTGAGCCACTTTGGTATTCTGGTTCTGGGGTCGAAAGAATCGATACATTTTACAGAGTTCAGTGATACCTATGAGCCGTTAGACCGGACCGAAAAAATATACCGGAAGATCAAATAGGGGGTTAGGGTTAGCCATGGGGCTCAATGAACCAATCCACATATTATTGGTAGATGACCGCCCTGAGAACTTGCTTGCTCTTGAAGCAGTTCTGGAATCGGAACAATATAAACTCGTTAAGGCAACTTCCGGAGAAGAGGCACTCCGCTGTCTGCTAAAAGACGAATTTGCGGTTATCGTTCTCGATGTGCAGATGCCTGGAATGGACGGAATTGAGACAGCAAAGTTAATTAAGGCACGGGACAAGTCCAAGGATGTGCCGATTATATTCATCTCTGCGAATAGCAGAGAAGCGGAGCACTTGTTTGCCGGATATTCAGCCGGGGCCATTGATTACATGGTTAAACCATTTATTCCTCAGATTTTGAAATCCAAAATCGAGGGCTTTGTGGAGATGTTTATCACCAATAAACGTTTGAAGACACAGACCATGCTTCTTCACCAGAAGACACAGGAACTGGAGAAGATGAACCAACAACTCATTCAGGCCAAGGAAGAAGCAGAAATTGCAGCCAATGCAAAGACTGAGTTCCTGGCAATGATGAGTCATGAGATTCGTACACCGATGAACGGAGTTATCGGTATGGTTGATCTGCTGATGGAAACGAAACTGAGGGAAGATCAGAAGGAATATGCAGACATCGTTCGTCGCAGCGCAGATGCACTTGTCACGGTTATCAATGACATTCTTGATTTTACCAAGATGGAATCAGGCAAAATGGAACTTGAAGAGCATCCTTTTGAACTTGTCTCCTGTATTCGGGAAGTGCTGGGATTGTTTGCTGCAGAAGCAGGCAAAAAGAATCTGGAACTGGATTATTTCCTGGAAGATTCTGTCCCTGAATTAATCTATGGGGATATGGCAAGGCTACGTCAGGTTCTCTTGAATCTTATTGCCAATGCAATCAAATTTACAGACCAGGGCGGCGTATATTTGATTGTGTCAGTGAATGAAGAAAAAGACGGACAAATGGCATTGGAGTTTGCTGTTAAAGACACCGGGATAGGTATCGCTTCAGACAAAGTGGATCGCCTGTTCCAGCCTTTTTCCCAGTTGGATACATCCATGACACGTAAATACGGTGGAACTGGCTTAGGACTGGCAATATGCAAGACTCTGGTTGAAATGATGGGTGGACAGATCTATCTGGATACAACAGAGCAACGGGGAGCGACGTTTGTATTTACAATTCAGGCGAAACGTTATGTAGAAACTGAACTGGTCCAGAGGAACGGGGAAGAGAAACCAACGGATGTGAAAAATGAGAATAAATATCCTACGGTATTAATTGTGGATGATCATCCGATCAACCAGAAGTTGATGGCGATTATGCTCGGTAAGCTGGGGTTGCTCTCAGACATTGCTGAAGATGGGCAGAGCGCACTCGATATGGTAAACAGTAGCCGTTATCCCTATGACTATGTGTTTATGGATCTGCAGATGCCTGTGATGGACGGTTTGGAATGTACACGGCGGATTCGAGAGAGTCTGACCCAGTCTAATCAGCCAATCATTATAGCCATGACTGCTAACGTGATGGAAGGTATTCAGCAGCGCTGTATTGCTGCCGGCATGGATGATTATATTAGTAAACCGGTGAAAATGGGCAATGTAAAACAGAAAATAGCCCAGTTTCAGAAACAACGACAAATGTTAGACCCAGGCCCTTCAGCCATGAATCAGGCCAATTGAAACATTTTCCAAACTTCTTTCTGATTCACTCGTGCTGAAGTTGGGTTATTAGGTAATGAAACCATTGATCAGGAGAGAGATGTCTAATGAATACAAATAAAAATGAAAAATTCAATGCAAGAACTGAAACTCAGGACGGCGTGTGCACGGTGTATCTGACTGGCGAACTGGATTTGTCGGTTGCTCCTGACTTCCGCTTGGTGATGGAGCCGCTCGTGGATAACAAGGAACAGGATCTTGTGATTAATATGAAAGAATTGAAGTATATCGATAGTACAGGGATTGGTATCCTGTTATCTGTTCTGAAGGCCAGACATGGAATGGAAGCTCGCTTTGAAGTACAGGAAGTTCCTGCGCAGATTCAGAAACTTTTTGATATGACGGGCATCGCCAAATTCTTTGTCACACAGAAGAATTCCCAATAGGAAAGGATCGAAAAAGGAATGAATGCAGAAGTTCAAAGAGTCACCCTTAATTTACCTGCGACAGCTGATTACGTTGATATTGTAAGACTCAATCTCTATGGAGTAGCATCCAAAATGGGATTTTCCTACGAAGACATTGAGGATATGAAAGTTGCTGTATCCGAGGCCTGTAACAACTCTGTATTGTATGCCTACTCACACGAAGGCGGCATGGTTGAAGTTGTATTCGAAGTGGATGGCGAAACATTGTCCATTATTGTCAAGGACGAAGGTGCCAGCTTCGAGAACATGAACCCTGCTGTGTCACGTGCCGGTCTACACGACAAAGAACTGACGGAAGCACAGATTGGTGGACTTGGGTTCTACCTGATGCAAGCCTTGATGGATGATGTCAGTGTGGAAAGTGAGACGGGCAAAGGTACGAAAGTAGTACTCGTAAAACGTCTTGCAAGAAGTGAGGAGAAAGTATGAATGAAAAAGTGACTCCCCCAGAGTCCATGTCTGAAGCTATAGGTTTGATCTGGGAATACCAGCAGACCCTAGATAATGAAATTGCAACAGTTCTCATCCGTAAATATGAACCAATGGTCAAGATGGCAGCAGGTAAAATCGCTCGGAATCGCCCCGATCTATACGAAGACTTGTATCAGACCGGGCAGATGGCTTTGATTCGTTTGCTTAAGCAATACGATATCAACCTGGGTATTCCGTTTGAACCTTATGCCATGAAGAGCATGATCGGTCATATGAAGAACTACTTGCGTGATAAATCCTGGTATATTCAGGTGCCCCGGAGGATTAAGGAAAAGGGAGCCCTCGTGCAACATGCCATTGATGAGTTAACCGTTAAGCTGGAGCGCTCACCCGGTGTGAACGAAATTGCTGAATACCTTGATCTGACTGCAGAAGAGACAATTGAAGTTCTGGCTGGTCGGGAATGTTACCACTATGTATCACTGGATTCTCCTTTATCTCAGGATGACAGTGCAGCAACATTGGGAGAACTGATCAGTGCAGATGTGAATGACTATGATTCGGTCGAAAAACGGATGGACTTGCAACAGGCATTGGGACAATTGAAGGAACAAGAACAGCAGGTACTTATTCTAGCATTCCAGGATGGCCAATCTCAGCGGGCAATTGCCCAGAAGCTTGGTGTTTCACAGATGAGTGTATCTCGGATTCAGAAGCGAGCTACAGAGAAATTGAAACAGATCATGTCTAATGCTTCAATGTTATGACAAATGGAACCCTAATGTTGTTGAGTACGGCATAAAGAAGGACACGTCAATGCGCTGAAATGCATACGTGTCCTTTTTGGGATCAAAAAGATGGGTATGCAATGAAGAACATGAGTGCAGGAGTGGATAAAGTGATTGTGAACCAAATCAAGTTGGAAGCTCGCCGTGACAAGTTATCTTGCTCGGACCATTGGCAATGGTGGGATTGGGTTGCACCTGACACCGATAGCATGAACGATGCGTTGGGGGAGCTGACAGAGGCGTTTCCGGATATGCGGTATTGGCTTCATAAGATTCCGGAAGTGGAATCGAATTATTTGTCCGTCCGTTTCGTGAATGGTACTGAACCAGTCATATTTGGTTCATTGTTGTATGCGGTCAAAAATGAGAGAGATGACAAACGTCAAGATAATCAGATGTTTTTCTATGTCGATCGCAATAACCTGGTTACCTTGAATATGGATGACAATACACGAGGCATTATGAAGACGGATGAACGTGCCCATATGTTACAGCAATGTAGTGAAGCCAGGGACGGGATGTTTGTACTTTTTCGAGCTATACTGCATTACTACCATGTAGGGATGGATCATTTTGAGATGAACCTGCGTGAACTGGAACGGAAGATGGAATCCCGCAATGCCCGAACTTTAATGGACCAGATTTTGGCCGCCCGATTTGAACTGTTATACTGGAGCAATCTGTTTATCCCCTACTCGGAACTGATGGCTGCTGCCCATGAGGCTTATCTCAGTGAAATCAACGAAAATCGATATTTCCAGCAGCTCCAACATCGAGTAGAGCGAATGGAACGTTTGTTTAGTCACTACGAGAAAGAGATCGATACGTTAATCTCCATTGATAATGCGATCTCCGGTGTACGTGGCAATGAGATCATGAAGACGCTGACCATTGTTACTGCTGTGTTCATACCTGCCACGGCAGCTGGCGCGATATGGGGGATGAACTTTGAGAACCTGCCCTTTATCGACAAATCATGGGGAGTTGTACTGGTCCTTGTTGTCATTATCTTAAGCATGATCAGCATGTATGTATGGCTGATGATGAAAGGCTGGACAGGAGATCTGCTCAAAGTGAAATCCTCACAGCCTTCAGCTGAAGAGACAGAGAAAAAAGGAGCAACGGAAAAACGTAAGGGATAGCCTACTGTTGGTTAGTCCTCTTAGTTTTTGTAATCTTCAATATAACCAAGCAAGTCAGCGATATATTGGCCCACAATCGGCATATTCACGAATTGGCTGAGAATGAATGCCAGCAAACCGAGAACAACAAAGGTACCCACAGTCAGACCGAGACCTCGTGCCATGCCCGCTGTAAAATTGGTAATAATCCGCTTTTTGGGACTGCTGTAATTCTCAATAATATCCTTGATCTGTGCTCTCTCCAGACTGTCCGCAATCTGGTCCAGACGGGTGTTCAATCGCTTTACCTCATGACGCAATTCAAAAGGATGCTCGCTTGTATCATACTGCTGTGCCGGTGTTCCTCCCGTAATTGGAGTATTACCGTTGATTGTAACTTTACTCATATTATTTGTCCTCCTCAACTCTCATTGGATAAAAAATAGCCAGCTGGAGTGCAGCTGGCTATTAGTCACTCGATCTGTATCGCCTTACAGGCTAGTCGAGTTAAGTTCTTTACGTGCATCTTCCTTCGCTTCAACGGAAGCGGCAGCCACTTCATCAGATGCACGGGATGCTTCGTTAGCCACATCAGCGGACGCTTTTCTCACAGAGTCCATTACATCATTGCGGCCTTGATTTACCGTTTTTGCAATGTCGGAAGTTTTGGAAGAGACCGTTTTAGCCAGTTCAGTGGCTTTGTCACTTACAACAGTTGCCACTTCTTTGGTGCGGTCAGTAACGATGCCCACTTTCTCGGAAAGGTCACCACGCAATTCACGTCCCGGTTTAGGCGCAAAGAGTAGTGCTGCAGCAGCTCCCAGCAAACCCCCGATGAAAATACCTTTTGCGAAAGTCGAACCCGTCTGTACAGGATATTGCTCTTCTGCTTTATTCATGTCTAATCACTCCTTCTTCAATTTAAGAAACAAATACGAAACAACGAACACCTTGTTGCCCGAATCAGGCAGCCTGTCTTAGCAGTCTGGACACAAGCCCCAGCAAGAAAACAAAGAGCGCTGTACCAATGATGGCAGGGATAATGGCAAAGTTACCGATAACTGGTCCCCAGTTACCAAGCAAAAGTGCTCCCAGCCAGGCTCCGGCAAATCCGGCAATCATTGCACCGATTATGCCTCCAGGCATGTTGTGACCGGCAAGTGCATCTCCGATCAAACCGATGATGACAGCCATCACAATGCTGATAATGATGCCCCACATAACAACCGCCTCCTTTAAACTTGATGTAGGATGTTGTCTGTTCGCGTTTGCTTACTTCGTATATAAACCCCGTGCAACCCTGTGAAACAATAAAGATGAGGATGAATGAACTGGAAATCAGAGGAATTGATTCTTTAGTGGCTTTGTTTAATGCCTTTAACCATGCAGAAGATCCATGCCAATCCAGCAGTAAATCCAGTAAATACATCTGTAGGATAATGAACGCCCAACATGATCCGGCTGAGGCCAATCAAGAAAATAAAACTAATACCACATAGAACAGGAAGCCACACACCGGAAGAGTTATGTCGCTGTCGTTCAATGGCCCAGATTACAAAGAGCATGCCGTAAAAGCCCATGGAGATCATGGCATGTCCGCTTGGAAAGCTGTACCCGTGAACGACCAGCAGATGATCCAGTTCAGGTCTGCTTCGTCTGAAAAATTCCTTCAATAAGGTGTTCAGAATCCACATCATGGCAAAACTTCCCGTGAGCGCATATCCATATACAACAAACCTTGGACTGCGTTGAATGAAGAAAAGAAGAGCAAAACCTCCTGCAGCCACAGCAGAGATTTTGAATGAGCCCAGTGCGGTTATGAATGCAGTGTAAGGGAATAGATGAAGACGTGAATCTGAATTCAGATAAAATAATTGCTGAATTTGATCATCCAGACGAATAATAACATCAGCACCCAACCAGGCACCCAGACCTGCCAGGATAAATATGACCGATGCGCTGAGGGCCAGACCAGCCAAACCCCAGTTGAGGAGTGGACGTAATAACGTACCGGAATTTGAACTGAATGAGGCTGGTGAATACGTTTTGCGCGGCATAATGAGTTTCTCCTTCAGTTATTGTAGTAGATGAACATAGATGATAAAGCTATACCCGAAATGCCTGTCGAAAAAACTGTAAAAACGTCGCTTTTGTACTATACTATTTAAGATATCCCATGCGGCGTCGTGACGCAAAGCAGAGATGAAATCGGGAGCACAAAGGAGAGAACTCGCATGGAGAGTGCCTTGTTAATTAAAGAATACCGTGCAGGCGTTATGGAATGCGCCCATTACGGACACATAAGTATTACGGATGAGTATGGACGAATCGTATACTCGGCTGGTGACCCTCATTTTAGAGCGTTCACTCGCTCATCTGCCAAACCTTTTCAAGCCATTCCGGGTATTCGAGCAGGAATTGCCAGTCACTATGGCCTATCGGCACAGGAGATTGCCATTATGTCCTCTTCGCATCGTTCGGAACCGGAACACATTCGGGTGCTGGAGCAGTTATCTGGTAAGATCGGATTGGGAGAAGAATGCCTGATCTGTGCACCAAGTTATCCGCTTAATGAAGAAAGCCGTAATCAATGGTTACGTGGACAAGGAGAGAAACGGCGCATCTTGCACAACTGCTCCGGAAAACATCTGGGAATTCTGGGGTACAGTCAGATGAAGCAGGTTGATTTGGGCAGTTATGCTGAACCGGATCATCCGGTACAACGAGAAATTCTTGAAACCTTTGCCGACCTGGCAGGTATTGAAGAAAAAGAGATTAAGCTTGGGACGGATGGCTGCGGCTTTCCGGTATTTTCTTTGCCGTTGTCGGCATTATCGAACGCTTATCTGAAGCTCGCTTGTCCAGATCTTATCGCTGACCCTTCCACAAGAACAGCTGTAGAGACCATAACATCAGCTATGAATGAACATCCGTTGATGGTTGGTGGCACGGAGCGTGTAGATTCAGTGCTGCTGGAAGACAATAACATTGTAGCGAAGGGTGGATTCAAGGGGGTATTCGGTTTTGGTCTGAAAAAAGAAAGACTGGGAATCACCTTCAAGGTGCTTGATGGTTCTGAGGAAGAGTGGGCCTTCATTACCCAATCCATCCTGAAACAGATTGGTTATTCCAATGAAAGAACCATTGCACGATTGGCTGAAGTGTTCCCTTCGGACATCCGAAATGATGCGGGTACCCTTGTAGGTCATGCAGATAGTGAGTTCATTCTTCACTCACTTGAAGATAGCGTATAACCTTAAGAAGGGGCGTGATTAGAGTTGCCGGACCCCGGGTAAAGATGACATACCAACTGGTATTCATCTATACAATTCATATACACGCATGGACTGCCGCGGTAATGTGGCAGCTCTAAACCCTTGGAGGTGGATGAACATGATTAAAGTGGTGACATCGGAAGAAAGGCACACGTCGGATCGAGGTTGGATACACAGTGAATTCAGCTTTTCCTTTGCGGATTATGATGATCCAAGCAACGCCCATTTTGGCTGTCTGTTGGCTCATAATGAAAACACGCTGATGCCGCAAGAAGGCTTTAAGAAACATCCACATCATGATCTTGAACTTGTCAGCTATGTCATATCGGGTACACTCAAACATACGGATAGTATGGGAACAGAACAATTGCTTGAACCGGGTACGGTCCAGGTGATGAGTGCGGGTACGGGAGTGGAACACTCCGAGACCAATCCGTCAGCGGATGAACCGGTACGTTTCCTCCAGATGTGGTTTTTGCCATCGGAGCGTATGCTGAAACCATCCTATACGAATCGGAGAATAGAGCCGCAGGAGCATTTGAACCGTCTATGTCCGATTGTATCCGGGCAAGGGGGAGAGGGAAGCGAAGGCGCATTGCCTATTTCCCAGGATGTTACCTGTTACCTCTCCCATTTGGAGTCCGGGAAAAAGTTGATGTACCCGCAACACGAAGATCGACGGACACATCTTTTCCTGATTAGTGGGCATGTGGAGATTCATTGTTCGGATGGCAACTTCAACCTCAAGCCAGGGGATGCCGCACGAATTCGCAAAAGCTGTGATCTGCAAATCACGAGCACAGACAGTGAACCTGCTGAATTTGTTTTGGTTGACCTGCCTTAAGGATATAAACATGCGAAAAAGGACCTGTTCCCACGGTGATGTGGAAAACAGGTCCTTTTTTGGCTTAAGATTTACGAAGATTACCCAGTTCCGAAGCGACAGCTTCCACTTCAGAGATACTGAGATGTTCCTTGCTCAAAATCATTTCATACAGGTCAAACAGATCTTCATATTTCTCAAGTGGGAATGAAGAAGCTTGCATGGCGGCACCGCTTGCCATACGAAGTTTGGTTTTGATCGCTTCAATCATATATTCCATATTGGCTGCTGTTGCTTGTGATAAATCCATCGTTAAGTTCATCCCTTCCGTATCGGAAACTCTTGTTATTGTATCATGATTGGAAGCGCTCAGGCTAATGCTTTTGCGAGGAAACCAAGCATCGGTTACAATGATGGATACAACAACAGGATTTAACGGAAACCTGAGTGTACTGGAGGGAATACAGTTTGGCAGCGTATAAGCGAGAAATGGTTCGCCATCAAGGAAGGGAAGTCCGCAAAGGCGTGCCTGCAGAGAATCTGGTCTTATTTTTCAAAAACATCGTTCAACTTCATTCTCCAGCTGAAATCACGTTTGTCTGCATCGGTACTGATCGTTCCACCGGGGATGCTCTGGGTCCAATGACAGGAAGTTTACTGCAAGAGAGCGGAATGGAGAACGTGATTGGCACGCTGTCTTCCCCTTGTGATGCAGATACGCTGGAAAAGAAATTGGCACTTATTCCTGCACACCATGCCATCATAGCGATTGATGCATGTCTGGGTCCAAAGCAGGCGGTAGGTACATACTATCTCTCGAATAACCCACTCATTCCGGCCCAATCGGTCGGAGGCAAGCTACCCCCTGTTGGACAATACAGTGTAGCAGCTGTGGTTAATGCGAATGGACCAAGGCCCTATTCCATTTTGCAGATGACCTCGCTTCACTTGGTTATGGGGATGTCCCGAACGATTGCAGATGCCGCAATTGAAGCATGGAAATGAAGACAAACGTTTCATTCATGATATGTAGGCTTAATAATATACAACCTGAATTATTTAATTCGCGCAGAGAGAGGGATTCATATGGAAAAAGTGATGTGTGATGGAACGACGATTTGTTATGCCGAACAAGGTAAGGGAGAAGCACTCATTTTGCTCCACGGATACTGTGGCAGTTCATCGTATTGGGATGAGGTCGTACCTGAACTGGCACGCAGCTATCGCTGTATCGTACCTGATCTGCGTGGACACGGAAAAACAGATGCACCTGTAGGAAGTTATACCATCGAACAGATGGGCAACGATGTATTACAGTTGATGGATGAGTTGAATGTGGAAAAAGCGGTCCTTCTGGGACACTCGATGGGGGGATACATTGCGCTCTCGATTGCACAACGTCACCCGGAGCGTTTGAATGCATTTGGTCTGATTCATTCGACAGCCTATCCGGACAGTGAAGAAGCCAAGGAAAAACGCCTTCGTGCTGTATCCACCATTCAGACCGAAGGTATCGTGAATTTTGTAGATGGACTGGTTCCCGGACTGTTTGCACCGGAACATGTGGAATCGTTATCTAAGCATGTAACACGTGTGAAGGAAATTGGATACCAGACTGCTCCTCAAGGTGCTGTTGGTGCTGCACTTGCTATGCGAGAACGCCCGGATCGCCGCGATGTGTTATCGGCTACACCTTTACCTGTATTGCTGGTTGCAGGAGAGAAGGATGCTGTTATCCCGCCAGAACGTACATTTACAAGTGACAAGCCACATATCGTGCAAGCCGTGATTGCGGGTGCAGGTCATATGAGCATGTATGAAGCTCCTGAAGAATTAATTCAGGTCATTAAACAATTTATGGCTGGATTATCGAAGTAATTGATGAAGTGATTTATGTTGATATCATTAAAATATAGTTTGGTTTCTGGATGATTCAACCTCTTGTGGAGGAGGAGTACCCAGTTCCATTTCAACCGAGCCCCTGCCACGTCCCTTTGGGATAGGCGGGGGCTTGGTGTGTTCATGTCCAGAGCAAAGACACGTGTGTCTTGTTTTTGGCTTTTTGTGATGGCATGAATTAAAATAAATATAAAGGAACGATATGAGGGCGATTGAATGTATAGGGTCGAATGATGAGGGGGCATACAGCATGTTCAGAAAAGATTATCTGCTCCGCATGATGGAGGAAATGACTGAAGCAATAGGCAAAGTGTTCACGCTCAAACAGCAGCGTAAGCACACCGAGGCATTGTCTGAACTGGATGAGTTGATGCGCAGGCAGTTTGGGTTGAACTTATCTCTACTGAACTCATTGCCAGCAGAGGATGTTATTGAAATGTTCCGTTTTCGCGGAATAATTGAGGTAGATAATCTGCAGCAAGCCGCGAGGCTGATTGAAGAAGAAGCTTACATCTATCAAGAGAAGGCCAAAGTGGAAGGCATAGATGATCAGGAGAGAATGGACGCAGAGGATGACGCCCTCATTCGATTGATGAGATCACTTCATTTTTACCTGTATGCATTGAATCATGGCGCTAATCCCAAGTTGTTGGACGCACCGGAACGGGTGGAGGGTGTGTTGGGGCTTACGAAAGAATATGAACTCCCTGCTCGAACCGAAAGACAGCTTGCCCTTTATCGTGAACAACAAGGGCGTTATGACCAGGCAGAGAACAGTTGGTACAGGCTGCTACAGCTTGGTGCTGAATTCCCGGTGAGCTACCGATATGATGTACAGGCGTTCTATGGAAGGTTGAGCCCACTCACGGATGAACAACTGGAGCAGGGCGGTCTGCCACGGAACGAAGTTGAAGAGGGACTAGCTGAACTAAGTCGTAAAGAGATGAACTCATAAAATATGGATTGGATCAAGGCCTGTTACATGCCTTTACTTGGAGAGGGAACGGAATTGTGGTATGGTAACGGTTGACCAAACCAAATCGAAAGTGAGATGTACCCCGTGGATTCATTGCGAAAGCTTATACAAGACATCTTTGAACAGAATTCGCTGATTACAGCGACCTGGAGCCAGCTGCGCAGACGGGACAATGTCTCGTATACCAAAGTGCAAGTCAAGCCGGTGACACTGAAGAATCAGCTGCATTATCAATTTGCATTTCATTATAACAACAAAGTGCTGCACGAGAATTTGACTCCGGCTGAAGCGGCTGAGCGCATGACTTTGTTATGCGAAGAGACGTTTCGTCAAGGGCTGCTCTGTACGACCGAGGCAGACTATCAAATTTTGATCAGCAAAAAATATAAAGTATCCATTCTGACCAAATCTGCTTCCAAAACTGCGGTGGATCTGTCGCATAATCGCAAGAAACAATATGTACTAGAAGAAGGCGTACCTGTATCGTTCCTCGTTGAACTTGGTATTATGAACGAAGAAGGTCGTGTGCTGGCCCGCAAGTATGACAAGTTCAGACAGATCAACCGTTTCCTCGAAATGGTGCAGGATGTCATTCCACATCTGCCGGAAGGACGTCCACTGACCATCGTTGATTTTGGTTGCGGCAAGTCTTATCTGACATTTGCGTTATATCATTATTTGTCTGTACAACAACGTCGTTCACTCAAGATTATTGGGCTGGACTTAAAGGCAGATGTAATTGAACACTGTAATGACCTGGCTAATCGATTGCATTATGGCGATCTGAAGTTTCTGGTTGGAGACATCGCGGACTACGATGAATTGAATGAAGTGGATATGGTTGTCACGCTGCATGCCTGTGATACAGCTACCGATGCTGCTTTGGAGAAGGCAGTTCGTTGGGGGGCTTCTGTTATTCTGTCTGTTCCTTGCTGTCAGCATGAACTGTTTGATCAAGTAGAGGCTTCCGTGATGAATCCGTTGTTGTCCCATGGCATCCTCAAGGAACGTTTTTCCGCACTGGCTACGGATGGGATTCGTGCCAAGTTGCTTGATCTGATGGGATACAAGACACAATTGCTTGAATTCATCGATATGGAGAATACGCCTAAAAACATATTGATTCGTGCTGTTCGCGGTCAGGCTGGCGAAGTGACGGAGATGTGGAATGAATACACAGCTTTCCGTGATTTCATTCATGCTGATCCATATTTGGAGCGGGCTTGTGCCGATTTGCTTCCTGGCGATGGCAAGCAGGCCGATGGGGAATCAAAATCGAGCAAAGAAACCGTTCAAGATTCCGCAAATTGCGACCTTTGCTGAGTGTGCCAACGCCAATCCAGGGACATACTGCAATTAGGGTCCCTGAATGTAAAATGATATTCAATGCACATACTGCGTAGTAAGCAACATCATAACTGTCAGATGTATATCAGGCAGAAGGACCCGTTATCGGGATCTTCTGTCTTTTTGTTATGCATATGGAGCGGTGGAAGGAGGGTAGAGATGAAGAATAGGACAATGGATAAGGGAGTTGTGAGGGATAGACGAGGGTATGCGGCGAACGAGGTAATAGTGAAACAGGCGTTTGAACGGTCTCACCATGCAAATGGTACAGAATATGTAGATAACAGGGACTTATGTAATGGGGACAGTAAGGGCAGTAAAGACAGTAAAGACAGTACATATAATAGGGAAGATACATACAACAAAGATGATACGTATAAAAAAGAGGATAAAAATAATCCAAATGGAGCTATTCAGACCGATGCGTCAGGGAGTTTTTCTCAAAGTTTGAGGTGTAAACGTTATTCAGGATCTGGGTGGACTGTTGGGTTGGGCATACTCTCTATTGTCTTGCTGCTTGCAGGATGTCTGAGTCGGGGACTGTACTATCAAGCGGATATGTACCCTGTCCTATTGATCGCAGCAGGAAGCATATTGATTATGTTTTTGCTTTTCCTTGTAGGTATTCGTCCACAGAAGGCGAGTGAACGAATACCTATGTCATTGGGACAGGGTCGGGGGAGACTCGAACGAATCGTTGAGAAAATTTTTCGATTTCCAGGAATGTGGCGGGTATTATGGCCGCTGGGGATGATGACATGTTTTGGGCTACATGCATGGGTAGGCTCGGTGAGTAAACAGGGCAGCATGGATGAGATGCTGCGGTGGAGCCTACTTGCGATGTTTACGCTGCTCACTGCAATACTGGCTACGCGCACGGATGGTGCGCGTTGGTTAGCTTGCGGTTGGCAGATGGCAGGAGGCTTGCTTGTGCTAAGCGGCATCCTTGCCGTATGCGGGATATTGCCGCTGCCCTTCGGGGTGATGCGGACTGCTGACCCCGAGATCAGCTCCGCCGGAGCAAGGCTCAGCGGACTATTGCAGTACCCGAATGCGTACGGTGCCGTTGTTGGCATGTACGCATTGGAGCGGCTGACAGCCGCCGCACGAGTCATAGCCCGGCCTGTACCGGCCGGGCGACTCATCGCGGCAGTGCTGCCGCTCATGCCTGCGCAAGCCGCGCTTCTGCTGAGCGAGTCGCGCGGCGCTTGGCTGGCGACCGGCTGCGCCGCGGTCGCCGCCTTTGCTTTGCAGCGGCGCGGTGCCCGCCTGCCGCTGCTGCTGGCCATGGCCGCACCACTGGCGTGCGCGGCCTGGCTGTACCGCCAGCTGGTTGCTGCCCAGCTGGCGCCTGCACCCGTGCCCGGCCTGCTGGCACTGGCCGGGGCATGGGCAGCTGCGCTGCTCGGCACGCTGCTGCTGTGCCGTCTATGGCACAGCGGCGCCGCCAAGGCTCCACGCGCCGCTGCCCTGACGGCCATCGTGCTGGCGGGAGCCGCCGCCGCACTAATGGCCGTGGCCTCCACCGCCGATCGCATCGCGGCGGGTGTCGGCACTGGGGTGTCCCGCCTACAGATGTGGCGGGACGCCCTCCAGCTGTGGACCGAGGCCGCATGGCTCGGCCACGGTGGGGATACATGGCGCAACATATTCCGCGCCATTCAATCCTCGCCTTATGTCGGAGGCGAGGTCCACAACGGCCTGCTCGATCTCGCCCTGGACACGGGCATGATCGGCATCGTGCTTGTCGCAGGGTGGTTTCTCCTCACCCTGCGAAGCATCTTTCATTTTGCACCGCAGCTCATGCCTTCTGTGCTTATTTTTGGCCTGCATGGGGCGATGGACTTTGACTGGAGCTTTACATTATTTTGGATGCTCTTCATCTGGCTCGGTGCTTGGGCAACTGCATTGAAGACGGAAACAGAGGGAGTCCAACGATCCGGCGTAACTGTAAAATACACTCCTATCAGATCCAAATCGGGATCTAAATTGAGATCTAAATCGAGATCTAAATCCAGATCCAGATCCAGATCTCTTTTCTTGCGATATTTATCAACCGAATCCCACCCATCAGCTGTCTCGATGCGTTCCTTCTTTCATATTTTTCAGCGAGTAACTGCTTGGCTAATAAGGGTATCCACAGTGATGATCATCCTTTTCTGGATTGGTGGAACAGTCTGGCTGACCTCTCGATATGCCGTAGCAGAAGTGCAGTACCATCAGGCGATGTCTGAACCGGATGGCACACCAGCACAGAAGGTGCATCTTATGGCTGCTCTTCAGTCTAACCCGAATCGACCGGATATCGTGATATCCCTTGCACGATCTCTTCCGGGACGAGAAGCAGAATCATTCCTTTTGAACAGCTTGTCCCATTCCCCGATGCACCCTCAGATTTACATCGAACTGGGACGATTGGTAGCCCAATTCGGCGAAGGACAGCAGGCTGGAGAATATTTTGAACAAGCGATCGCATTGAATCGGTATGATGGCATTGGCCAATCCACGGCTTTGTATTGGATGGAGCAGGCAACGCGGCGGGAATGGAAGGCAGGATTCACGGATCGAGCCCGACAGACTGCCGCCGCTGGTGTCCAGATGTATGAACGGTATCAACTGCTGACGGAGGAAGTGGAGGCAGGAAACGTTCGCAATGATCGTCGTTTTGTACTGGAAGAACATGCTCCAGGCTATGGAGAGAACCTGCGCAGGCTTGCTTCGGGTTCTTCTCCTCCGTTCACTCCAGAGTTGACCAAGCGGAGCCCTTGAATCACTGCTGGATCTTGACGTTTACCCAAGCTATATGATGATGGATGTCAACGTCTAAAAATTCTGGGAGTCCAAGCCGGTTGCTCCTCGCGGATGGGTATGCGATTTTCTAAGGAACACAGGACGTCTTATTTGGCCTTTAGCTCCTCCTTTTAAATTGTAAGGAACATCAGACACGTTATTTCCGGAAATTCCCTAACAAAAACCTATAAAAGGTCAAAAATTCCGATATAACGTGTCTCAGGTTCCTTAGATTTCTGCAGACGCTTCAAATCGTTGAATAAGACGCCTCAGATTCGTTACCGCTCATGGGCTTGGGCTTGAGTATGAGAATGAGCATGAAAATATAATCCCAGCTTATGTTCATGCTCCCCATGGTGGTCGGCTCCATGCTCTGCTCGATCCGCAAGCCAGAGGACGACCCTGAACTCCGCCCAGAGCGAAGCTTTACATCATAAGTGAGCAATTCGCATTTATGTTGTCTCTATCGCTTGCTCGTACGTGAAGGGGGCATTAACATCACACGTTAAGGACACAGTGCCCGTGCCCTCACCCGTTCCTAACATGTTCAGATTCGCTTAAGATTCGCTTCAGCTTTGCTACGTCTTTCAGTAGGTTTGAAGACACAGCTATCTGCCTCATTCCTCCATAATCTACAGACGATAACCGCCAAATGCGTGCTGAAACGCATCTTTTAATGGTTCAACGTCTACTTCCCACATCGCGGCGATCTCTGCACTGACATCCTTGTTCCACCACTCACATAATTTCTTGCGGTTATCGCGATTCTCCCCAATCCAGAGCAGATTTGTGATCACTTTACCGTAATAATATTCTTCCGCCTGTTTCATCCGTTCGGGAGAGACATATACTTTTAGCCTTTTGGCTGTCCGGTACAATTCCTTGCTGCATGCTCTGCGAATTCCTCTGGCGGAAGGAAGGTTTTGACCGGATTGCTTATGTTTGACCGGCGGAGAACCGGGTATTGACTTGTGTGACATCTTCTCACGCTCCTCTCCCCATACCATATGCGGACTGCTACGAACGGGACACTATCCCAACCTCGTGAAGTAGCAACGTCCACAGCCCTGTGATAAAATAGGGACGAACATCCATGGTGCGGAGGGGCACCGCCAATCAGGATGGAGAAAGAGGGTTGAGATGGACTTTATTCATAACCTTGTTGGCCAATTGTTCGATTGGATTCAAAGTCTTGGGTACTTTGGAATCATGCTTGGATTAATGTTGGAAGTTATCCCAAGCGAAATTGTGCTGGCGTATGGAGGTTTTCTCGTTTCACAAGGTAATATCAACTTCTTCGGTGCTATGATTTTTGGTACTGTGGGCGGTGTGATTGCCCAGTTATTTATTTACTGGATTGGCCGTTATGGCGGCAGACCTGTACTTGAACGCTACGGTAAATACATACTCATCCAGAAAAAACACATCGACCATTCCGAGGAGTGGTTCCGCAAGTATGGTACAGGTGTCATTTTCACAGCGCGTTTTGTTCCGGTGGTAAGACATGCAATCTCCATCCCGGCTGGCATCACGAAAATGCACACAGGCAAATTCATCTTGCTTACTACACTCGCTGTTATACCTTGGACTGCATTGTTTATATATTTAGGGATGATTCTTGGAGATCAATGGAAGCATATTGATGAGAAAGCGGCACCATATGTTATGCCTATTTTGCTTGTCGCTCTCGCCCTTATGATCGTTTATGTACTTATTAAATGGATGAATGTTCGTAAAAAGAAAGGAAGTGTCTAGTCATGGGTAAACCCAACTTGTCTCACAAATTCGGTAAAGGTCTTCCACCGAAAGATTTTATCGAGAGTATGACCAAGAACCAAAGTGAATTCCAGGCCAACTATGATAGCTTTACTTGGTCGAACGAAGAGGATCGTGAGTTCTTTGAGAGCCTGAACCATCGCGATGATCTGCGTGTGTTAATTTTGGCTGCTGACTGGTGCGGGGATGTTGTCCGTAATATTCCGGTTGTGTTCCAGGCGCTTGAAATCTCAGGAATTCCAACAGAAGTTCTGATTATGGAGAACCATCCGGAAGTGATGGATGAGTTCCTGACGATGGGTGGCCGTTCCGTGCCAGTCGTTATTTTTGCAGATACAGGTGGTCATGTGTTAGGTCAGTGGGGACCTCGTCCGCAGCATGTACAGGAAGTCATGATTGAATTCAAACGCCTTAATCCGGATCGTGAAGCAGCAGATTATCAAGAAAATTTGGCTGTAGCGCGTCAAGAGATTGGTAAACGTTATGGGGAAGGAACGGAGTCACATGCGGCCATTATCCGTGAGCTGCGTGAACTGATTTCGGGTTACTAAGCCGATATGCTTAACATTCGTACGTTTACACTAGGCCCGCTTCAGACCAACGCGTATCTTCTACAAGGAGATGATCCGGGCAAAGCCGTCATTATCGATCCAGGCATGAATCCAGGGCCGCTGCTTAAGGCGATCCAAGACTTGGAGATCGAAGCCATTCTCCTCACTCATGCTCACTTTGATCATATGGGCGGGGTAGATGAGATCCGTAAATTGAAGGGATGTCCCGTTTATCTTCATGACTTGGAGAGTGACTGGCTCACCACCCCGAAATTAAATGGATCTTTGAATTGGCCACAGGCGACACCACCGCTTTCGACAGATCCTGCTGAATATGCCATGGACGAAGGGCAGAAGCTGAATCTGATTGGTCATACGTTTAAAGTGTTCCATACACCTGGACATTCACCAGGCAGTGTAAGTTTGCTTTGTGATAACGACCTGTTTGCCGGTGATGTGCTGTTCCGCATGGGTGTGGGCAGAACGGACCTGACAGGAGGGCGTGAACGGGATCTGATTGATTCAATCCAGAACAAGCTTTACACCTTTGCTGATGAAGTGAAAGTATATCCAGGTCATGGTCCCAAAACGACCATTGGTTATGAGAAACAGAACAATCCTTACGTGTCCGCAAGATAATCCGACATGATATGTGAAGAAAGTCTGGACAAGTGACAACTTTTTCATTAGAATAGCAATTAGTTGTTACAAGCGTTAAGGCATCATCTAACTGAAGCATTACCAAGAAACACCCAACCTCGCGAAGCACGCAGACTGTGGTCTATACCCGGTTTGCGTTCTTTTTTTTGTTTTCAGCCCCTTTTTATCACAGAATTAGCCTTTTTTACGCTACATAGAGATGCAAGATGCGCTTCATCACAAGCCAGTTTTAGACCAATAGCAAGTACAGATTGATTTAGAAATGATGAGTTTAAGAAAAATAGTATATAAGTTGAACTAATCATTTACACAATAACGGAGAGGGCAGAAAAAACCTGTAAAAGCGAAGCTACAAGCTTTCTGCAAGAAAGCAACTTCGAAAGCATAAGCTATCACCGGATTTCCCCTTTAAGAAAAGGGAATCAAAAAATCTGGGGATAACAGCGATTGGAAGGTTATTCCGTCATCGTAGTGTCAGTGTAAATAATCTTTAGTTCAACTTATATAGATCATGAGAGTGGGGAATATCAAAGTGGAGAAAACAAGAGTTATTCCGTTGAATCAGCGTGTCGAGTATCCGATCATTGAAGAAAACCGTCGCATATTGGAAAGTGGGAAAAGAGAAACAGGTACTGAGCGAGCTTTAATACATAACCCTAGCGTGACCAATGAAGTGGTTAAGTCTCAGCAGAATATATGGGCAAGCCGTGTTTTAAGAAACGGAGCCCGCAACCAACCGTGGTTCGACAAGCTGCAAGATTACCGGAATCAAGTCTGATTGCCCGGGAAATTGTCGGGTTTAAATTTTTTTTTGATTTCATTGAACGTTTTTGCAGAGCCTGTCGTATTAACTCCAGATTGAACGGGAAGCAGGTGATTTCATGATAAAGGTAGCTGAGCTTGAAGAGGTACGCAGAGCAGTATCGGGAGACGATAGCGCACTCGCAGCGTTGTTGCAACGTCACTACACGTTTGTGTATAAGTATCTTGTCAAAGTGACAATGGACGCTAACCTCGCAGAAGAGACGGTGCAAGATACGATGATTCGTTGTATGGAAAATATCCATCGATATGATGGCACGTCTGCCTTTTCATCATGGATGATCACCATTGCGACCCGCATCTATATCGATAAGACAAGACGTAAGAAGAGAGAACAGAACTGGCTTGCTCTCATTCGGGATCAGGCTGTACGTCGATTCCGCTGGCAGCTTGAGATTCGGAATGAAGAATGGACAGATGTCATGGATGCGATGACAAGACTGACACCCGAACATCGTGTTGCAGTGTTACTGAAGCATTATTATGGATACGGGTATGACGAGATCGGGGAAATGCTGGATATTCCTGCGGGAACGGTGAAGTCACGCACAGCTTATGGTCTCCGTCAGTTAAGAAAGGAGCTGGAATAAGGATGAGCAGATCAGATGATGCACAAGAACAAGAAGTTGTGGAACGATTGCAGCAACACATGAAAGTGCTGGATGATGCATTTGATCCGACAAGTATTCCTTCTTTGGGTGCACTTGAAGCCCAAGTCAGGGAACGGAGACAGATTAGACGTCGAGCCAATTGGATTGAGATGATATGTTTCTGGTTGGTTGGATTGCTTGCCATTACCTTTGGGGCATTATTTTTCGTATCTGCTCCAGCTCTTTATCTGGGAATCCAGGCGCTTGGTACAGCTGTTGCGGTGATTTTGGCTGTGATCTGGGCCGGACGGCGCCGGAAGGAGGTTCGTCATGAATAAAATACATTATTCATTGGATGAGATTTCTCCACTGTGGCTTACATTGCTTGGCATTTTTCTTCTGGTTCAGGGCACATGGATCTTTCAGGACGCACGCAGACGTGGACGTTTCCCTTGGTTATGGGGATTATGGGGAATCACAGGATTTCCCACGCCGCTTATAATATATTGGTTTGTCGTGATTCGATCACAGCGCAAGCCAGGTGTACGGAAACAGAAATAACATCATTTTAAAAATGGAAAAAAGATTTTGCACAAATATGTTGTTTAATTCTAGTATTCCTAGACATCGTTATTCTTTTCTAGTAGACTATACAAATAAATATTAATGATAGACTACCAGGAGGTTAGACGATGCTGCGATTAGGAGAGAAGGTTGTCATCGTCGCGGATGCGTTTGAGCAGAATCTTCCTGTGGGGGAATATGGTTTCATCATCGCTTATGACCGGAATCCGGACAATGCGTTCGATTACGTGCTTCGAGTGCCGCAGGTGAACCGGAACTTTTTTGTTCCATCCGGCGACGTCGATCTGGAAGAGGTTCTGCTGAAGCAGGAAGCTGAGCGGGTCGAGCGAGAAGCGTTGATAGATTACGCCCTTGCGACACACAATGAGAAGCTGTTTCATCATCTGATGAACGGAGATTTTCAAGCTGTGGAAGAGGAAGAGGAAACCGCGAACGATGTTATGTCACAGGCGGATTTTATAAAGCAGGTTAATCTGCGTGCATGGATTTAGAATTTTAAGAGTCGGCTGATGCCGGCTCTTTTTTATTTTATAAGTTTGATTTTAGCTTCCCGGAAGCCTGTCAGGTCATTTGCATTGAATTGTCGAACTATCTCACCTATAATGAAAAAAGTTATCTTGAGACTTTAGCCCGTTAAACGAGCGATTCGTTTCAGGTCGTTTCGGGAATCAGAACGAATGAAGGAGGCATCCGCTAATGAGTATTTCGAATAATGACGTTCAGCATGTGGCCAAGCTGGCCCGGCTCAACTTGACTGCTGAAGAAGAACAGACCCTGACAGGTCAGCTGAACGCGATTTTAAAATATGCAGAAAAGCTGAATGAGCTGGATACAGAAGACATCGAGCCCACCACTCACGTTCTGCACGTAAGCAATGTTATGCGTGAAGATGAGACCAAAGAAAGCCTGTCGATTGAACAGGTGATGCGCAATGCACCGGAAGAAGAAGACGGGCAGTTTAAAGTGCCTGCAGTAATGGAATAACGGATAACCGGAAGGAGGACAAAAACTGTGAGTTTATTTGAACAATCGTTGCCTGAGTTACATAACAAGTTGCATGCCAAAGAGCTGTCGGTCAGCGATTTGGTGGATCAGGCGTATCAGAACATTGGCGCGCATGATGATAAAGTTAAGGCATATTTGGCACTGGATGAAGAAAAAGCACGCGCTCGTGCACGTCAACTGGATGACCGTCTGGTTAGCGGCGAGGAGAAAGGTTTGCTTTTTGGTCTGCCTGTAGGTATTAAGGATAACATCGTTACGAACGGACTGCGCACGACGTGTGGTAGCCAATTCCTTCGTAATTTCGACCCGGTGTATGACGCGACAGTTGTCCAGAAATTGAAAGCTGCAGACACCGTAACTATTGGTAAACTCAACATGGACGAATTCGCCATGGGCGGCTCCAATGAGAATTCAAGTTTCTCCCCTGTACGTAATCCATGGGCACTTGATCGTGTTCCAGGAGGTTCCAGCGGTGGTTCGGCAGCAGCTGTAGCTGCGGGAGAAGCATACTTCACGCTTGGATCAGATACAGGTGGCTCCATCAGACAGCCTGCTTCGTATTGCGGTGTTGTTGGATTGAAGCCGACGTACGGACTTGTTTCCCGCTTTGGATTGGTTGCATTTGCATCATCCCTGGATCAGATTGGTCCTTTGACGAAAAATGTTGAAGATTCTGCTTATGTATTGCAAGCCATTGCTGGTTATGACGCCAAAGATTCGACATCTGCAAAAGTAGAAATCCCGGATTATTTGAGCGGACTGACAGGTGATGTCAAAGGGCTTCGCATTGCCGTTCCGAAGGAATACATCGGCGAAGGCGTAGATCCACAAGTGAAAGAGACAGTTTTGTCTGCATTGAAAGTTCTTGAAGGGCTCGGGGCAACATGGGAAGAAGTATCCCTTCCGCATACCGAATATGCGGTGGCTACGTATTACCTGCTGGCATCTTCAGAGGCTTCTTCCAACTTGGCTCGATTTGATGGTGTACGTTATGGCGTGCGTGCTGACAATCCGGATAACTTGCTGGATCTGTACCATCAGTCCCGCAGTCAAGGTTTTGGTCCGGAAGTGAAACGACGTATCATGCTCGGAACGTATGCACTCAGCTCGGGTTACTATGATGCCTATTATCTGAAAGCACAGAAGGTACGTACATTGATCAAACAGGATTTCGACAATGTATTTGCCAAATATGATGTGATTATCGGACCAACTGCGCCAACTACGGCGTTCAAACTGGGTTCACAGGTGGATGATCCACTTACGATGTATCTGAACGATATTTTGACTATTCCGGTTAACCTTGCTGGTGTACCTGCTGTTAGCATTCCATGTGGATTCTCGGATGGATTGCCTGTTGGCCTGCAGATTATCGGTAAAGCCTTTGATGAAACAACCGTATTGCGTGTAGCGCATGCGTTTGAACAAAATACAGAATTCCACAAGCAGCGTCCGCAGCTGTAGACTGCCCGGAACGGAGGAATATAGAAATGTCCGCATCTAAATATGAAACGGTCGTTGGACTTGAAGTCCACGTGGAGTTGCATACCAACTCCAAAATTTTCTGTGGCTGCTCCACAGCTTTTGGAGCTCCGCCGAATACGCATACCTGCCCGGTCTGTCTCGGACATCCGGGTGTACTGCCTGTATTGAATCGTCAGGCGGTAGACTACGCCATGAAGGCAGCGATGGCCCTGAATTGTACGATTGCTGATGTCAGCAAGTTTGACCGTAAAAACTACTTTTACCCCGATTCACCAAAGGCCTACCAGATCTCGCAATTCGATCAACCGATTGGTGAGAACGGCTGGATTGATATTGAAGTAAATGGTGAAACGAAACGAATCGGCATCACGCGTCTTCACTTGGAGGAAGATGCAGGGAAGCTTACACATATTGATGGCGGATACGCTTCTTTGGTGGACTTTAACCGTGTCGGTACTCCACTTGTGGAGATTGTATCCGAACCTGAGATTTCTTCTCCGGAAGAGGCACGTGCGTATCTTGAAAAAATGCGTGCAATCATGCAGTACTGTGATGTGTCGGACGTGAAGATGGAAGAAGGATCACTGCGTTGTGACGCCAACATCAGTTTGCGTCCACATGGACAGGAGAAGCTGGGAACAAGAGCCGAGCTGAAGAACATGAACTCCTTCCGTGGTGTTCAGCGTGGTCTCGAATATGAACAATACCGTCAGGCTGAGATTCTGGATGATGGCGGTGAAGTGGTTCAGGAGACGCGTCGCTGGGACGAAGCTCAAGGGAAAACACTGTCGATGCGTGGTAAGGAACAGGCGCATGACTATCGTTATTTCCCGGACCCGGATCTGGTGAAGCTGCATATCGATGAAGCCTGGAAAGAGCGGATCAGAGCTACCATACCTGAGCTTCCAGACGAGCGCAAGGCGCGTTACACGGCTGATTATGGATTGCCTAGTTATGATGCAGAGGTTATTACCTCCTCCAAAGCTGTGGCAGATCTTTTTGAAGATAGTCTGAAATACACTCAGGATGCGAAGTCCGTATCCAACTGGATCATGGGCGACTTGCTGGGTTACCTGAATACGAGCAACCTTGAAGTGACTCAAGTTCCACTGACAGGTCAAGGCTTGGGTGAGATGATTGGCCTGCTTGAGAAGGGCACAATCAACAGCAAAATCGCCAAAACGGTATTCAAGGAAATGCTGGAGAGCGGCAAGCTTCCACAGCAGATCGTTGAAGAGAAGGGTCTTGTGCAGATTAGTGATGAAGGCGCCATTCTTGCCATCGTTGAGCAGGTTGTAGCGAATAATCCTCAATCCGTGGAAGACTATAAAGCTGGTAAACAAAAAGCCATTGGCTTCCTTGTTGGTCAGGTTATGAAAGAAAGTAAAGGCAAGGCGAATCCCGCTCTAGCCAACCAACTGCTTGCAGATGTACTGAACCGCTAATCCTTCCGGTGAGGCCGGACAGAAAGAGGCTCGTCCCTGTGACAGCCTCTTTTTGGTATTGATAGATACAAATGTATTTCGGACGGGGGAACGGATATGAACATTCAACCATTGTCACTGAGTGATCTGGAGACGTTGGGACAGTTATGGAGACTACAACATGTAGCTTATCGATTGGAAGCCGAAATCATCGGATTTCAGGAGATTCCTCCTTTGATGGATACGATGGAGACACTTCGGGATTGTGGAGAGAGTTTTTATGGCTGTATCCATGATGACGGAGAGCTTATCGGGGCTGTCGCTGTAGCGGAGGAAGAGGAGAATACACTGACCATTACACGAATGATGGTGCACCCGGATCACTTTCGCAAGGGAATTGCGGCATCTTTGATGACGTATGTGTTGGAACAGCATGCGGATCTTCCGCGTTATATCGTCTCCACAGGAACGTTGAATCAGCCCGCAGTGAATCTGTACACCAAATTTGGTTTTAATCCCGTGGAGGTCACACAGATTGCACCTGGAGTGGAATTAACGACTTTTCACAAGAATAAACTTTAATAATATTAACAACTTGAGGAGGAATACCGACTTTGGGCGATCCCTGGTTCATTGATGAGTGGCACATTTTATTACGATTATTGCTGGCTATGCTGCTTGGAGGGCTCGTAGGCCTGGAGCGGGAACGGTCCAATCATGCTGCCGGTTTGCGTACCCATATCCTGGTATGTCTTGGCTCTGCACTGATTATGATGTTGTCTGTTTATGGCTTTAAAGATTTTGCTAATGAATTAAACGTAAGGATTGATCCAGCGCGTCTGGCTACTGCTGTAATTACTGGTGTCGGATTCCTGGGAGCAGGGACAATTCTCTTCACGGGAAAATCCATTACCGGACTGACTACAGCAGCTTCAATCTGGGTTGTTGCAGCCATTGGGCTCGCAGCAGGTGCGGGATTCTTTTTTGCCTCTATCGTATCCACCGTTCTGGTATTGCTTAATCTCTGGGTATTTAACAAATTAGAGCTAAGGTATCTACGAGGGAACAAACTGCATGTCGTTACACTTCATACCTTGTCAGAACCCGGTTTTCTCGAACAACTGTCTTCATGTATGGAGCAGGAGAAGATCAAAATTCGTAAAATTACCGTGAATGAACAAGACTTGGCTTATGCAGAGATGGTGTCGGTTGAACGTAAAATTGAGATTGTGTTACATGTTCAGGTACCGCATGATTTCCAAACGGTAGGCTTGGTATCCAAGTTAAGACAATGGGAACACGTTACCAAGGTGTCGATCGAATAATGAATTACAACCCTCCCCAGGCCAGTAGTGCCGGAGGGTTTTTGGTCATATCCATATTTCTTCCAGTTACTCTCCTTGCTCTTTAGGGTACTATCTAACCAAATGCATGAAGAGCGGAAGGTCAGATCAGAAGAGAGGAGTATGTTATGAAACGGAGACGTCAATTGAACCAAAAGACTCGTACAGTTCAGACCAAACCGGTCAGAAATCGGACTCACAAGTTTATTGCGGGATTACTGAGTGCCATTATTCCTGGTCTGGGTCATATTTATCTGAGATTGTACATGAGGGGTTTGACCTTTATGCTGCTTGTTTTGCTTGATCTGTCAGCAGTGTTGTACTTCTCATCCATTGGTATACAGATCAATGTGCCATTGCTCATCTTGCTGGCTTTGTGTATTCCGGTTATTTACTTTTACAATGTATATGATGTGTTGCAATCTGCAGATTGGGTCATGATGCGCAGACGTAGAGCAGTAACCCAGGCAACTTCGGACAAGCCGATAACCAATGAACGTTCTACACGAGATGCAATGATGGTCTGGGAGAGAGGCATATCGTTTGGATTACTTCTGATTGTGGGAGGATCTTTAATGGTACTTTTTTTCCGCAAACCACGTTGGTTTCAAGAGCTTCTCGCCATGTACGGCGGATATTCATTTGCGGTTCTCATGATCGTAGGCGGTTTGCTTCTGTTTGGTCGTGAGTTCTGGGTGATGTTGAACAAGAAAAAAATGTAGTGGAAACGATACAAGGAGGGAACGTGATGAACCGTAAAGTCCGGGTTGGCCGCTATACGGCTGCCGCCTTAATCATAGCGGTCGGTGTGCTGTTGATTTTGGATAAACGGTGGGGAACTGACTACGTATATGAGATGGTGGACTGGTGGCCATTTTTGCTCGTTGTTTTGGGTGTTGAATATATTGTGCTGTTTCTGTGGACACGCAGAAGAAACAAGGTGCAATCGGATAACCCGAGCAATCCTGATGAGCAAATCAAAGTACGTTTCAGACCCGATGCCAAAGGCATTCTAACCTCACTGATTTTGGCAGCTTCCGTATTTATCGTTACCGAGCAGGATCATTACATGCACTTATGGAATAGAGTGAGTCTAAATCTCGGAGCGGCATCCATGGACTACAGTCAAGCGGCAGGATATATGGAGGATAAGGGCACGATTCGTGTACCTGTTCGCATGGATACGTCAGATCTGGTGGTTGAAGGTGTCAACGGAGATATCTCGGTACAACGCGGAGATACGGATGAGATTGAAGTACGGACGGTGATCTGGGTAGATCAGACGACGGAAGTACAGGCAAAGGCCGTTGCAGCAGCCTCTTTTGTAGAGGCCGATGGTACAAAAGTGATTTATATCAAAGCTACAGGCAAGACGTATGGAGACAATGAAAAAACGCAGCCGCGTATGAATCTTACCATAACGATCCCGGATGATCGTCGTTTTAATCTGGATATTCGAACTTCCAATGGAGCCATATTATTAAACCGTCCGGAAGCCATTAGTACCATACTGGCCGAAACGGGTAACGGACGTATCCGGATTACCAATGCTGTTGGAGATATCTCCGGGAAAACGTTGAACGGGGATGTCATTGTAGCCAACGCCATAGGTAATGTCGATCTGGACAGTAACCGTGGAGATATGAAGGCTCGCGGTATTTCCGGCGATGTAGATCTTGCTACACAAGTGGGAAGTATCAGTATTGCGGACTCCGTTGGTGAATTCATCGCAGAGACACGCAACGGCAATATTACGCTGGATGGAGCCAATCTGGGAATCAAAGCCCAATCGCTTAATGGCAGTATTAACATCGTATCTACCAAAGTCGGAGGGGACTGGGATGTGTACAGTGCGGTGGGAGCCATTAACGTATTACTTCCTGATCGTGGAGACTACAGTCTTGCGGGTTCCAGCAGTTATGGAGATCTAAGTACGGATCTGCCGTTCAAAGTACAGAATAAAACCATAGAAGGCCAGCTCGGTGAGGGCGAGTACAGGGTGAAAATTGAAGGCAACAGTGATCTCACCATTCAGAGTAACCCGGCTGTATCTACGCCTGAAACAGTTACACCTGATTCTGAAGATACGGCTGAGAATCTGGAACAGACAACCGAAGACGGAGCAAATTCCCAGGAGGATTCTACAGAGGTTCCTTGACTGCCGCGTTGACAATAAACTTGTAATCGCCGTACAATAAATGTACACTGGCAAGATTACACGGCATGAAAGATGGATTGTCGTTCTTAATGGCCGGGAATCAACTCTGAGCGAGGAGACGGTAACTTACTCTTCACCAGAGAATGAAAGGTAAGGCGGTGGGTTTTATGGCAACACGTGTCCAACATGCGTTGGAGCATCTGAAAACGACCGGTGTCCGTATTACACCCCAGCGTCATGCCATATTGAACTATCTGATGGAATCCATGGGGCATCCGACAGCCGATGAAATTTACCGAGCCCTTGAACCCCAATTTCCCAGTATGAGCGTGGCAACGGTATATAATAATTTGAAGATGTTTCTGGAAGCTGGCATGGTCCGGGAATTGACATACGGAGATAATTCAAGTCGCTTCGATGCCAATGTGACGGATCATTATCATGTTATCTGTGATCAATGCGGCAAGATTGAAGACTTCAGCTATCCTTCACTCAAAAGTGTAGAGCTTCAGGCGGAGTCTAGTACAGGATTCGAAGTACACGGTCACCGATTGGAAGTATATGGCGTTTGCAAAAGTTGCAGGGATTAAGAGAGTTGAATTACAATATTAACGTGCAGAATTCAGTATGGATTCTTCACGTTTTTTTTTAGCATTTATGCAAAATGCTCATCTTTATAACAACTTATGCGCACATCCTTATGATCAGCATAATTAACGGAGGTAGACGTTTGGGTAGAAAAAGCAGATATACACGTCAGAAGCGACGTTCATTTTGGCCCGGTTTTCTCGGGGCTTGTCTGATCGCCGGGGGGGCTTACTGGCTTATAACAAATGTATGGTTGAACCAGACCCATGAAGACCCCGACTGGGTAGGAAGAAGCCAGCCTATTTTTGTAGATGGGCAACTGATGGATGGAGACGCTCTGGGTACAGGAGATCAACTCAAGTTGCCTGTAGATGTGCTACAAGAAGCGATTGATGCAGGCATACGTTATGAATCAGAATCGGGAGATATCATTATTGCCTCTCCTCAGCGAGTCCTTCATATGAAAGATGGAAGCACACAAGCAGAACTTAATCACAAAGATTATCCTATGACAGTTAAGCCTGAGGTTAAGGACGGAGAAGCCTATATTCCGCTCAAACCTTTGAAAGAAGTATATGGCATAACCGTACAGGAAGATTCAGTAACAGGTGCTGTGCTGCTGATGCGTGGTGGAGACATGATACAGTATGCAGAGATTGATACGTTATCATCCAAAGCCGACAAAACGGTGCCGTTATATAAACGTGGGGGAGAATCCTCACCAATCATTGCCGACATGGAAAAGGATGCACGGGTACGTGTTTGGCAGACGGGTGATAAACAGAGTTTTGTTCAACTCGATAATGGATACGCCGGATATGTAGATAATGATTATATTGTCCTCACCGAGAAAAAGAAGGTGGACTTGCCCAAGTATACGCTGACTGCAGTAGAGAAGAAGTGGCAGAATAAACCGGTAAATCTGGTTTGGGAAGCCGTGTACAATCGTCAGCCTGATGTGGGCTCTATCGGTAAAATGCCAGGTGTGAATGTGGTCAGCCCCACATGGTTTCATATTACGGATGGACAGGGCACTGTGAAAAGCAAGGGAAACCAAGCTTATGTGAACTGGGCTCACCGTTCGGGTATGGAAGTATGGGGACTCATGGATAACAGCTTTGATCCGGACGTTACAAAAGAAGCTGTAGCTTCTTACGAGACACGTACTCATATTATTGAGCAGATGTTAGAGTATGCACAGACGTATCAACTGGATGGTATCAACATCGATTTTGAGAACGTGTATACCGATGACGGGCCGAATATTACGCAGTTTGTGCGCGAGATCAAGGCGATGGCTCGTATACATGGATTGATGTTATCAATTGATGTAACACCAAAATCAAACAGTGAGATGTGGTCTGCCTTTCTGGATCGCCGTGCATTAGGTTCTTTTGCAGACTATGTTATTGTGATGGCTTATGATGAACATTGGGCGGCCAGTCCCAAGGCAGGTTCAGTAGCATCTCTGCCTTGGACCGAGGCTTCCATGAGACGCATACTTGAGGAGGATGAAGTCCCTTCTAACAAGTTGATCATGGCGGTTCCGCTCTATACCCGGATATGGACGGAAGAGACGAATGATCAGGGTGAGGTTAAAGTGTCTTCCAAAGCGGTGGGCATGAATGCCATTGTGGAGCTGATCCAAGAGAAGAAACTCAAACCTGAACTGGATCAGGCAAGTGGACAGAACTATGTGGAATATAAGGAAGACGGAGCTACCAAGAAAATATGGATCGAAGATGCCGTGTCCCTTCAGGCGCGTGTGGATTTGATTGCTTCGCTGAAGCTGGGCGGAGTAGCAGCATGGAATCGAAGCTTTGCTAATGCTTCTGCATGGGAGGTATTGAAGCAGGCTGGGTACCAGAAATAATTTACTCATGCTCCGTGTTCGACGGATCTCTTCTCTTGTTTTGCTTTGCAAAAGTCAGAAGTTGCCCTCGTCTGATACCATCTTACATGTAATTTATCATTTTATTAGTCATAGAAATTATAACTTAACTTCATATCTTAGCATTGATAACAGCAACAAGGCTTACTTACAAGCCAAGTCCAAAAAGGTCCGGTAAACATACCGGGCCTTTTTTTTTGTTCTTCAATGAAATTAAGGGAAAAGACATTTAGCGGTTGGAGATCATATCGTGCTAACCATCGGTGGGGGGAGCTTGTGTAGAAGGCGCTTTCAGTTGTTGACTGGTCATGTTGGCTTTATTAGGGTCCAGGGTGAGGATGGTATGACAGAACATACAACGATCCGTTTTGCCAAGCATCTTGGTTAACTTCCCGCATTCCGGACAGTCGACTTGTACTGCACTGGTGGAGAGCATACCCGCCCAGAAATAAATGGCTAGACTGGCCATCATGGCAATCAGTCCGATGACGAGTCCGACAGCTGCGAATACCTTGCCTGCATGTCCCCAGAAAACAATCCCGGCTGTTCCCAGTATCATTAGGCCCATACCTAGCATGGTCAGTAGTAATCCCCAAGTGCGAAAAGCATTAATTTTTGCTGATTTAAAAATCATGAAAAATGCTCCTATCGTATGAGTAGTATTGGACCTGGAAAAGAAGGAAACTTCAGTCTGGATGTAGAATTACATTATAACTGACTTGGCGCTTATCTGCCATGAAATGTATGGAGGGAATCGTGGAATTAAAGAACCTTGCTTTTTTGTCCGAACAGTCGGAAGAGACAGGGGCAGTTGGGGCTATCGCTTATTCCCACCCGGGAGAGCGATTCCACGGCTCCCTAATTCAAGATTTCGAATTATTAGTACTTGTTGTTCATAATGATGATCAATTGAAGTCGACGGTCGGACATTACAGATATGGTGATCTTCGTTATCAGATGATCTATGCGAGCCGTCATGAATTAAAGAGTAGTGTAGTAACCGGGAATCATAATAATCTCACCCAGTGTCTGATTGAAGGTGAGATTATCTGGGAAGCGGACAGCGCCTTAAGTGATTTGCGAGAAGAACTGTCTACCTATGGGGCAGAATTGCGTGAGCAGAAGCTGCTTCATGAATTCACCAGTTTCTTGAGAATGTATGTGGAGGCCAAACGTCATATTCAGGAAGGTCATGTTGTAGACGCCTACTACAATGTATTAGAGGCTCTGGGGAACTGGGCAAGAATTGTATTGATTGAACAGGGGATATACCCGGATCATGCCGTCTGGACACATGTGCAGAATCTGGATCGCGCTTTATGGAAACTTTATCAAGAGCTTACCGTAAGCTCGGAGACGCTGGAGCAGCGAGT
Source organism: Paenibacillus sp. 10L310 (assembly GCF_056395745.1). Taxonomy (NCBI): domain Bacteria; kingdom Bacillati; phylum Bacillota; class Bacilli; order Caryophanales; family Paenibacillaceae; genus Paenibacillus; species Paenibacillus sp. 10L310. The sequence continues at coordinate 780 of NZ_JBFTKC010000008.1, read as the reverse complement.
AGAGCTTGTCCTGCTTGCCTGTGAGTTTTCCGTAATGTCCAAAATGAGTGAGTGCTCAGAACTGCTGCTGCGTGTGTTAAGAAGTCGCAAGGAGCCGTGGAGCATGAATGAACTTGTTCATCATCCACAGTTAAGATTTGTTCGAGAAGATCTGCCTTTGGTAATACGTAAGCTGGTCTTTCGTTCTATTGTAAAAGAATCGGCAGGATGGCCATCAATCGGAGGAGAGGGCCGGGAAATTCGGTATTGGATTGAGGCATAACCTTCTCCAGAGGCCTGACATTATATTGATAACATAAGGGAGGGGAAACCTTCCTTTTTTGTTTGTTTAATAATTTATAAAAAGATGTTGACTCTCATTCACGATATATGATACATTATATTTCGTTCCTCAAACGAGATTATCGCCAACAAACGATAAATTCTTCAGAGGAAAAGTGAAGAACTAAAGCTTCAAAAAAGAAATTAAAAAAAGTTCTTGACGAAAATAAACGAAATGTGTTACATTATTTAAGTCGCCGCCGAAACTTGGTTGAGACGAAAAAAAGTAAAACAAATCGTGTTTGATCTTTGAAAACTGAACAACGAGTGAGTAAACATTCTGCTTGCAGAATGAACGCGAAAGTTTGAGACAAGCCTTGGCTTGAATCGRCTGGAGCACAAATGAGATTTTTAATCTCGTCAGATTCAAAATGAGCTTATCGCTCTTTTCAATACTTTATTGGAGAGTTTGATCCTGGCTCAGGACGAACGCTGGCGGCATGCCTAATACATGCAAGT
>NZ_JBFTKC010000007.1:0-292675 GCF_056395745.1 Paenibacillus sp. 10L310 | reverse complement strand
GATAAGCTCATTTTGAATCTGACGAGATTAAAAATCTCATTTGTGCTCCAGCCGATTCAAGCCAAGGCTTGTCTCAAACTTTCGCGTTCATTCTGCAAGCAGAATGTTTACTCACTCGTTGTTCAGTTTTCAAAGATCAAACTTATTTCATTATCTTTTGTGTTTCCCGTGTCAGCACTGTGTTTCAGCGGCGACTTAAATAATATATCATACGGCTGAATGTAATGCAACAGTTTTTTTCATTTCTTTTCTTTAGTAGTTTTACATTAGCTAGAGCTATCATATCCGTACCCTATCTTGTCCTATCATATTAGGTCATGCTCATAGGGTACAAATATTTTAACACATTCATGAGAGGGTTTACAATAGCTTCTTAATAAAATGCTTTCTATTATTTCCTGAGCAACTATCTCCGTTATATGCAACTCAATGTTCACTCAAGTAAGCGGGAAGCCAGCTCTCTATTACAGAGCTGGCTTCCCGCTTATATAACAGGCACCTCACTTATTCATCAATCGCAATCTCCAGGTTAGTTCTGTATCCATGGATTACGACGCTTTTTATCGGATTTCCGTGGGTTGGAAGTAGCTGCACCCTCTCTGGATGTTTTCCCGGACACGGATACCTTGGATTTATTCTTCAGAGGAGCCTTGCTTGTTCTGCGTTTTGCAGCGGCCTGCTTATTCCCTGCTTGCTTAGACTTCCCTTCCGAATCTGATCCAACCTCTTCAATTGCTACCTGACTTAAGTTAGCGTCTTCACGCCCCCCTTTTTTGCCACCCTTCCCTTGCCCCTGAGGAGGATACATTTCACCAAATGCTCCAAGCGGGGACGGGGGTACCATGTTCTGAGTAGGGTACGGATTCTGATAAGCATACTCAATAGGCTGGTTTGGCATCGTTGATGTGGACATTTCAGGCGGCATACCGTACGAAGGACCGTACATATTCCATGCCGGATCCTGATAACCATGAGAAGGATAAGTATACTGAGGCATATGTGTATGTGAGCCACATCCGCATGGAGGGTACGGAAGCATTGAGTATGGAGATATGAAAGGCGGCTGATGATTCATATGACTAGGTGCTACATACGTTGGGAATGGACTATTCACTTCGCCAGCTGGCGCAATCGGAAATGAGTTGTTTTGCATTTCTGCGGACAGATTCGGCATAACGTTATTGTGGTTATAACCCTGCTCCGCGCCAGTCCACGGACTGTTAGGCAGATCACTGCCACTATAAGGACTAACTTCCGGAATTCCTGGAAACGATGCATTGTTACTCACTCCAGCCGTGTACATGTCTTGCTGAGCACCATACACCTCTTGTACAGGAACCGGGATTTGAACATAAGGGTGCTCGGCTGGCGCATGATGCAACTTATTACCACAACCACAAGGCTTTTTCGTTGCTGGTGCAACCTCAGTTGGAGACTTTGTATTAGGCATTACAGGCAAAGGCATAATTTCAGGCGAAAGATTAGGCATTGTGTATTTCTTGGATTCTGCTACCGGTTTTACATAAACTTCGGGTTTAACCTCTTCTTTTTTGTACGTTTCCTTTTCGGGTTTCACTTCAGGAAGCTCCGGTAACTGCGGCAGTACCTCCAGTTCAGGCTTCACATTCGGCTTCTCCGTATTGGCTGGTGGTGGAGCAGGCACCGGAACAGGAACCTCTGCTACCGGAGCAGGGGGAGTTGGCGTAACTGGAGCCGGTGGTTCCGGTTCTTTGACTCCCGTGTACTCCTTACCCTCAGGTGACAACTTTTCATGAGCAGCAATGTTGCCGGCACCCGAACTAGATGTGCTATTTCCTTGTGCGTGCATAGATGGAATATAAACTGTCTCCCCCACCAGCAGAGCGTTCGGATTTTTCAACTGTGGATTGGCATTGACCATATCTTTTAAAGGAACTCCCCAGGCTTGTGCCAACTTCCATAACGAATCTCCTTGCTGCACCTTGTGACTGTGGAGCACACCCTCCGGCTTCGGTGTTACTGGCTCTGCAGGGATTTTGACCTTCATGCCAATATCCAGCTTGTCGGGATTTGTGATTTGCGGATTAGCCGCGATCAATTTGTCCAGCGCTACATTGTATTTTTGGGACAGCAGATATAATGTGTCGCCTTTTTTCACCATGTGTATTTTCACAGGGAACTAACCTCCTAGACGTCATACTTGGGCAGTACATTCGCCCATACCGTTACTACATCCTATGCAGAAACCGGGCTAATGACATCAACTAAACAAAAAAAATCCTCCTGTCTCTAAAATCCCCATACACCAGGTATGCAGAATTTTATCGGACAAGGAGGATTCCTGTTCCCTATGTTATGCAATTCTAACTTAAGATTCCCACACTTTATATCCATCTTTGTCAACAATCTGACGGAATGCTTCCAGCAGTCTCAGCGTTACCGGACCTGCTACTCCCGTGCCAATTGTTCTTCCATCGACTTCATATGCAGCGATAACTTCTGCAGCTGTCCCGGTGAAAAAGACTTCGTCTGCGATATACACATCATGCAGGGTGAATGGCACTTCTTTTAATTCAAGCTCCAGTTCGCCACATAGATCGATAATCGCTTGACGTGTAATCCCTTCAAGTGCTCCGAGATAACAAGGCGGCGTGTACACTACACCATTTTTGATGATGAAGATGTTATCACTTGAACCCTCAGTTACGTAACCTTGGGAATTCAGCATAATTGCTTCACCAGCACCTGAATAGTTAGACTGGATTTTAACCAGGATGTTATTCAGATAGTTTAACGATTTAATTTTTGGATTCAATGCGTCTGGGATGTTCCGGCGTTGGGATACCGACACGGCTTTCAATCCAGTAAGATACGCTTCCTCCGGATAGATCGCCAATTGCTCCACGATGATGATTACGGATGCCTTAGGGCAACGTAACGGGTCCAACCCCAGATTACCAGGGCCACGCGATACAATAAGACGAATATAACCATTACGCATATCATTGCGGCGCACCGTTTCAGCCATGACTTCCAGCATCTCATCAATGGACAGCGGAATGTTCAAACTAATGGATTTTGCCGAATCATACAAACGATCCAAGTGGGCCTTACATCTGAAAATATTTCCATTATAGATCCGAATACCTTCGAAAATCCCGTCTCCATACAAAAATCCATGATCATACACTGAAACGGTTGCGTTCTCCTTGGTCACATACTGACCATCCAAATAGATCCATTGTTCTGCCACTGATGACTGCACCTCCATAAAATATCCATTCCCTGTACTCCGAAACGTTATTAACCCGTCCATTGTACACCAAATGACAAGCCATTACTCGCTCATTCTACCCCGACTTATGACAACCTTCTAACATTCCCAAACACCATCAGGTCAATTATCTCGAAGGATATGTATAACAAGGATAGCTACCCAGAACGCGCACCTGACAATTCAATGCTTCAATCTCTGCCATGGCTGCGGTAAGCAATACCGAATCGACCGTTTCCACAACATCAATGTAAAAATAGTAACTGCCCAATCGTTTCTTCGTTGGACGAGATTCGAGACGGGTCAAGTTCAGCTTCCGCCAGGCAAAAGCCGACAATACCTGATGTAACGCACCCGGTGCATCTTCTGGCAACGTCACCAGCAAGCTGGTTTTTACATGATCCGGTTCACGTGGAATGTTCACAGGTTCATGGCCAATGAGCACAAAACGAGTGTAGTTGTTGTCATGATCTGTAACCCGTTCAGCCATAATGTCCAGACCATGCTTCTGAGCAGCAAGTTTGGTACCAATCGCTACCCAGCCCTTACCTGGATTTTTTTTCACAATTTCTACAGCTTCGGCTGTACTGTTCACACCTTCAAGATCCGCCCCAGGCGAATGCAGCCGAATAAAATTCTGACACTGCGGAATAGCCACAGGGTGAGACATAATCTTGGTGATTCTACCAAAGTCATAATCGCCACTCTCTGTCTTAAATTCCGAACCATGTCCAATCACATTCTGGATGGATGGGTATACCCACTCCGCCTGCATTGGAATATCCACTTCATTTACAAGCCAGTCCATATGAAGACTAACGGAACCCTCAATGGTATTTTCAATCGGAATGACGCTGTATTGTGCATTCCCGCTATCCGTTGCTCTAAACACATCCGAAATCAGCTTGGAATGAAGCAAATCTAATGGTTCCCCGTTGAAAAGGAAATCAATTGCCTCATGAGAGACTGAGCCTTCAGGTAATACTGCAATTCGTTTCATGCATTAACTTCCCCTTTGATTCTGTCCAGAAAAGGACGTTCGTCTTGATCAGGCAGCACGGTTACACCGTCCAAATCCGGATCGAGCCACAGTGCAGAAGCAGATATGCCCTCCCGCTCCATAGTGTCCAGCAAATATTGTTCCAATCCCGCTTTCCGGGTGTCATGACGATCTACCAAAGTCAATACGGTCGGGCCAGCTCCGCTCAAGGCAGCTCCCAATGCTCCATGATCAACAGCATGTTCCAATATCTCAGCCATGCCTGGCACCAATGATGCCCGATATGGTTGGTGAATTCGATCTGACATCGCCTTCTGAATCATATCCAGTCGTCCACTCGCCAAAGCGGCAACGAGCAGTGAAGATCTGCTAATGTTATACACCACATCAGACATGCCAAATTGCTCTGGAATTACATTCCTTGCTTTTGAAGTAGACAGCTGGAATTCAGGTACAATAACCAAAGCCTGCAGATCCTGGTGTGGTTCAATACGTATATGATCTACCTGTTGACCATTCCATACAGCCGTAATAATACCGCCATACAGAGATGCTCCCACATTATCAGGATGCTTCTCGAGGGATGTGGCCATATCCAGAAGCTTCGCATCGGATAAAGGAGAACCAATTAATGCATTCGCTGCTGCCAATGCACCAACGATGGCTGATGCACTGCTCCCGAGTCCCCGCGTAAGCGGAATATCGGAATACATGGAAATCTCCAATTCAGGGATGGATACCCCAGCTTCATTGAATACCATCTGTGCCACTTCGTAAATCAAATTCGATTTATCTGTTGGCAGGCCTGTCAAATGATTGCCGTGAAGATGAAATGACGTCTGCTCGGCAGGTTTCATTTCCAACCAGGCATACAAAGACAATGCCATGCCCAGAGTATCAAACCCCGGACCGAGATTGGCTGTGCTTGCAGGTATTTTTACGGTTACCTTTTCACGCAAACTCATACAGATTGCTGCTCCAGTTGTGCAATAGCCGCCATTACTGCTTCTTCCGTATCTTCAACAACAAGTGGCTCAGTCGCTACTGTTTTGATCGCAATATTAGGATCTTTCAGGCCATTACCTGTCAGTACACAAACTACAGTCTCTCCGCCTTTAAAGTACCCTTCACTCTTCAGTTTGTATACACCGGCAAGGGAAGCCGCAGAAGCAGGTTCAGCAAAAATCCCTTCCCGAGAAGCAAGTGTACGATACGCTGTCAGGATTTGTTCATCCGTTACATAATTGATCTGTCCACCAGATTCCTCAGCTGCAGCTACCGCCGTTTTCCAGCTCGCAGGATTACCGATTCGAATTGCTGTTGCTACCGTTTCAGGTTCAAGGATCGGCTCACCTTTGACAATGGCCATCGCACCTTCAGCTTCGAAACCAACCATACGTGGAAGCGTGCTGGACTTGCCTGCCTCTTTATATTCTTTGAAACCTTTCCAATAAGCCGAGATATTTCCCGCATTACCGACTGGAATAGCCAGAACGTCAGGCGCTTCGCCAAGTTGTTCAATTACTTCAAACGCTGCTGTCTTCTGTCCTTCAATCCGGAACGGATTCACAGAGTTTACAAGCGTGATCGGATGTTTGGCTGTGATCTCACGCACAATCTCCAGTGCACGGTCAAAGTTACCATTGATCGCAATCACCTTAGCTCCATAGATCATGGCTTGGGCCAGTTTACCCAGTGCAATGTTGTTATTCGGGATCAGTACGATACAATTGAGGCCACCACGTGCGGCATAGGCCGCTGCAGCTGCTGACGTATTACCTGTGGATGCACACATAATCGTACGGCTGCCCTCTTCCATAGCTTTGGCAACTGCCATAACCATACCACGGTCTTTGAAAGATCCCGTAGGGTTCAAACCTTCGTATTTGAAGTAAACATTCAAACCTAGCTCCTCAGACAGATTCTCTGCATGAATCAACGGTGTATTTCCTTCCTGAAGTGTAAGCAGGGGTGTATTTTCATTAACTGGAAGGTGCTCTCTGTACGTTTGCAAAAGTCCTTGATATCTCATTGTGGGTAAACTCCTTTATGTTTTAATAATCTGAAATGATGACCTGTTGAACCGGATATGATTAACTTGTACGTTATAACTGAAATAATTGAGATGCCGTATGGGATAAGGACAATTATCCTTCGACCCGGTAGACACTCTTAATGCGGCGAATGACGCTGAGTGATTCAAAATGTTTTAACACTTTATCCATGCTTGCCTTACTTGCATTATGTGTAACGATAATGATCTCGGCATCCGGGTTGTGCTCATTCGGCTGTTGAACAACCGACGCCAGACTGACATCATATTCTGCGAAAATTTGTGTGATTTGTGCCAATACACCGGCTTTGTCGTCTACGTGTAGTAAAATAAAGTTTTTCGACACGATTTGCTCGTCGCTTTGTAGTCGCTTAATCTTATAAGGCACAATTGCTTTGAGACCGTTCACGCCAAGTTTAAGGTTTTTGGTAACCGCCACAATGTCAGCTACAACCGAAGTTGCCGTTGGGAGTTCTCCCGCACCCGCACCGTAGAACATCGTCTCACCTACAGCTTCACCGTGTACATATACTGCGTTGAACACACCGTTGACTGAAGCAATCGGGTGATTCTGTCTAACCATTGTCGGCTGAACGCTGATCGTGATCTCATCGCCAATACGGTCCGCAATACCAAGTAACTTCATCTCATAACCCAGTCTTTTGGCATACATAATGTCTTCACGAGTTACGGAGGATATTCCTTTAACGGTTACATCCTTCAACTCCACATTGGTACGGAAACCGAGTGTACTCAAGATCGCCATTTTGCGAGCTGCGTCAAGTCCCTCCACATCGGATGTTGGATCCGATTCGGCATATCCCAGAGCCTGTGCTTCAGCCAGTACTTCTTCATAGGATGCACCTTCCTGACTCATTTTGGTCAGAATAAAGTTCGTTGTTCCGTTCACAATCCCCATAATGCGGGTAATCCGATCAGAAGAGAAACCTTCAATCAGCGTACGAATGATCGGAATCCCTCCAGCAACACTCGCCTCATAGAACACGTCACATTGTTTTTCCTGTGCCTTCGCCAAAATCTCTGTACCATGCAGTGCCATGAGATCTTTGTTTGCTGTTACGATATGTTTCCCACGTTCCAACGCTTCAAGAATATACTCCTTCGTCTGATCAATGCCGCCCATGACTTCAACGATGACATCAATATCCGGATGACGAATGACTTCCCAAGGATCTTCCGTAAGCTTGGCACGGTCTACAGCAATAACACGTTCTTTCTCTGTGTTTTTCACTGCGATCTTCTCGATGACAATCGGCGATCCAACCTGACTGCTCAGATCCTCCTGATTCCCTTCCACAATGCGAACGACTCCCGTTCCGACAGTTCCCAGACCCAACAATCCGACTTTTACCGGTTTCACTAACGATCTACCCCCTAATGTCTATTCTTGTCCGTTCAGTCCTGTATGTTAAAGCCTACTTACCCTTGGCCTACAATACGTGTACGTCTTACGCCAGGCATATCTTGCATTCGATCCAGCATTTCACCAATTTCGCCATGAAGATGTGTCGTTTCCACCGAAATGACAACATTGGCTCTTCCCTGAAGCGGGATACTCTGATTAATCGTGAGTACATTAGCTCCATAACCAGCTACATGTCCAAGCACACGAGACAAGATACCCGATTGATGCTCCAGATCAATGGAGATCGTTACAATTCTCTCGCGCTCAAGCTGGTTGATCAGATGAATTCCATCTTTGTACTTGTAAAAGGCACTCCGGCTTAATCCGACCTGTTCAACCGCCTCATGCACTGTTTTAACATCACCAGAAGCCAGTAGTTCTTTTACCTGCATGGTCTTCACCACTGCCTCTGGTAAAATATCTTCCCGTACTAAGTAATAGCGTTCGTTCACAGAACGTCCTCTCCTCAAAGACTCATGTATTCATATAGTGGACATTATATAGGATCTATGACAAAAGGGCAATACATGACACGCCTATTTTTTGAAATACGTTCCTCACAGTATACAAGTTTATCCCTCTCCCATGTCAGGAAAAAACAAAAAAAACGCAGAGTTGCGGGTCAACTTCCCACTTCTCTGCGTTCCTATATCAATCTGTCTCTCCACGGAAGACGGCTACTTAGTAGTAACTGCTGCCTTCCACGAATTCGAATTCAAAGTCTCCAATACGAACGATGGTGCCTTCTACAGCTCCGCGCTTACGCAACTCAGCATCCACACCCATATAACGCAGTGTACGTGCGAGTTTCAGTATAGCCTCGTGCGAGTTCAGTTGCATCCGTTTCATCATGCGGTCAATCTTGGCACTTTCGACAACGAACATTTCATTCTCACGCACAATTTTGAAACCATCGTCTTCTTTTTTGTCCAGACTGTATACTTTACGTTCAGATACATCTGCTACCTCTTCAACCACTCGCTCGTCTGGAGCCTGATCCAGCAGATCAGCTGCACGATACAGAAGTTCTTGAATCCCTTTACGAGTCAAGGATGAAATTGGCATCACTTCAATATCAGGTTGCACTTCACGAACTTGCTGTAAAAATTGCTCCAGGTTCGCTTCAGAGTCTGGCATATCCATCTTGTTAGCTGCTACAACTTGCGTTCTCTCGGCGAGAAGCGGATTGTACAACTTCAATTCGTCATTGATTTTCTGCCAGTCTTCAAAAGGATCGCGTCCTTCCGAACCCGACATATCTACGACATGAACAATAATACGAGTACGCTCGACATGACGCAGGAACTCATGTCCCAGTCCGACTCCTTCATGCGCACCTTCAATCAGTCCAGGCAAATCGGCCATGACAAAGCTTCGGCCTTCTCCTACACCGACTACACCCAGATTCGGTGTAATGGTTGTGAAATGGTATGCACCGATCTTTGGCTTGGCTGACGAAACGACAGAAAGCAATGTGGATTTCCCGACACTCGGGAAACCAACCAGACCAACATCTGCCATAACTTTCAGTTCGAGTACGATGTAACGCTCTTGTCCTTCTTCACCGTTCTCAGCAAGTTCAGGTGCAGGATTGTTCGGTGTAGCAAATCGGATGTTACCTCGTCCGCCCCGACCACCACGAGCAATAACAACCTGTTGACCGTGACGTGTCATATCCGCCAGCACTTCTCCACTGTCTTCATCCAAGATGATAGTTCCTGGTGGAATGCGCACAATCATGTTCTCCGCGTTTGCACCATGCTGACTTTTATTACGTCCCTTCTCACCACGTGGGGCTTTGAAGTGACGCTGGTAACGGAAATCCATCAACGTACGCAAACCTTCATCCACGCGGAAAATGATGTCAGCTCCTCTGCCTCCATCGCCCCCGGCAGGTCCGCCGTTTGGTACATACTTCTCACGACGGAACGAAATAATTCCGTCCCCTCCATCTCCGGCTTTTACATAAATCTTCGCTTTATCTACAAACATTGGTTAACCCCTTCTTCCTATATTCCACACGGCATTCTGAATTGTATAAACGTATCCTCAGACGGAAACTGCTCCGTTCTGACTTTTTTTCCTTTGAGTACGGCAGTAAGCTGCCGCAATGTTTCCGGATCGGGTGTTTGATCCCCATCCAGTCGGACAACCACATCTCCATGGTCCTGTCCGAAGTTTAAGGTCAGTTTGCGAACCTCTCCCCAAGAAGACCGGCCGCCGCCATATTGATAGGCCCTGATTGCATCAGCAATCGCCCCGGTAAGTGACTCGCCATCCTCGGGAGAGACCAGAGCACTAAGCTGCAACTCATCTTCTATTTCCACATGCAAGTCCAGCGCAATTCCACTGGCACGAAAAGACTGAAGATAAAATACGAGGGAAGGAATACCTAATCTGGAGATTCGGCTTTCTTCTGTAACCCGCTCTTTTATTCTTTCCACACATTGCAAGGATTTATCAAGTTTGCCCAGTCGAAGATATCCATATAACACCTGAAGGTCGTTCATCCAGTCGTGTCGATGATGATTTAATGAAGCAATTGCTGTTTTTTCCATGGATTGTATGATGGCTCTGCGTTCCGCCTCCGCCTGTTTCTTCATCGCATTCACAGAAATGAGCAATACTGCGACGGACCACAATGCGCACACGACGCTTGAGATCATCGCCGGATACAACATAACGAAAACCAAAGGAATCAGAAGTGAACATGCCGCAATCCACGGCACTCTTTTCCAAGATTTCATGGCTTCTCCCCGTTCTACAAAACTCGGTTGGTCTACACCCACCGTAACCAAGTATAACATGTCTCTTCTGCCAGTTCATTATCGAATAACCGTTGAATACAAAAAACCTTCGGCAAAAATGCCGAAGGCTCCTTAGGCGGAATGCCGATATTACGCTTCTACTGCTGCTGCTACAGGAGCAACATTAACAGGATAGATGCTTACTTTTTTGCGATCGCGTCCCCAACGTTCGAATTTTACAACGCCGTCGATTTTCGCGAACAAAGTGTCATCTTTACCGATGCCAACGTTAGTTCCTGGGTGAATTTTCGTTCCGCGTTGGCGAACGAGAATGCTACCACCAGTTACAGTTTGACCATCAGCACGTTTAACACCCAGACGTTGAGCATTACTGTCACGTCCGTTCTTCGTGGAACCTACACCTTTTTTCGATGCGAATAACTGAAGATTTAATTTCAACATGATTGGTTGTCCTCCTTCTTTGCTTATTTGAATTGCTGTATTTTAATATACTTCCCGTATGACTCTGCAATATTAGAGAGCATAACCACCATGGATTCGAGTAACAATTGTACCTGGGACCAGGTTTCCCCTCTCTCTAACAAAGGTAAAGAACCGCTTAAAAAGCCATTCTTCATCTTGGCATCCATTTCGACACCGGTCAATGTTTCAATCGAGTTCACCGTACCCACTGTAACAGCGGATACCCCGGCACATACGATGTCTTCTCCCCGCTTGGCAAAATTAGCATGCCCTTCAATGGAAAAACGTTCGATGTTCCCGTCCTCATCACGAAAGATTTGAACGATAATCACTTATCGCACCTTCTTTACGCTTTGATTGTTTCGATAGTTACTTTAGTGTACGGTTGACGGTGACCTTGCTTCACATGGTAGTTCTTTTTAGGTTTGTATTTGTATACGATAACCTTTTGTCCTTTGCCATGTTTCTCCACTTTAGCCGTTACAGTAGCTCCGGAAATCAATGGTGTACCTGCTGTCAAACCTTGATCGTTAGATACAGCCAGGACACGGTCGAACGTTACGCTTTCGCCATCGTTCGCAGTCAATTTCTCGATGAACAGAACATCGCCCTCTTGGACTTTGTACTGTTTGCCGCCTGTTTCAATAATTGCGTACATTTGCCTTGCACCTCCTCATGTCTCAGACTCGCCCGTTCTCAGGTGACAGTGTCCTTGCGGAACTGTTCTTATACCCGGCCAGTGCGGTTACAGCATGTGCAAGACCATTAGGCTAAACACATACTTGAAGATTATATCACGCAATATATCAAAAATCAATGCAAAGGTGAAATATATCTTTTTCCCGTTCCATGGCAGGAAGAACACGGCTCCACATAGGGCAACGTACTTTCTTCCCGCACTTTCTTACGGGTAAGTTCGAGCAAACCCAGTTTGGTCCAACCCATTACAAATGCTTTGGTCCGATCCTTCTTGAGCTCACCCTCCAAGGTTGCTGCGACTTCATGCCGATTCGAAGCTTCCTCCATATCAATGAAGTCGACAATAATCATGCCACCGATATCCCGCAGGCGCATTAGACGGGCAATCTCCACTGCTGCCTGTATGTTGGTCTCTGTCACGGTCTCTTCCAGACTGTCACCGCCTGCTCCCGTATATTTACCCGTGTTCACATCCACTACAGTCAGAGCTTCGGTATGATCAATAACAATGTATCCGCCTCCGGGCAACCACACTTTCCGAGCAAAATCCTTATTCAACTGTTCCTGCACACCATAGGCAGCAAAGATGGATTCTGTTCCCCGATACACCTGTACTTTGGGTTGATGACCAGGACTAATCTCTTCGAGCAATGCTTTTACCTCACGGGCTTGTCCTTCACTATCAGTGATGACTTCGTCACTCCCTGGCGTATACACATCTCTGATGATTCGCTGTACCATGCTATGATCCCTATGCAAGAGGCTTGGTGAAGGCAAACTGTCCGCTTTTTCACGAATCAGATACCACTGCGCGCGTAATGTTTCCAAGTCCGACTTAATGGCTTCATGCTGCTCTTCTCCAGATACGGTCCGAATAATAAGTCCTTCTTCATCCCGCCTCAGTTGCTCCCCAAGTGCCTTAAGACGGGAACGATCCCCTTCACGGGCAATTTTCTTGGATACCGCTACATAGTCAGCAACAGGCATGTAGACAAGCCAACGGCCCGGGAGTGAATAATGAGTCGTCACCCGGGCTCCCTTGCCTCCTACCGGTTCTTTCAGAACCTGAACAATGACTTCCTGACCCGGACGAAGCAACTCCGAGATGGAAGGCTTCACCTTGGGCTGTTTCTCCAGATGGGGATGCAACACATCGTCCACATAGAGAAACGCATTCTTTTTCTGACCAATATCCACAAAAGCAGCTTGCATACCTGGTAACACATTCACGACCCGTCCCTTGAAAAAGGAACCCAACAGTCCACGATCACGTGTACGCTCTGCCGTAAATTCCACAGCTTTGCCTTCTTCCAGAAGCGCCATTTGCATGAGGTTATGTTCATTATGTACTATCATTTGTTTCATGGCTTCACCTCTAGAAGACAATTCAAATCATCCACATCCATTTCAGTATCTTTTCAGTTCTCATTGTACATATATTAACCCATTTCAGAACAGGTCCACCAGAACACTACAATTTATTACCATTTTGTTGAAAATAGGAACCGATAATCCGTTGCTCAGGCAAGACGGCCATAATTCGACCCTGTCTGTTCATCACGTATACCATATGGTATCTTTCTCTCTTTAATAGACGCAAAATAGTGTCCAAAGGTTTCGCCGGGAATGAGATTATTGGCTGCGCCAAACTGCCAGTAGCCGCGTGACGAGCAAACGCACCCTCTCGATTCATCAGAAAACGAATAAAGCGATAGGGCACATTTCGGTAATCCGTTACGTTGGAATAGAACAAAAAAAGGCCGATTAACAGAATGTTGAGCGGTAGGCCGTAGTCTCCAGTAAACCATCGGCTGATAGCATATAAAATAACCCCTACGCTACACAGAATGCTAATTCTGTAAGTCCACATTAATGTTGTATAGTAAGGTGCCCACAGACTGACAAGTGCCTGAACAACTTTACCTCCGTCCAGAGGAAGTACAGGCAACAGATTAAATAGGGCAATGAGCAGGTTCCCCTGAATGATATAGTTGAGAAATACCGGATCGCCCAGATTGCCATACTGCAACAGCATAACCACGCCAACCATCAGGATGTTTTGTAATGGACCAGCCAGAGCAATCATGATTTCCCGGTAGGCCGTGATCGTACCTCCATCTTCGATAACCGCAACTCCTCCAAAAGGAAGCATCTGGATCGACAAGACACGATAGCCCACAAGTGCTGCCGCCGCAGCATGTCCACATTCATGAATGAATACGATGGCAAACAACGTAATAAGCTCAATAAAATGTCCAGTCAGAAGGGAGGCCATCATGATAATTACAAAAAACGGATGAAACGTAATATGGACTCCCCACACCCTAATCAAGGGCAACAACTTCCGCCGGGTCTACGTACTCCTCCCCCTCTTTGACTGCAAAATAGAGCGTGGCCGGTTGTTCACCACCCGTAGCCTTGAGACTCCCCACTGGATTCCCCGCTTCCACCCAATCATTCACGCTCACTTCACTTTCGTTCAGCCGACCGTATATTGCCGTGACATTGCCTGTATGTTGGATGACAACTGTGAATCCACTTGCTGCATCTCCGATAACCTCCATGACACGCCCAGCATCAGAACTTGCGACCTGTATAAGTTCTGCACCTGCGGCATCCGGAACGATCTCAATTCCCTTCATGCTCAGCGCGAATGGCTGAACCACTGTGCCTGAGATCGGTTTGCCCAGTAACTGCCTTACTTTCAATCCGTTCACGGCATCCGTCGTATGTCCGAGGACCGGAAGAAACGAAGGCGTTCCTCCAAAATGCCGTTCATACCAAGCCGCTGCTGAGGCAAAATCCATATCCCGATGGAGTGCATCCGCAATTACTGTTTTGGGTGATGTCGTCCACGATGTATCCAACTGAAATAGACCCCATACTCCGCCAAATATCAAAGCGCTAATAACCGTCCGTTTGAGAAGTGACTTGAACAGGTTGAATCTCGAATGCCCCCCTGGAACGAAATGACCATTCTCTTTTTTCCACAACCATTCCGGATCTCTTTCCTGTGTCCCCTCACTAGGCGGCGTAAATGGTTTCGGGTGTATGATCTCATTCTTGTCCAACAGTGAACCTAATTTCTGCTCCTGTAAGACCTCCACAGTGGCACCATCCATCAGTCGCCGGATACGTTCTTCTCGTCTCTGCTTGATTCTGAGTTTCGTGTTCATGGAATGTCCTCCCGCCGAGGCTTGTTTACTACATCCTATGAAGAGGTGGTTGATAATATGAACAAGCCTGCCCGCAGGTAACAAAAAAAGCCGGGCTATAAGCCACGGCTGTCATGTAATCAGATAATGAATAAGTCCATTTAAATGAGTTAACCCATTCCCAAGAACTTTTTGAAACGAGTAAAAGCACCCTTTTTCTGCTCCAGCTGCATCAATGGGACCGTATCTCCCAGAATGCGTCGTGCAATGTTGCGATACGCAATTGCCGCAAGTGAATCCGGATTCATGACCGTAGGTTCTCCTGAATTGGCCGCTTTGATGACCAGTTCATCATCAGGCACGATGCCAATCAGGTCAATATTAAGTACTTGTAAAATACCATCGATATCTAACATGTCACCCGATTTAACCATATTATTACGAATTCGATTCACCACCAGCTTTGGTGATTGAATGTGCGAACTCTCCAGCAGGCCGATGACACGATCCGCATCACGTACTGCAGCATTTTCCGGTGTAGTGACCACGATGGCCTGATCTGCTCCTGCTACCGCATTTTTGAAACCCTGCTCTATGCCGGCTGGGCAATCAATAATGACGTATTCAAAATCTTTTTTCAATTCAAGGATAATATCCTTGACCTGTTCTGGCGACACTGAGTTTTTGTCTCTCGTCTGCGCCGCAGGCAACATATATAATTCTTCGAAACGCTTGTCTTTGACCAAAGCCTGATTCAGACGGCAGCGGCCGTCCGCAACGTCGCACAGATCGTAAATAATACGGTTTTCGAGTCCCATCACGACATCCAAATTACGAAGGCCGATATCGGTATCTACCAGACAAACCTTTTTGCCGAGCAACGCCAGCGCTGTCCCGATGTTTGCCGAGGTGGTTGTTTTACCCACGCCGCCTTTACCCGAAGTGATCACGATCGCCTCTCCCATGAGCTACACTCCTTTAAACACATTAAAATCTCGGCGTAACCGAACGATATTGCTCATTTTGTCTATCTGCATCTGATTGTCCTGTAAGTAAGCAAATTCCATTCCGGTCTCTCGGCTCTCCCATTCATCGGGAGGACGACTGATGATATCCGCAATCCGCAGCTGCGTCGGTGCAAATACCGAAGCGGCAATGATCGCTTCCTCGTCCCCGCCAATTCCGGCATGAGCCATACCTCTGAGTGAACCCAACACATATATATCTCCGGTACACGTCACTGTGCCCCCCGGATTGATATCCCCAAGAAACAGGAGATTTCCTTCATGATGAAGCACCTGACCTGAACGCACCATACCACACATGGTTACAATCGGCGGTGGTCCTTTAACCTCCGGTTGGAGTGCAGGTGAGTCGATGGATCGAATAAGCAGATTCCCTTTTTGCTTCAATATATCGAGGATTGCTTCTTTCTGGTCCTCTGTCACTTCGCGGGCACCCAACTTGATATCCACATGAACAATCGGTCCGGTCAAAATATTTTGATGGCTGTGTTCCAGCTTATAGCGGAGCTCATAGAGCAATTCCTCGAATTCACATTGATCGTCCAACAGGAAAACCAGGCCGTCTCGGATGCCTTTAATCGTTACGTGATTCGATTTTACCGTCATAAGCCTGTCCCTCCCATCTCATTACATTTCGTGCCCGGGGCCCCAAGTTCCTGCTTTGCGCTCCATAAATGTATTTAGGAAGCTTCTTCTGTCTTGCTCCGTCTCTTGCCGATCCGCTCCAGTTGTTTCCGAAGCGGGACATAAATGATCAAGGCAAACACAAAATGAATGAACAAATTAGGAATCATGTATTCAATCAACGCCCAGTCAAAGGTCACGTGGTTAAGTTGGAAGAGCTTGTACAGGAAAAATAGCATGGTGTCATTAAGCAGGCTTCCCAAAATGACAACCGATACCATAACCGGCAGTGGTGCACGTGGTGCTTGAAAAATGAGTCCCATCATATATGCCGATAATCCCATCGAGAATCCATAAGGTCCAATCATCTCGCCGTAGAATACAACGTCATGCAATAGTCCAAAAAATATACCGAGTACTAGTGCCGTGTGACGATGATGATATACAGCGATAAACAAAATTACGATATAGACCAGATTGGCAGAAATACGCATCTGCCAGCCAGAAGGGATGAGCAGCGGTAAAATTGTGCCTTCCGCAATGAACAAAACGAATAGTAACAGGAACAGAACTTGCTTGCGCGTTACCATTATTCTTTTACCTCAGGCGGGATAATGACAATCAGCTCTTTCCAGTCAAGGAAACTTGCATATGGCTCAATTGTAGCTGTTTTTGTTAAACCATACTCACTTTTCTCGACACTCTTCACTTTACCAATCCGCATGTACTTCGGAAAATTGTTAATAATTCCGGAGGAGATAATCTCATCATCCTCTTTGATATTAGAATCCTCCGAGATCTTGGTCATTTTGAGCATGCCCGTCTTCGGATCATAACTCTCAATCATACCAAATACTTTCTCCTTACCTACTGCCGTTGCTGCAATGGCATTGGATGTCGGATCATTGGCGTCCATGGACGTTAACAGATTAACCGTTGATGTATATGAGCTGACATGACTGATCACGCCGACCAGCCCTTCCTGGGAGGTAACGGCCATCCCCGGCTTGATTCCCGCATTTTCACCGATATCAATGTTAATGGTTCTGCTGTTTGGATCCGAATTAGCACTGATAACCTGAGCAATTCGTGAACCGTAATTATAGCGATTCTTCTGTTCTTCTGTGAAATTGAGCGCTTTCTGAAGTTGCTCATTCACTTGCTCCATATCATTGTACTTCAGCCGATCCCGGGTATAGTGACCCATCGCGATGCGAAGCTCTTCATTCTCATCATATACCGTACGCATGTTCGCTACATCTTTGAAAAAGCCCGCTACATAGGAAGCGGGCTTGTAAAATACGTATTGTACAAATCCAACTGAATCCTTCAGGAATTTCTCCGGCCAGGATAGAGTGGTTCGCGGACTGAGCGTAAAGCCCATTAACGCGATAAATGTAACAAGGCCCACCAGCAAAACAAAAAGTCTTTTGTTGCCTAGCAGTTTAAACAGTTCGAACACCCTCTAACATCCATATTCTCTTCCGAGCCATGCCCGGCGGGGAGACTGTCAGACCTGTAGTCCCTGCGAGAATATCAGCCGATCCTCCCCTGTTAAGCGGGTAATAGCTCATCCCCGGGGTTAACCGGGTCCTCTATAAAGATATCTTGCCACTTGGTCGCTATGCCAAGTTAGGCAAATACCAATTAACGTTTGGAACGAACTGCCGAACTGCTTCTGCTTTTGAACAAATGAATATTCTCAAGCGCTTTACCTGTTCCGATGGCTACACAATCCAGCGGGTTCTCAGCCACAATGACAGGCATTCCTGTCTCACCAGCGAGAAGCTTGTCCAGGTTGCGAAGCAAAGCCCCACCACCTGTAAGAACGATACCCCGATCCATGATATCGGCAGCAAGTTCAGGCGGGCATTTTTCCAGTGTTACTTTTACCGCTTCAACAATTGCATTCACGGTATCAGCCAGCGCTTCACTGATCTCGTCCGAAGTAATCGTAATTGTCTTCGGCAGACCTGTTACAAGGTCACGTCCACGAATTTCCATCGTTTCTACTTGCTCCAATGGCATTGCTGATCCGATGTCCATCTTCAATTGCTCCGATGTACGCTCACCGATCATGAGATTGTATTGGCGTTTGATGTACTGGATAACGGATTCATCCATCTCGTCACCTGCTACACGAACCGAACGGCTCGTTACAATACCACCAAGAGAGATAACAGCCACTTCCGTTGTACCGCCACCAATATCGACAACCATACTACCTGTTGGTTCCCATACAGGCAGATCTGCACCGATTGCAGCAGCAAAAGGCTCTTCAATCGTATAGGCTTCACGTGCTCCAGCCTGTTTGGTTGCATCTTCAACCGCACGTTGTTCTACTGCTGTGATCCCGGATGGTACACATACCATCACGTTTGGATGACGCTGGAACATAGAGCGTTGTTTTTGCGCCTCACGGATGAAATATTTGATCATCGTTGCCGTTGTATCAAAATCGGCAATAACGCCATCTTTCATTGGACGAATGGCACGAATGTTACCTGGTGTACGTCCAATCATTTTTTTGGCGGCTTCACCTACTGCCTCGATGCTATTTGTATCTGTCCGTATAGCGACAACCGAAGGTTCTCGCACCACAATTCCTTTTCCTCGTACATAAACCAACGTATTTGCTGTCCCCAAGTCAATACCCAAATCTTTCGTAAAACCACCAAACATAACATAATCTCCTTTTCTGCCTCATATAGCCGCTCCATTCTGATCCAGAGCGTAATAATTTTATTCCCACGCAATACGTGGAGCTAATATTCGCATTTGTTTTTTTTCATTTGTAAAGTGAACCTATCTTTTACGGACAACGCCGTTAACATTCATAGGAAAACATCAACGCCAACCATTATATTATACTAAGCCCTTCTCCTTCAAACTTACGTACGTTCCATCTCCGATAATAATATGATCAAGCACGTCAATGCCAACAATAGCGCCTGCTTCAATCAGTCTCTTGGTTATTTGGATATCCTCCGGACTGGGCGTAGGATCACCACTCGGATGGTTGTGTGCGCACACAATCGATGCGCTGCTGCATTTGATGGCAGCCCGGAACACTTCACGTGGATGTACAATCGAAGCGTTAAGGCTGCCCATGGAGAGTGTTTCTTGGGCAATAATATGATTTTTGCTATTCAGAAAGAGACACACAAAATGTTCTTTTTGCAAGTAACGCAATTGTTCCATCAGGATATCAGCTGCATCACGCGGTGTACGAATTGAAGTCGACTGAGTTAGTCTGCTCTTGGCAATCCGATGACCCAGCTCAATGCCAGCTTTTAATTGCACAGCCTTGGCATTGCCGATCCCTTTCATCGCGGTCAGTTCTTCCAGACTCAAATCCATCAACGAGCGAATGCCACCCGCTTCGGCCAGAATCCGCTGTGCCATATGCACCGCGGATTCCTGTCTTGTGCCTGTTCGAAGTAAAATTGCCAGCAATTCAGCATGGCTTAAGGCGCCCGCCCCGTATTCCATCATGCGTTCTCTCGGGCGTTCTTCCTGGGGGATGTCGCGCATCATGTATTGAGGCGACTCCATATGTTCCCTCTTTTCATTTCACAACATTTGGCTTCATTCATGTTCGTGGCAACACATGTACGCCGAACCCGTCCAACATATCACTTAGCAAAGATAGCGGCAAGCCAACCACATTAAAGTAACATCCTTCAATGCGGTCGATCAGTGAAGCACCAATGCCCTGAATGGCATATGATCCTGCCTTATCTGAAGGCTCACCTGTCTGCACATAAGCACGGATGGTCGCATCCGACAGCTCTTTCATCGTTACATCGGTCTGGCGGTAATGAACTAACGACTGTCCATTGCCCGCATCAATACAAGCGACACCCGTGAACACCCGATGTACGCGGCCCTGCAGCCTTGATAACATACGTTCAGCATCCGCTTCGTCTAAGGGTTTGCCTAGAATCTCACCATCCAGAACAACAACGGTGTCACTACCAACAATAATGGCTTCCTGCTCGCGGCCTTCAAGCCCACGATACACGGCAAGCGCCTTGCGCAAAGCAAGTTCCTGTACCGTCTGTTCAGGTGTCCACTCTGGTGGTGTATCTTCATTGGCATGACTTGGTATTACATCAAACGCTAGGTGGAGTGATGCGATCAGTTCTTTGCGCCGAGGCGATGTGGAGGCCAGAATAATAGGGCGCTGTTGTGTGTTATCCAAAATGAACGGCTCCTTATGCCACGGCAACATCCTGTCCGGATCACGATAATAGATGTCACTGGTTTAATTTTTTTCGTCATAACTCGTCATTCTCCTACAGTCTGCGATAAAGCCACACAGCGGCAATCATACCGATCAGACTCAGAAGGCTCATTTGAAATTGAAGTGAAATATCATAACTGATAATATCCAGATCAGCCTGTGGCGACCAACGTATGGTCGTGGCTTTCGTAAGAAAGGCTACTGCCTTTACAGGCTGCAGTGCCTTGGCGATCCACGCTCCGGCCATCCAGCCGAGCAGCAGAAACAGCAATAACATGCCGAAGTTTTTTTTCATCGGTAATCTTCCCTCGCCATTTTTTGACACCCACATTATTATACGGGGTTTTGTACGTCAATACAAACACAAATCCGGCAAGGGGAACTATTTCCAGTTCCTTGCCGGATGGGTATTTCCAAGCGTTGTTATGGGAAAGAGCATGTTACTGCTTTATCGCTTCGAGCCATTTTTTCTGCTGCAGTACATATTCCATCAGATCGGACTGCACGGACCACATGTGTACATCATCCGGGTTTTTGTTGTACTCCGCTATAGCCGTAATTGCACTGTTCATTGATTTCTCCATTCCACCAATAATAGGTTGTACATCTGCGGTCAGGCCAGGTGTAAGACTATTCAATCCCGTCAGCCATGACTCGTGCTTATTCTGAATCGCGGTCATCGTTTCTGTAGAAACTGCTGCCGGAACAGACTGTCCCAGCTGCTGAATGGACAAGGTAGATAATTGTTCCACCAGTGCAGAACTGTTTGTGAAGAAAAGCTGCACATCCTCTTGCTTGCCACCGAATATAGCCGGATTGATCTCTGGGTTCACAATCTCCTTGACATACAGTTCAACTCCCTGGGCTTTTAGCCTGGAGCTAAGTAGCTTGGCCTCTTCACGATCAGCCGAAATGCCTGCATATACTCGATTGCCATCTTCAGGATCAGAACCTGCGGCTATACCTGCCTGAGCGAGCTCAAGCTTGGCCTGCTCAGCACGTTCAGGAGAACTGAATACACCGTATTGAAGTGCATAATACGTGCTGCCAGTCGTAGCTGTCTGAAGTTGCTGTTCTGTACCTGCAGGCCCCTCCTGACCCGTCACAGTAGAAACTGCCTGATTGACGGGCAGAAGATCGCCTGGCTTCGCGGCTCCTTCTTTATTAAAAAATGAAAGAATAACCATACCAAAAAGCGCTCCGGTAACAAGTGCCCCAGTGACAGAACCAATCATTTTCCATCCCCTTGGAGGGCGATTGCGTTTATAGGAATAGTTCTCCGAATCTGCAAGCCAGTCGTGGCCTTGATCATCATGGATATTGGGCAGATCACGACGCTCTTCCTCCGGATTATCGGTGTGATTAACATAACCGTAACCGGAACGGTTCCCAAAATAATGGGCCTCATCCAAGTTCAAGTTCGAATCATGACTCACCCGCTCGTCAGGTTCAGGTACAGTAGAGCTTGTCAGTACCGTCTCTCCCCAGTCTCCGGGGATATCCTCAGGCGTCCATGATGGGGTTGTATCCATCTTAGGCGTTAGCGGTTGATTATGCGGTAATTCTTCACTTAACGTCACCAATGGACTGGACGCAGATATCCTCTTGTTTTCAGGCTTGTCCGACTCATGATCCCCGAAGCGAAACGTCATTCTAGCATTGCTCACCCGTACCCTCTCCTTTGTCCCATTTATATAAGCTATATGCAGAGACTGGAGAATACATTCCATATAACGCAAAAAACGCCTGCTTCGTATCGAAGACAGGCGATTTCTCAATTAATCTATTTCAAACCTTTGGCAAGTGTATCGCCGACTTTCCAAATATCACCTGCGCCCATCGTAATCACAAGATCTCCCGGCTGCAGACGATGTTGCAGATCAGCTACCACTTCTTCTTTTGTAGGAAGGTAACGTGCAGAAGCATTACTGTTTTGAACGATCAGTTCAACCAGTCGGGCTGAGGTTACCCCTTCGATCTGTTTTTCGCCCGCAGGAGAATAGATGTCCGTAATAAGCACCTCATCCGCTTCCGCGAAAGCACGACTGAACGCATCCAGCAGGAAGAACGTCCGCGTATAACGCTGTGGCTGGAATACCGCAATAATTCGTTTGCCCGTTGCTTTGGCGGCACTAATGGTAGCTTCAATCTCAGTCGGGTGATGAGCATAATCATCGATGATCAGCATATCGCGCGCCTCGCCCAATACCTGGAATCTGCGTTTGGCTCCGTGGAATTGGATGATGGCTGCTACAATCTTCTCAAATGGAATGCCTGCTTCCAAACAGGTAATCACAGTAGCCATTGCATTATAAACGTTATGCTTACCCGGCACTGATAATTCCACCGTGCCCATAGCAGCACCCTGATGATTCATCGTAAAGGAGATACGGCGATCGCCCAGTACAATATCCGTTGCCGTATAATCCGCAGCACGATCAATACCATAGGTTGTAATCCGTGACTTGAGTTCTGGCAAAATCGCTTGAACATTCTCGTCGTCAGAACACACAATCGCTGTTCCTTCCGGACGAATCTGGCTCAGGAACTGCACATAAGCCCTTTTGAGCTCCTCAAAATCACTGTTGTAATTCTCCAGATGATCTGCCTCAATATTGGTTACAATACCGAGCCATGGATGGTACTGCAAAAACGAACCATCGCTCTCGTCCGCTTCAGCGACTACCCAGTCTCCTTGACCGGCCTTCGCGTTGGTACCCACATTCATGATTTCTCCGCCAATAATGTATGTCGGATCTGTATCACATTTATCCATAACAAGTGCAATCATGGATGAAGTGGTTGTTTTACCATGAGCCCCAGCTACAGCCACACCTTTACGTTCGTTCAACAAACGTGCAAGCATCTGGGAACGATGCAGAATCGGAATGTTCAGCTCTGCAGCTGCTACCCGTTCCACATTATCAGCAGGCGCTGCCGTAGAGTAGACAACAAGATCTGCTCCAGTGACGTGCTCTGCCGTATGTCCGATATATATTTTCGCTCCCTTGGCTGCCAACTTCTCGGTCAACTCCTGTGAAGCGACATCCGATCCGGTAACGGTGTATCCCATTTCCAACATAACTCTTGCGATGGCACTCATGCCATATCCGCCAATCCCTATAAAATGAACGTGTTCCGATGTATTTAACAAAACTTTCACCAACCTTTTTCAGAATCGGTTTGATGCAAAAGGGCTGCCCGCACATCCGCAATCAGGTACAGTGTGCCGGAGACCACCCCCAGATCTTCCGCTTCCGTCCGTGACTTCAATAGATCAAGTGCCTTTGCCCATTCGGGCTCGACGATGATTTCCAGTTCCTGCTTCGCAATGGCGGGACGTACCCGTTCGACAATCTGCAGCAATTCGGCTGCATCCATTTTGCGTCGGAAATCTGGCTCGGTCAGGATCAGCGTATCCACTAGTGGCAGTATATGCTGCAAATACGCTTCGTGATGCTTATTTGCCAACATACCCATCATCAAAATTAACTTGTTGTGCGGATAGACATCCATAATGCTCTTGGCCAGTGACTCTGCCCCTTCCGGATTATGTGCTCCATCTAGCACAATTCGGGGTTCATCGACGACTTTTTCGAATCTTCCTGCCCAGAAAGCATTCTCCAGTCCAAGTGCAATATCGTTGTCATCCAGCATAAATGCCATGTATTGTCTAAGCAATTCAAGCACCATAAGTGCGGCCGCTGCATTGTCACATTGATGTGAGCCCTGCATGCGTATGCGAACGTCCAGATCACGGAACGGGCCTGTAAAATGAAAAGATTGTCCGTTCTCATTGCTGTCCAGTCTATGATAAGAGAATTGATCTCCAGCCAAATACACGCTTGATTGAAGCTGCTGTGCTTTCTCCTGAATCACCTTCACAGCTTCGGGTTGAGTCGCGCAAGTCACAACGGGTACTCCCGGCTTGATAATACCTGCCTTTTCTCCAGCAATCTGCTCAATCGTATCTCCAAGCACATCCGTATGATCCATACCAATGTTCGTGATGACGGACACAACAGGTGCGACAATATTCGTTACGTCCATCCTTCCCCCTAGCCCCGTCTCCCATACCACAACGTCAGGGTAACACTCCTCTGCATAGTACAGAAGCGCCAGAGCCGTGGACACCTCAAACATCGTGGGTGATCCAAGCGGAGTGGAGGCCATTTCCATGACCAGTGGATGTAATCGGTTCGAGAGCTTAAGCAGGATTTCTTCAGGAATATCCTCACCGTTGTATTGAAAACGGTTTGTAAACTTGGTGATATAAGGCGACGTAAAGGTACCCACATCATATCCAGCCTGAAGAAGCACTGACGTCAAAAAAGCGCAAGTCGAACCTTTGCCGTTCGTTCCCGCGACATGAATAAATTTGAGACGTTGGTGTGGATTGCCTAACATGGACATCAGACTCTCGATTCGTTCCAATCCAGGTCGGATGCCAAAAGGAATAAGGCCATTGATCCAGTCCACGGCCTCGTTGTACGTAAGTAAAGGAGCTGCTGCATCTGTCCCGTCTAATTCCGTCATCTGATTCACCTTCGGTCCCGAGTTTGAGTGAAAAAAGCGGCCGGATGGCATAATGGCTCTCCATCCGACCCACATATATTAACCTTTAAGTTCCTTGATTCGTGCAATCACTTTATCCCGTTTATCGGAATAATCTGCTTGTTTGGCGCGCTCTTCCTCAATAACTTTGGCAGGAGCTTTGGCAACAAAGCCTTCGTTCGCCAGTTTTTTCTCTACACGGAGAACTTCGCCCTCAAGGTTCTCCAACTCTTTCTCCAAACGAGCCACTTCCTGCTCGATATCAATAAGACCTGCGAGCGGCAAGTATAGTTCTGCCCCCGTAATGATCGCAGTCATTGCCTTATCCGGTGAGTTTAAATCCAGCCCACTATCGAACTCGGACGTATTACAGAAACGTTTGATGTAGTGACTGTTACGTGCAATGATGCTGGACGTCTCCGCACTATTTGCTTTGACCATCAGCTCGATCTTTTTGCTCATCGGCACATTCACTTCTGCACGAATGTTTCGCACTGCACGAATGGTATCCATGAGCAGGTTCATCTCGGCAACAGCCTCTGGGTTCTCAAGAGCAGGATCATATTCCGGCCATGATGCCAACGTAATGGTCTCACCTTCATGCGGCAGATGCTGCCAGATCTCTTCGGAGATGTATGGCATAAACGGATGAATCAGGCGCATGGTCTGATCCAGCACATAAGCAAGCACGGATTGTGTTTTCTTCTTGGCAACCGGATCTTCCCCATAGAAGGACAGCTTAGCAAACTCGATGTACCAGTCACACAGGTCATCCCAGATAAAGTTATACAACACACGACCCGTTTCCCCAAATTCATACGCTTCGATTAGACGCGTAATATCGCGGGAAGTTTCGTTCAGACGGTGCAAAATCCAATAATCCGCTGTACCAAGCTCTCCGCTAATGTCACGTTCCTCATAGGTGAATCCTTCCAGATTCATCAATGCAAAGCGCGAAGCATTCCAGATCTTGTTGGCGAAATTACGAGCCTGCTCCACCCGTTCCCAACGGAAACGCAGATCCTGACCTGGCGTGCTGCTGGTTGAGATCATGTAACGCATTGCATCTGCGCCGTATTTCTCAATCACATCCAGCGGATCTACACCGTTGCCCAGTGATTTGGACATTTTACGTCCATCTGCATCACGGACAAGACCATGCATCAGCACATCCTTGAACGGAATCTCATCGGTGAATTCCAATGCAGTGAAAATCATACGTGCAACCCAGAAATATATGATGTCATACCCTGTCACAAGTACACTTGTCGGATAATAACGTTTCAGGTCTTCCGTATCTTCCGGCCAGCCTAGTGTCGAGAATGGCCATAAGCCGGAGCTAAACCAAGTATCGAGTACGTCTTCGTCCTGTCTGAGCTTGCGTCCAGCATACTCTGGCAGCGTTGTTGGATCTTCAGCAGATACGATGATTTCACCTGTTTCTTCATCATACCAAGCAGGTATACGATGTCCCCACCACAGTTGACGGGAAATACACCAGTCACGAACGTTCTCGATCCAGTTCAGGTAGGTTTTCTCAAAACGATCTGGAACAAAATTAACCCCTTCGCCGCTCTGTTGTTTCTTAATCGCTCTCTCTGCAAGTGGCTTCATCTCAACGAACCACTGTGTAGACAGATACGGCTCAACAACAGCTCCGGTACGCTCACTGTGTCCAACCTGATGCGTGTGATCCTCAATGTTGATCAATACGCCCTGCTCTTTCAAGTCAGCAACAATCTGCTTGCGGCAGTCACTGCGATCCAGTCCCTGATACTTGCCTGCCTCAGCATTCATTGTGCCGCTCTCATCCATTACCGTAATCTGAGGCAGATCATGACGAAGACCTACTTCAAAGTCATTTGGATCATGCGCAGGCGTGATTTTAACTGCACCACTTCCAAACTCCTTATCCACATAATCATCAGCGATAATTGGAATTTCGCGTCCAATGATAGGCAGTACAAGTACTTTACCAATCATATCTGCATAACGTTCATCCTTCGGATGAACAGCAACCGCTGTATCACCCAGCATCGTTTCAGGACGCGTTGTTGCCACTGTAACGTAGCCACTTCCGTCTTTGAGCGGGTACCGCAGATGGTACAGGTGACCCTGAACCTCTTTATATTCAACCTCAATGTCGGACAGAGCTGTCCGGTTCACCGGGTCCCAGTTAATGATGCGTTTGCCTCGGTAAATAAGGCCTTTTTCATACAGTTGAACAAATACTTTACGAACCGCTTGGGACAGACCTTCATCCAGCGTAAAACGTTCACGTGAGTAATCAAGCGACAATCCCATTTTGCCCCATTGCTGACGAATGGTAGTGGCATATTGATCTTTCCAGTCCCATACCTTCTCCAGAAACTTCTCACGTCCCAGATCATAACGAGTCAGACCTTCTTCACGCAGCTTCTGCTCCACTTTGGTTTGGGTAGCAATACCTGCATGGTCGGAACCCGGAAGCCACAGTGCGTCATAACCTTGCATCCGTTTGGTGCGGATCAGAATATCCTGCAGTGTAAAATCAAGCGCATGCCCAATGTGCAGCATCCCGGTCACATTTGGGGGTGGAATTACAATCGTATACGGCTCGGCATCTTTACGTTGACCGGCTTTGAAATATCCACGTTCCATCCAGGTGGAGTACCATTTATCCTCTGCCGCCTTAGGATCGTAAGTGGTCGGCATTTCTGTTGTAGCTGATTTTTTTTCCTCAGACATGTGTCATTCCTCCGTTACTTCATCATCTTCGCCAAAAAAAACAAAAAAACCTTTCATCCATCAAAGGACGAAAGGTTAGCTTTCGCGGTACCACCTTTGTTTCACGCCTACAGCAAGATAGACTTCACCCTCTGTACATGACGTGACACTTCAAGCAGATAACGGCTGCTACCGGCCCATCCTACCTCAGAAATAAATGACGATAGATCTCATTCATCCCTTGTATTCAAACAGGCAACTCCCGGGCGACTTCGATCAGTTGGTTCCTGCGGAATCTCACAGCGTTGCAATTCCACTCTCTGAAAGGTCATACTGTCTACTACTCCCGTTCCACGTTGTTCTTCAAAAAACCTACACACATCATACCTTGCTCGTGCGCGATAGTCAACCTGACAACAGCGGATAAAGAGCGCTGGAATGCAGGTTTAGGACGAATCATGCAAAAACCCGCAATCCTCAAGGGGATCACGGGTCGTAACGAAGGCTTTAACTACGGATTAAGGGATGTACAATATCTGACCTTCTTCCACAACCTGCTCAGATAATCGGTTATACAACTGAAGTTCCCTCGTGCTCAATTGATATCGATCTGCAATAGCATCCAGTGTATCTTCTCGCTGAACGATGCAAAGTTTCACCTTGCGGAACGGGGTCTGGTCCACGATCGTTCCCAGGAACAGGTTCTTCCATTCCACATCATCAGCTGGATACGTTTCTTCCTGTACCACACCCGCAGGAACCTCATCGCCTCGCTCCACTTCAGCATCGCGTGCCGCTCTACCGGAGGATAACAAAGAAGAGATACCTACGCCCTCTTCTTGCCGTGGTGCGGATTCTTTTTTGCTGCCAAAAGCAACCTTCAGCTCCGGCTTGTCTTCCGTCTCAGCCACAGGTTCAGGAACAAATGCTTCGTTCTGTACGAACTCGTCTACCCCAGTCGCTTCAAAAGATGGCCGGTCTTCCTCAGCGTTGCCTGGTTCGGACGAAGCAAATACACCTTGCCAGTTCTCCGCCTGTGATTCGCCCGGGACATCGGCAACTGCCTGATTCTCCTGCTGAGGTACAGATCTCGCGGATTCGAAGTGCCATACCTCTGGTGCGTCCGGTACATCCGGTGATGCCAACTCATTAGATGATTGAGCAGTAGGCTCTGAGACTGCTTGATCTGCACTTCTCGAGTTCGCAGGCAATGCATCCACGGAAGGCTCGGACCAACCCGAAGACTCATCTTCCAGAGGCAACAATGGTTCCGACTCAGGGTAAGAAGCTAATCGATCTGCGGTCTCAGCCATAAATGACGAGATCGGAGAAGGTTCGCTGTATTGCTCATGAGATGCCAATTCATCTCCATTCGCTGTCAGAGATGCGGGATCTTCATTTGCATCAGGTTGTCTGTTTTCGTTAACGTACTCCGCACTTAGCTCCTCAGATTGAAGTGGCTCTGCGGATGACGCATTCGCATAATCCTGCTGCCATTCTTCGCTATTCCTTAATGTCTCTTCCCGTGTGGACAGGTCAGCGAATTCCGGAGCACCATATGCAAGTTCTGCTGCATTCGTAAGTCTCTCTTCCTCACTCCGCTGGAGCAGGTACTCTTGTGCAAATGTGTTGGGATCGCTACCTGCCTGTGTTGCTTCATCGGAACGGTTGGATTGCTGAGCATCAGGTGAATGAACAACTGTAAACTCATCTGCTGACCACACTTGTGGCTCTTCAACAGGAAAACCTTCGATACCTCGTAGCGACAACACGCCTGTAATATTCAGACTGCGATTGGATAACAGATCCACGTCAAAATTTTCGATCTCGATGGAAATATCTTCAATCGATCTGACCCGGTTCAGCGGCACTGTGATCTCCACGGGAATGAAATGTTTGAGCTCCTCTGAAGCCTCATTCTCTCCTCTGTACGCACCTGTAAGTAAAAGATGTCCTCTTAACGTGGCATGATCATCCTGCCCTATGACTTGAATGCGCGGGTATAGTTCAATCTCCTCCAGTTCCTCAATCGCAGGGACTCCCTCAGACAAATGAACGCGCTCATAAATATCGAACCGCAAACCATAAGGTTGATTCAACAAAGGTGGCGTCCTCCTTTCGGCATATGTTCACCATGATCCTTCTCATGGGACTGATCCATGGTCCAAATCCTTCGTTACCCCATCTATATGCCTTGAATGAGAGGAGCATGCCACCTTTTGAAAAACCTTGCTATATATGTTCAACTCATGGTTATTTACACTGTCACTCCAATGACAGAACAACCTTCCGATCACTGTTATCCCCAGATTTTTTTTGATTCCCTTCTTCAAAGGGAAAAACCGGGGATAGCTTATGCTTCCGAAGTAGCTTTCTTTCAGAAAGCTTTTAGGCGAACGCTTTACTTCTTCTGGTTGTTTCTGTCCTTTCCGTTTTCGTGTAAATAGTTAGTCGAACTTATATAGTGTACTAGTAAGACCCCTCTCGCTCTGCCAATTGTGTGAAGTCGGATGGCCAACGGTCGTTCACTTCAATCATCGCTCCGGTTAACGGATGACTAAACTTAAGCATCTCTCCATGAAGTGCTTGTCGCCCAATGGCATCCGCTCTACCACCATACAACGAATCACCAATGAGCGGGTGTCCCGCGTAACTCAGGTGTACACGAATTTGGTGTGTTCGTCCTGTATCCAGCTTTAATCGTACAAGGGTTGCTCTTTCCCACACTTCGACGGTCTCCACATGAGTAACAGCTTCCTGTCCACCTTCCGAGACACGTCTGCGCTGCTTGTGATGTCTATCCTTGCCAATCGGAGCATCAATTTTGTGGAGTTCAAGGGGAATTTGTCCACCTGCAATAGCTACATAATGGCGGCCAATCTCTTTACGACGCATCGCTTCATCCAGTTTGGCGAGGGCAAAAGCATTTTTGGCATACAGGACAGGTCCGGTTGTATCCTCATCCAGTCGATGAACATGGCGAACGCTCGCCTGGATTCCGTTCATTTCATAATAAGAGGCAACCACATGATCCAGCGTGATCGCCTGATCAGCACGGCTTCCATCTGGATGCAGTTTCATGCCTGCCGGTTTGTGCATAACCAGACAGAAATCATCCTCATATAATACATCCACATCAGCCCAGCGTGGCTCAACATCGATTGGCTGGGACGCAAAAAGGGCCAGCCGAAGCCGGTCCCCTGCAAGTTGTATTCCTTGGTTTGCTTTCAGCTGACGGAGCAGTTTCTCCGGAAACTGAAGCTCAGACAATAACCATTGCTCTGCGGCCATCGGTTTGTCCGAGCTGCCTGTTACGGCTTTCCCTGGCATCAGCTCAAGCCATTCCCCGCGGCGTTTCCAACTTTTGATGGTCATAGCGATTGAAGAGCTTTACGATTCGCCTCAATCGTATCGTCAATATCCTGCTCCGTATGCACACCAGAGACAAACATACCTTCGTATTGCGAAGGCGCAACACTCACACCTTGATCAATCATGGCCGCAAAATAACGACGGAATTGATCCAGATTGCTTTCTTTGGCAATATCATAATTGGTTACTGGAACGGCACTGAAGAATGGACAAACCATGGAACCCACACGGTTAATGGTTATCGCAATACCCGTCTCAGCTGCATTTTTCTCGAATCCGGCTTGCAGACGTGCAGACAATGTCTCCAGACGGTCATAGACCTCTGGTGTTAACAATTTGAGCGTTGTATACCCTGCTGCCATAGCCAGCGGATTCCCGCTCAATGTACCTGCCTGATAGATTGGTCCTGTTGGAGCAATCTGTTCCATCAGATCCCGACGACCACCATAAGCGCCAACCGGGAGGCCGCCACCGATAACTTTACCCAGACAAGTCAGGTCAGGTGTAACCCCATACCGTCCCTGAGCACAGTTCAACCCTACGCGGAAACCGGTCATGACTTCGTCAAAAATAAGCAGGCTGCCATATTGGGTCGTCAAACTGCGCAGCCCTTCAAGGAAACCGGAAGCCGGAGGAACAACCCCCATGTTACCTGCCACAGGCTCCACAATAACAGCCGCCAGTTCTTCACCATAACGTTCAAAAGCAAGTCTCACGGACTCCAGATCGTTATAAGGCACCGTAATGGTATTCACAGCTACGCCTTCAGGCACGCCTGGACTATCTGGAAGACCCAGCGTTGCAACACCTGAGCCAGCCTTGATCAGCAAGCTGTCTGCATGTCCATGATATGATCCTTCAAACTTCAGAATTTTACTGCGTCCGGTTACCCCGCGTGCCAGTCGAATGGCACTCATCGTTGCTTCAGTTCCAGAATTAACCATCCGCACGATATCGATAGAAGGTACACGCTCACAGACCAGTTTTGCCATCTCGGTCTCCAGCAAGGTAGGCGCACCAAAGCTTGTTCCTTTGAGGGCTGTCTCACGCAAAGCTTCTACAACGTCAGGGTGTGCATGTCCCATAATGAGTGGGCCCCACGATCCCACATAGTCAATAAAAACATTGCCATCAATATCGTAGATTTTGGACCCTTCACCACGTTCTGCATAGATCGGAGTAAGTCCCACCGATTTGAATGCGCGTACAGGGCTGTTCACACCCCCGGGTATGTACTGCTTCGCTTCCTCAAACGCGCTGCGTGAGCGCTCATCATTGCGACGATTACCTTGTTGTGCAGTCATGAATATCCTCCTCAATGTAATTTATTTTATTTCTCAGCCAACCAGCGTGAAGCGTCTTTTCCGTAGTAGGTAATGATCATATCTGCACCTGCGCGTTTCATGCTGAGCAGGATTTCCATGGCAACTTTTTTCTCATCGATCCAGCCTTGAATCGCCGCCGCCTTCACCATGGCATACTCGCCACTTACATTATAGGCAACAAGCGGAAGATCAAATTGATCCTTAATCGTACGCATGACATCAAGATAGGACAGCGAAGGTTTAACCATTAGCATATCCGCTCCTTCGAGCACATCCGTCTCTGCTTCACGCAAGGCTTCACGCGCGTTCGCCGGGTCCATCTGATATGACTTGCGGTCTCCGAATTGTGGTGTGGAATCCGCAGCTTCACGGAATGGACCATAGAATGCGGATGCATATTTAACAGAGTAAGACATAATCGGAATGTGACTGAATCCATTCTCATCCAGCCCCGCGCGGATCGCTTGTACAAATCCATCCATCATGTTGGATGGTGCAATAATGTCCGCTCCTGCTTTGGCTTGAGACACTGCCGTTTGCACGAGCAGATCAAGTGATTCGTCATTTAACACATCTCCGCAGATGTGACCGTCAATCTCCACGGTGTGTACCATACCGCAGTGACCGTGATCCGTGAATTCACACAGACAAGTATCCGCAACAACCAGCAGTTCTGGATACCAGGATTTGATCAATCTCGTCGCTTCCTGCACAATGCCATCTTCAGCGAAGCCAGATGAACCCACACTGTCCTTCGTCTCGGGAATACCAAACAATAACACGGCTGGAATTCCCAGCTCGGCAATTTCCGTTACTTCCTCCTGAAGACGATCCAGCGAGAAGCGGAATACGCCAGGCATGGATTTAATTTCAGATTTCACATTTTCTCCATACGTCACATAGATTGGTTGAATAAAATCATCCACGGTTAGATGGGTCTCTCTGACCATATTGCGAATACCTGTGGATTGACGTAAACGGCGATGCCGTACAATTGGAAAACTCATACGAGTAAAACCTCCCTGAAAGTTAAATAGAGCAAAAAGGGAAGCGCGCTGGTATCCTATCGAATTCAGCACGCTTCATATGTTGACATGATTACATGTGTATTAATTTCGAAGAGCGCCTTCTTTGGTGCCTGTCCGTTTCCAGTCGCATAGCACTGTGATCAAGCTATCCATCGTTGCTTCCTCTGCCATCAGTGTAACCTTTAGTCCAGCGGCTTCTGCCGTTTTCGCTGTAACAGGCCCGATACACGCAACCTCCACATCTTTCAATAAAGGCAGTGGATCTTGCAACCCCATACGTTTCAACATACTCATGAAATTGGTAACC
This sequence comes from Paenibacillus sp. 10L310, assembly GCF_056395745.1. NCBI lineage: Bacteria > Bacillati > Bacillota > Bacilli > Caryophanales > Paenibacillaceae > Paenibacillus > Paenibacillus sp. 10L310. The sequence continues at coordinate 258,672 of NZ_JBFTKC010000007.1, read as the reverse complement.
GTCGATGAACTTGTAAAGGTCACCGCATGAATACCACCTTCTTCAAGTAGCTTGAGTAGTTCGTCATCATCCTCACCAGCGAGGATCGTATCGTAGGTGATGGCTTCGGTGACCTGAAGCCCTCTTTCTCTCAACTGGTCACGTAACCACGTACGTGCAAGATCACCATGCGGAAGCAGTACTCTCTGGCCTTCCTTCAGCTCGCTTTCAAAAGCCTCAAGCATGCCTTCGGCCTGGAAAGGACCTTTGACAACTTCAGCTACGATGCCATGTTTGCGCAAAGCGTCCGCTGTGGAAGGTCCTACGGCAGTAATTCTCGCTTGATGAATCGAACGAATATCCTTGCCTTCCTGTTCCAGATGACGGAAGAAAAACTCCACGCCGTTCACACTTGTGAAAAACACCCAGTCATAGGTATTTAAAGCACTGAAGGCGTCTTTGACACTTTGCTTGGCAGATTCACTGGACGGCATGACCGTCTCAATGACCGGAAACTCATACGGTTCGCCGCCGAGTTCCTCAATGCGATTCACCAGTTCACTCGCCTGACTGCGAGCACGGGTTACCAGAATTCGTTTGCCAAACAGCGGCAGCGCTTCTGCCCATTTCAATTGTTCCCGCTGATTGACAACATCTCCCACCACAATAACAGCTGGTGGTTGGAAATTGGCTTCGATCACTTTCGCTTCTATATCCTCAAGGGTACCTGTAAGGGTATCCTGTTCCGCTCGTGTTCCCCAACGAATTAGAGCTACTGGTGTTTGCGCTGGACGACCATGACGAATCAATTGTTCGCTGATATATCCAATTTTGGCAACCCCCATCATAAATACAAGTGTGCCCGTTGCATTCGTCACTTTATCCCAATGGATACTGCGATCAAGCTTGTCCGGACTCTCGTGCCCCGTAATAATAGAGATGGAAGATGCATAGTCACGGTGAGTCACAGGAATTCCAGCATACGCAGGTACACTTATTGCAGCGGTAACCCCAGGTACAATCTCAAACGGAATTCCGTTTTTGTGCAGCAAACCCGCCTCTTCGCCCACGCGTCCAAAGATAGTTGGATCGCCGCCCTTAAGCCGAACCACAACCTTGCCTTCAAGAGCCAGATCAACCAACAGTTGATTGATCTCTTCCTGTTTCATCGTATGCCGATCCGGGCGCTTGCCCACGTAAATCTTGACTGCGCCGGGTTTCATTTGTTTCAACAATCTCGGACTTGCCAAACGATCATAGACTACAGCATCGGCTTTCCCGATGGATTCCCACCCTTTTACCGTAATCAGCTTTGCATCCCCAGGACCTGCCCCTACCAAAAAGACCTTTCCCACCATGTCTTCATCCCCTAACTTCTGCCAGTATCTGCTCTGCTCCCCGTTCGATCAATCTCCACGCCACTTCTTCTCCCAGACGAACCGGGTCCTTGCCGATCATAGCTTCCTTAAGAATCAGTCCACCATCCGGTGTGCCGACCATACCTGTTAATTGTAACGTGTTTTCACCATTCAGGGAATCTGCATCTTGCTGAGGCACCCACACCGCATGAGCACCAATCGGAACCTGGCAGCCCCCATTTAATACACTGAGAAAACGGCGTTCCGCCTGTACAGGAAATGCTGTCTCGGGATCGTTATACAGCTGCAGCAAGTGCAATAGTTCCTCATCGTCTTCACGACATTCGATACCAAGCGCGCCTTGACCCACTGCCGGAAGGCAAGCTGTTTCCGTCAGGTACTCTGTGATTCGGTCTTCCCAGCCCATACGGTACAATCCTGCAGCTGCCAGAATAATCGCATCGAATCCTTCGGTCTCCAGCTTTCGCAGACGGGAATCAATATTGCCGCGAATCGATTCCAATTGCAAATCTGGACGATAGGCCTTTAATTGACTCGATCGGCGCAGACTGCTTGTTCCGACTCTAGCTCCTTCTGGCAGTTGATCCAGAGTTAGTCCACCATTAGATATCAGCGCATCCCGTGGATCTGCACGACGGGGAATAGCACCATTGATTAATCCTTCGGGTAACTCGGAGGGCATATCTTTCATGCTATGCACAGCCATATCAATCGTACGATCAAGCATCGCCTGTTCAATCTCTTTGACAAACAGACCTTTGCCTCCCACTTTTGACAACGTTACATCCAGAATGAGATCTCCCTTGGTAACAATCTTATGTACTTCAAAGTCAAAAGCTAATCCTTCCCGCTCACAAATATCGCGTAAATCCTGAATGACATGACCTGTCTGGGTTAGCGCAAGCGCGCTCTGTCTACTTCCAACTTTAATTGTACGCATATCTACACTTCCTCCTGATTACGGGATATCCAGTCCCCGATTTCTTCTTCGGTCCACCACCGAAAATGGCCTGTACGAATATCTTCTAATATGTGCATTTCAGTTAATTGCCGAAGCAACGTACTTCTGAGACTTGAAGAAGATACGCGTGACTTCACCTCAGTCCTCATCTGGTGCAAAAACTCAAGGTACGTCTCATACTCATCACCGAACTGTCGTTCGAGTGTGGCACGTATCTCCGCAGCTGCTGCCGGTCCCGCTCCTGCTGTGGATATCGCTATGCTTAATCTCCCACGCCTTACCACGCTTGGCGTAATAAAGTTGCTGTGCTCCGAAGACATCGCGTTATTCACCAGTATGCCCGCAGCCTCCGCATCCCGAACCACAGTTGAATTAACCTCTGAATGGTCAGTCGCTGCATATACGAGAAAGGCCCCCCGCAAATCTCCATTGCGGTAGGACCGGTCTATCCATTGAATTCGGGATTCATGATACAGTTGTTTTAATACGGGAGTAAGCTCCGGACTAATGACCGTAATCTGTGCCTCAGCATGCAGTAATCCCTTAATTTTACGTTCGGCAACACGTCCACCACCAACCACGCAGCATTTCTTGCCTGAAGTATTCACAAATATGGGCGTGTAACGGTCCATCCCCTTCACTCTCCCGTCCAACGATGAAACGCTGAATACGCATTGGATAAAAAACTTATAATGACAAATCCGTACCCGATCAGTGTCCATCTTGCCATGATAATTGTAGAGAACTGTTTCCTTCTCTTGGATACGAAGTACCCCACATAGATGGCTATAGCAAGACCTGTCGCAATAACTTTGAGATCCAAGAGTAGAATCCAGCGTCTTTCCGCCACAATGGATAATACGGCAAGCATCACAGAAACACCAAGGAGCGGTGTACCTATGAAATTAGCACCATCCATGTATTTGCCGATCACTTCCAGGCTTGGCATCCGTCGCATCGTATCATTCCACTTTTTTTTCTTCAACTTACGGTGCAGGAACAGATATAACATGGCAAATACCGTAGCAACGGTTAACGCCGCAAAACCAAGATTCGCCAAGGTAATATGCATAATGAGTAATCCATGTACCGTTTGCCAGTTATGCAGTGATATCTCTCCGGCCGTAAACCACAGTCGGTTTAATACCGTAACGGAAAAACCTACAACATTCAGCAACAAAATCACAAATTCGGAACGCTGGATGCGAGTCATGACGAGAGACATCAGCACAATACTGAATGAAAATATAAACAAAAAATCAAAGGTGGTATAGATGGGGAAATGGCCTTCAGTCCACATGCGCAATATGACATGCGTTACCTGCAATCCCCAAACAACGACAAGAAACCCTGTGCCTGTCCGCTTCGCCCCCGCATTGCGTCGAATGCAGTCCGAGAAATAGAACAGTAGGCTCAGGGCATACATATAGATTAGAGCTTCATAAACTTGTTCAGCAAGGGTCAAGCTGCCCACCCGCCTTATACGCCTGCCGGAGCATAAGCCGGCACGGGGTCTTGCCGGTTTTCGTTAAGGTGAGCGGCTGGTTTCGCCAGAGCTGTGGCATCACTCTGACTCACTTTTTCAGCGGCCATCTCTACTGCATCTTCCAGAGCGAAAATCTGAGTAAACATGCGCAGAGCTTCATCACCTTGCTTCGTGCCTGCCATTTCCTTAATCCGATTAATCGGATCTGTCGTCATTTGGTTCACAATACTCTTGGTCAGACGACGAATGACTTTACGTTGATGTTCATCGAGCTCAGGCAGTTTATTAAACAGGCTATCCATCGTTTCTTCATGAATGGAGACACCTTTTTCCTGCAAAGCCCGAATAACGGGACGAACACCCAACGTTTTGAGCCAATGGTAATAATCCTCCATCTCAAGCTCAATCATTCTCTCAATTTTGGCAGCTTCCACCTTACGCATCTCCAGGTTGCTCTCCACGATTCCTTCCAGATCATCAATGTCATAGAGAAATACGTTGGATAATTCACCAATCGCCGGATCAATATCGCGTGGAACCGCAATATCAATCAGGAACAATGGACGAGATTGACGACGCTTCATGCTCTCCCGTACCACTGCTGCATCCATGACATAACGTTCAGCTCCAGTCGAACTAATCACAATATCAACTTCATTCAGTCGATCTAATGCCTGTTCCATCGTACAAGGTGTCCCCCGGAACTTGGCTGCCAATTCTTCAGCTCTTGCGAGCGTTCGATTCGCCACGATGACCTCGGATGCCCCGTTGGCATAGAGATGTTTTACGGTTAGTTCACTCATCTTGCCGGCACCCAAAATGAGCACCTTCTTGTCTGTGAACATGCCAAAAATCCTCTTACCGAGTTCAACAGCAGCATAACTGACAGATACGGCGCTCTCCCCGATGGAAGTCTCCGAATGTGCCCGTTTGCCCAGCGTAACTGCCTGTTTGAACAGCATATTAAACCAGGTACCTGTTGATTTCTCTTCTTGCGCTTTAAGAAAAGCCTGTTTCACCTGTCCAAGAATCTGAGTCTCACCAATGACCATGGAATCTAGTCCGCAGATGACGCGGAACAAATGGCGCATGGCTTGATCATCTTCATATATATATAAGTGTTGCGTAAATTCTTCCCGTGGTACGTTAAACCATTGTTCCATGAATGTTCGAATAAAATAACCACACATGTGAAGACGGTCCACCACAACATACAACTCGGTACGGTTACATGTGGCTACGATTACACCTTCCAATACACTCTTGGTCAGCTTGAGCTGCTGCAGCGCTTCAGACAAATCCTTTTCTGCAAATGTGAATCGTTCCCTAACCTCTACAGGCGCCGTGCGATAATTCAAACCAACGACAACGATGTGCATTGCAAGTTCACCTGCCTAATAAATTTCCAATCAAAGTGCTTACTGCATATGTCTATCCATTTATGATTGACAAGGTTAATTATATCACACATCATAGCCATGACCGGGTCATTTTTATGAAATGTTTATGAAATCACCATGTTCATCATCATATGCACTGTCATTTATTGTAGTGTCTCACCAAAGTTCACCGTTATGCGTTAAAAAGTGTCCATTATGAATATTCATAACGATACGCATATTAAAACAAATAGCCATGGAATTATTCCATGACTATTAGAGTTTGGGAGGTTATGTGTCCATCCCGATATGTGAACATTGTGTATGCAATATACTTTTTATTTAAACCCGTTCAATCTGGTTGTTCATGTCTGGTGTTTCAACTTGCAATTCGCCCAAACCACGTACCAACTTCTTTGCATACGTTGTTTCAGGCTTTAATACGGATACCAGGTAGTCAATAGCAAGCTGTGGATCTACAGTCTCCCCACAAGTGTAACAATCAATCGCTGCAAAACCTCTCTCAGGATACGTATGAATGGAGAGATGGCTCTCAGACAATAGTACAAGTACGGTCGCTCCCTGTGGATCAAACTGCTTGGATTGTACGGACATCACTGTCGCGCCACATGCCTCTGCTGCTTCAATCATTTGGGCTTCCAGATACTCTGCATTGTTCAGTAGATTAAAGTCAACACCCCAAGTATCAACAGCAACGTGTCTTCCGAAAGTTGAATATTCCATCCTTCGGTTCCCCCTTCCTAGGAATAAAATGTTTGAAAAATTTCATCCGCTAGGACCTACGTCATTCACTTCCCGAGGGAAAAATCTCTCGCAACATATAATGTCCTGAGTGAATCCTGGTTCCTATTTTGTTTTCAACGAGATTAAAAATAACATTGAATCAGAGTGAAATCAACCCTTTTCCAGAAGATTGTAAAATAAATATTTTCAATTCGGAATATTCCATCTCACATCAAAAAATCCCCCTGCAACCTCCACATTGGCGAGTGCCACTGCACGGAAGATACAAGGGAATTCATTATATACATATACGTTTATAAACATACAATTTTAAGCTAATAAGCTTCAAGCTCAAACAACCGTTTTTGATGACGAGCAAGGGTCTCATCAATCTGATGGAGCTGATCAGCAGTCGCATCTTTTCTAGTGTCCAGTAGTGAATCGATCTCGGCATACACACGGTTGATTTCGCGTTCTACATCTCTGGCCTGGAACAGATGTTGCAATTCAAGCAACGTATTTTTGTATTCATAGATCACTCGGGTGTTCTCCCCGGTCTTCTCCACAATTTTGCGGACAGTGCCTTGAGCATAAACATACGTCATGGTGAACCCTTTATAGATCCGATGAACGACCCCGTCACCCTTAAAAGTCACAAAGAGCTTCCGGACAACGTTGGTCAGATGCAGATTCACCAGGCGGCAAGATAATTCACAGATATAAAACCCTTCTATGCGGTCAAAAGGGAAATGCACTTCTTCTCCACTTACATCCCCCAGCACAACCTCCTGACAACCATTGTCCAACACCTTAACCCGGTGATGAAGCCTGCCGTCTTCTGTCATGCGCAAAAACTGATGCATCTGGGGTTCTGACAATTTCATAGTGGCCTTAACGTACTCTGTGGCTAACCGCTGAGCCATACAAATCCCTCAATTCTTTCCCGATTGTTTTGCCTTCCTGCACATGTAGCAGTCATCTCAAAATTCTTCAGGCCGGCATGGCCGGTAATTTTGGTACTGTTGGCAATATGCACCTATGCTCATTATACACTACCCTAACGTTATTTTTCTCCAGACCCAGATGATGAATTCTCACGAAATTCCTTAAAAAACCGGATTAATCTGGATCTCATCAAAGATTCATTTAGCATGCTCACTTTCCTGCACTAAAACGGTATACTATCTCGGTTATCCGTTAATTCCGTTGGTTTCTTCCTCATCAGAAGCACCCTCTGCATCCAGCACTGGTGCATACTTATCTATGCGGGCATGGCGGGTAATGATGTCCCATAACTCTTCTTTCCCCAATCCCTCTTCGGATGAAAACGGCACAAACAAATCCCCTGAACGAAGACCCAGTGATTCCTTAATGACTTTGATATATTTGGCTCTGCGGGTTTTTGGAATCTTGTCCATCTTGGTTGCTACGACAACCAATGGCAGTCCATTATGACGAAGCCATTCGTTCATCATCTTGTCCTCTTTGGACGGTTCATGTCTCATATCAACCATCTGCATGACCAGTTTCAATTCCTCGCGTCCCAACAAGTATTTCTCCATCATTTTACCCCAGGCAAAGCGTTGCTCTTTAGAAACTTTAGCGTAGCCATATCCCGGGAAATCGACGAAGTAGAGATCCTGATTAATTTTATAATAGTTGAGTTGCTGTGTCTTACCCGGTGTTGAGCTCGTCCGAGCCAAGTTTTTACGATTGATCAATCGGTTGATCAGGGAAGATTTCCCCACATTGGAGCGTCCCGCCAAAGCAATCTCTGGCAGACCATCCTCGGGGTATTGTTCAGGCCGAACGGCACTGATAATAAATTCAGATTGATTTACTTTCATATTGTATCTTTCCTCTCTTGAACGCCTGTGCTATGCATCACCTGTTGAAGGTATTATGCCATGGATTGTTCTATCATACCAAAAAAACCGTTCCAGCGGACGCCGAAGCCTCCGCAGAACGGTCTAATCTTCATACGAACCTTTCGGATACGTGGATTACAGGTGAATTCCTGTCTGCTCAACAAGTGCATGTTGCAATACCTGATCCATATGGGCTACAGGGACAAACTCCACATCTTCCTTGATGCTGTCTGGAATGTCACGCAGGTCCCGTTCGTTATCCTTAGGCAATAATATTTTTTTATAGCCGGCACGATGGGCCGCCAGTGATTTCTCTTTCAGACCACCAATCGGCAGCACACGTCCACGCAGTGTTATTTCACCAGTCATCGCGATATCCTTGGACACATGTTTGTTCGTCAAGGCTGAGATTAACGCTGTTGCCATCGTAATCCCGGCAGATGGACCATCCTTCGGAATCGCTCCTTCCGGAACGTGGATATGGATATCGTTCTTCTCATGGAAGTCAGGCGAAATTCCTAGCTGTGTAGCTTTGGAACGGGTGTAACTGAATGCGGCTTGTGCCGATTCCTTCATGACATCCCCCAGTTTACCTGTGAGAGTCAATTTACCTGTTCCAGGCACAACAGTCACTTCAATGATAAGGGTATCTCCACCCACTTCAGTCCACGCCAGACCCGTTACGGTACCAATCTGATCTTCCAGTTCGGCCATACCATAACGGAACTTGCCAGGTCCAAGGTAGTCTTTGATCTCATCGGATGAGATGTTAATCTGACCTTCCACACCCGATACGATGTTCTTGGCAGCTTTCCGGCACAACGAAGCCATCTGCTGTTCCAGATTACGCACACCTGACTCCCGTGTATATTCACGAATTACACGCAACAACGCGTCATCCGGGATTTCCAATTGCTCTTCTTCCAAACCATGGTCCTTCTTCTGTTTGGGCAACAAATAGTTTTTCGCAATTTGTTGCTTCTCCAGTTCCGTATAACCAGGGATGTTGAGCATTTCCATCCGATCCAGCAATGGACGCGGAATATTGTGTACCGTGTTGGCAGTTGTTATAAACATAACGTTGGATAAGTCAAACGGCAATTCTACAAAATGATCACTAAACGTATTATTTTGTTCCGGATCAAGTACCTCAAGTAACGCTGCGGAAGGATCTCCGCGGAAATCTGAAGCCATCTTATCAATCTCGTCCAGCAGGAATACCGGATTAAGTGACCCTGCCGTTTTCATCCCCTGGATGATACGCCCAGGCATAGCCCCTACATAGGTGCGCCGGTGACCACGAATCTCGGCTTCATCCCGCACGCCGCCAAGAGATATTCTTACAAATTCCCGACCCAGCGATCTCGCGATCGAACGAGCAAGTGATGTTTTACCGACCCCTGGAGGTCCAACCAGACAGAGAATTGGCCCTTTGAGCTTCTTGACGAGCTTCTGGACAGCCAGATATTCAAGCACACGCTCTTTGGGTTTTTCCAGTCCGTAATGATCTGCATTGAGCACATCTTCGGCTTTTTGGATATCCAGATCATCCGCTGTCATCTGACTCCAAGGAAGGCCAAGCAGCCAATCCACGTAGTTGCGAATGACTCCGCCCTCGGCTGAACTTGCAGGCATTTTCTCCAGTCGATCAATTTCTTTCTCGACCTTTTCTTTCACCTTGTCCGGCAAGCCGAGTTCTTCCATCTGAGTGCGAAGTTCCTCGACCTCACCCGCACGGCCTTCTTTTTCACCCAGTTCTTTCTGGATCGCTTTCATCTGCTCCCGCAAATAATATTCCTTCTGCGTTTTCTCCATCTGTTTCTTCACACGTTGGCTAATCTTGCGTTCAAGCTCCAGCACTTCGCGCTCATTGTTCAGGATATCCAGCAATTTCTCCAGACGTTCCCGAACGTCGATGGTCTCCAGAATTTCCTGTTTATCCTTGATCTTCAAGGACAGGTGACTCGTGATGACATCGGCCAGACGCCCTGGTTCTTCGATGTCAGACACCGCTGCGAGTGTCTCTGGTGTCACTTTTTTGGACAGATTAATATAATTCTCGAACTGGTTCAGAACGGTACGCATCAAGGCATCCGTCTCCGGATGGGTATTCTCCTCTTCAGGCAGCTCTTTAGCCAGTACTTCATAATATTCCTCGTTGTCCGTATATTCAATAATTTCAGCCCGTTCCAAGCCTTCAACGAGTACACGAATCGTACCGTTCGGAAGCTTCAGCATCTGTCTGACCTTGGCCACGGTTCCGATTCTGAAAATGTCCTCTTGTGTTGGTTCTTCAATATTTACTTCGGCTTGGGAACATAGGAGAATCAGATGTTCTTCTACCATCGCTTTTTCTAAAGCCTTGACCGATTTCTCCCGGCCCACATCGAGATGCAGTACCATACTCGGGTAGACGAGAAGTCCTCTTAAAGGCAGTAAAGGAAAACGACGACCTTTCGCTTTGCTCGGTCCCATCGCTTTCGCACCTCCAATGGCTCTCAGGTTGTAGTCATTCATTATTCTATCAAATGTTCACATAAAAAACCAATGAAGGGAAGCGCTTAGCAGCTTCCCGAATCTGTAACCTGTCCTGGACGAGGCACGTCCGCACGCAAATAGGAAGCGGATGCCGGTGGAAAAATCTCCGGTGCAGGTGCAACTGTCTCCTCTGCAAGCTTCGTTTGTTCCATTTGTTGTGATTCCGGAACCCAGGCGAACACTTCACGGAATACATCCTGCACCGTATCTACCGGGATAACGCGCAAGCCATCCAGATTCTCAAAAATGGACTGCCAGTTCTCCGCAGGAATAATAACGGTCTTCGCTCCTGCCTGAAAGGCAGCCTCGACCTTGGCCAGCACGCCACCGATAGGCTTAACCCGACCATGAATACTGATCTCGCCAGTCATCGCTGTCTCATGATCCACAGGACGCCTCTGAATGGCTGATGTAATGGCAGTCGCCATGGCAATCCCGGCGGATGGACCATCAATAGGTGTCCCACCTGGGAAATTCACGTGTAAATCGTAATCATTCGGACGAATACCCATGGCTTTTAATACGGTTAACACATTTTCAACCGAGCCTTTGGCCATACTTTTTCGCCGGAGTGTACGCGAACCGCCTCCAATCTCTTCTTCATCCACAACGCCTGTAATGTTGATTCGGCCTTGATCTTTAAGAGCCGGAACAGCAGACACTTCGATCTCCAAAATGGTTCCCATATTCGGTCCGTATACCGCCAAGCCGTTAACAAAACCCACCTGCGGCTGTGTAGGGACCTTCCGATCAGGTCGTGGCTGAATCTGACTGCTACCCGCCACCCACTCCACATCAGACGCCTGAAGCGTCTCACGCTTCTCTGTCAGCGCAAGTCCAGCAGCCAGCTGGATGATATTGACCGCTTCACGTCCATTGGTTGCATATCGCTTGACCACATCAACGGCATCCGGACATGGACTGAACCCTATTTTCTGAACAGCATCCTCTGCAATTCGCCCAATCTCCTCAGGCAACAAAGGACGGAAATAAACTTCCATGCAACGGGAACGCAGAGCTGGTGGCAGTTCATGAGGCGAACGTGTCGTTGCTCCAACAAGGCGGAAATCGGCCGGCAGGCCATTTTGAAAAATATCGTGGATATAAGCAGGAGTATGCGTGTCTTCCGAGTTATAGTACGCACTCTCCAAAAACACCTTGCGATCCTCCAACACTTTCAACAGCTTATTCATCTGAATCGAATGTAATTCACCAATTTCATCAATAAAAAGCATTCCCCCATGCGCTTTCGTCACAGCGCCCGGTTTCGGTTGGGGAATACCTGCAACGCCCATAGCTCCTGCTCCCTGATATATCGGATCGTGGACCGAACCAATTAAGGGGTCCGCAATACCACGCTCATCAAAACGGGCTGTTGTTGCATCCAGCTCCGTGAATTTGGCGTCTGGCTTGAAAGGCGATGTTGGATTCTTCTTAGCTTCTTCCAAAACGACCCTTGCGGCAGCTGTCTTCCCGACTCCGGGAGGGCCATAAATGATAACATGTTGCGGATTAGCACTGCACAAAGCAGCTTTAAGGGCACGCAGCCCGTCTTTTTGCCCAACAATATCGTTAATGGTAGCTGGACGCGTCTTCTCCGACAACGGCTTGGTGAGTGAGATCGAACGCAGCTTGCGCAGCTTCTCCAGTTCCTTGCGAGATTCACGCTCAACGGCACTGCGGTTTGTTTTCTGGCCACGCAGCAGGTTCCAGAAATACAAACCAATCACCACTCCAAAAAATAACTGAATCAACATGATGACCATACCAAATTCCATGTCTTCACATCCTCCTATTTTGTCGCTATTCTCATATGAGATCATGCTAATACTTGGTAGTATAGCCTTTTCAACGCGACGTAAACGGGCGATGCGGAATTTGTATGCGAGAAAATAAAAAGCCCGCCATCGCTGGCGAGCTTTTGTTGTAACAAGATATGAATCAATCAGTGCGAACGACCAGGAATAACACCTGTCTCTTCGTAGGCTTCGACGATTTTGTCGATCTCTTTTTTTAATTCCTCAACCATGATTTCTTCAGGCACTTTACGAATCATCTTACCATGACGGAACAAGAGACCTTCTCCACGAGCACCGGCAATTCCGATATCCGCTTCTTTGGCCTCACCTGGACCATTAACCGCACAACCCAACACCGATACTTTAATCGGCACCTTCAGTTTGGAGATATACTCTTCCACTTCGTTGGCAATGGAGAACAGGTCGATATCCAAACGTCCACACGTTGGGCAGGAGATCAATGTAGCTGCATTTGTAATAAGTCCAAATGTTTTGAGCAGATCACGAGCGACCTTAATTTCTTCTACCGGGTCCGCACTCAGTGAGATCCGCATCGTAGAACCAATACCCATGGACAATAGAGCTCCCATACCTGCGGAGCTTTTGATTGTACCGGAGAACAGTGTACCTGCTTCGGTAATCCCGAGATGCAACGGATACGGAATGATTTGAGCTGCTTTGGTATACGCCTCAATTGCCATCGGCACATCTGATGCTTTGAGAGACACGATGATATCATGGAAATCAAGCTCTTCCAAAATACCAATGTGATACAATGCACTTTCTACCATAGCATCTGCCGTAGGATACCCATACTTCTCAAGGAGATGGTTTTCCAAAGAACCCGCATTTACTCCAATACGAATCGGAATGCCGCGGTCTTTACAAGCCTTAACCACTTCTTCCACTTTTGCACGTTTACCGATGTTACCTGGATTAATCCGAACTTTATCAATGCCGTTCTCAATCGCAAGTAAAGCCAGCTTATAGTTGAAATGAATGTCCGCTACGAGCGGTATATTAATGCGTTTCTTGATTTCCTTGATGGCTGCGGCAGCTTCCTCATTATTCACCGTTACACGTACCACTTGACAGCCCGCTTCTTCCAGTCGCAGAATCTCTGCAACCGTTGCTTCAACGTCTGCCGTTTTGGTTGTACACATACTCTGGATAATGACTTCGTTACTGCCACCGATCGTTACGTTTCCCACTTTCACGGGACGTGTATCCTGTCTTAAATACATGAGTGATTTCTCTCCCCACAACGTCAAAGCTCCACCCTGACAGAGACAAGAATTCGCCTTCTGCCAAAGTGGAGAACTGACAAGTCTATATTTCAGAGTTCAACGGGATTCAGGCCTTTTATTAGGCGCTCTCTTCCTGCTTATCGTCCTTCGATTGGCTTAGTTCAGGCACGACTCTTTTCTCAACAACTTCTTCGGTAATGACACAGTTCGTAACATCTTCACGTGAAGGCACTTCATACATGATTTCCAGCATGATACCTTCAATGATGGCACGCAATCCACGTGCACCTGTGTTACGTTTAATTGCTTCTTTTGCAATCGCAAGCAATGCAGTTGGTTCAAATACCAGATTCACATTATCCAGCTCAAGCAGTTTTTGGTACTGTTTGGTAAGCGCGTTTTTTGGTTCGGAAAGAATCCGTACCAGCGTATCTTCATCCAGCGGCTCCAAAGTGGAGATGACTGGCAGACGGCCTACAAATTCCGGAATCAGACCAAATTTCAGCAAATCTTCCGGCAATACCATACCCAGGTATTCACCTGGTTTCAGATCTTTTTGCTCAGAAACGGTATTAAAGCCAATGACTTTTTTACCGATCCGGCGTTTGATCATTTGCTCCAGACCATCAAAGGCACCGCCGCAAATGAACAGGATGTTTGTTGTATCGATCTGAATGAATTCTTGATGAGGGTGTTTACGACCACCTTGTGGTGGTACAGAAGCCACAGTTCCTTCAAGAATTTTCAAGAGAGCCTGTTGCACACCTTCGCCCGATACATCACGAGTAATGGATGGGTTTTCGGATTTACGCGCTACTTTATCAATCTCATCGATATAAATAATGCCACGCTCTGCTTTTTCCACATCATAATCAGCAGCTTGAATCAGTTTGAGCAGGATGTTCTCTACATCCTCACCTACATAACCCGCTTCTGTTAATGACGTAGCATCCGCAATAGCAAAAGGAACATTCAAAATTTTTGCCATCGTTTGCGCAAGCAACGTTTTACCAGAACCTGTTGGTCCTAACAGCAAAATGTTACTCTTTGACAATTCAACGTCTTCAATTTTGCTTTGTGTGTTGATCCGTTTGTAGTGATTATACACCGCAACAGACAATGATTTTTTCGCTTGTTCCTGTCCAATAACATATTGGTCCAGAATATTACGAATTTCTTTTGGTTTCGGAATATCTTTCAGGTCTACTTCTTCATCATGACCAAGTTCTTCCTCAACGATTTCGGTGCAAAGTTCGATACATTCATCACAGATGTACACGCCTGGTCCAGCGACCAACTTGCGTACCTGCTCCTGAGATTTACCGCAAAAAGAGCATTTCAATTGCCCTTTCTCATCGTTAAATTTAAACATGAAACCACCCCTTTAGGAATTGATCGGTCTACTGAGCACCTGGTCAATAATGCCGTACGTCTTAGCTTCTTCAGCGCTCATGAAGAAGTCACGGTCGGTATCCCGCTCAATTTTCTCAAGAGGCTGACCCGTACGATCGACGTATATTTGATTCAGTTTCTGACGTGTTTTAATAATCCATTCTGCGTGTATCTTAATATCCGCAGCCTGTCCTTGAATGCCGCCAAGCGGCTGATGAATCATTACTTCGCTGTTTGTCAGCGCATATCTCTTGCCAGGTGCACCGGCTGTCAGCAATAACGAGCCCATGCTTGCTGCCATCCCTACGCAAATGGTAGATACATCCGGCTTGATAAATTGCATCGTATCGTATATACCCATCCCTGCGGTGACAGAACCACCAGGTGAGTTAATGTACAAGCTGATATCCTTCTCAGGATCGTCGGCTGCCAAAAACAAAAGCTGTGCTATGACAAGATTGGCTACATCGTCATCAATCGCACTGGTTAGAAAGATAATGCGATCTTTCAGCAAACGTGAATATATATCGTAAGACCGCTCGCCTCGATTGGTTTGTTCTATAACCATTGGCACCAGACTCATGAGACCAACCTCTTTTCTACATGTAATTAGACATAGGCCACCTGTAAAGCAAACCCAAATTCATTCTAACACTTTCCTGTGACAATGTCATTTTTCACAAGAGGGGTGAGACATCAATTTGTTTACTTTTTTAGCCTGATCATATTTAACCATGTTTTCTATGTATGTGCAAATTGAAGCCATCCTATGCCGTCTTGCCGTTTTTTATTTGCATGAAGTACATAGGTATGTAAAAAGTGTACGCGGATCAATAAAATTAGTGTTCATCCATATAATTACTTCATTTTCTATAAAATGGATGTCATAATTTAAAAATAAGGCACGCAATAATTCACGTGCCTTATCGTTTATTCAACTGACAAGTTGATAACAGCTTGTCTTATTTTTCGTCAGCTTCTGCAACAACTTCTTCAGCTGGAGCTTCAACCGGTTCAACAACTGTGCTGTTCTCAAGGAGAACGTCAATCGTTTTACGCAGTTTTACTTCATCACGAAGGCTGTCCAGGGAACCATTACCCTCGAGGATGCCACGGATCTCATCAGCAGGACGCTTGTAAGATTCAGCCATTTTTTCGAGTTCTTGATTCACTTCTTCATCAGACACTTCAATGTTTTCCGCTTTACCTACAGCTTCAAGCACCAGGTTATTGCGAACACGTTTGGAAGCATCTTCTTGCATTTGTCCTCTCAGGTCAGCTTGTGTCTGGCCAGAGAAGCTCAGGAACATTTCAAGGTTCATCCCTTGGTTGCGAAGACGGTTGTCGAAATCACGCATCATGTTTTGTACTTCGCTCTCTACCATTGCAGAAGGAATGTCCACTTCAGCGTTCTCAGCCACTTTTTCTACAACTGCATTTTCTTGTGCAGCTTTGGCTTCGTCAGCTTTACGGGATTCCAATTGTGTTTTCAGATCAGCTTTGTACTCTTCAAGTGTGTCGAATTCGCTAACATCTTTAGCAAACTCATCATCCAATGCAGGAAGTTGTTTGCGTTTGATTTCGTGAATTTTCACTTTGAATACCGCTTGTTTGCCAGCAAGTTCTGCTGCATGGTAGCTCTCCGGGAAAGTCACTTCTACGTCTTTGAAGTCACCTGTGGACAGACCCACAACTTGTTCTTCAAATCCAGGAATGAATGTGTTGGAACCCAGTTCCAGGGAATAACGCTCAGCTTGTCCACCTTCGAAAGGTACACCATCAACGGAACCGTCGAAGTCGATTACTGCAACGTCGCCGTTAGCAGCGGAACCTTCGTCAATTACAACGAGTTCAGCGTGACGTTGTTGAAGACGCTCAAGTTCTTCAGTCACTTCTGCGTCAGTTACTTCACCTTTTGCTACAGCAACTTCGATTCCTTTGTACTCACCAAGAGTAACTTCAGGTTTCACAGTTACTTTTGCTTTGAACTTGAATGTTTGTCCTTTAGCAAATTGTTCAACATCTACGTCAGGACGATCAACCGGGAAGATATCCGTTTGGTCGATTGCTTCTGTATAAGCTTCAGGAAGCAAAATGTCGATTGCTTCTTGATAAAGGCTCTCTACACCAAAACGTGCTTCGAAAATGGAACGTGGTACTTTACCTTTACGGAATCCAGGTACGTTTGCTTGTTTAACCACTTTATTAAAAGCTTTGTCGAGTGCTGCAGTTACACGATCTGCATCCACTTCAACCTCAAGAACCCCAAGGTTCTTCTCTATCTTTTCCCAAGTTGCTTTCATTGTATACTTTCCCCTCCAAAATTCACATGTTCACGTAGGCAATCACGTACAAAATAACCATTTTAGTATAAACAAGATTAGATTCTTTTTCAAGGGGAATCCCTTGATACAGTTTAAGGAAAACGTTTCCGGCCTCGATTAACCATCCAAACCGGCAGATACAAACTGTTTCATAGAACGATAAGCCTGTTCCAGTCGAAAGCGCATCGCGCCTGTCACAGCATACATTGAGCGGGTATTTTCCTCATCATGCGAACCACCCAGACTGTCTGCAACGGTCATATGTAGAGCTGCTGCCCATATATCTGTCATGGAATCATTTTCTTCCAGCATCGATACATAATCACGGGTTCCATACACCGCCATGACATATTGTATCCACAGTTCTTGGGCAAAATAAAAGAGCGTAGGTTCATGAACCTCCGTCTGATCTGCCACTCGTTCCAGAATCTGAACGATTTGGAGCGGGAATTCCTCTGGTCTAAGAGGCACGGTGTCGATCTCGACTTCAACCTGCTCTTCGCCTCTCGTAAACAGGATCATACCTTGAACACCTCGTCGACGCAAGGTTTGCAACACCCGAAATTGAAGCAGTGGGTGAAGCGACTTATCTTTTAACCAACTCGTAAGTGCCTCGTCAATCTTCGGTAGATCAAGATAGGCCAGCTGCTCCAAAGCCAGCATCGTCTGTTCAGACAGCGGCTCCTCCATTACTGTGCGAAGCATCTTATCTGCATAACCATCATCCTGTTCAAGCTTCATTCGGGCATGCTGCCGTGCCATGTCTTCCTCACTAATCTCTTCTTCCTCTTCTCGTTCTCCAAGAACGGCAGGCGAGGTTTCTTCATATTGAGGAAACGCAGCCTGAAGCCATTCGAGCAGAGCCCGCCATTCATCATAATGGCGCTCTTCCTGTCCCTGACATTGCAACAAAAAGTGAAGCAATTTCATCGCTTCACCATACCGTTCATTTTCAAGCATAACTGTCAATTGAATCTGGTAATAGTCCAGCGTCTTAGGAAACAGCACAATATTGTTGTTATGCTCGGTTTCCGGGGTCGTGGATTCCTTAATGGGAGCACCTCCTCTATATCCTGAATCTCCAGTCGGAATCAACATAAATAGATGTATATATTAAAACGATTGTTGATCTATTTTCTGAGTTCTCCTGATATTCTAACATAACCTTAAATATAATGAAAAAAACGTTACTGCCGCCAAATATCATATATGAAAAATAGTTTAAAATAAAATGCTTGATATTCCTGTATGCATATGATAAAATCAATTTTGCTTGAAAAAATTCATGTCTCAGTAGCTCAGCTGGATAGAGCAACGCCCTTCTAAGGCGTCGGTCGGGGGTTCGAATCCCTCCTGGGACGTTATAAAAAGAAGCTTCCTTCGGGAAGCTTTTTTTGCGTTCTGGGGATGAGAACCCCAACGGTTCGTCGGAGCATTCGCTTCGTTAGCACCACTTCGCAGTCTCGCCTGCAAGGAGAGTCCCCCTCCTGGGACGTATAAAAAAGAAACTTCCTTCGGGAAGTTTTTTTGCGTTCTAGGGATGAGAACCCCAACAGTTCGTCGGAGCATTCGCTTCGTTAGCACCACTTTGCAGTCTTGACTGCAAGGAGAGTATCCCTCCTGGGACGTATTAAAAAGAAGCTTCCTTCGGGAAGCTTTTTTTGCGTTCTAGGGATGAGAACCCCAACGGTTCGTCGGAGCATTCGCTTCGTTAGCACCACTTCGCAGTCTCGACTGCAAGGAGAGTATCCCTCCTGGGACGTATTAAAAAGAAGCTTCCTTCGGGAAGCTTTTTTTGTGTTCTGGGGATGAGAACCCCAACGGTTTGTCGGAGCATTCGCTTCGTTACATGCTCTATGTCGTTGCATTGGAGCATCCGTATTTGCTCATTCTATAAGCAACACGTTGAAGTATCGATGTTCTAACGAACACAGGACACTTTATTTGCTCCAAATTCAGCATTGTGGAATTCTAACGAATCTTAGAGAACTTATTTCACCATTCTGGGGTATTAACTCACTTA
This sequence comes from Paenibacillus sp. 10L310, assembly GCF_056395745.1. Classification (NCBI taxonomy): domain Bacteria; kingdom Bacillati; phylum Bacillota; class Bacilli; order Caryophanales; family Paenibacillaceae; genus Paenibacillus; species Paenibacillus sp. 10L310. Next base: position 239,553 of record NZ_JBFTKC010000007.1, on the reverse strand, counting down.
TTCGCACTTCGTAGCCTGATTAACGTCGCTGAGGTTCGTTAGAATCTGAAAATAGCGGTTTTACCCATTATAAGACCTCGCGGATTCGTTAGAGTTCACAGGGGAGTCAAGGCACCCATTGTCGATTGGGTGTTTTTTCATTTCATTGCTCAATATTGACATAGAATGTTATGCTTACCCAGTGGGTAATGTAACAATCCATACATATTAACTTCTTAGGAAACAGGAGATTTTATCAATGTCATCTTCAATACAGCAACACTCATCTATCCATACCGAGGAAGAACATTCTTCGACATCCAAAAGATTCGGCCTGTTGTTAGCAGGCATTATCGTCATCGCCGCTACCATGAGGTCACCGATCACTGCAACGGGTCCCGTTGTGGAGATGATCCGCTCAGATACAGGTATCGGCCATACAATGGTCGGGCTTCTGACCTCACTTCCTTTGCTCGCCTTTGCAGCAGTCTCTCCTTTTGCACCACGTCTTGCCAAGCGGTTAGGACTCGAATCTGCTCTGCTATTGGCTGTTATGATCGTAACCATTGGGGTGGCATTACGCTTGTTGCCTTCCGTTCTCTCCTTATATGCAGGAACCGCAATTTTGGGGTGCGGCATTGCATTAAGCAACGTGCTTTTGCCAAGTTTGATCAAACGTGATTTTCCATTACGGGTAGGTATCGTCACCGGATTATACTCTGTATCCATGAACATATTTGGCGCCATCGCCTCAGGTGTGAGTGTGCCCGTAGCAGGAGCCACATCTATGGGTTGGCGTGCTTCGTTAGGCATGTGGGCCTTGTTGTCCATATTGGCGCTTCTCTTGTGGCTCCCCCAGATCGCCGCAGGACGTCAGCGAATGTTATTCATAGCCACACAGAGTGAAGGGACACCTGTACGTCTACGGACATCTTCCCTGGCCTGGTTCATTACTTTATTTATGGGTCTTCAATCTCTAATATTCTATACAACGATTACCTGGCTTCCCGAGATTCTCGCTGAGCAAGGATTCAGCCCCACCTCAGCAGGGTGGATGCTCTCCCTGATGCAGATGGTTAGTGTACCAGCTACCTTTATCGTTCCAATCCTCGCCGGCCGAACGCGAGATCAGCGTGTTCTAACCGCGATAACGTGCTCTTCTTTAATTGTCGGGTATGCTTTATTGTTAAGTGGCATCGCTTCGCTCGTTACCATTGGTGTCACGTTGGCAGGAATAGGCGCTGGAGCTTCATTTGGCATGGTAACGATGTTCTTCGTCCTTCGCACAAAAGATGCCAGACAAGCTGCCAGCCTGTCCGGGATGGCCCAATCCTTCGGATATATGCTGGCCGCAGTTGGACCTCTACTGTTCGGTATGCTTCATGACTGGACAAAAGGATGGACCCTGCCGTTGCTAATACAGGTCATTCTGGCCATCGCTTTGTTAATCGCAGGGATTCAAGCCAGCAAAAATAGGATGATCGGTTAGTCATATAATTCATTTATAAAAAAACAAAACGGCCCCCATCCTGCAAATCAGGATGGAGGCCGTTTATGCATAGAACAATTCCTTCATTAATTTAATCAATTTAAATCAATTTCAATGAGGAATGAACTTACTTCACTTTTACCTTAATCGTGTCTGTGCTTGTAACTCCGGCTGCGTTAATTAACTCTGCCCGATACGTATACGTACCCGATGCTTTCCCGGACAGTGTAGTCACAGCACTTTGCGCATAAGGTGTAGCCGAACGGAGTTCTTGCGTATCGATCAACTTATCATTTTCATAGAGACGATACTCTGTAGCGTTGGTCCCCCACCACAGGTTCATGGTCACCTTATAATGGCCATCGCCATCCCAGTTATCTTGAGAGAGAACCGCTTTGCCTGGCGTTGCATTGGTAACCTGAACAGTCAACGTCTGACTCCGCGTTGTTCCCTTGTCGTTGATCAACTCGGCCACATACGTATATGTGCCGTTGGCTTTGCCCGTGATCTTCGTCTGAGCAAACTGCGCCCAAGGCGCGTTGTAAGTCAACTTTTGTGTATCAACCAAAACCCCGTCCTCATATAACTTGTAGCTAGTTGCGTTCTCGCCCCACCACAGGTTCATTGTAACGATATACGCGCCCTCTGGCAGGCCGTTGCCTACCCAGTTATTGTGAGACAATACAGGCGTACCTGGGGCCTTGGTTGCCGGAGTTTCAGGTTCGGTCTCCACGGCTTCCAATTTCAGTGCCGTATTGGTTGTGCCCGAAAGCCCCTGTTGGTCTTTTACGGTAAGTTCAACAGCATACTCACCCGCTACAATTCCCTCCAAAGGAAGGCTGAAGCTGCCATCAGCTTGTACTTCAAAGACTCCTTCTTTATAAACCGATCCATCCTCTTTTTTCACAACATACGTTGCTTCCAGGGAAGCTGCCGGATCAAACGTGATGTCCCATCCGCTGGCAAGCGCAGGAGCTACACGGAAGTACAAATCTTCCACGCTACCATTAAGGACAGCAGACTCATCCTCTTTGAACTCCAACGCTTCTGGTGCAGTTACAGCCGGAGCTGTCTTTTTCACCAAAAATGGCGAAGTGTCTTCCTTATAGGTTTTGCCGTCCGTACCAATCGTAGTGATGTCTACCGTATATAAACCATCCGGAATCTCAGTCACTTCATCGGTTGTGTAATCTGCATATGAGCCGTCCCAAGCAAGGTTGTATCTTGCATTGGCATTGAAGTTAAAATAGTTACCGAAAATGGAGCCGATATAACCATCTTGATAATATCCACCTTCCGGATTAAGACCATCATAAATCTCAATCAGGGCAAATGTCATCGGATTATAGAATTCCATTGCTACATTAAGCGTATCCAACGTACCATCAGCCTTCAATGGATAGTGGAAAGGATTTTTTTCAGTTCCTTTTACGGTTTCAATATATTTAACTCCAGTCAACGTAACGTTGAAATGAGCAACATATGGCACCGAAAAGGTATTGGTTCCGTTCGACAACTCGATGTATCCTTGTGCTTCTGTAGTCGCAGTAACCCCTCGTGGTACGGTGATTGTTACTGCAAGTTCTTCCTCACCATTCAGTGTGAAGGAACTCTTGTCTACCGCAACGGATACACCAGCAACATTACGAGTTGGATTCACATTTACGGTGTAATCCCCGCCACTACCATTCAGCGCTTCAACTTTAATCGTTTTGGTAATCGTCTTTTCATCTGTGCTCAGGAAATTACCGTAGTTGATACTTCCGGTGATATTCTCCTTTTCAACAACAGAGCCACTTTCTGTGTATTGAGTTACATCAAGCACTTTGACAAAAGCAGCAGGATCGATGGTGTTTACAGCCTGAATGCGGCCAGCACCTTGATCAAATACATCAAACTTGGTTGTATCCAGCACCTTACTATTGTTCATGAGCGCAACTTTGATATCAAATGGCGTCCAGTCCGGATGTTTTTCAATCAACAGCGCAATCAGGCCTGCTACATGAGGTGTAGCCATACTTGTACCTGATTTACGATCATAAGCTTGTGCGTAATCTGCATCTGGCTCATCCTTGCCGTAGGCGGGAATCGTAGACAGAATGCTTGTACCTGGTGCAACAATATCCGGTTTGATATCCAGTGTTACCTTAGCAGGTCCACGTGAACTTGATGAATTCATTTCATCGCCCGGAGTTTGGGAACGTTCAAAATCACTAAAGCTCACTTCAACGGTTTGGCCTGCGTCCAGCTCAGCCTTGATCACATCTCCATCTTCCTTGGACATGCTCAGTGTTGGAATGAGTTCAAAGTTATCGCCCAGACTTACACCGATTGGACCCGGAATGTTGTTATATACAATAACAGCCACGGCTCCGGCCGCTTTAGCATTGGCGATTTTCTCTACAAATGCGATTTCACCACGCTGTATTAATGCCACTTTACCTGTAAAATCCTTACCTTCAAAGTCAGTTGGCTTACCCAGTGTTGCAAATTCAAGCTCATATTTCCCTGTCAAAACAGTTTCAGGATCTGCTGACAGACTCCATCCCATCAGATCCAGACGGTAAACCGACTCTGTAATAGCCAGTGGAGCTTCAGTCGGAGCAATTACAGACTCTTCTTCCACTGGAGCAGCTTCAGGAGAAGCTTCCACCGGTGCAGAAGGTGATGCAGATGGAGTATTTTCTTCCTTTGTAGCTTCTTCTACATTCGGAACTTCAGCTTCGTTAGAAACTGCGTCCTGCACAGCCGCTGCACTTTCCTCATCAGCAGTTGCGGGTACACCTTGCTCTGAACCTTCAGGCTCTTCTGTTCCAGGTGCCGTCCCCAGTTCAGGAGATTGTTCAACCTCTGGCACCGGTTGTTGTTCAGGTTGTGTCTCTTCGCCTTCCTCACCAATCCAGAAGTGAGTATCGGCTGTAATCAGCTGGCTAGGTCCTGTAGAGTTACCTACCGTGATAGCCATTGCAGACGCACCCGGAGAACCGAGAGTATAACGGTTGGGTCCACTGTTACCACTTGCTACAACTGCTGTCACACCAGACAACATCGCATTGTTCAGAGCAACTGAAGTAATATAACTCGGGTCGTTGGCGGCGTTACCCAACGAGAGATTAATTACATCCATGCCATCTTGAACAGAACGATCAATTCCGCCGAGTACCCATGAGGTTTGACCACTACCATACGGTCCAAGTACACGGTAAGCATAAATGTCTGCTTCAGGAGCAACACCAACAATACCGTAGTCCCCTGCTTCACGAGCAGCAACGGTACCCGCTACGTGCGTACCGTGGGAGGTGTAATAGGCGCTTCCAGTAGCATTGAACTCAGGTTCACCCGAAGCTTTCCATTCCTGATATGTCGCTTCATACGGATCATTGTCGTTTCCAACAAAGTCCCATCCGCCTTTGTAAGCTTCCTGCAAATTAGGATGTTCATAGTCAATCCCTGTATCGATGACACCCACTTTGATGCCATTTCCTTTGTAACCCAGATCCCATACTTCAGGTGCACCAATAAAAGGCGCTGTGTCTTTCATGTACGGGTTCACTTCATCTGTCTCTGGCGCTATTGTAACTTCAAGGTCAGGATATACGCTGACCACGCCAGGTATTTGAAGCAATTGTCCCACCTGGTTTCCTTTAAGCTCAATCGCTACACCATTCAGGGCATATGCATATTCTTCCAATACTTCATGTTTGATTTTCTTCTGAGTGAGGCTATGTACAAATGACTGTTGTTGTTGCTCAACTTGAGTCACAGCCTTTGTTTCCATAGAGGAGGTAAAAGATTTTCCGGAGAGGGTTGATTCACCTTGCGCTACTGCAACAGGTTTATTGGAAAGCTCAACGATCACTCGGGTGTTCTCTCCACCCAGACCTTCCAAGCTTTTATCCAAAAATGGATCTGCGGCAAGTTTCGCTTCCCGTCCTGCAAGAATCTCTCTCCATTGTTTGGCTTCGGCTGTACTGGGTAAGTTGTCAAGCTGAATAACTGAATCTGCGGGAGCGGCTCCAGCCGCGGGGAGAATAATGGAAAAGACCATCAGAACACTTAATAACGTGGATATCAATCGTTTACTCAAGGCTTTGCCCCTCCTTTTAAATGTGAATACGTCACCAAATGATGGGTTCCTGCTGTTTGTGCGTACTGCAATACACACTCCAATTTCACCGCCTATCTGCAAGAAGATTGACCCTTGGTAAATTATTCTATCAAAATACCACATTTTCCTTCTAAATAATTACAAATATGATATAGAAATTACTTATATGGGTCTTCAGTATGATAAAAATATCCATTTGTAATTATTTGTCGTTTGAATATTTCATTTTTAAAATAATGCATCAAAAAAAAGACCAAGAGCCTCTTTATCCGAAAGAGATTCCTGGTATATAGGGGAAGCGTAATTAGTATACAAAGAATCACGATAATTCGTTTAACATCGATAAAAATTGCTACATATCACAAAATTTTACTTTATTCTGGCTTCACGGCTTCAATACGCAGGCGCTTGTAATCAGCATACATCGCATCATCTTTCCAAAGGTGAGACATCACGATCTGACTGGTTTCATGGCATATTTGTTGTATCTCTTCATGACTGAGACTCTCAAAATAGTCCCCTCCAAAATGAGCCAACCAGCCTACTATACCCTGCTCACCATCTGCTAGTCTCGTAGGACGGTCGTAGTGATAGGCCTGTCGCACCACAAATCCACGTTGCTCTAAAATATGGCTATATTCTCCGATCGAAGGAAAGTACCAAGGGTTGCGTTCCGATGCACGAATGCCCGTGTTTCGCTCCATAACCTGCTCTAATGCATTCACAATGGTCTGCACGTTCCCTTTACCACCGAACTCTGCGACAAAACGCCCTCCGGGCTTCAAAGATTTCCATATACTATCCACCACTAATCGCGGGCTTCGCATCCAGTGCAGGGCTGCATTGGAGAAGACGGCATCATACAGTCTATTCGTCTCAAACTGATGACCGTCTCCTTCCACGAACTCAAGTTCAGGGAATTTCTTCCTCGCACGGCGAATCATGTCCGTCGATGCATCCATGCCAATAACTTCAGCTCCAGTCAGAGAAATTTCATGCGTCAAATCCCCCGTCCCGCAACCCAGATCAAGAATGTATTCCCCTTTTTGGGGTTGAAGCCAAGAGATCAGATTTTTGCCGTATCCGGACACAAAAGCCAGTTTGTTGTCATACTCATCTGCTTCCCATTGATTTAATGATTTCATGGATACCACCGTCGCTTTCGTTATTGATATCCTCATTGTGGCATAGAATTGTTTATTCCTTAAATATATAAATTCTATATTATTTATAGGTATAACCAATAAAAGACTTCCTCTGAACGCAAAACACTTCCCGAAGGAAGTTTCTTTTTAATACGTCCCAGGAGGGATACTCTCCTTCCAGTCGAGACTGCGATGTAGCGCTAACGAAGCGGATGCTCCGACGAACCATTGGGGGTTCTCTTCCCTTGAACGAAAAAGAAGAAGCTTCCCGAAGGAAGCTTCTTCTTTTTTTACGTCCCAGGAGGGATACTCTCCTTCCAGTCGAGACTGCGAAGTGGTGCTAACGAAGCGAATGCTCCGACGAACCGTTGGGGTTCTCTTCCCCTGAACGAAAAAGAAGAAGCTTCCCGAAGGAAGCTTCTTCTTTTTTACGTCCCAGGAGGGATTCGAACCCCCGACCGACGCCTTAGAAGGGCGTTGCTCTATCCAGCTGAGCTACTGAGACAAATATGTATAATAAATTTTCGGCGCGGTTCTTATTATACTCTGATTTCTATATTTTTCAATAGTTTTATAAAAAATTAATAATTATACTTAAATGCGGGTTCAAAAACTCCGGTTTTCAGTACCGAGAAGATGGAATGAAGCTAGAAATGGAGTAGCGGAGCGTAGGCAAACTACGTGAGCAACTACATTGTTTCCAAAGGAAACAACCTTCGTAAGCATCCGCATATTTCGGCTGAATTCCATATTCGATGTTGATGATGCCACTAGGCATCATTCGTAATCAAAGGCGATAAATGTACTTTTCGGTGTTATTCTCATACTTCAGTCCCTTGGAGAATATGATAGCTTGAACCAGGTTATATTGAGGAGATTGGGACATTTAGAGTAAGATTAACATCAGACATTTTCAATGTCAGAATTGCTGGGTAATCTTTTGCATACATACATTTCAATGATCCATTGAAGGAGAGAATCGTCATGAGACAACTTTTATCAGCCTTATCCTACTTTAGTATTTTCTTTGCCCCGTTCCTGTTTCCGATCATTATATGGATTGTTGCCAAGGATGATTACATTGAGGGACATGCAAAACGCGCCTTATTCTCACATGTATTCCCCTTTCTCGCTGCCATTCCGTTATTTTATTTCTTCGTGACTGCGCATAGTCTGGGTTCCGCCGTTGGGTTTGTCATTCTATTCTTTGTGATTTACGGATTAAGCTTTGTGTACAATGTGGTTAAAGGGATTCAAGTGCTGCGCGAGTATGCTTGATCACATCTCCACCTGATCTGACCATCGCATAACAAAACCCGCCGTTCAACAACGGCGGGTTTTTCCAGTTACAGATACAGTCAGAGCAACCAGCAACAGCAACAGGTCGCATCTACATATAGCTCAACATCGAACTCTATCCCACTATCGCCACATGTGTTGCTGGAGCGTTACCTGTTAAGCCTGCCCGATCAGATAACGCTGAAGTGTTGGACCAAGTAAACCAAAGGAAAACAACTCACTTTGAAACCGAGCTTTATCTTCTTCTACTGTCATACCTTCGCTGTTCTCAAATGCGGTATCTGTCGCCTCTTCAAACGCAGTATGCATATTATTGTTATACCAGTCGATCGCCGAATCGGAGTGATTGCGTACAATCCGAACAACTTCCAGCGAATTTCCGGGCTGTGTTGAAGCCACGTATACAAGTAACGACGGATCTCCGGCATTTCCAGGCTGCACTTCAACCTCTGCACAAGACAATCCATCCACCTCGGTTAATCTGCGTATTTTGGCATCTTGAATGGCATACATTCGTCATCGCGCTCCTTTTCCTTTGTGCTTATCATGTACTTTGTTCAATCTGGTATCGTGTCTCTGGTGTGCCCAATCGGTAAATCTCTCGATACACCTGTTGTAATACCGTTTCATAAGCTCGGTTTACGGACTCCTCCGGTGTATCTGGCCATGGGAATACCATGCCAGGAAAGGCCTCTTCCTCCTTTTCCTGCATGAGGCTCAGCAGTCCCAGTAATTGCTCCGCTTCCTGCGGCGTTGCCTGAATGATCCATTCATATGATGTTACCGACGGATCCGGAATAACGGAGCGGCCCATGACAGACACATAATACTTCATACTGTCCATTGCATGTTCTCTCCTTCACAGGCATGTTGAGGCCGTTGTCCCTAGAACTAGTTTCCGAAGAGGACAGACATTTTATGCCTGCTTTCGGCATATATTTGTTACGACCTCTGACGAAAAGACAACATTTGCTGGTTGCCAGTAACTAAGCAGCCATACGGATGAATGACTCGACCAAGAAAGGATGAACAAACCATGTGCGGTATTACCGGCTTCATACAGTGGAATCGGGATTTGACCCAGGAATCAGAGCTGCTGGTCCGTATGACGGATAGCTTGTCGAACCGGGGGCCCGACGCTTCAGGTACATGGATCTCCAATCCTTGTGCCTTTGGACATCGGCGTCTTAGTGTAATGGACCCCGAGAACGGCGCACAGCCCATGCATGCGTTACAGGGAGATACCTCCTATACCGTCGTGTATAACGGAGAACTATACAATGCACCCGAGTTGAAAAAGGAATTGCTCCAGCGGGGGCATCAGTTCCGCACGCAATGTGATACGGAAGTGTTGCTCGCCTCTTATATTGAGTGGGGACCGGCATGTGTTGACCGGTTTAACGGTATTTTTGCTTTTGCCATATGGGATGGGGGACGCGAACAAGTTTTTATCGCAAGAGATCGCCTTGGCGTGAAACCTCTGTTCTACAGTAATAACAAAGACACTCTCGTATTTGGTTCAGAGCCCAAAGCTCTGCTTATTCACCCTGATGTGGAAGCCGCTGTTGGCCCGGAAGGATTGGCCGAAGTGTTTATCGTAGGGCCTGCACGGACACCAGGACACGGCGTATACTCTTCACTAAGCGAACTCAAGCCTGCGCACGCGCTGATCTATAACCGAAACGGTATCCGAACCTATGCCTACTGGAAACTGGAAAGCCAGAACCACGAACAGAACCTGGAAGAGACGGCAGCAGAGGTACGCTCTCTCTTGCAAGATACACTGGAGCGCCAGTTGGCTTCGGATGTTCCAGTATGCTCTCTTTTATCAGGAGGACTGGACTCCAGCGCCTTGTCTGCATTAGCCGTTGATTATTACAAGCGAACCGGGCAAGGCCAAATCAGTACGTATTCTGTCGATTATGTGGATAACGCCAAGCATTTCCAGGCGCATTCCTTTCAGCCGGGTGCAGATGGACCCTGGATTAAGCGAATGGTGGATGAACTCAAGACCGACCATCACTGGATTGAAATTGAGAACGGAGAACTGATTCATGCACTGACACAGGCCATGTTAGTCAGGGATCTGCCAGGTATGGCAGATGTAGACTCCTCGCTCTATTTGTTCTGTAAAGAAATCAAAAAAGGGGCCACCGTTGCCATTTCAGGCGAAGCAGCGGATGAAGTGTTTGGCGGTTACCCCTGGTTCCATCGAGAAGATATGCTGAACTCCGGTACGTTTCCGTGGTCTGTAGCACCTGATATGCGAGCAGCGTTGTTATCCCCGGATATTCGGGAATGGATTCGGCCACTCGATTATTTGGCAGACCGCTATTCGGATGCAGTGGCTGAAGTGCCTCTGTTGGATGGGGAAACAGGTAAAGCTGCACAAATGCGGGTGATGTCCTACCTGAATATTACACGTTTCATGCCTACACTTCTGGATCGCAAAGACCGGATGAGCATGGGGGCAGGACTGGAAGTGCGGGTACCTTACTGTGACCATCGTCTGATCCAGTATGTGTTTAACATCCCTTGGGAAATGAAAATAACGGGCGGACGGGAAAAAGGTATTCTGCGTAAAGCACTCGAAGGTGTCCTGCCTGACGATGTGTTATATCGCAAAAAGAGTCCGTATCCTAAAACACATAATCCGCAATATCTGGCCGCGGTCAAACAGCAGGTACTTGATATCCTGGATGATCCCACTTCGCCGATTTTGCCTTTGATCGACAAAACTCAGATCCGGAATCTTGCGTCTTCACCAGATGCAGCTTCCAATCTTCCCTGGTTCGGACAGTTAATGTCTGGGCCACAGTTATTTGCATATCTGACTCAGATCAATACCTGGTTGCGGACATATAAAGTCGCTATTCGTTAAGATCAAGTTATGCATTGATTCAGCATGATGAATTATTTAAGGGTGCCCAAACAGTAACTACTGTGTTTGGACACCCTTTTATTACTTTTTTATAAGAATCTCTGTACATATGCGCTCGTTCTTCATCCACATTCCACTCAGTTCGATTTATTGCACTTTGAAACGACTGACGGTCTGTTGCAACTGTTCTGCCATCAAGGAGAGATCATTGGCTGCGGAAGCAATCTCCTGCATCGCAGACAACTGCTCCTCTGAAGATGCACTCACTTCTTCTGTTCCAGCGGCCCCCGTTTCGGTCACTTCCATGATTGTTTTCATAGACCTATTAATCTGTTCTACCCCTGTTGACATTTGCTCAATTGAAGCAGAGACTTCCTGTGTTTGCCCCGCTACGCCCCCAACCGCCTCACGAATTTCATCAAATGTGGCTCCCGCCTGGTGAACAAGTGTAATCCCCTCTTGAACCTCTGCGGATACAACCACCATAGATTCAGCAGCATTTCGCATTCCCTTCTCAATCGATGCCACCAATGGAACAATTTGATTAGCAGAAAGCGCAGACTGCTCAGACAGCTTCCGAACCTCTGTAGCAACAACCTGAAACCCTCTTCCCTGTTCGCCAGCTCGTGCAGCCTCAATAGCAGCATTAAGGGATAGGAGATTCGTCTGTGCTGATATTTCCGAGATGCTGTCCACCATTTTCACAATATCCTGAGAGTGTCTGCTCAGTTTCTGGATCACGACCGACAGATTCGACACCGTCCCTTGTATAGAATTCATTTGACCTATCGCAGACTGAACTGACTCGCTACCCGATATTGTTTTTACGGAGACTTTGGTAGCTTCTTCAGACATATGGAGTGTGTTCTCCGTAACTTGTTGAAAGCCTGTCGTTAACTCATTCATCGTCTGGAATCCATCACTCGCCATTCGAACCTGTGTATCCATACCTGTTGCAATCTCACCCATTGTGATGGCCACTTGCTCTGTGGCGGTTGCTGTCTGTTCGGTGCTTGCCGTCAACTCCTCTGAAGAGGCAGCTACCCGTTCTGCACTGTCTCCTACCTGATGAATGAGTGTACGCAAATTTGCAGACATGATGTTAAAGGCTTGGGCGAGATCACCAATCTCATCCTTGTTACGGACCACAATAGGCTCACCAGTCAGATCTCCGTCTGCAATCCGGCTCGCGGATTGGGCAATAGCAGCAACAGGCAAGGATATCATTCTGCCAATGACATACGCCACAAGTGCCCCGATTAGAAGAGAAGCCACTCCAATAATTGCAATCCACCTAAGGACCTGCACAATCTGAAGATTAGCCTCCACAACGCCTGAGTTCATGGCATCTTGTTGATGTGTTTCCATACCTTCCACAATTGCTTCAAATTCAGAGATCAGACTTGGGGCTGTGTCCTTCAGTAATCTTGAGATTTCACTGTTATTCCCCTGTCTTGTCAATGTCATAATCTGCTGCGCAAGTTCATAATATTGGCTCATCGCTTCATCCGATCGTGAAAGGTAATCTTTCATCTTTGAACTTGTAACTGTTGATTTTAATTCTTCATTTAACGCTATGTAATCTTCATAAGCTTTATTAAATGCCTGTTCGTTCTCTGCACTGTCTTCCAGAATATAATTTCTCAAAGCAATCTGCTGTGATTTAAGATCAATCGACATATTTTTAATGAGTAATAGTTTGCTTGTTCTATCATTAATTAATTCTGTATACGTTTTCTCAACGGCTATAAACTGCGTATATGTTATAACCGTTATAGCCACCAATAATAACAGCACAGATGAGAAACCCATAAGTAATTTACGGCTAATTGAGATTTTTTTCATGTGTACTCCCCCGAAAGTTCAGATAACGTGCATGATACTTCCTACATCCACCCTCCTTTCAATTAAATTAAGACTTTAGACCCAATTAAAAATATAATTCGCGATTATATGTACAAATACTATTCATAACAGGGTCTTTTTTCCTATTCATACTAACCCATAAAATATAAAATTTGAATCATAAACTTAAAAATATTATTTTTCAAAATTGTCAAGGCCCTTTTAATAAAGAACACAAACACTAACTCTAGTCCGGTAAAACAAAAAAAACACCTTCCAGAAGGCAAGTCCAAACCAAAGGTCTGATCCTGCCTATACTAAAAGATGCGTTTGAAGTTACGCTGATATGTGGTTTAGAAACGGATAAACATATTCCAGCTCCCCAGTGGAATAGCTAAATATGAAATGCCGGTCAACGAATCAATACCGGATTGCGTTCAAGCAGCCCGCTGCCAAACGTTTCTCTGAACGGGGAATCCTCCATATGGATATAACCGATGTAACAGCCACATTTTTTCATGCGACAAGGCCGATCCTCAGCCAAAGCCTGCAAACCATCGCGATATAGATGTCCAATGATTCGTCGATCCTTGTAACATCTCTTCACATGCCCGGACCCCTGTACATAAAACACTTCCGAACCGGCAGCACATCGTTTGCCCAAGCTCTCATAATCCTGCAGATTACCTTCAAAAAGCGGATCAAGCCCACGTAAAAACTGAATCTCTTCCGGCGTGTAATACTTGGGCCGATCTTTGAAGGCATTAACCCACATATACACATCATCCGGCAAAGCCTGTCTCATGGACTCAATTGCGGGGAAAGCACTACGGAGTCCGACAGTACCGACACTAAAAGCAAGTCCCATCTGACGCAAGGTCAGACATTGTTTAACAAAAGAAGCCTCTTTTGTCTCACGAGGATGATACGTCGCCCAAAAGGCTGCTTTATTCGCATCCAACTCCCTCGCCCAATCCAGTTTGACGGACAGGTTGGTTTGAATTGCAACTTTATCCACACGTGGCATATGTGACAGCTCAACCATCGCTTCCCGGTACCACCGACGCACCAAAGCTTCACCATAGGGATTGAAGAAAATCGAAAATTGATGCCCGGCACTCTCTTGCTCCCTGACCCAATTCACAAATTGACGCAATTGTTGTTCATCCACTTCCAACGTCTCTTTGGAATCCACGGTTTTGCTAAAAGGGCAGTATGGACAGTCGTAATTACAGGAAGACAACTTCCCCCGATAATACAAAGTCGCTCTCATGAGAAAACAAACCCTTCCATCTGTTCACGGATTTCGGCAGATATAAGCCAATCTCCAATCGCATCGGAGTAACCTAGTCCTTCTTCTGTCAGACGCAGCACCTGCTTGTCCTCATCACTCTCCAACTCCGCCATGCCCTTTGTCAACAGTTCAGCCAACCAGACATAGTCGGACATCACATCGGTACCAAAGCGCTGTTGGTAGTCAGACAACGTCAATCCCTCCCGATGCAGCAAGGCTTTCAGAATAAAGCGACGTCTCTGTTCCTCACGGCTTAACACGATGCCATAATCCGCCACATCGTAGCGCTCGGTTGCCACATAATCGGCAATGATGCTCTGTGTAGCCTTGTAACTCACGCCATACTTGGAAGCATAATGTACTTCACTCGTATAAGATCGTGCGCCACATCCCAGTCCAACCATGCCCTCCTCCTGACAACTATAAGGCAGAAGTGCTTTCGAGGACGACTGTTCTTTGGCAAATCTGCGCATGGAATATTGCACATAACCTTTACTTTTTAAAGTCTCACGTGCAGCTTTATACAGTTCCATCCGAATATCAGGTCCCTGACGTCGAATATCATCAGGTTTCACGATTGTATTTTCCCGTGTATACAAGGGATAGATAAAAATTTCGCCCGGTTCGTAAGCCAGAACTCTTTCCAATGAATAGATCCACGATTCCACCGTTTGACCCGGCAAACCATAGATCAGATCCAGATTTAACAATGGGAAATCATACCGAGTAAGCTTCTCAAGCGCTCGTTCAACTTCCTGCGGTTTTTGTGGACGATAGATGGCAGATGCTTCAGCTTCAATAAAACTCTGGATGCCCATACTGACACGATCCACACTTCGTTCCTTCATGATGGCCAGCTTGGCTTCCGTAACGGTATCCGGCGACGTTTCCACCGAAATCGATGCTTGTGCAGGGTCCAGCCCCATCACATGTTCAGCAATATCAAACAGACGATTCAACTGAACCTCATTTAATAATGTAGGCGTTCCCCCACCAATCGCGAACCGCGAATACGGTCTTCGAGATGTAATAGGTGCCCACTGCTTCGCCTGACGTTCCAGCGCATCTACATAGCGTTCATGCGTATCTTCCCGTCGATCCGGCAGTGTGAACAGATTACAGAATCCGCAACGAGCAGCACAAAAGGGAATATGCATATATAAAAAATACGTATCGGTATTCTCTCGTTCCCACAGTGGCCCTAACGGCAGTGGTGGGTCAAGCTCCCGATAGGCGGTCTTGTGTGGGTACGAGTATAAGTAAGAACGATAAGGGAATGCCAGTACTTCACTGAGACTTGTAGCTTTATCGGATCCGGACTGTGTGGAATGGCCTGTTGTTGTATGTTGTATATGTTTCTCCATCGGTTTCCTCCTGTCTCCGGTTGTTGTCCTCATAAGATCAATACATTCTATACTAAAAATTCACGGTAAGGCACCGTCCACACCACATCATGTGCGAGCCGGTGTCCTTGATACCCGTCTTCACCGTAAGCTGTACCATGATCGGAAAAAGCTAAACAAAAGGCAGGCCGGGCGCGTTTTCTCATCGCCTCAAACAATGGTCCAAGAGCCTCATCTACATATCGAAGTGCAGCTCGCTGAGTCTCCACCGAGTCCTCCTTGGCTCCTTCTACAAAGTAACGATTGGGTCCATGAATGGCAGACACGTTCAAAAACATAAATATCTTTTCATCCGGCGCTGTCTGTTCAAGCAACTTTAATGCATGCTGTACCTGATGCTCTGTTGATTTGGGGTTGGTTACCCCAAAGTTCATTCTCCAGTAGCTGTGTTGGAAATATCCAGGCAATACTTTCGCAAGCGGGTTTTTTTTCGTAAAAAAGATGACGCCGCCAATACAGATGGTACGGTAACCTTCAGCTGCGAACCCGGATACGATATCCGGTGTATCAAACAGCCAGGTGTGCGGATGTGTTTTGAGCCCAGTATTTCGGGAATGAAATAGCCTTACATGAGATGCCTTATCTGTATTGGCAGGAGTCGGCATAAAACCACCAAAAAAAGCATGGTGTGCCGCATATGTAAAACTGCCTGGGGTATGACGCTTCTCCCACGGACCCGAACCACACAAATTAGGACAATTCTCCTCTTCCAGCTTGGCTACGTCATAGCGTAACGTATCCAGCGTAATCATTAACAGATCATGGGAGCCCACAATGGTGTTCATATCAGGCATGTTGAATAGGCTCCTTTCGTAAAAGTTCCATTTCCCACTCATAGGTTCCGAGGCCATGATGCTCGACCCTGTATAACAGATCTCCAAATGGATTCACATCCAGCACATAGGCACGCGGATTCGAACCACTAGTAAGCATCACATCAATCCCGGCTGACCACGAGTTGGGAAATGCAGACATGGCTGCTTGCGCTGCCAACCGTACCAGCGACATCCGCTGTTCATCCAGGCCTGCTTCAGCAGGCAGCATACGCTCATTGCGCAGATGCAGATTGGTAATCGGGGTACGGCTCAGCCGCATAATCGCGTGACCTGCCTGTCCACCTGCAACCAGTTGGCGAATATCATAGGCCCGCTGATCAAGCGTGGCTTTTGGCATCCATCGTTCAATCTGTGCACCTTCTGCACATAACCAGTTCATCAGCGTAGCAATCTCTTCACTGCGGGTATACTTGCGTAGACGTCCTTCATTGAAGAAAATCGTCTTGCCCTGTCTCTGTTCCATCCCCATCGTTGTTACAGCGATTTCATCACCCGTTCGAGGATTGACTTGATAGGCAACAACTCCTGAAGCCCCGGAGCCGCACGCAAGCTTCACAAACACACGATGCATCTCGGCAGACTTCATTGAGCTACGCAGGTCCATATAATTACGGATTGGCCGCGAAAATTGCAGCGCCGGAGGTACATAAACTCCATGTGAAGATAGATGTTGCTGACAAGTTCTCTTGTCAAACATCAATTGGATATCGGCGGGATCATTCATGAATCGGACTTCAGACCATATCTCCCGAGACTCACGGCCGATTCGATCCAAACATGCTTTCCAGCCACGAAACCACTGGGCGGGAGCGTAGATTCTTCCCCACTCCTGTTCCAGCGCAAGTGCCTGTTCTGCGGAAAATGCTTCTGTACCCATCCCAGCCGTTAATGTTGACGAATCATTCATAGCTCCAAGGAACAGTAGTTCACGCTCCACGTCCCAATCCTCACCAGGAGCATCAATCCGAATCAGGGGTACAGGCAGATTGAAATCTACTGTATCCGCGATGGTTCGTCCGTGTCTCCAATTCTGCAGCAATTGAGCATATGGCAGTACGACCGCAGGTTTCAAACCCAATCTATGCCTAGCCTCTTGCAGCCCTTGTGTTCGTCGGTTATCAGGGTTTCCGATCAATAAAAAGGGCTGATCTTGCGTTAGATCAGGTACATCTATTGGCTGGTGCAGGCTTTCATTCATTTCCTTTACGCCTGACATCGACTATTCCGTTAACGATGGATAGCGCCAGTCATCCTCATCACTCTGTTGCTGGTCGCTAACATCTACAGATATACCCGATCGGTTCCAGCGACTGATCATTTCATTGGTCATGTAATGGTAACTTAGATCAAGATGTTTCAGTTTCTTTATTTTGTCACTGGCAAGTAACGCTTCAGCCCCTTCATCGGACAACGTTCCTTGCGATAGATCCAGTACTTCAAGTTGATCCAGAATAGGTGCTTCAGCTGCTGCTTTGGCAATCTCATCCTGAATTTCACTGTCTTTCAGACCCAAGTAAACCAGCCTTGGAAATAATCCTTTTTCTAACAAAGGGAGTACATCTTCAAGTGATCCATTGAAACCATAATTATCCACACCCAGGTACAGTTCCAATTTACGCAATTCAGGCAACTTGGCATGGGTGATTGAAGATAAGACTTCTTTCGGGAGACCACCACATATAATAATCAATTCTTCAAGCTTGGCATGCTGGAGTGGTTCCAGACTGAGGCCGCTACTGCCCATTACAGAGAATGTTTTTAATTCTGGAAAGGCACCTAACAGTGGTGTGAGATTTGTCTGGATAATCCACGATACTTCACATTCTTCGAATCCCATATCTCCAATAAACAGTTTCTTCAATGACGGAAAGCTTGGAGCAGACTCGACAAGCGTACCTATGAACTCGTCAGGCGAATTTTCATAAGCCTGTCCCCAATCTCCGATGACCAGACTTTCCAATGAGCTAGCCTCCGGTTTAGCTGCCAGTTCCTTAATTAATTTTTCCATACGAATGCCGTCCTCATAATCATCGTAAGATACAACAAGCTTCACTTCTTGCATGAGTAGATCCCTCCGTTTAAGGTTCATATGTGATTCATTAGTTTGAATGTTAACCCATACCACACAAGGCTTGCAACTTCTTCCAACTCCAGTCCCAATGAGATTCCCAATCGTGCAATGTAAACCATTTCTCATGTAGGTACAAGAACATACGTTCTGATATGTAGTCGCAGAAATAGCTATCTTTAATTAGGTATATGGATGGACCTTCACCGAACCCGATCAAACACTTCATTTCATAGAAAAAGCGTTAATGGCGGATGAAGCATCCCATCGGAATGCTTCTGTCCTTCCATTAACGCTTTGATGTTCACATATCATGAAGTTAAATCAAGTTGTTTCATTTAGTCTTAGCCTTCAAGTCTGGATACAAGCGCTCTCAGCGCATGACCACGGTGACTAATCGCCTGTTTTTGCTCAAGCGTCAGCTCTGCCATCGTCATCTCGTATTCAGGTACATAGAAGAGTGGGTCATATCCAAAACCGCCAGCACCTGCAGCTTGAGCCGTAATCCAGCCTTCCGCAGTGCCTTCTGATTCATACTTATCACCTGTTGTCGGATCGTACAGGACCAGCGCACAAACGAAACGAGCCGGACTTAGTAGCGGCTGCTCGGTGTCCTCACCGGATTTCAACGATTCCAGCGTCTCCAGCAACTTCGCATTATTCTGTGCATCCGTTGCTCCTTCGCCTGCATATCTCGCTGAATATACCCCTGGCTCACCATCCAACAGGTCTACACATAAACCTGAATCATCTGCCAGAACGGGCAAACCAAGCGCATCACCAACCGCTTTGGCTTTCTTCCAGGCATTCTCCGCAAACGTTACGCCATCTTCTACCACATCCGGCAGCTCCGGATAGTCAAACATGCTCTTAACCTCTTTGCCAAGCGGTGCGAAAGCATGAGCGAATTCACGGACTTTCCCCGCATTGCGGGTTGCAACAATGAGGATTGGGCTGTCCAAACTCATCTTAGGCTTCCCCTAATCCACGCGCGCCGATCTTGAGCGCAATCGGTCCAAGCACTTCTTTTTGACGCTCAATCATCTCCAAAATCCCCTGCTCGCCCAGTTCCAACATGGCGTTCAGCTCACGGCGATCAAATGGTGCTTCCTCACCTGTTCCCTGAAGCTCGACGTATTTACCGCCACCTGTCATCACCAGATTCATGTCTACCTTGGCTTTGGAATCTTCATCATAGTTCAGATCCAGTACAGGCTGTTCACCCACAACACCCACACTTACTGCGGCAATGAAATCCGTAATCGGGAATACTTGCAGTTTGTGCTGTTGGGAGATCTTGTTCACGGCAAGTGCCAGCGCTACAAATGCACCGGTAATGGACGTTGTACGTGTGCCTCCGTCAGCTTGAATAACATCACAGTCCAAGGTAATCGTACGCTCACCAAGAGCCTGCAGATTAACTACCGAGCGCAGTGCCCGACCAATCAGACGCTGGATTTCCATGGTGCGTCCAGTTAATTTGCCACGATTGGCTTCACGTTGGTTCCGGGTATGTGTTGCACGTGGCAACATGGAATATTCAGCTGTTACCCAGCCTTTACCCTGCCCTTTCATAAAGGGTGGTACACGTTCCTCTACTGTAGCTGTACAGATCACCTTTGTATCTCCAACTTCAATCAGTACAGAGCCCTCGGCGTATTTATTCGTGTTCACTGTTAAATTCAGCGGGCGCAGCTGTTCGCTGGTTCGTCCGTTTGATCTCATATTTTCTGCCTCCTACGACTTAAGCATCCTGTAATGTTGAACTTATTCACACTTTTACGAATCCCTTATATTTTACCAAAGAGTTCGGTTAAAAGCATCCTTAAGCATTCCTTGCTCATTAAATCGGAATTTCGTTGATATATTCAGGCTTGGAAACCGGCGCACTGTAATCCCTGTTGTCGTCACCCATGACCGTTTTTTGGCCGTTCCACTCGATCTGTACTTTGGCATCCTTGCTGGCTGTGTTCTCCGCAGTGGTTAATACGACAGATTGTAACAGCTCGCTTGGCACGATATCCCCTTCGGCAAACATATCATCTTTCAAGGCAACCGTGACCGTGCCATCCTCTGCTGTTTTGACCGATTGCAGCTCCGTTCCGCCTGTCATGACCTCTTCCAGTTCTCCGCCTTTGTCAGGTCCTTTGATCAGTTCGTTCAATGCTGCCTGCACCCGATCTTCACCAGGTGTAACCAGACGTGTCACTGGAACATAATATTGGATGCCCGCTGGCGAAGCAGCGGAGAAATAGACCGTTACCGGGCTGCTGTTGGTCACAAACGTATCACCCAGATCCAGATTGATTCCCACAGCCCGATTCAGCGGTTCAGGCAACGGCGTGCTGTTCACAGGCATTTGTGTTAACTTTTTGCCATCCACCCAGATCTGCACATTCTCCACATCAGGTGTTCCCGTCAATGTCCACGTGACAGCTTCTAGCATTTTCCGTTCTTCCTTTGCATCATACTTGGCAAAATTACCCGAGAACTCAACGACCGCCAGCTTGTCATCCGCGTGAATCGTTACATTCTGCACAACCGTTCCCTGCGGGAGAACGCCCTGGAATCCTTCAGGCAACATACCCGCATAGGCCCCGCCTGTGACAAGTGTATCCAGAGCTGTCTTTGGACTGCTTGCGTCTGTTCCAGAAGGAAGTGTCAGGGATACCGGAGCGAGCAGCCCCTGCTGGTCTTGCAGATATACCGTCGTTAACGGGAGCATTGCGAGTGCTCCATTCCCTTCGGCCGCTTGAATCATAGCTGCTTCCTGGATGGGCGGTGGTGGATCAACAGCTTCGGAAGACTGTGCTCCAAACATGCCGCAGCCTGACAATACCATAGGAATACTCAGCAGCGCTGCTGCCGATACCGTACGCAAAGAATGGATCTTTCTCATGATCACGTTCCCCCTCATCATTTTTACAGTTTGTACTACCATGTATACGAGCCTTTGTCCAAAAAATAACTAAAAGATAATAAGAAAAATGTCTATCAACGCACTTTCACGGAAGGCAGACCGTTTTTAGCTGAAATTTTTCATGTGTTAATCGAATTGTTCAACTTCACTGAAACTTATAATTTTATTATCTTAAAGAAACGTAAACCAGGTTAATAACGTATTAGGAAGCAAGAGTAGGGACATTGCTAACTTCAGAGGAGGAATCGCCCATGGAACATCCTGAGCAAGAAAAAATCCCTTACAGCCTGAATAGCCGCAAGGTGGCGGAGGCAACAAGGGAATGGCTGCATAAGCGGGGCGTCACGATCCCTGAGATCGCAGAGCTGGTCATGTTATTGCAACAAAAGTATTATCCAGGTCTTACGATGGAAGAATGTATCGAAAATGTGGAGATGGTTCTCCGTAAACGTGAGGTACAGAATGCTGTTCTGACCGGGATTCAGCTTGATATTCTGGCAGAACAGGGGCAACTCATATCTCCTTTGCAGGAGATGATTGAGAACGATGAAGGACTGTATGGCGTGGATGAGATTTTGGCATTCTCAATTGTCAATGTATATGGCAGTATTGGATTTACGAATTATGGTTATGTGGACAAGCTAAAACCAGGGGTGCTTGAACGACTGAATGACAAGAGCCTGGGCCCTGTCCACACGTTCTTCGATGATATTGTCGGTGCGATTGCATCAGCAGCGAGCAGTCGGATCGCCCATCGCAAACAATCCGAGCTTGAAGAAGCACTGGGAGAAAAACCTGTTAGTGATGACGCCGTATAATGCGTAAATCGTTTCATAAATGAAGCCATGTGGAACATTGGACATGTGTATGGATGCTTCGTGAAATGACTGTTCAATAAAATAACTGTTCATGGAAAAAGCGGCCTGATGGCCGCTTTTTTGCATGTGTAACGATACATATTGGATAATCCACATTTTATTATTTCAGATGTTTAGGTCGTACCGTTCCCACCAAACCAAAACCTTCAACCCAATTCTGCTCGGAAGGTGAACCAGATGTTGCACGTTTCGGTCCAATCGTGATTTCCGGGCCTTTACGCTCTCGCAACATGCCACGTAGCACGGTGATACCGAGAATGCTGAGTCCGGTAAATACATATATCATCCGCATGATGATGTTGCCAGAATCCGTTCCGGTAACCATGCCGTGAACCAGCAGACCAATGAACACTGGATAGGACAACATGTGGAACATGAACCACCATTTACGGCCCAGCTTGTTCCGCAGATCACTGGATAACAGGACAATCACTAATCCGTAGAAGGCTAACGTTCCCAGACCACTGCCGATCGGATGCACGGAGGCGGTAAAAGGAATCAGAAGTTCTCCCCAGGTAAATGGGCTGTGGTGATCAATATATAACGTTAATGCGTGCACGAGTCCAAGTCCGAAGGCGAGCCAGGTCGTTCGGGTATGCCATTTGAACATGGCTGCTTTTGGTTTGCCTTTGGCCAGAGGCATCCCTTGCGCAATGCCCAGAAACACACCGGCAAAGAGCAGCACATAAGCAGCAATTCCACTAATTCGAATGATATTCCACGTTGGCAGGTAATCTACAATCCATTGTGCCATAACCGGCTCCCCCATATCTGTTAGACTTGTCCTAGATCAGACTGAAGCGATGATCCGGATCAAAACCGGGCCAATGCTCAGCAAGCGTATCCGTATTCCCTCTAAAATAAATACTCCCATCCCGTGTCATCCACAGGACGTCATGCCGATCGTAATGTCGGTTTAACCAGCCCACCGCCTCGGCACTCCCCAGAATGCAGACCGTCTTGGCAATGATCTCGCATTGCGAAGCATGCTGTCCCATAACGGTACACTGCAATACGTCCGTATGTGCGGGCTCCATCGTCCGGGGGTCAATGAGGTGATGTGCAAGGCTTCCGTCCGTATTTTGCCATTGTCTGCGGGAAATACCCGAAGTGGCAACAGCTCCTCGCTGTAAACGGATCGCTCCCGACATAGCACCCTGATTCTGCAAAGGATCTGCTACTTGCAAGGTCCATTGGGAATGGTCTGGTGAACCCCATACTTGAATATCTCCACCCGCGTTAATCAACCCCGCTGGAATATGCAATGTTCGCTGCAACCAGTCTGCGATACGCTCTACTGCCCAGCCCTTAACAATGCCTCCCAGGTCCAACTCAGCTCCGGGGTCCAGATGAACCATCCGGCTACCTTCCCGCTGAATCCAGCTCGGACGGCTGTGGTCATATCGATCTTCCATCCAGCCTGATGATTCAGGTGTTCTCGTTCGCAATATGCGTTCAATTAATGGACGTTTCAATTGTCGTTGCTGCACCTTCTCGAAGCTTAGATCGTATCCCGAAGCCTGAAGAGCCTGCGAGATACCCGGTTGAAAAATCCCTTCGGTCAGGCCAATATATCCATAGGCCAAACTCAAAACTTCATCCATCGCAGCGGAGATGGGCATCCATCCGGTTGAACCATTCAGACGATTTAGTTCACTGTCTGCCACAAATCGGCTGAAACGCTGCTCCTGCGTCTCAAACCAATTCTTCACGACGATTGCTGCATGTTCACCTTCTTCCCGCCCAGCGGACAGTTGCACTTCAACATCCGTGTTCATCGCACGGAATTGAAATCGGAGCGGACGAGCAACTTGCTCCGTGCGGCTCATGATGCACCTGTACGTGACTGATAGTTGCCACTGCTGTATCCGGAGTCTGTACCCTGGTTATTTTGCCCGATACGCTGAGAATCTGAATAATTCCCCTCGTTACTCGTGCTCTGATCTGGCCGAGCTGCTTGTGTGCTATCGGATGTTCCATTATATTGACTATCATTATTGTCATTGTCCTGCGTGTTCCAGTTGTTGCTGTCCGTTGTACTGTTGATCCATTCATCCATCACATCATCATGCGTATCCACTTGGCTTGAAGCAGTAACGCTTGTATCTGTGCCATTTGCTGTTGCATAGGCCACATCAAAGGCATCCGAAGTTCTTACATATTGAAAAAGTGCAGCCACAGTCAACGTTGCTGCCGCTGAAGCTTGCCATTTTCTCCATTGATTCCGTTTTCTTCTGGTCATCGCTCTTCCCTGCTTTCTTTAGCGAAGTTCATAGATGTATCATAGGCGCGCTGGCTTAAAAATAGATGAATGAACCGTTAAGAGAGGCTAAAAAGGCCCAGAACAGGTGAATTTCCTGTCCCGAGCCTCTATATAAGATCGTATTATCATTCCATATCGATATCATCATTCCGTTTAGATTTGAAAATAGAACGTCCCATCCGGTTGCTGCTCTTGCTTCACTAGTTCGCGTCGAATTAACTCCTGCAAATGGGCTAACGTCTCACTCATGGCAAACCGCAGTTGATGGGTACCCAGCCGATTGCCAAACATGTGCACACAGATGTCATAAGCATTCGCCGGTGACTCCTGAATTCGTTCCGTCATCTTCTGAAGACGTTCCTCGTGATGAGCGAGCAATTGTACTGTCCGTTCGGTGAACTGGGCAAAAGGATTCCGATGCCCTGGATACGCCTGTTTGACATTTAGCCCCCCGAGACGTTGCAATCCTTCCATATAAGACAATAATGGCTGAGGGTCACTGCCGGGTTGCAGACTAATATTCGGTGAAATCTGTGGCAAAACTGCATCTCCGCACAGAATCTCCATGGACTCCGGCGCATAAAAGGATAAATGGCCTGGGGCATGTCCCCCCGTCTCCACAGCAACCCAACGTTTCCCGCCCATATTAAGCCACTCGCCATCTTCAATGGGTGTGACATTCGGAAGTGGAGTGATCTGCGAATTAAATGCCTTCATATGTTCATGTATCTGCTCAGTCTTGTCTTCCGGCATTCCGTGGCTTCCATAATAATCAGGTAATAATGTATTAATACGTGAATCAGGTCCCCACATATAGTCGGCCTCTTGGCGGGAGCGTGTGGACATTCGAACGGGTGCCCCCGTCATCTGTTGCATCCAACCCGACAACCCAAGATGATCGGGGTGATGGTGGGTGAGTACAATTTGATGAATATCGCTAAAGGTCAGGCCGAGATCTGCCAGCGCTTCACTCCACTCCTGTTCTGTTTCCGAATTACGCGGTCCCGGATCTATAATAGTTATCTTCCCATCCGATTCTGATAACACATAACTGTTCACCCATCGTAAGGGAAACGACATGCTGATCTTAACCCGGTGTATACCCTCTGTCATGGGCATCTCTTCTGTGCGCTTCATGTTATCCCCCTTCCAGACTGTCTCTGTTCACTCCACAGGACGATGACCAACAAAAATCATACGCGGAGAAGTCTGCTCGTCATATTTCTCTTCGTCATAGCCGCCATGTACCTGATCTACGTGAAGTTCAGCTTTACTTAACAGCTCACTCAGTTGATCCTTTGTATACAACTTCACACGTTCCTGATATACCCGCGGTTCATGTCCGGATGCAGTATCCGTAATACGAATTTCCTTTTGCACAAATCCATCCTCAATCTTGCGGAACTCCTCAATTCGCTGTCCTTCATCCTCTCGGACGGAGTGCGGTACCAGATGCCGAGTCACATAAGCCGTATTCATAAAATCAATAATATAGCTGCCACCCGGGCGAAGCATGCGATGAATGGCACGTAATACTTTCAGTTGTTCTCCGTCCTCCAGGAAATAACCAAACGATGTGAACAGATTAACTACAGCGTCGAAGCCACCTTTCAGCGGCAGTTCACGCATGTCCGCATGACACCACGATACTCGATGTTCGGTGTCCATTAGGCGCGCTTCATGTAGAAGCACATCGGACAGATCAACTCCGGTCACTCGCAATCCTGCATCAGCAAGTGCCATGGAGTGACGTCCCATACCGCAGCATAGATCCAATACTTCAGCATTGGGCTCAAGCTTCAACCAATTGATCATTTTATGTACTTCCTGATGGGCACCCTGCACATCCCGGTGCTTGTATACGAGCAGATAATCTTCTCCAAAACTCTTTTTATACCATTCCGTCATCCATTCTCGCCCTCCACTTGGTCACTGGCTCTCTATCTATAGTCACTGTTGTACAAGCCTGATCATTTCCCCTAGCTTTAATGTATTGTAACGTCTTTATTCTGCAAACTCAAAAAATCCCAGTAATTTTCCAACATTGAAGAGCCAAAATGCACACGATATAATGTTAGACATATGCCTGCAAATCGGTTAATTATAAGAGGTTGTTCAAAAAGCAACAGGAGGTGTTCTTATGATTCGCATCGGACTTACCGGATGGGGGGATCAGGAAGATCTCTATCCAAACCGTACCAAAGCCAAGGACAAGCTCAGTCTATACGGACAGTACTTCTCCACCGTGGAGGTGGATAGTTCTTTCTACGCCGTTCAGCCGCGGGATCGAATGGCACGGTGGGCTACCGAGACGCCCGAATCCTTTGCTTTTATCATCAAAGCCTATCAGGGAATGACCGGACATCTGCGAGGCAAACCATACTTCACCAGCACGTCGGAGATGTATAAGGCTTTTCGGGAATCACTGGAACCGGTCATTGAAGCCGGCAAGATGCAGGCAGCCTTGTTTCAATATCCGCCTTGGTTTGAGTGCAATAAGGACAACGTGAAAGAGCTTCGTGAAGTGAAACTGAGAATGGAAGGTATTCCGTGTGCCCTCGAATTCCGTCATCGTAGCTGGTATGAAGGTGACATGCGAGAGCGCACGCTTTCGTTCCTGAAAGAGCAAGGCTGGATTCACAGCGTCTGTGACGAACCTCAGGCAGGTCTAGGTTCTATCCCCATCGTGCCACAGGCGACAGATTCCGAGATGACACTGGTTCGCATGCACGGACGCAATGTGTCCGGGTGGCATCAGAATGGTGCGCCCAATTGGCGCGAGACCCGTTATTTATACCGTTACAACAAGGAAGAATTGTTGGAATGGAAAGGGTATCTGGAGCAATTGCAGGAGCAGAGCAAGGATGTCTATGTTATTTTTAATAACAACTCCGGTGGCGATGCAGCAGCGAATGCCCAGATGATGATGGACCTGCTGGACCAGCCAGTGAAGCCTTTCCCTGACCGTTCTGAACCGGAGAAGGAAGAAGGACCGGAGCAGCTAGAGCTATTTTAATACGTGCTATAAACGGAGTTATTCATATTATTGGGTGAAGGTAAGTGTATTTATCATTGCTATTATGCAGAGCGGATTCGAAATTGGAAACAAACTAAAAGCGGCAAGCCCGGGGGCTTTGCCGCTTTCTTTAGCTGGTAATCTACCTATAGAAGGCTATCCACAAATATCCGTTCAGTTGCGTCAAACATCAGCGCTGCGCGGCTGTAACCGAAGAATCGATATGCGCCTCACGGAGCTTCTGGTTCATTTTATACAATTCAATGCCTGCCAAGAGCACAATGCCGATCCCATGGGTATCGTTCAGATTCCAGCCCAGATCATCGCGATAATACAAGGCGGTAAACGAGTACCCGGAACCCCGGCATACCCCGTATATATTGCCTTTATAGTCAATCGACAAACGTGTCATGCCGTACCATCCTTTGCGTACTGCCTCCAGATAGGGCTCTGGCTGTTCCAGCCAGCCTTCCCGAATACCACGGGCATAGGCGTAGACGAACATCGATGTGCAGGAGGTTTCTTCATATGAATCCGGGCGGTTCAGAACCTGATGCCATAGTCCATTTTCCCCTTGCAACGCCAAATAACCTTCACTTAAATCACGATAGAACTGTAATAGTTCCGACCGTTTCACATGATCATGTGGCAGGATGGATAACAATTCGGTTAATGAAAATAGCACCCAGCCGTTCCCCCGTCCCCATGGAATACCTGTCGCCCGACCACGCACAAAATCATACACGTGGGACATGATCTGTTGATCGGGAAGATAGAGGTATTTACGGAACATCAGGAACTGATTGATCGCATCATCCCAATACGTCGCATCTCCTGTCAACTGACCATAACGCATCAGAAAAGGTGTACTCATGTACAAGTCATCACACCACATCGTCTCCTGACGCATCTCTCCGCTGCCGCGAACCCGGTAAAAGGCACCATCCTCCAAACGTTCCTGCTCATCCGTAATGTAGCCCGCAATCCGATCCGCGGTATCTCTTCCCCCACGAATATCGCCCAGCTCCATCGCAGCGAGCAGTGTAGATCCAAACGAACCGCAATCATCCAGACTGTCGATGGCAGACAGCTGATTATTAATCCCTGCCGCACCGTACCCTTCCCGATCCCACAGACCATAGCGATCAAATGAAGTACTCAGTTCAATATGTTGCCGCACATACTGAATGTAATCATCCCGTCCCAATTCCTGTCCCGTCTGTAGCAGTCCAAGCAGGGTAACGCCAAGTGGATAATTCCACTTTCCGTAATGTGTATTTTCCAGGTAAGGACGAACATGGGTGTCGGGAAGATCTACCCGCCAATACACACCTTGTGCGCCATCATCAAATACGGTATCTGTTCGCACGATGTCGGCATGCGATGGTTCAGCACCGGGAGCAAACACACCCGTGTACAGCCAGGGGTCAGAGCATCCCGCAACCGGATGAGGCGATTTCAGTCTCCAGCCTTTGGAATCCGAACGCTCGGCATCTTCCAACGTGAATCCCCATGAACCGCCTACTGCCTGGATTTCACCTTTCGCGACCAGATCGGATGAACCGTAACGGCGTGCGAGTTCAACTCGGAAGTTACCGCTACCTCCAGCAGAGTATACTTCCGTACCATCCACATACAGAGTCAAAGCTCCATCATGACGACCTTTTAAAATAACTGGTGATGTTCCTGGCAAAGTTACATCCAATCTGGACCATGCGTAGGCAACAGCGGGCTTTTCTGTACCAAAGATGCGGGCAAAAGAACCCATGCTCTGCTCCTCATCTGTCCAGCCCCTGCGCGGATACCAGGTAAGACCCGTTTCTTCTTCCGTCATGCCGTCACGAGGAAGAGATACTACAGGTTCATCGACGGGTTCCGAATATAACCAGCCCTCCTGACCCTGACGATCTACCCCAGGAGTGAGGAAGTGCAGCGGGAAATTTTTGAACGAGGCTGTTCCGTAGATACCGCCGAATCCCACTTCTGTTTTGACAAAACACAGCAATACATCATTCCAGCCATAGTTCACGGAAATCGGAATCTGGGTTCTTCGCTCGGGAAATAATTCCTGCAACAGCTCAGACTTGAATACCTCTTCACCGTTCACGTAAATCGTCACCGGACTATAACAGTTCAAGCCCGTATTTAACGTTGTATTCTGCTCGCTCCATAACTTGCCCCATACATACACGTACTGCCCTGCATGCGCCCCAACGCATTTCTCATTCAGATTCAGGTCGTAACGATAATCTCCAAGTCTACGAAAACCTCCCTGATGATAAGCTCTGAACAAAAAGGAATGTTTCGGATGATCGCCAATATAACGCTGAGCCACCGTAGTTAATATATCCGGAATTGAATCGTATACCTTGCCTGCAATCGCCTCGTTCTCATGAAAATAACGAATGATCGTCAGCTCCCTTCCTTATACCTTGATTCGTTCGCTTAGCCGCAATGTTTCTCCACCCTGCACTTCAACAACCTGCTGGTCAGCCGTGAACCAAACCGGGATGGCAGACGGATTATGGATGATGGAGCGATCTGCTGAACACTCCAATCGTTGCACCGCTTTCCAATAGGCAATCACTTCGATGTTCGTGGCATACCAGATATCGTCCCTGCCGCCAATCTGCTCACCGAACTGTTCGATGATCTCCCAATTGTCGTTGTCATTGAACTCATAACTGTGACCCCAGACGTAGAGTAATAGTGGCGTACCTGTTTTGGAATGTTGGATAAAACGTTTGGCATGCCCCGCCAGATCATGGTTATGATGACACGTCGGATGCCATTCAAGCGGCCGATCTGGCAACGTGTATCTGCCATGTGATTCAACGGTACGGGCATAATCAATGCCAAGCCACTCCAGCTTTGTACTTAACGCACGGTCGTACCCTCCGTTGGGATAAGCCATGCCTCGTACCGGATAACAGACGAGCTGCTCCAATGCTTTTCGGTCTTCGATAATCTCTTCGGTCAATAGTTCATTCGGAACATAAGGCAGCGTAGGGTGAGTAACCGTGTGAACGGCTACTTCATGCCCCGTATAAAGTTCAGCGACTTCCCCAGCCTCAATGCGGCCTGGATTACCCAGGGTACCGGAGTTCAGATTAAAGGTTCCCCGTAGACCATACCGATTACAGATTTCCACCAGTCTGCGATCATGCACCACTCCATCGTCATAACTGAGCGTTAACGCTTTCATCACACCACCTGGATAGCGGTCGAACTGAATACGATGTCCCATCCCTTACTTCCACTCCTTTATCCCAATTCTTCAACAGGTACATGACCTGCATCCTGTAATCGATGATGTTCCGAATCAAAATACGTACCTTCCAGCAGGCCGATCAATGTGTTGGTAATCCGCACTTCAATGTCGTTGTCTCCCGGACGCAACCAGGAGGTCTCTCCCTTCCAACGATACGGAGACCAGCATCTTACACCCAGGCTATGTCCGTTTACCCGCACTTCCACCACATCCTGCACACGCCAATCGCTAAATTCCAGTTCAAACGAGGTAATATCTTCCCCTGACTCATCCAGCCAGAACGTGCATTTATAACTCATTTCCCCGGCAAAATGGGGATACAGCGGCTGCGGTTCAGGTCCGATGCAAAGGGCCGTGTCCGGTTCCCGTACGAGTGAAACCATGCCTTCATGATGGAACTCCACGCCGAATCTTCCCTGTAGATACAAGGGATCCACGATGCCATCCTCATCTTTCGTTACCTGTACAATCACCGTCATTTCGTTGAGACCGCTGTGCAACAACTCCGTGATATCACAAGCGATGTTATTGTGGTCGGTTATTTCGATTGGATCGAACTGTTCTTTTCCAAGTGGTTGCCCATTAATCTCCATCGACCAAGTGCCCGAAATCGCCGCTCTGTCCATAAATAACAAACATGCAGGCAATGCCGTTCTTAGCTCAAATGTAGTCGTATATCGACATTCGATGGGATAGGCTAAGGATGCTTTTTTCGGTGTGCCAAATATCTGATTAAACTGGACTGGCAGATGCTGCTGCTCCGATAATTCTGCCGCCTGATCAATAAACGGTTTTACAGCTACATGCTGGCTTTCCAGAATCACACCATTAACATTGGAAGCCTGAAGATGGAATTGTCCCATTCGCAAAATGTTAGGTTGCACCGTTTCCAGTCGCCATGGCCCTTCCGAAGGGACCTTGATCTTACAGGCTTGATTAGCTCCTGCCAATACATCCGTTACGAACGCCGAACCCGTTTTGTCTGCTACATCCACCTTCGTTGTTGATGCCTCTTCCTTCGCAGGTTGTAAAGTAAGACGAACAGCATGCGCTTCATAAGGCGCCAGTGTTAGTGAAATGCACCATTCCCCACCACTGCTCGTATACGGCAATGTCTGAAGCTGCCCTGTCTCCAGATCAAGTCGTTCTGCCACCAGACAAGCGCCCTCTGTCAGATCCGCTCCTTCCCACAGCTGTCTGGCGACCAGCTTCAATTGACCCTTCAGGTCCTGACCCTCCTGATTGGTCAAAAAAACCATGTGCTCTCCAGCCGACAATTGACGGGTGTGCATCAGCAGGGAGGCACTTTCCTCCTCCATGATCCAGCAGATGGGTTCCGGCAATACCTGATCGAGCAGGAGAGAGATTAGCCCCAGCGAAAAGTCATCTCCTTGTCCTGTTCCTGCGGGTAGAAAATAAGCATTCCCCTCACCCTGATGCCACATGGTTTCACGGTTATCGTGATCTGTTGTCACGCTACGGCCCCAGTACACCTCTTGCGGTTGCTCGCCCGCACCAAAGAACTGGGCAGCTTCATCTCCCTCTGGACTTCCCTGCTGAATGGCAATATGCGGAGGCATCCCAACAGAGATGACAGTTCCTCCCTGCCGAACAAATCGCTTCACCTGTTCCCAGGCCACGGCCTCCAGATTCAGCATCGGTGGCAGAATTAATACGTCATAACGGGCAACGCCGATCTGAATGATACCATCCGTTAAGTCAGCTTCAGCCAACAATTCGGGATCAAGGTGATCATAGTCACGTCTGTTTTCGAGCAGAAGTGTCGTTATCCTCATCCAGTCCTTCGTCAGGCGCTCCAGTTGTACCCGTTCTGCTTCGTCCTCGCCGCTATACTCAAATCCATGCAGCGGATTACCCATCAGACTCCAGAATGTCGTCGTTGGGTCAAGCACGGCAATACGAATGTCTGCTGTTCCGGTGCTCATGAGATAGCTCAACCGTCCGGTGTAATCCCCTAACTGCCGGAAATGCTTCCAGTAGGGATTCTGCAAAAATTGAGACGGTGGTGCGTCATGCTTCGCAAGCCCACCAATCGTATAGAAAAAGGCATGAAAGTTATAGAAATTAGTGCCCATGGCGGCCATTCGATCAATCATCCATTTCGCATCCTGTAGCGTCATCGACCAGCCTACACTGTGAAAACATTCAATCAGATTGCGGCTTCGGCCCAATTGCCGGGCAAGCGAACTGACCATCTTGGGATTGTCACGCATCTTTTGACCATACCGTTCCAGAATCCACGATAAGGATCGCCCAATTTTCTCATGGGCCGAATCACCACCTGGCATATGACTGAACAACTGGGTGGTCATCCGTACGCCAGGCACCTCTGCCGCGTACTGGATTCTTGCTTCCTCACACCAGTCATGCACCTGTTTGTGATAGGACTCCCTGAGAAGCAGGTGTAGGGACTGATAGTAGTCATACCGAATCCGATGCGCGTCCGGAACATCACTATATAACAGGGCCGGTAGCGAATCGATCAGACTATAACCACAACGCTCGCTGAAATAACGGGGAAGCTGTGGTGACCAGGGAATACGGCCCAGCGGTGCAATCTCATCCGAGAACATGCCTTTGATTACGCTTTCAAATTGATCTCCAACCGCTGACTTATAACGCTCATGTGTCAGTTCAATAAAACGACTCATCGCTTCCTTGTGGCAAGGATCAACAAAGTTGCCGTAATATTTGAAATCGTCGATCTCCATTTCTTGAAATATAATCAACTCCCAATCACCTGGGGGAACATCCCACAACAAGCGGAACGCTGTTCGGTAGGTGAAGAACCGCTTGCGGTTATACGATGTGAGTCCGGTCTCCTGATACACCTGATCGGTCTGGATATTGCCGATTTTGCTGCGCAAGTCAATGGATTCATGCCACAACCGTTTGCCCTGTTCATCCTTGGGAATCGCCTTGGCAACCAAGACTCTTCCCCATGGCAACTCCAGATCCACAGCTTCTCCGCCCTGAACCACCAACTGATGATGCACGAGCTGACGTTGCTTCGCTTCAGGAAAATCAAGGGTCACTTCCCCACCAGCCATCCCGCTTGGATATGGATATTCGTCATATAACCATACCTGCATGCCGTGAGCATCCGCCGCTTCCACTGCAATCCGAACCTTATCAAACCACGCTTCCGACAGATAGGGAATTTGCAGTCCCTGACGTGGACAGATGAAGAAACCACCTACACCTTGCGCCGCCATCTCAGCCACTTGCCGCTTAATCTGTTCTTCTTCCATATCCCCGTTCCAGAACCAAAAGGGATGGACCCTGTACTGCGCCTCGGGATTTTCAAAAGCATCCCCGTTCCACATGTTGCCTTCCTCCCTGCGTGTCCAAGAGTGTGTGGTATCCAGCTTTACCAATAATGTCCATTTCAGTTCAAATAGGTTTTTTTCGATTTGATTATACATCAAAAACCATATTCAGGAAGTCATAATTTCCAACTACTTCAGTGCAGCGTACAGTTCATTAACTTCTTTCACATAATCGTCTCCGCCGTTATTCTTCCACAGGGCAACAGCATCTTCGAATCCTTTCTCATCAATCTGACCCACGATATATTTGATCCGCGCATCGTTGATGATATTGTCCAGCTGCGGTCCTTTCTGAGCGTAAACATCAGAGATCAGCGGTTCGCCAGGATTGGCAATGACAATCTCTTCGTTGGCTTTCTGCACCTGTGCAACCTTTTCGCGGACAGGTGTCTGTTGGACACGAAGCGTTCTGTCTTCCGGCACAAACATCAAAATCTGATTTAAACCCTGCAGGTCGCGCAGCGCCAGCTTGTCAGTGCTTGGTATGATGTAGTCTTCTTTTTTCTCATACTGCTTGCCTTCCAGTCCGTTGTACAACAATGCCTGCAATTCCGGTTCATTCAGCTGATCCAGAAAGCTCAGTACCTTCTTCAGATCTTCTTCCGTTTTGACACTGCTTTTGGAGATCGCAATCAGGCCAGAGTAGCCAGACGTTGGCATATCACGCAATCCCTTTGGACCTTCCATCGCTTGCAGCACATCCACGCGTCCTGTCGCATTGGGGTCTTTATCGAGTATTTTTTGATCCATCCGCTGCGCATTATCTGCTACATCCACCATGACACCGGCTTGCCCATTCACAAATGGATCAGGCAGTTTCGTTGCATCCATCACGGCAAAGTCCTTGTTCACCAAACCTTCGCTATAAATTTGCCGGAAAAATTTCAGGGCTTCCATGTATTCTGGTGTCTCATGCGCCGGGATCAGACCTCCGCTGCCATCATCTCCCCATTTGTTGGGTGCACCGAACCATACCTGCATGTTATCCCATGGACCCGTGAACTTGCTGGCAACCAGACCGTACGTATCATCCTTGCCGTTACCGTCTGGATCATCCTTCGTGAACGCTTTCAATACATTGTAAAATTCATCAATCGTCTTTGGCTCTTCCAGCCCCAGATTCTCCAGCCAATCTTTGCGGATTGTGACCCCATTACGTCCCAGGGCGCGTGCCCGGTAGATTCCATAGGTTTTGCCATCTATTGAAGCATTGTTAGTGATGATTTCATTCATTTGGCTCAGATTCGGATAATCTTTCAGATAAGGACCCAGCTCCCAGAAAGCCCCGGTTCGGGCCGCATTAATGAAACTTGGGGACTTCCCTAAGACCACCATAATCTGAGGAAGCTTTCCCGAGGCCAGTGTGATGTTGAATTTGTCTTCGTACGAGCTGCTCGGCACCCACTGCAAGTTCACATCCACCTTGGTCAGTTCTTCAAGCTTCTGGATGACCGGGCTGTTCTCCGGCGGATTCTCCGCTTCGAAGTTCGGAAGCATAATGGTAATTTCGTCTGTGCCACCGGCAGCGCTCCCTGAACCTGTTTTATCCGTGGAGCATGCTCCCAGAATTGTACTCAATACCAGTGACGCAGAGAGTAACAGTGCACCTTTTTTGAATCCCGTTTTTTGTCCCATACGTTCTCCCCCTTGGCTTTAGCCTTTGATTGAACCTAACATGACACCTTTGGCAAAATGCTTCTGCAAAAACGGATACACCAGCAAAATCGGAATGGTACCTACAACGATCACCGCCATTTTGATTGACTGTTCTGGTGGCTGTACAAAATTGGGGTCCATGTTTGCCATATCTCCGACACTGGCTTGCGAAAGTAACACGATCTGTCTCAGCATGACTTGCAGCGGCCATTTGTCACTGTCGGAAATGTACAGCAGTGCCGAGAAAAAATTGTTCCAGTGGCCTACGGCGTAGAACAAAGCAAACGTGGCAATGACCGGTTTGGATAAAGGCAGAACGATTCGCCACAGCACGCCTAAATCCGAACAGCCATCGATGCGGGCCGCTTCCTCCAGCCCGGGCGGCATTTGCTGAAAAAAGTTTTTGACAACTATTAAGTTAAAAGCGCTGATCGCGCCAGGAAGCATAAGGGCCCAGTAAGAATCGAGCAGTCCCAGTCCACGAATGACGAGATACGTTGGAATCATGCCACCGCCAAATAACATCGAGAAAATCACCATGTTCATCATGACGTTACGACCCCAGAAGTCACTTCTGGATAGTGGATAGGCCATCGTTAGTGTGAAGAACAGATTGACCAGTGTACCTGCCACCGTGATGAAAATGGAAACACCAATGCTGCGAAAGATCGTGGACGATGAAAAGATGTACTCATACGCGCTGAAGGAAAACACCTTCGGAATGAGGAAAAAACTGCGTTCGGTGATCTCGGCTTCCGTTGCGAAAGAATTCCCTATAATATACAGGAACGGAAGGACGGTTAATATGCCCAGAATCCCCAGCATGACGTAATTGAAGATATCAAATACCTTGCCGGCAGGGCTGTTGTATAGACGGCTGTTCATGGGCGCTCCTCCTTAATAAATTCCGGGATGGCCGAATTTTTTCGCAAGTTTATTACTGCCAAGTACCAGAATGATCCCCACCACAGACTTGAATAGTCCCACAGCGGTACTGTAACTGAATGCACCTTGCGTAATCCCCA
The DNA here is from genome assembly GCF_056395745.1 of Paenibacillus sp. 10L310. NCBI lineage: Bacteria > Bacillati > Bacillota > Bacilli > Caryophanales > Paenibacillaceae > Paenibacillus > Paenibacillus sp. 10L310. The sequence continues at coordinate 202,827 of NZ_JBFTKC010000007.1, read as the reverse complement.
CCGTGTACACATACGTATCAAATACGTCCGCCACATCCCGGTTGAGGGAGTTGGTCATCAGATAGATCTGCTCAAATCCGGTATCGAGGAAGTTCCCCAGCCTGAGAATGAGCAAAATAACTATGGTCGTACGAATGGCTGGAAGTGTGATATGCCACATCCGCCGTAATCGTCCAGCGCCATCCACAATGGAGGCTTCATATTGTTCCGTATCTACACCTGCGAGGGCTGCCAAGAAAATGATTGTGCCCCAACCCATCTCCTTCCACATCATCTGAACAATAATGAGCGGGCGGAACGAACCCGGGCTGGAGAGTACATCAATGGGCTTGCCTGTAATCCAGGCGATCAGGTCGTATAACACCCCGCCCTGCGGGGTCAGGAACACGTACGTGATACTCGCGATAATAACCATCGATACAAAATGGGGTACATAGACCAGCGTTTGAATCGTTCTTTTGAAGAAAGCGACCCGAATTTCATTTAATAACAAAGCGATAATGATTGGTGCCGGGAAAAAGAAGATGAGATCATACAGGGCAAGGACCAGCGTATTACGTAATAGTCGGAAGAAGTCCGGATTGGAGAAAAAGTTCGTAAAGTTCTCTAGCCCTACCCAGTTACTCTCCCGGATGCCCAGGAAAGGCTGGTAGTCCTGAAAGGCAATGATGATCCCCCACATGGGCAAGTATTTAAAGATGACAAAGTACAAAAAGCCGGGAAGCACAAGCACATATAACCACTTGTTTCGTTTGATCTGCCTTTTCCAATTGGACTCTCGTCTCATGGGCCTTGTGGCCCTATCCGCTTGGGTGGTTGCAGTGCCGTTGGTATTCCAGTCCGTCTTCCCGTTCATCATGTCTCCCCTCCCTCAATGATGTAAGCGTTATCAATTAACCTGTTATTCAGACTATACAGACGCCTGGTTTCCGGCAACCTTCATTTTTTGCATTGCTACGACATGATGGCCGAAAAGCCCACTATAACGCCATTTTCACAAGAAATTGCACATAACGTAGCGGGTAGAATTGCACATTTTTGCGGGTTTATCCTTCTTTGTATCACGGTAAAAAAAGAAAAAACCAACATTCGCTAAAGCTGAATGCCGGTCTGAAATGACAAAGATATAAAAGTTTATTGTCCAAACCATTGATCGCGATACTGACTCGGGGTAACTCCCTCCTGTTTCTTGAAGATCCGATTAAAATAACTATGCTGATATCCCACAGCTGCCGCAACATCATTGATTTTCATCGTTGTCTCCCGTAACAATTGCTTCGCCGCATCCATTCTCACACGTGTCAGATAATCAATAAAATTGATGCCCGATACCTGTTTGAATGCCTTGCTCAGTGCATAAGGTGTCATCTGCTCCTCGTCAGCACAGTTTTCCAGCGAGATGTCGTTGCGGTAATGTGTATCGATGTACAACATCGTTCGTTCCACCACCAGTTTCAGTGGTTCCTGCGATCGTACCTCAACCTCTTGTATATAAGGTATGAGTACCTCATTCATCATCCATTGCTTCATCTGTACAGGTTCACGAATACCGGATAGTTGCTCATACATGTTGTAACCACCAAACAGCTTATAAGGTGTGACACCCGTTTGCAACATCATGTGCTGAATGCTGCCAAGCAATTGAAGCATCATCTGTTGCACCTGAAATTCGGTACTGCCCGTCCGCGTAATCTCACTCATGAATTGTTCCAGCACACGTTCTGCTTCGACTTGTTTGCCCAGCCTGACCGCCTGTAACAACTCCCGTTCCAGCCCAAGCGGATAGGAAGCTGCTTCGTTTCTGCAGAAACATGCCTCATCCTCCAGATCGAGAATCTGACTTCCTTCCTCCACACTGCGATAAGCCACGGCCTGTTCCATCTCGACGAATCGTCCGGGCAGTTCCTGTAGTGAAGCCGCTGGGCGACTGACCATCAAGGTCACCTTCATTTTGAGCGTACGTCCAATGACCTCCACCAGTTCCTGTCCCCATAACAACGCTTGTGACTTCACAGGTTCGTCCTGGGGAGCGATCACAAGCATGGCGGATGACAGGTCATGAAAGTTCATGACACTGATCTGCCTGAAATAATTTTTCGCAACTTCCTGTGTAATATTCACTGCTGCAAAGGTGACTAATCCCGTGTCCTGGCTTCCAAATCTGCCTTGCAGCTGCTCGTACCCCGTAAAATACATCTGCACCAGCAAATACTGCTGGCCCTCCAACTCAAATCCGAGATGACGCATGCGTTGCTGGAGATCCTGCTCGTTATAGGCGTATAGATGCCCCTGCACAAGTTGTAAGACAAAACTGTCGCGCAGATGAGGAAGCTGTTCCTGCAATTGGCGATGTGCCGTGACACTGCGGGAGGTCAGTTCGTTCCACTGTTGCTCCAGCAGCTTAAACTCGTCCAGCTTGGCATCCGTTGGTGTTGTTTCGTTTCTGCCAGGCGTAAGCAGATGCAGCATCCGTGCTACAGGCGAATAGATGCGGCGGGAAGCAAACCAGGATAACAATAATCCCAGGATGAGACTGCCTGCACTCGCAATGACGATGATTTTGGATACCAGTTTGACTGGCGAAGTGACTGAGGTCAGAGGTGCTGCGGAGACATAAGTCCAGTCTGAATCGATCCGGCTCAATGAACCGTATGAGACAGAATAGGTCTGATCCTCATATCGGAACAGGAATGAGCGGCTGCCCGCATGCAGGGCTACTTCTTCTTTTAGCTGCTGCTCAAAAGCAGAAGTCTCTCCCGCCGTTCCCGGATTCCCGGTAACCAGTGTGTTTCCTTCCTGATCCATAAGGAACGTCAAACCTTCGTCATAAGGAGTAAGCGTTTTCAATAAACTGGCGACTTTCTCGTTATCCAGCGTGATGATCAGTGCACCAAACGGATTAATGCTCTCCCCCGGTATCTTATGTACTAGAACAAGTGCATTGCCTGCATCCGTATGCAGTGGACTATCGTTGGTCGAAGGTTCGGTGTCTCTGTTGATGCTGGAAACCCAGTCTGTCCAGTACACGTGGTTCCCCATGGAAAGGTATCGATCATAGGCTTGTACTTTCGCTTCATCGTTCAATTCGGTATAATCCCGATTAAACAAGATTGGCTTCGGTTCCTGCAAATACAGCTGTGCTGACTTGATCAGTGGATGAGAACCTTGTAATACGTATAAGGTAGTCACAATCTCCTGCGTTTCATTGAAATAATATACAAAATCCAACGTTCGCAGTGCATTGCCAAACCTCGGTTCAAAAGCCCAATGGGATAAGTTCATCTCCAGATAAGCCAGCTGGTCATCCACATTACGTGCCCGGTTCTCAATCTGGTTCTGGTGCATCTGATTGAACTCGGTTTCCATCCGGCCAACAACCTGTTGATACATGACGATACCTGTGATTAGTCCGGGAATGCTGGCAATGAGTAAAATAAGCATGAGGCTGTTTCGATAAAATCGTCCTTTATGCCTTCCAGCCTTCAACTCGGATAACCGCTTGAATCTGCCAAATATTCGATCGCTCCTAGTCGGTTCCATCGCTGCTCACCTGCCTGCTTGCATCGAGTCTGACTGTCATGGAAACTTCCTCAACTCCCCTGAGAATATATGGATGAAATCCTTTTCTTGTATTATACGCACATTCCTCAGGTGAATGAAACGATCTGTAACCGATCATTTTTTTAACCAATGTTTTATTAACATGACAAAATGGATTACAATGAGATATAGCAAACATGAAGGAGGCCTTTTTAATGAAAGAACAGACTTATTTTGAACAAAATAGAGAAAAACACCTGGCAGAACTGAATGAATGGTTGTCCATTCCAAGTATCTCTGCCATTTCAGAGCATAAAGAGGATATTAACCGTGCAGCACAATGGGCAGCAGATGCGCTCACACGTGCAGGCATGGAAAACGTAGAGGTCATTCAAACGGCTGGACATCCGATTGTCTATGCAGATCACCTGCATGCACCCGGCAAACCAACGGCTCTGATCTATGGACACTATGATGTACAACCTGTTGATCCACTTAACCTGTGGGAGACACCTCCTTTTGAACCTACCGTTCGTGATGGCAAGCTGTATGCCCGTGGTGCAACGGATGACAAAGGACAGATCTTCCTACATATCAAGGCAGTAGAAGCCATTCTCGCCGAAAACAAAGAACTGCCAGTTAACATCAAGTTCTGCATTGAAGGCGAAGAGGAAATCTCCAGCCCGAACTTGCCCATCTATCTGAATGAACATACAGACAAGCTACGTGCAGACATGATACTGATCTCGGATACATCTCTACTTGAAAAAGGTAAACCGGCTATCTCCACTGGCCTGCGAGGCCTTTGCTCGCTTCACGTGGATCTGAACACAGCCAATACCGACTTGCACTCCGGTTCATTTGGTGGTGGTGTACCTAACGCACTGCACGCACTCGTATCACTGCTCGCTTCGTTGCATGATGAGCAAGGCCGTGTAAGTGTAGATGGTTTCTACGACGGCGTACTGCCACTGTCTCCTGAGATGAGAGAAGAATTTGTGAAACAGGGCTTCAATGAAGAACAGCTTCGTCAAGACCTTGGGCTGGAGCAATTGTACGGCGAAGAAGGTTACTCGTTCGTGGAACGTGTTGGCGCTCGTCCAACATTGGAACTGAATGGCGTATGGGGTGGTTTCCAGGGCGAAGGCAGCAAAACGGTTATTCCGAAGGAAGCTCATGCCAAAATTACATGCCGCCTCGTGGCGGATCAAGATCCACAACATGTATTGGATCGTATCGAAGCACATCTGCGCGCTCACGTTCAACCAGGTGCAACGCTGCATGTGAAACAGATCGAAAAAGCTTTTGCTTTCAACACCGATCCTTCCAATCCAATTCTGCAAAAAGCAGCAGACGCGTATGAGCACGTGTATGGCGTTCGTGCCCTCTTTACCAAAGATGGCGGCTCCATTCCGATTGTTGAGAAACTCTCACGTGTACTCGAAATCCCTGCTGTTATGATGGGCTTTGGCTTGCCGGATGAGAACCTGCATGCACCGAACGAGCACTTCAACCTGGAGAACTTTGATAAAGGGTTGTTGACGATTGTTCAATTTCTGAAGAGTTTGTAATAGTTCGGGCTCAACATTACTAAAATAAGTGCTGGGCAAGGTGCTGAGTGGACGTTCCGGTGCCGAATCGTTCTTTCGATCGCTGTTATCCCCGGATTTCCTTGATTCCCTTTCTAAAGGGAGAAATCCGGTGATAAAGGCGAACGCTCCGCTTCTTCAGAATCGATTTCGTCCCCTTCACTACGTTGCAGCTTCTTGCATGACTGATTTTAGGATTGAGACTAACTATTGAATGGTTAGTGTAATGGGGAGAACAAAGGACGGCCTTCGGGTCGTCTTTTTTGATTTAATTTATTTCTTTGTTTTTTTGTTTCTTGTTTCTTGTTTCTTGTTTCTTGTTTCTTTGGTTCTTTGGTTCTTTGGTTCTTTGGTTCTTTGGTTCTTTGGTTCTTTGGTTCTTTGGTGAGATTTTAATTTTTTTATGGCTGCTTTTTATGATGGAGACGATGGAGGCTTACTTTTAAAAAGGTTAGTGTATTAGTGATAACAACATGGTAGCCCTATAGGCCGTTTCTTGATTTTGTCGCGATCGTTACGTTGGAGCCTTATCCCGGCTGCTTCGAAGGATTGTGTCTCACTTTGATGGGTTAGTGTGATAGATTACCTTAACGATGGGCTACTGAACACTTTTTCGATTTTTTTCTCGATAACTTCGTTATCATTGTTCCTATGACTGATTTTATAGACGAGGTCTCGGTTTTAATGGTTTAGTGTATGGGAGATAACATACGCGACCTTATAGTCTTTTTTGATTCGGTCTCCTTCACTAGGTTTCAGCTTTTACAGCGGTTGCTTTATTGTGACTGGTTTTAGACGACGGCTAACTTTTAAGGGTTTTGATAGAGATAACTCAAGCGTTGGCCTTTGGAGGTTTGTTTGAATCGATTGATATTCAGTATATTCAGTACTTAGAATGAACCTTATGGAGTATGATGTGGATCGGGTAACGAAGATGTTGATAGCTAAAGGGGTTTTGTGGATGGGAGGGTCTTTCGGGATTCCTGCGTTTTGACTTGCTTATGTTCAGCGACTTCGGCGCGGGACTTTGCCATGAGTGTTTACCTGCTGTTGCGCCCCGGCAAGCTAATCCAAAATGATGAGGTGAATGTTGTGTCTACTTCTCACCTGACCAAAAATGCGCTGGCTCACTCGCTTAAATCACTGATGGAGCATACTCCATTGAACAAGATTACGGTCAAACATCTGGTGGAGAATTGCGGAGTGAACAGGCAAACCTTTTATTATCATTTTCAGGATATTTACGCGCTACTTGGGTGGATCTATCAGACTGAAGCGGTGGAGAGTCTTACGGAGTACCGAAGCTACAGCACATGGACGGACGGATTCTATAAAATCTTTTGTTACATCGAGAACAACAAAACGTTCTGCTGCAACACACTCAACTCGCTCGGGCGTACCCACCTGGATGTATACCTCTATGAAGTAACCCATGATCTGATCATGGGTGTTATTGATGAGCTGGCCTGTGGGATTAAGGTCTGCGGTGAAGACAAAGAGTTTGTCGCCAACTTTTATACCCTGGCTTTCACCGGGCTGATCATTCAATGGATGAGGGGCAACATGCAAGAACCGCCAAAACAGATTATTGAGAAGCTTAGTGAGCTAATCGAAGGCAATGTCCTGAGAGCACTGCACAGGTATGAGAATAAGCTGCCATCCACTTAAGGATGCGCTGCTTTTTTCACATGTGATCTATGCCTAGGTTTTAGACACTTTACTACAAGTGACCAAAAATTGGACACTCCCTTTCTTTTGATCATACCTTACGGAACCTGCAAGGTTTACATTAGGGATGTGATTACAGTAACTTTTGGAGGCGAATGATCGTGAAGAAAGAACATGGTAATAAACAGGTCTATTTTGTAGGCGGCGGCATTGCATCTTTGGCGGGTGCAGCTTATCTGGTTAGAGATTGTGGCTTTCCTGGAGAACATATTCACATTATCGAAGAAATGCCGATTCTCGGCGGTAGCAATGACGGTGCTGGTAATCCCGATCAAGGATATATCATCCGTGGCGGACGGATGCTCAATGACGAGGCCTATGAGAATCTATGGGAGCTGCTGGCTTCCATCCCTTCCATCGACCGTCCGGGCATATCTGTCCGACAGGAAATCACCGAATTTGACGATGCCAATCCCACACATTCCAATGCGCGGCTCATCAACCGTGACGGCAAGGTCGAAGATGTGCTCTCCATGGGTTTTGATATGGCGGACCGGTTGGCGATGGGCAAACTGATTATTACTCCTGAAGACACGCTGGGTAAATTGCGAATCAACGACTGGTTTGGCCCTCACTTTTTCAAAACAAACTTCTGGTATATGTGGGCGACCACCTTCGCTTTCCAGCCTTGGCATAGCGCCGTGGAATTCAAAAGATACATGCTTCGCTTTTTTCACGAATTCCCAAGAATTCAAACGCTGGAAGGTGTCACCCGAACACCGTTCAACCAATATGACTCGATTATCCTGCCATTGCATAACTACCTGGAGCCGTTTGGCGTAGATTTCACGCTGAAATGTACGGTTACCGATCTGGATTTCAAAGACGGAGACGGCATTACGGTAAGTCGGATGCATGTGCTCAGGGAAGGTGAAGAGGAAGTCATTGACATCCTCGAAGGTGATCTCGTCATTGTCACAAACGGTTCGATGACCGAAGGGGCCGATATCGGCTCCATGACTTCCGCACCGAAACTGAACGGCAAGGGCAGCTCATGGAAGCTGTGGGAGAACATTGCCGCCAAGAAACCGTTGCTGGGCAACCCTTCTTCTTTTAATGATCATGTGGATGAGTCCAAATGGGAATCGTTTACGGTCACCTTCCAGGATTCGGTCTTCTTTGATCTGATGGAGAAATTCACACGTAACCGGGCAGGTACCGGTGCTCTGGTTACTTTCAAGGATTCCAGCTGGTTCATGTCTGTCGTTCTGGCCTTTCAACCGCATTTCCGCGGTCAGCCGGAGCATGTCAACGTATTCTGGGGATACGGATTATACCCGGATAACGTGGGCGATTACGTGAAGAAAAGAATGTGTGATTGTACTGGCGAAGAAATTATGCAGGAGTTGATCGCCCATCTTCATTTTCAGGAACATCAAGAGGAGATCATGGCGACCGCCAACTGCATTCCATGCATGATGCCATACATTACAGCGCAATTCATGCCTAGACTAAACAGCGACAGACCGAAGGTTGTACCTGAAGGCTCCACCAACCTGGCCTTTATCAGCCAATTCTGCGAGATTCCCGATGACGTGGTATTCACAGAAGAATATTCGGTCCGAGCAGCACGAATCGCGGTATACACTTTACTTGGAGAAAATCGTCCAATTGAGCCGATCAACCAGTATCAGTATGATGTCCGGACGCTGTTCAGTAGCTTTGTAACTTCGTTTAGATAATTGCTTTATCCATAAATCAATCCAGAATGCAGAGGAATTGAGAGGAATCAAACTTCATTTACATGTTTGTTTCCTTTTGCAATCCAGATACTATTTATCCAGAAAAAGCCAAAATAATGAACCATAAGAGATAGTATTATTTGATGTGTTTCGTTTAAAGCGATGCTAATGAATATAGATATTATGATAAGACAAAACAAAAGAAAGGTACCTTTTTCCTTTCTTTTGTTTTATTTATGTTCTACGATATATAGTTTCATGATTAGCGAATAAGCCATTCCGCCAGATGCATCAATTTGACAGGATGACCATTGGTCGAACCTTTTAGCAAAAAAGAATCTCCTGTTCTTCTTTGCATAGCTAGCGCTCTTTTTAATGAGGATATTCGAGTGAAATGCTTCACTTGTTGTGCTGACATGCCTGTTTGCTGTGCTCCAATACCTAGGTATTTAGAGTGAAGACCGTACGTATATAACAAGTCTAGCTTCTTCGTTCCCAACTTGCGGCCTTGTGCCAAATGAATCTTTTTAGCATGTTCCCCCAGATCCCGTATGTCACCCAGAACTGCAATCTTTCTCCCCCCATTTGATCCAACATGTAACAAAACATCAAGCGCCGAATCAAGTTCAGGCTTCGTATTGAAACTATCATTAATCACAATCATTTTACGGCGAATCTTGCTCACAGACAGGCGACCATAGGGATTTTTCATATTATAAAATCCTCGTTTTATCTCTGTAACCGAACAACCAAGATGATGCGAAACGGCGATAGCAAATAAAGCATTGTATACATTACATTTTCCAAAACAAGGAATATGAAACGTATGCTCCTTTTGGCCTAACCGAACATTAAAAATCATCCCTTTTGAGCTGTATCGAATATGCCATGCGTTGAAATCCGCCTTGTTTCGTATTCCTACTGTTATCATTTGGCCTTGGAAAGACTTAAGGTTCAGTAGTTTGGAATAGTGATCATCCTTATTTAGAAATAGCATCCCCTTACGGTTCATCCCAGTAATAAGCTCCGATTTAGCTGTCGCAATACCACGCACTCCGTTTTTAAAATGAGCGATATGGGCACGACCTACATTAGTGATTACTCCGATGTTCGGTTGAATTAGCTCACAATGGCGTTTGATATCCCCTCTCTTTTTCATCCCATACTCTAAGACAACGGCCTTATAGTAGGAGTTGATTTGTTTTTTATATTGAGAGGTAAACCAGGTATCATTCCCATTCTCTATAGACTTGAATGTCCTCCAACGAGTTTGCAAGATGGATGCAATCATCTCTTTCGTTGTAGTCTTACCCGAACTGCCTGTAATCGCAATGATTGGCTTACTCATGTTCTTCCTCCTTTGGACTGAAGATGGGTATAGGGAGGTTCGCAATGCTTTTCCTTTTCATAGATTAATCATATAAGATTCCAAGTTTATTTAGGAGGTTGTGTGATGACGCATAAAGAACGATTGATGTTGTTGGGATATAATAAAAAAACGTTACGTGCCAATTTGATTGCATTTCAGCATGATTTCAAAATAAGTCCTAAACAAGAATTACATCGCTTGACCATACCTCGTCTGAAAGAACTAACATCCGGAGACCTCCAGTTAAATCTATTAGCTAGAACAATTTATAGTGAATCTAGAGGTGAACCGTACCGTGGAATGGTCGCTGTCGGTGCAGTTGTGTTGAATCGGTTAAAATCACCCGAATTCCCCAACTCTCTTGTCGAAGTTATTACTGAACCTCTTGCATTTACTGTAGTTAGCAATGGTCAATTCTGGCTTAGGCCTGACCAACGAGCCTATCGAGCCGCAAAGGAAGCGCTAAAGGGACGCGATCCCTCATCTGGTTCTCTCTATTTCTTCAATCCTGACAAATCCACCTCAACATGGGTGAAGAGACTACGCCCCCAATTGAGAATCGGGCGTCATTTATTTGCATAATATTGAAATAAAGCATATCTCTTGTAATCTCTACCACTTCCTTTTAGCTCAACACTCTGGGCAAGTAACTTTCGATCACTGATTTTCCATGTGTGGCTTGATTTATGGACACGACGTCTGATGACGTAATGGGAACAATCCGATGCATATATCTTGTAACCACTCCGCTTACACCGTATCAAAAACCCTACACATTCTCCAAGCGACACCGAATGAAATCGAACTTTGTTAAATACCTTTTTTCGGAATAACAACGTGGCCCCGGAAACTTGGTCTACAGGACGATTCTTTTCCTTTGGATGACGTAATAACAGTTTAGAACTGGATTCAAGGTATACGAGACAAGCTCTTTTTCCCACAATGTCTGCTTTGGATTGTTTCAATGTATACATCATTGTGTTCAGATAATAGGGTGAGTAATAATCGTCGTCGTCAAATCTTGCTACGACTTGATATTTCGCCTGACTAACAGCATAATTCAGACAATGGCCAAGTGACTTTTTTTCGGGGACTTGATACAGCCGGACATCGCTTCTTGTTTTGGATTTTTTCATATAATCTTTCAGTTCCATGGAATCCTTGTTCAGTATGATGATTAGTTCTTTGGCAACATACTTTTGCCGACTATAGTTTGCAAGCAATCTATTAAAGTGCTCTGCACGGTTTGTGCAAGCGATAACGGACACATCTTCTGATTGAAATTGTCTTGCACGATTTTCTTCTCGAGTTATCTTCATTAAATTGGCTCCTGAATCCCACAAAATTTGTCACTGCTACAACAGCTCTGAGACCGTTGAAAATCGGTAGCCCTTACGTCTTAGTTTACGAACGATAATAGGCACTGCCTTCAAACTTTGATCCCAAGGATCATTCGCATGTAGCAAAATAATGGAACCTGGACGCGTATACGGAACAACCCGTTTTACAATGGTATGAATTCGTCGGAGCTTCCAATCCAACGAGTCTACATCCCAATGTACAATAGTCTTATTCATTAACTGAAGCTTCTGAATGACACGCCGGTCCATATCACCTCCGGGTGTACGTAAAAGTCGAGGCCACACTCCTGTCGCTCGCCATATCGCCTTCTGAGCTAATCTCACTTCATTCTCGATCCATGTGTTGTTGTGTTTCCTGTAATCCTGATGCCTATATCCATGCGACCCAATCTCGTAACCCATTTGCCTAATCCGCTTCGCGATCTGTGGGTGGTCCTCAGCCCAAATGCCTGTTATAAAAAATGTAGCTTTGTATACTCCAAGCTTTTGCAAAAGAGGCAACATCCGCTGGGGTACTTCATGACCGTTAGCAATATCAAAAGTTAAAGCAATCCGCTTTTGATTCGTGGGAATTCGGCTGAGAACCTGTTGATTCTTCATTACTGAGTCCAACCTCTCTTTTAAAGTGATCGTATATTCAAAGGATGTTATGTTTCTTCAATTGCCGGATCATGTATTGAGCACGTGACTTATAATTATGTTTCCGAGCGGTGCGTTGGCCATGCTTGCGAATCTCTTCCCTTTTTTTGGGATGCTTGAGGTAGTAACGGACAAGTTTGCGAGTCTGGCCAGCAGAATCCGAAACAACAAGATCCCGACCAGGAGTGAACAGACGACGAATTTCGGGCGTATCACTTGTAATGAGAAATCCTCCTGAACCCAAAATTTCATAAGTTCTCTGTGTCACCTGAGTAAGCTGATTCTGCGGACCAATGACAATTTTAGCCGAACTGTACACTTTACGTGCATCGGTGTATTCTAGGTAACCATGTATCCAACTGCGTGGAATACGAGTTCCCAGAACAGGCTTCATCTCATCCCACTGCCTTCCCCAAAAATCGATTCGCGTACCATCTTGTACCAACGGACGAATAAGATGATGTAACGATTTAATGCGAAAATGCTCCGGGTACAGCTTGAGAATTCTAGAATAACCGTTGGCCACCACTGCAATATTACTTTTTAAATGAGGAACAATTTTTCCTCTACGATGCACTTTAGGATGATAACCAAAGTCCATGTGTGCTGCTTTTATGCCCATACGTTTATATTTTCTCACCATGGATCGGCATATGGTAAATACAAAGTCAGGTTTGACTACATGGACATATGGAAGTGAGAATGATTCATGATGCGTAGGGTCCTCTGTTGCCCAATACACATGGGGGATGCGAGTATCTCCGATAAATCTTCTCATCCATTTCTGCTTGTGGACCGTATGCTCAGGCGTCCAGCCCATGCTTATGACGAGATCAGGCTTAAAATCCTTAATCAATCTGGACAACTTGTTTCGGGTAAGGGAACCAGAAATTTTCACTGTATGACCTGCGTCCTTAAATCCGTTGGGAAGACCGTGTATCCACATAGGGTGACTTTCAAGGAACAATATTTTCACGAATGCTCCTCCTTAATTTGATAGTTATAGGAATGTGTAGAGAGCTTATCGAATCGATACCCCTGCTTCTTCAATCCACGAATGATGAAGGGTAAAGCTAGCGTACTGCGATCAGAGAAATCATGGCATAGAATGATGCAACGCCGACGGTTTCTACTCTCACGTAGCACTTTGGCGGTTATTTCCTCAGGTGTACGCTCGGGGAACAATGCGTCCTGAGAATCAATCGTCCAATCACAGTACCGGTAGCCTCTGGCACTAAGCTTCTTTTTAATGGACACCATCGTTCTGCGTCCGCCAATGTTGTACCCACGTTCAGTATTTGAACCACCGGGAAAACGGAACAAACGTGTCCTGATCCCAATGACACGTTGTATGAATCGCTCCATACGGTAGAAATCCGCAAGGAAATCCGCTTGACTGCGGTAGATACGTTCAAAACGATGTGAGTACGTATGATTTCCTATGCTGTGACCTAATTTTTTTAGTCTTCTGTATATTCTCAACCCATGAGGACTTGTATTACCCACTACAAAAAACGTAGCCTTAATGTTGTGCTGCTTCAAAATGTCTAATATTTGATTCGTATACGTAGATGGACCATCATCAAATGTCAGATATGCTATCTTATCGTGCCTTCTGTGTGTCGAATGGGTATTGACCTTCATTCGATCACTCCCTTTTTTCTCAAAGTAGACAACATGAACCGTGCACGGGCAGTGTAATTATGACGTGCAATCGCCGACCGTCCATTACGTCTAATTCGATCTCTTTCGCTCTCATTCTTCAGATAATAACGTACCTTCCTCAATGTCTCCGCTGGAGTAGAGCTTACAGCTACATCTCTTCCCGGCTTCAAAATGCCCCTGACCGCAGGTGTATCACAAGTCAGGAAAAAACCGGATGAGCCCAAGGTTTCATATGTTCGCTGAGTTAGCATATCAGTGTAGTTTTGTAATCCGATCATGATTTTCGCTGAACTGAATACCTGATTTGCATTTTTATAGGAAATGTGCCCCTTAATCCATTTGGACGGAATATCGCATCCCAGAATAGATTTCATGCGCGACCAGTTGTGCCCATAAAAGTGAATACGATAACCCTCCTTAAGTAAGGGACGTACAAGAATGCGCAAGGATTTATTCCGATAAAGTTTCGGATATTTCTTGAGAACATCCGGATAGGCGTTGGCTACAACTGCAATATCTGTCTGATATTTCTTTTTCATACGAGTTCGGTAATGTACCTTGGGGTGAAAAGCATAATCAAGATACGCTGCCGGATAACCCATCTGTTGAAATCTGTATGCCGTCTTCTCCGAAATGGTAAACGTATAATCAGGCTTCATCCGTTTAAGAAGAGGAAGAGTAAAAACCTCTGTAAAATTAGGGTCTTCCGTTGACCAATAAATGAGTGGGATACGATACTCTGTCGCTAACCTGCTAACTAATCTTTGTTGCTTTCGAGTATGATCAGGTCCCCATCCTACGGACACCAGCAAATGTGGCTTGTAAGATCGTAATTGTTGACGAAGCGTTCGCTCTTGGACCGGGCCGGATGCTCGTACTTGGTGGCCAAGATCTCGCAGACCATCCGGAAGACCATACGACCACAACTTTCCCCGCTCTAAAAATAATATTCTCAATAGAACCACCGTCCTATATTTTCAATGACAAGTGCATAATCAAATCTTTCCGGTTGACATATATATGTTGCAAAGGAGGCATTCGATGAATCCACGATTCGAAGCGGCATATCGCGTGAATACGCTCAAAAAATGTATAGCTTTGACATTTGATATCGGTTGGGGAGGTAAAGTACCCGTACCTGTCCTCGATGCTCTATCAGCCAATGGAGTTAAGAAAGCGACTTTTTTTCTATCTAGTACATGGGTGTTGGAGCGCCCGCTGTTAGCTCGAAAAATTAAACAATATGGTTATGAAATTGGCTCACATGGACGTCTTCATCAAAATTACACGGAGCATAGTAATCGTTGGATCACCCGTGAGGTCAAAGCCGCAGAAACCACCATTCGGAAGGCCACAGGGGTTAAATGTAAGCTCATCCGCACACCAAACGGCGATATGAACCAGCGTGTCATTCAATTGCTCGGCTCTCTTGGATATTCAACTATTCACTGGAGCAAAGACTCTATGGACTGGACAAATCCGGGAGTTCGTACAATCATTCGTAATTCCACTAATGGAGTAAAAACCGGTGATATTCTGTTGTTGCATGCAAGCGATTCGGCTCGTCAGACAGCTAGGGCACTTCCTTTTATTGTCCGCAAGCTTCGCCGTCAGGGATTTGTATTTGTCACTGTATCTGAACTACTGAGTATGCGTACTAGATGATCCCTTTTTTCGTCAAAGTACGGAGAATGTAAGCTGCTCTCTTCTTATAGGAGTGTTGAGCTGCCACCTTTACCGCATTGTCCCTGATTCGCTCTCGCTTCTGGGGAGAACGCAGATATTTTGCAATCAATTTCCTTGTCTCACGCTCAGATGAAGATACGAGCAAATCCTTGCCTGGACGAAACCATCTGCGTACTTCTGGTGTGTCATCCGTGATAAGCAATCCTCCAGAAGAAAGAATTTCATATGTTCTTTGAGTGAGACGGTCTTCAGCATTCTGCGGACCAATCACAAAATCGACGGAATTGTACACTTTTACAGCTTCCTTATATGGAAGATAGCCATGAATCTGTTTAGCTGGAACATTTCGGTTGAACAGCTTCTTCATCTTGTTCCAATCTCGCCCATAAATATCTACTTTTAAGTCTTTTTCCAGAAAAGGATTCATAAGTCGCTGCACAGATTTAAAACGATAATGTTCTGGCTTCTCACGATACAATTTTGAGTATCCATTGGCTACCAATGCTGCATTCCCTCTATACTTCTTTACTTGTTTAGATCTGCGATGTGTATCTGGGTCACTTCCAAAATCTAAGTGAGCCGCTGATATGGCTAATTTTCTGAATCGTTGGACTGTTGGACGATGAATGGAAAACACAAAAGCAGGACGCGTTCTTCGGATGAATGGTAATGAGAACACGTCCGTATAACCCGGATCTTCTGTTGACCAATATATGAGCGGAGCATTTGATGCTTGAACTAATCGAGCAATAAGCCGCTGTTTCTCAGGTGTACTGTTAGAAGGTGTCCATCCCATAGCAATGATTAGATCAGGTTTAAAGCTCCGAATGGTTCGGGCAGCATGCTGGTCTGTTGCACAGATTTTCACTTTATGTCCTAATTTCTCGAATCCTTTGGGTAAACCATAAATCCACATCGGGTGTTTCTCCAAAAACAGGATACGACGCATAATCATTTT
Source organism: Paenibacillus sp. 10L310 (assembly GCF_056395745.1). NCBI lineage: Bacteria > Bacillati > Bacillota > Bacilli > Caryophanales > Paenibacillaceae > Paenibacillus > Paenibacillus sp. 10L310. Next base: position 186,610 of record NZ_JBFTKC010000007.1, on the reverse strand, counting down.
TATCTCCTAACCATGAGCACATTTTTTATTTAGGTGCCAACATCTTATTCATCTATCAGGCAGTTGCTTGGGCTATGACCTACTCACGCACTGTTTTCAGTAAATACAAGATATAACTTTGTTACAAAAAAAAAATAGACGGTATCCTGATTAATAAAATCAAGAAATACCGTCTATCTTTTAAACTTGTTTGATAGGTTAAAGCACACTTATGTGCGGAAAGTCGTAAATTTCAGCATGTGCACTAGCTTGGATAAATGTACGATCTCCTGCTGGACTCCAGAGGTGTCCGTACCTGCCATTGCCTGATTTGCTCGCAGCGTTCTACGTGTATTCAGCATACCCTCGATCAGTTTCATGACCGTGTTGCGTCCACGATGATCGACAATCATATACTTTTTGCGTGAATCCAGCTCTACCCATACGATGTTGCTGAATGATGTGAACAGATGCCTGCGGTACAGCTCCATATCGGTCTCATTGTAATGCTCGCCATAAAAGGCATAATATCCGTGTATGTGCAACTTCTCCGCCAACACTGTGATGAACGGATCATGTTCGAGCATAGCGTTACGTTCCATGTTTCACGCCTCCGTTATGCGTGATCCGCAGATCCCGTCTTTTTGAGATCTATTTTAACATATTGTGCAAGGTGTTGCCTCTACACAGATAAAAGCCAAGTTTTAACTCCGAAGACTAATTCATCACAAATGAGAGTTATTAGCACGATACTAATTTTCTAAATCTAATATGACTCGCCGATCCGTCTACCCTTCACCCACACACCCTCAATATCCAACTCCGCATTCAGCAAAACGATATCTGCCTGCTTGCCTTGAGCCAGGGAACCTGTCCGGTGATCAATACCCAGCAGGCGTGCCGGGGTCAGACTTGCTGCACGTGATGCAGCGTTCAGGCTCAAGCCCACTTCCTGTACCAGGTAACGGAAACCACGTATCATTGTCAGTGTGCTTCCCGCCAGTGCGCCGCCGTCCTTCAGTCTGGCCTCGCCATGCTTCACAATTACGGGCAGGTCGCCGATTTTGTACTCCCCATCATCCAATCCCGTAGCAGACATGGCATCCGTAATCAACACGAGTTGATCATCATGTTGCTTCAGCTGAGCGAGGATCGAGATCGCCGCAGGGTGTACGTGAATACCATCGGCAATCACCTCAGCACTGATGCGCGGATTACTCAGCACGGCTCCGGCAGCCCCGGGTAGCCGATGATGCAACGGTGTCATGGCATTGAATGTATGTACTGCATGATGTAGTCCTGCCTCAACTGCCCGCTCCACCTCTTCATAGGTCGCATCCGTGTGACCGAGTGCCGCTGTAATCCGTTGTTCACGTAGCCACGAGATGACCTCCAGCGCGCCTTCACGTTCCGGTGCCAACGTGACTTGACGGATCAGGCCGGGATATTGCTTCTCCCACGCTTCGAGCCAGGATACATCAGGCAGTATGATATGTTCCGGATTTTGCGCACCAGGCCATTTCGGACTGAAAAATGGACCTTCCAGATGTACGCCCTCAAGCTGTGCATATGGCATTTCACCGGAACGATAGCGGTCCACTTCAGCAAGTACGCTATCCAGTCGCTCTTTCGGAGCCGTCATGGAAGTTGCAAGCATCGCTGTTGTTCCCTGCGTACTATGAAAAGAAGAGATCTTGTCCAGCACCTCCGGGCTTGCGTCCATAAAGTCTTCTCCGTTCCCACCATGCACATGGATATCAATGAATCCAGGCACAATGAGGCCGCGTTCCGGTACAGACAGCGGCAAAGCCTCTCTTCGAATCTGTTCGGGCAGACCTTCAGGTAACCCAGCATAGAGGATTTTCTCATCCCTCCAAGCTAATACACCGTCTTCCAATATCTCATTTGAAAGGAGTAGCTTGCCCCGAAGAAGAGAAATATTTTCATCACGCTGGCTCCCAGGTTCATGGCTATTCGCTCCGGTCATCTCACCAGCCTCCCTGCTGCACGGTCCAGCAGTACCACCACATTTGGATGACATTGCAAAAGCGATGCAGGACAGGCCGTTGTGATTGGGCCCATAAAAGCTTCGCGAATAATCTCGGCTTTTTCCTCGCCACGGGCAATGAGCAGAATCTGTTTGGCTTTCAAAATGGTACCGACACCCATTGTAATCGCCTGAGCCGGAACTTCATCAATGCTGTCAAAGAAGCGTGCGTTTGCCTTTCTCGTCTCTTCTTTCAAATCCACGACATGCGTTCGTCCAGTCAGCTCCGTTCCCGGTTCATTGAAGCCAATATGACCATTATGTCCAATGCCCAGCAGTTGAAGGTCTACCGGTCCACGATCGTCCAGCCGTTGTTCATAAGAATTACATTCCTGTTCCAGATCTGCAGCCTGACCATCAGGCACTTGCGTTCTAGCAATATCTACATCGATATGATTGAATAATTGTTCATTCATAAAACTGCGGTAACTTTCGCGATGCTCTGTTGGAAGTCCCACATACTCATCGAGATTAAAAGAAGAAGCCTGTGAGAAGCTGACAAGCCCCTTCTGATATAACGTGATAAGCTGTTTATATATGCCTACAGGAGAACTTCCTGTCGCAAGCCCCAATACAGCCCGTGGTTTGGTTTGCAACAAGCTGGCAATGAGGCCAGCACCCGTGGCGTTCAAATCTTCTTCATTTTCAAAAATGCGTATATTCATCTTCATCTGTCAGGCACCTCCGTTGTGTTGGACTCGATAGGACTGCACGTTGTGATAGGATTGTTCCAGTCTGGGGATAAAACGGTCGAAGTCGGCACTTACCATGCCTGTGAACAAAATATCGACCACATGAAGCAGTGCAATACGTGAAGCCATATCTCCACGCCTCATGCCTTCTTCCAGAGAAGAGGTGAATAGTGGGATATCCGATACCGTTGCAAGCGTGTTGCTGCCATAGGAAGTCAGTGAAATCGTAGAAGCTCCGGCCTGTTTGGCACAATGCAGGGCATCGATGGTCTCTGGTGTTTCGCCTGAATAGGATACGGCCATCGCCACATCTCCCTCTGCGAGCGAAGATGCCGATGTAATCTGCATGTGTGAGTCGGAGAAAGCCGTACAGCTTTTGCCGATCCGCACCAGTTTCTGATAGAAATCCTGTGTAACTATCGACGAGGTTGCCACACCGTACAGATCGATGCGGCGAGCCTGGCACAATAATTGAACGGCTTGCTCCAATCTGCCCAAATCCAGCAAACGAGTGGTATCTGCAATAGACGCGAGGTGGTTGGCTTCGATAGCTTCAACAATCTTGGATAGGGAATTGCCCGCTACAATATCCTGATACGCCGTTTCATCAGATGCGTGGGACAATTCTGCGGCGAGTTTCATTTTGAAATCAGGAAAGCCTTTGAAATGAAACGACTTGCAAAAGCGGGTCACCGTCGCCGCACTTGTGCCACTCTGCTCTGCCAGATGACTAATCGTCCAGCCGGGAATGTCCGATGGAGATTGCATAATGACTTCGGCGATACGTCGCTCCTGAGACGGAAGGTTATTCAGTTCTTGCTGCAACGCACGTAATATGGCTGCCATGAGGACCTCGCTTATGAAAATTATTTTTATTTATTTTTAATAAATTAAGAAAATCATTTTTATAACTTCATTCTAATCAAGACGATCCTGCAAATCAAGAGGAATTTCACATGACTTTTGCAATATCAAAAGAAGGAGCAATTCAATGAATCGAAGACAACGGAGAAAGTTCATTCCTTCCACCTGGATTATTGCTACCAAACAAACAGAAGGACATGCCTATTATGCCCTCTATGCTATTGACTGGAAACGCGGAGGTAGGCTGAGTTGGGAGGGCTGGAATCAGCTCGAAGACCTGCTGCAATTTCATATTCCGATCAAACGAAAAGCCGGAGGCCGAAAATCTTCTTCCCAGCCTGCCGCCAAAATTGCGAAAAGAGCGCTCCATCTTCATCTGAATGAAGCACAGTTCGAGGAATTGGAGCAGCTCTTTTATCAGCCATTTTCGAAGAAAAGATGGAGAATTTTCATTCAGTCGAATAGGAATCTATAGGTGATAAATTATTATGGAGCGGTTGTTTCATTTTTTCACGTAAAACAAAAAAGCCTCTTCCCTTCTTTGAATGAAAGAATAGGAAAGACTTTCGCGGTACAACGATTCAATTCTTTTGATTCAATTTCCATTAAATTCAAGTCTCTACTCAAGTTAACTCGTTCTAATTGATGCCATCATATCGTTTTAAAAACTTGCTGAGTAAGCTGGGGTTTGTCATTTGATGGACCGATTGATTTTCAATCTCCTCCGCCAGATCATCATCTGTGAGAGAAACGAAAAACGTAATGTCTGCTTTGGTTTGTCCATATCGGGCGAAAACGTCATCTGCTGTCTCATTCACAACTTTGGCGATGATTCGAATGATCTCATCCTTATACTTCTGGACATCTTCTGTTGCATACAACAATCGACTGATGTGGTTAAAGTGTGTATCCTCGCCATATTGATATTCGGAGCAGCCCCATCTGTAATAGATCTCGTCCTCCTCACTATCACATAGCCCTTGCTCTTTCATACTCACAATATGCCCAGCAAGGGATTCCTCTGTATTTACCGCCATGAACAGCGTTACCCAATCACTGTCCGTTCCAAATGCACAAGCATATACTTCCTCATCCTGAACCTTAGCCAGCGTTTGTTCTAGATCGGGCAGAAAACCCGCACGAAAATGGTCTTCAAATTCATTTAAGAAAAGGTCCATTTAGATCATCCTTTCTACCATTGTTTCAATTTCAAGCCTTACTTACTACCTTATCTGTTTCATATATGTAATCATTATGGTCTACTAAAATAATGAAAACAAGCGATGCTACGTTTCGGATCTTTCTTAAATTCATGATCCAGCACAGCAAAAAAGCCTTGCCCCATTCTTCATGACAAAGAATAGAGAAAGGCTTTCATGCTGCTACTTAATCCTAACTGTAATTCGCAACTAAATCTTCAGTTCTCCAAGCTTAATCAGCTCGACAACTGCCTGCGAACGACCCTTAACATTGAGTTTCTGCATCACATTCGAAATATGGTTACGCACCGTTTTCTCGCTGATGAATAACTGCCCTGCGATGTCACGCGTTGTTTTGTCTTGAACCAGTAATTCGAATACTTCGCGTTCACGGTGGGTCAACAAAAATTTGCTTTTATGATCGATACCCTTCAATGTTCACCCCTCCTTGCTCGGGTTGTGTTGGTGTAACAAGGTTAAGGGGATACAGTCAACTCATCTTATGTCAGGTCAAGGGCGTTGGTTCAGTTTTATAAGAAAAATGGGCAGTAATTTGCATACATCCCTCTAAAATAGTTGGTGCATAGTTCAAAAAATTATGTATTAATCAGTTATTGTTCTTCCAAGCCCTTTCGGTATAACTCCAACGCTTAAAAAACTCTTTCTCATCAATTATTGAATGATAAACAGGTTCAAGAAAAGAAACAAGAGCATCCATCACATCCTGAAATGCAAGTTGTTCTTCAACCCCTAAACGACGCAGAAAAGCCTGCCACTGTTTTGTCCGACCTTCATTTTCAGCAAATTCTTCATGAAACAGAGGATGCTCTTTTTCAAATATTGTGCCCCGTTGTTGGAAGGTTTCGGACACTGCCTCGTGAAGGATTCGACCATCAAAGTTGTTCGTTGTTAACAGCGTATAAATATCATAAAAATCCTTCATCCGACTATTCATCACAGATAATGTGATCATGGCTTCAAATTTTTCTGAAATGACGGATTCCCTCGAGTAGGCTTGAACTTGTGGTGCTGTCATATCCAGGAGAACAGGATATTCAATAAGCTGGGGCTTCGGGACCACCACATCACCAAATCCGATATCAAACTGCAAACTTTTTCTCATCCGCCCTAAAAGAGCAGTTACTTTAATTCTTACTCCCTCATAATCAGCATCTTCTTTAATTCTCTCCGTTGTCAGTTCATCCAACTGAAATGCAATACCATCCGTAGGAACCGCTATTGAGCAAATGGAGACAAACGACTCTCTTAATAAATCCAGTTCATTAGCAATCTGTCTGGCGAGAAAATCAACGTCTTTGGTTGGACGTGCCTTGAATTGAGTTTGTGAGAACAAAAACAACCCGCCCTTTAAAATGAATTTATCCCTGTACTCAGAAATGGATAAACGATATAAGAAACGCTCTTGAAAATAAAGCAACAGCAAGGTATCAAATGCTTTTCCTGATTTTTTTGCTATATTTTTCAAACGTTCAGAAACAGAGGCGGGAATATTTTTAATTTCACTCATTAGATCAGCACCTCCAGATACTTTTGCAAAACCGTTCGAATTCGTAGCTTATCAGCATAGGAGACAAGCCTTGTTATATTCTTGTGGGGGGATTGAAGGTAATTCCTCAGCCCTTCCTTCATCAAATCAATTCCAATTTTCTCACGATACCTCACCATATCACAAATTGTTTTCTCACGATCATAAATTTTAACTGCCGAGCCATCAATATAGACTTCATCAATTCCAATTTTGTATTGAGCATCTGCCAAATAGATTACTTTAATAGGAGGATAGTCTGGAAGCTTTGGCTTTTTACCGCCACGATGAATAGCAATCTGATATTCCCATGGATTGTAAGTTGTCAGTTCATAGAAGGAGAGCGCAGAGAGAAGACATATAACTCCTTTGGGAACAAGTTTGGATACCTCAACCATTTCATGGGGCGGTTCATTAAATTGACCAGACTGTCGGTAAATCCCCTGTTTTACCCGTTCAATTTCACCAGCGGACTCCAGTTTTTTTATGTAGTAAGGGGATACGCCCGCTTCTATAAAATCTTTTGTTCGAGCAAAACCATGCTGTTCTTCAAATACTCGCATTGCAGCAACTACAATTTTCTCGTTCATACACTCACCACCATTCACATTTGCGCGTGCATTTCTTGCCTTATCTGGATCTGTTCAGAATTTTCTTTCCAAGTTCATTCTAATCCATAACTATTCCACACCCTAATTTCAATCCCCTTTATTATTCACTAAAAACTCTGCACTTAGACGTAAGAGCAGAACATAATTCTTTTAGGAGCGCAAGAATATTAGATGGTACTTCATTTCGTTAGTCTATTTAGTCTATATGGAAGACAAATATTCTGAATTTATTGAAGAAACATTCAAAGTGAATCCTGTTGAGATCATGTAAAACAAACATGCCCCTGCAGCGGATGTTACCATCTGCGCAAAGGCACACTTGTTCATGTCAAAAAACTACCGATTCATTCGATTCATGACACCACCGTTGTGATTACGGTTCATCAGGCCATCGTCAAGGATGCCATCACGGTTATTCGTATCTGTTCCGTTCGTTGGGAAAATGCGCTCCACCATCGATTGGAACGTATCAATCATGCCACTAACGGGCTTACCGTTACGAATATCTGTGGCATAGTTCTCGACATGCTCCACAAAATCCGGATTGGCTGATACATATACATTCTCGATGTTTGGTGCAAACTGCTTGATTTTGGCTGAAATCTTACCCTTAATCTCAGCTGATGTGTTATCGTCCGTGCTATCTACACGTTGTCCTTCACTTTTCATACCATAATGCCCATCGTCTGTCCCACGTGCTTTGCCGCTGTTTGTCAGACCACGCATCATGCCAACGGCGCCTGTGCCCATGGTTCCATAGATGCTACGGTCATTCCCCATATGGCTGCGATCCGTTGCCGAATTTGTGTTCAGTCCTGGAGCAATTCCGCTAGTGCTGTATGGAGACATTGTGCCCGTACCGCCATTCACACGCATACCACCCATATCGTGATTCATGTTGCCCCCACGCATGGTATCACTGGTATGATTACGCATCGTTCCATTCAGCATGCTCGTACGACCATTGGACTTGCTCTCCAACTTGCCTGCATGACCATCTGCCAAACGAACTGCCACATAAGCATTACGATCGGTTAACATAACACGGGCGGATTTAACTTCCTTCATCTCCGTGATACGTTTTGCCAGCTCTTCACTGGATTTCAGGTCAGTGACATTATGCATGCGATAACTTTTCGCACGGATGCCATCCATACCATTTGTTTCCACACCATAACGGTTAATGCCGTTGGCTTGCTGACGAACACTTTGCGTATGCATATTGTTGGTATCCCGATTCGTGCCACAACCTGTCAAACCGGCCATTACAAAGATTGCAGTAGATAATGATAACGTAATAGCTGTTGCCTTTTTGACTGCTGGCATGTACTCATCCTCCAATGTATGTTGGTTTTGGTCACAAAGATAGGATGCGCTTCTGTACGTACCGATATGCTGAAAGGATATGGTACCTTACCCTGTAGATTCAGGTATTCTGGTTTTGGGCTTTGCTTATTGATCTTTGGTTTTGATCTGTGGACCGTGAGTTTCTTCGCTATATAAAATAAAAAAACAGTGCTGCTTGTTCGCAGCACTGCCTCGAAATCATATTTGAATCTCAACACAATAATATCACTTATCTTCCGCCCCGCTCATTTCCCGTCTGTTGATGAGGATGTCGTTGCGTCATTTGCAGAACTCGATGACTCTTCCGACGAAGTTGTTGATGCTTTAATTGTATCCGGGAATTTCTCGGCTTCCGTTAGACTTGTCGCATCCATGCCATATGCCCATTGACCATCCGGCGTAATGACCCAGATCTGATCAGGTTCGGATGGCACCGTAAGTCCCCGATACACATCTCGAACTTGTTGCCCATTGACCGTCTGTTCAACAGACAGGGTGAATCGTGGAACCGAATTCTTCAGCTCGGACGCTTTACGCACATCATCTGCTGTCGAAAGGTTTTTGATTTTGCCGATAAGAGATACGGCATCTGTGGCTTCAATCGTTTTTCCACTCAGTGTCCAGGTCTGTTCTGCCGCATCGTTCTCCAATGTCGTTTTTAACATCCAGGTAGCTGCCTCACCCTCCCACTCCAGAGACCCAACATTTGTCTCATCCATATTGAAAGGTGTAGTGTCCAACAAATCACGACGAGACAAAGCTATGCTGGTAATCGCCTCTGTCTGCACGGCAACCACAGGGCCCGAATCAACACGCACATAACGTGCATCATCTGCTGGAAGCTGGCCACCAATAGCCAGTTTGATCTCCCGATTATCTTTGAGTTTGATATCCATACGTGTAGCATCTGTTCCTAATCCGTACTTATCCAGATCCGTTGGTTCTTCTTCTACCACCAGTTCCTGATTTGCACCACTCAGAGCATCCAGCCAGCTGCTTACACTGTAACCGTTCAGAGGATAGGCTTTTGGCTCAACCATCTGCCATACGCCATTTTCAAGCGTTAAAGTCGAAGTTGCTGCTACATCGGATGTCTCCTCCGTTGTGTCATGTATTGTAATAGATTGAACATCCCCGGATTGAATACCAAGCAACTTGGCTTGAACCGCTTCTTCTTCCCGAAAATAATTTTGACTGGCCGCGTACACCCAGCCCACAATTAGTACGATGACCACCAGAATCGTTGGAACCCATTTTCTCATACTCGTCTGCGCCTCCACCATAAGAGTACACCAATGATAACAAAGATGAGTGGGAATGCTACAATAGCCACGAAGAAAATCGTTCTGGCTTGTTCGCCATTCAGGTATGCCATCTCATACCCAGCTTGTACACGTGGGCGAATCGTCAATCCATTTTCTTTCTCACTCAAATAGTTTACCGTATTCAAAATAAAGTCCCGATTGCCACCATTCGCAATTTCCGAATCCTGCATGAAAATGGATGAGCCCAGAATAACTGCCTTCGGTTTACCATCCGTCGTATCGGCTGCATATCCTAATTCAACGGGTCCCTGAATGTCCTCTTCGGCATCATTGGTTGTTTCATTCTGCAATAAGCCGCCGATATTCGTCTCCCCATAACTGTCATTCGAAGAATGCATTAACGGTGAAAGGGTATATTTATCCTGTTCTTTGCTGGTCAACGCAATCGACAACGACAACATCGGATACAATTGACTTGCAGCAAGTTTGTCCGTAATTGCATGTGTACCATACTCCGGCACCACCCAGAGTGGCCCCATCGTACTGGCTTGCTGATTATCCACCATGACCGCATGCTCATCAACGACGCCATAGTCAGCCATGAGGGCATCGATGTTTTTCCAACTGGATTTCATATCTTCCACAAATCCGAGGGATAATAACAGCTTGCCTCCATTACTCAGATATGTACGAATGGCTTTCATTTCCGTATCACTGAGATCGCGTTGTGGGCCAATAATGGCGAGTACATCTGCATCTTGCGGAACCTTTCCGGCTTGATTCAGCTGCAACTCTTCCGTCTGCACATTATTTTGTTCCAAGGAGGATTGCAGCGTAGTCATCTGAGCGAGACTCAGCTCTTCATGCCCAGTCAAAAAGACCATTTTGTGCATCTCCGTGGATGACATATTCATGAGCGCCTGCGTAAGTTTTTCCTCACCTGTGAACTGATATGATCCGTCACTGCCGTCACCTGTCGCGGTAAACAAACTGGCGATATCAATCACTTTGTGTTGATCTCCCTGCTCCAGCACAATGGAGCTGCCTGTTATGCCATATTTGGATGCAAGCGCAGGTTCCTGCGTCAGATTATATTGTTTTATTTTCAGCTTGCTGTTACGTTTCGTGTATTCCTCGACCATATCCGTCACCTCACGGTTCAGGACGGTGTTGTTGGCATTTTCGACCGTTAACACCAGAATGTTGACGTCATCCTCCACATTTTTGATCGCAGTAAGAGACTGGTCAGATAACGTGTATTGTTTGTTCGAGGTCAGATCCAGCTGGAAGCCGCCAAGTGAATTCAGGAACAGTGTTAGCAAAATAAAGATGCCAATCACCGCTACGGACAGCACGGTACTGTTGGTATGACTTAACCATTTTTTCATCTTCTCACCTCCACCGCTTCCGTTCCACAATTTGAATGCTTAACAGCAGAAACACACCCGAAAGGGTGACATAATACAAGATATCCGGCCCACTAAGCACACCTTTCATGAAGCTGTCGAACCGGTTGGTCAGAGCAAACGGGTCCAGCCACTGTTGCAAAGCAGAACCTGTATTTCCTGCGAATGAATCAAGCATCCACAAAACGAGCAAAATAATAAAACCCGCCACCGCAGACACCATCTGATGCTGGGATAATGTAGAAGCGAACAGTCCAATCGCCATCATACTTCCGCCCAGGAAAAATAACCCCAGCGCAGACATCCATACCGTCGTCATATCCAATGTCCCATAAAATGACATGATGAAAGGGTACACCAGACTGCACAGGATGAGCACAACCAGAATGGCCAGAGAAGCAAGATATTTGCCAAAAATAATTTCTGTTACACGTGCCGGAGAAGTCAGTAACAATTCATCCGTTCCCTGTCTAAATTCCTCTGCAACCAGTCGCATCGTTAACAATGGCACGACAAACAGCAGCATGGACAACGTATCGCCCAACACGAGACGATAATCAACAATACTCGGCTGGTAATATACAAAGCTTGAATAGAACAGCAGACTGGTCATCAGTACATATACGGCAAAAGCAAAATAGGACGTTGGTGACAGAAAATAAGCTTGCAGCTCTTTATTGCATACCGCCATCATTCGTCTCATTTGGAGTCCTCCCCTTTGCGAACTTGGGGCGAAGTATCGGCTGATGTACCGACTGATGTTCCCGATATACTCGACGAGTCGATGTCCGAAGTTACGTCCTGATCCATCTCTGCCCCAACAACCTTATCCACATCTGCCGAAATCGCGTCCGTGTCTGTTGCCTCGGTTGTGGTCAGCTTCAGGAAGATTTGCTCCAGGCTCAGGTTCTCCTTCTTCATCTCCAGTATCGGTAATCCTGCACCTGACAAAAGGTAGAACAGCTCCTCCCGGAAATCTTCCGAGTTTTCTCCAGTAAGCAGCATTTTAACCGTATTCGCCGAATCTGAATTAAGTGAAGTATCTTTGCTGGTATTCACATCCGACGCTTGAATAACTTCACTCCGCACCTTCTCCCATGGTGTCAGCACATTATGTAATTGCTCCGCAGTGGCCTTCACTTCAATCGATACCTTGAACTGATCCCCCATTGCTGATCCGAAATGCTGAGGTGAACCATCCAACACGAGCTGTCCCTGATTGATGATCAACATTCGATTACAGAGCGTGCTCACTTCAGGCAAAATATGCGTACTGAGCAGGACCGTATGGTTCTCCCCCAGTTCTCGAATCAGATCTCTGATCTCGATAATCTGATTTGGATCAAGACCCGATGTTGGCTCATCCAGGACCAGCAGATCCGGCTTGTGAATAATGGCTCCTGCCAGCCCAAGGCGTTGCTTGTATCCTTTGGATAACCCACGTACCATTTGCCTTTCCCGACCCTGAAGTCCCAGTCTGCTAACCATCTCACTGACCCGCAGCTTAACCTCACGTGCCGGGACATCTCGCAAATTGGCTACGAATTTAAGATAGGACTGCACGGTCATATCCGGATAGAGTGGCGGAGTTTCAGGCAGATACCCAATCTTGGAACGAACACGCTGACCCTGCTCATGCACCGACATTCCATCCACCATAATGGAACCCGCGGTTGGATGCACATAACCCGTAATCATACGCATCGTTGTTGTTTTCCCGGCTCCATTGGGTCCGAGAAAGCCAACAATCTCACCACGTTCCATGGTGAAATCCAGTTGATGTACGCCGCGTTGTCCTTCGTAGACTTTGCTGACCTGTTTCACTTCGAGCACATCATTCATCCTTTCCCGTTAAAATACCCGTGCACCATCATTCGTTATATAAATTCAACTGAAAATATTACACTTGCACTCCGATGACAGAATAACCTTCCGATTACTGTTATCCCCAGATTTTTTTGATTCCTTCTCAGAAGGAAAAATCCGGAGATAGCGTATGCTTCCGATGTAGCTTTCTTTTCAGAAAGCTTTTAGGCGAACGCTTCGCTTCTTCAAGTTATTTCTGCCCTCTCCGTTATCGTGTAAATGATACGTTGAACTTATGTAATAGATGATGGCACGGGAAGTTCCTTGTATATTACGTGAGCTATCCTAGCCTCAGCTTAATGACACTTAAAAGACAGCTTAAAAATATATGTCCAAAATGTGAACATTCTGACCAACACCCACACCCTGCGCTTAAAGCCAACGTAACATAGAGTACAGGAGAATGTGCTCCTGACCAAAAGTCAGAGGGTGAATCGTGTGAAAGTATTATTCACGTTTTATGTTCCGAGCGGTGGCGTGGATACGTTAAATCGACTGCGCACCGCTGTTCTGAAACGCCATGGCATTGAAGCGCACCTATTGTATCTCAGCACAGGCTCGGGATTGCAGAACAACAGTGATACACCTATTTTCACCGCGTCCAGTGACGAGGATATCCATCATATCATCCATACTCATCATTATGATGCCATCATTGCCACTTCAGACATCGCTATGCCCGGCCGCTTGAGAGGACTTGGTTATACCGGACGAATTATTTTTGAAGCCCAGGGACTCGGAGCACGCGATCAAGCTCTGGAAACGATACAGATGGGTGTCCCATACCTCCAAGCTCATTGTGATGCTGCCGTTATACCTCCCACAGACCACCTGCTGGATATGTTCATTCATATCTGTCCCTGGCTTCATCGGTTTGTTATTCCCAATATGCTGGATACAGACACCTTCGCACCAATCTTGGTGGATACCCCACCCTATCCGGTGCTGGCTTGGGTAGGACGACTTGAACACAACAAAAACTGGCGTGAATATCTAATCATATCGAGTGAAATCGTCAAAAAAAATCCGGAAGCCAGACTATGGTTGTTCCACGATCCAACTTTGGCTAATCCAGAAGATGAAGTCATGTTCCGGCACATGCTGGCAGAATACGGGCTTGAGGATCGGATTGGGATCTTCATCAATGTTCCTCACTCTCAGATGCCTGCATATTATTCCATGATTGCCGCTTCAGGGGGCATCATGTTATCCACTTCCCTGCTTGAAGGATTCGGTTATGCCGTCGCTGAAGCCATCAGTTGTGGCTGCCCGGTGCTCAGCACGGATTCGGATGGTGTTCGTTCATTTATCACACATAATAAGACTGGTAAGTTTTATCCAATTGGAAATGTAGAGGCCGCTGTAGCCGAAGCAAGGGACCTCATGAATAACAAGAAACTGCGTGAGTATATTCGCATTCAGGGCAGACAGCATATGAGCTTGTCTTTTTCACCAGATCGATATGCCATTTCTTTCCGTGAAATGATGACAGCACTACGAATTTTCCATTGAGCATAGAAAAAAGGCAGTTCAGCAAAATTTCTCTGAACTGCCTTAGTATGATTTTTATGGTTTTTATGGTTTTTATAAAATCTTAGTGACCCATCATCATCGCGGGATCAGGCTTGTCACCATTTTGAAGTTCTTCTTCCGGCATCGGTTTTGGTTTCCGCAGAATCAGACTGAGCAAACATCCGAACAATGCAATACAAGCGGCCAGGAAGAACGTATCATTGAAACCAGCCACCAAACCATGCACGATAGCGGTCGGCTCTGTACTCATTGTATTGTCTGCGATTCTTGAAGTCAGGAAGCCTGTAAGCCCTGCAACCGCAAAGGACACGACTACTTGCTGTGCAGCAGCCGTGAGCGGTGTAACCCGTCCAACCAACTTGCGCGGTGCAGCATTTAATACATGCGTATTGAGTGGCATCATGGACAAGCCCATACCCAGACCCATCATGACCAGAGCCGTTATAATCAGGCCAAGACCTGTCTCTGCCGTAATGGAGGACAGAATAAACAATGCTCCCGAGATAATACCCAGACCCACAAAGGCCAGAGGTCTAGCACCGATTTTATCAAACAATCGACCACCAAGCGGCATACCCACTCCGGAAGCCAATGCCTGTGGCAGTAGAATCAATCCTGTTTCCAGTGCAGTGTACCCTTTGATCTGTTGCAGATAGAGCGGGATCAGGATCATCGCACCGAACAGCGCCACTTGTGACACCCATGCGAGAATAATTCCCCGTGAGAAATCAGATGATTTGAATACCCGGAGTTCGAGCAATGGATTTTGATGACGAAGCTCCACAATAATGAACAAAATGAGCGCTACACCACCCACAATGACACCCGTCAAAGTTGTTGCAGACGTCCAGCTCGTTCCACCCTCACTCACACCGTAAGCCAGCATCGAGAACGCAATTGGCGCCAGAATCATGCCGAGCAGATCCAGTGCAGGTGTGCGTCCACGATCTGTATCCGGCAAAAACTTGATACATAGAATGAAAGCTGCAATACCAATGGGCAAGTTAATCAGGAAGATCCAGTGCCAGCTCAGTGATTCAATAAACCACCCGGACAACACCGGACCCAATGCGGGGGCAAGCAGCATGGGAATTCCCAGCATCCCCATGATGGAACCTCTTCGCTCAGGCGGAGCCAGACGAAAGACCATCGCCATACCAATAGGAGCAACCATGCCTCCACCGAGACCCTGAATGATACGGTAAATGATTAATTGCTCAGGTGATTGAGCGATCGAGCATAACACTGAACCCAAGGTAAACATGGCAATGGTGAACAGGAATACTCTTTTGGCACCAAAACGGTCCGTTAACCAGCCTGCCAGTGGAATAACTGCAGACAAAGCCAAGGTGTAACCCGTAACCGTCCATTGGATCGTTTTAAGATCCGTCTCAAAATATTGAACCAGATTTGGAATGGCCACGTTCACCACCGTGCTGTCCAGAATAACCATAATCATTCCGACGATAATTGCCAGGAGTGGCAGTATAATGGCTTTAAGCGAAAACTCTGCCGGCTCCTGGGGTACTGCTGTTTGTTCTTTCACGTTCTCCACACTCTTTTCCAGCCAGTAGATCGCAGGCTTATCCATGCGTCTCACTCAGCCTATATTGACGACCAATTTCAAACTACCGTTTTAAATCGTCGTTTTAAACTTTCGTTTAATACTGATCTAATTCTAATGAAAATACCTTTGCTGTCAAGCTATTTTTTCAGACAATTCTACTATGGATGCACCACAAAAAAATGGAACAGGCACCTTCCCTGCTCCACACGTTGGTTAATCATGATTATGCAATGATGTCCATATCAATCTGCAAGCTTCATCATCTGATATTCTGACAGTATGCCCAATGTCTGACCGTGAATACTTCTGCAATATATTCGAATAACCAGATGCTTCGGTGAAGAACTGTTGCTGATGATCCTCAGTTCATAAGGCTCGGATGACACATCCAGATTATGAATGACCTGATTACCGCCCGCTCCCCCCGAATTTGACGTTAGGTGAAAAAGGTGTCGATACAGTTCTCCGTGAATACTGGCTCCACCAACAAATACATCCGTCCCTTCCTCGCCGCCCACATAGGCCAACTCCACATCCATGTACTTGACGGGAACAAATGTCTGTAACAGATTCTCATGAATCTCAAGTAAATATACCGCCACTGTAGATCCCTCCTTCGGAGCACACGAACCTTCCTGTACATAGGATATGCTTCCTCTCGTCCATTGCCATTTGCATTCACCCATTTTCGACCAATTACACGGAAATGCCCGACCTTCCGGTCCTCTTTTTTCATAGAATAAAAGGATAGAAGCTCGGCCGGTGCAGGCCGTGACAAGGAGGTAGCTATGAAAGTTCTGCTCGTTACGTATTGGGAGCTTACACATATGGGAGGCATATGGACATATGTTAAACAACTGGCCGACAGGTTAATCGCACTTGGTGTAGAGGTTGATATCATGGGCACAAATGGTGCCAATAACGAAGTATATGTTCGTAATCTGAACCGAGCTTTCTCCAAGGATAAGGTGTGGCCCATGTTGCAAGCCAAACTCAATCCGACTGATCTGCCACAATTCACTGCTGATCCTCTCCTCGCTTATTATGAACTGAATAGATATGCCTTCGAGATGGCAGCCGCTTATCTGGGGGTGGACCACTACGACGTTATTCATGCGCAAGATCCGGTAGCTGCCGTAGCCATAAAACGCATCTTGAACCGCAATATCCCACTGGTTACAAGCTATCATGGCGCTCTTGCACGCGAAGCCTTTTACGATGCTCAAAATTCCAACCCACAGCTTACTCTCCCTTCATATTTGCAATCCAAGCGTGGACGTTATTTTCTCTCATTGGAAGAGCGAAGTGCAGCACAGTCCGAGCTCATTCTCGTGTCAAGCCACTGGATCAAGAGTACGCTTACAGAGCTTGCCGTTCCTGAATCAAAGTTCAGACAGATTCCCTATGCTGTAGATCTCCCAGCCTACCGTGCCTCAGCAACTGTGAAGTTCCGCCAGCGACCACCTGCGGGCAAGAAAGTCATTGCCTTTACCGGACGACTTGAATACATCAAGGGCGTTCATGTGTTAATCAAGGCCTTAGCCAGTCTGAAAAATAAACGTTCCGATTGGGTCTGCTGGATCGCAGGAGAAGGCAATCTAACCGATGAATTGCGTTCACAGGCCGCGTCAACGGGGATTGGAGCCGATGTTGTGTTCTGGGGCAAGCTGGACAATATTCCTTCCTTCCTGCGCCATGCAGATATCTATGTCCAGCCCAGTCTGCAGGACACCCAGCCGTTCTCCGTTACTGAAGCGCAACTGGCGGGTGTACCTGTTATCGTCAGTGGCACAGCCGGCATGCCTGAGATGGTTGAATCTGGACGTACGGGATGGGTTGTTCCTCCGCAGGATGTCGACTCGCTCCGTGAACTGTTGGATGCACTACTTGAGGATGATGTTACCCGAAGAACAGTGGGGGCGGCGGCGAAAGCTTGGGCTGAACAAAATCGTTCACTGGAAGTGATGGGATTTCGTACATTTCAAGTCTACCAAGAAGCCATCTACAGAGGAGGACATACAATATGACGTTACTTGTACCAAGTGATCTATACAATCGCTGGTTTTCGACTCCAGTTTCCACACCTCACATCAACGTGGATTACGCTGTAATGAATGAATTGATGAAGAAGCTGCCTAAAGGATATGTATTTCCCGATCCTGCATCCATGGTGATCATGAATTCAAAAGATTGAGTTGTCCAATGATATGCCGTCTTCATATAACATGCCGAAATATCAAACAAGGGGTGTCCCATCTGTCATATGAATGACTGAGGACACCCCTTTTGTTCGCTTCAAATGTGTTCTAACGGACCGAGAACACGCTATTACAGATCGTTTTAATCTGTCGCCAACTTGGAATACATATTCAGATCACTGAACGTTTCGCCTACCCTCTCGTATGCTCTGAGAGTACCTTCGTATGTGAAATTGAGCTTTTGCAATAGCTTGATAGAATTCACATTATCGGGGTCAACCTTTGCCTCAATACGATTCAGCTTCATAGTCGAGAATGCATGAGCTAACAAAGAAGAGATCGCTTCCGTAGCATATCCTTTCCCCCATTTTGATCTGGCAATGTCATACCCGATTTCTGCTTTGAGATTGTCAAAATCCAGTGAATTATAACCACAGGAACCTATGATTTCGTTGGACTCTTGCACAAGGATAGAGAACCGAATGGCCTTGTTTTCCTGAGCAAGATCATTCAGAAGATTAATCATGGCTATAGCTTGATTTTCATCCGTAAAATGAGTGATATTCATAAATCTAGTTACATCCGGATCAGACCAAATTTTAAACAAGCTGGCCGCATCCGATACGTTCATTTGTCGCAAATATAACCGTTCTGTGTGTAACTCTGTAATCAATACTCTTACCTCCATTAGTTTATTAATAGTTGGGTTTAAGATATTGATTCTGCGCATAGTCCAGTCCCTTCCGTGTATGAATCATTTCATTATACAGAGACTTCAGCAATCGATCACCCTTTGTGTCCACGTATCTGTCCATAAAGCAAAAAAAGAGCTTCCACTTATAACACTTAAAAAGTGCTTCATAAGGGTGCTCTCCTGTCCATTTAATACCTATTTCATTCAGCCATCATTACCAAAACCATCTACTTCCAGTACCCGCCAACCTGAAGTAAGTTGAACAGAATAGGCCGATGCTTCGCCTGAACCTGTTCCATCTCGGCAACCAGTGCCTTGAAATGGCGTTTGGTCCCCATCGATTCATGCAATCGGTAACACATCAGAGGTTCATTGTAGTAGAACAGCTCATACATTGGAAACAGCCTCATCCACATCTCATAGTCATGGGTGTAGCGAAAATCAGTGTCGAACAGTCCGAAGCGCTCAAATGCTTCCATCTCTAACATGACAGTACAGCCGTTGATCGGACAACCTTCCAGCAGTACCTGCAACATTTCCAGACGACTTCCCACTTCCGGATGCACCGTATCCAACCATTCACTCTTCTCATTCACATAATGGTAGGCACCATGACAGAATGAAGCCTTGACCTCTCGCATAAACGTCAGTTGTTTCTCCACCCGATCAAGTAGCATCACATCATCTGAGCTGAGCCAGACAAAGTAATCCCCTGTTGCATGTTTGATGCCCTCATTTAATGCTGTCGCGGTTCCACCGTTTTCCTTGCGAATATAGCGGATGGAATCCATGAATGGCTGTAGCCGCTCCACGTGCTCGGTTGACCCATCATCCACCACGATGACTTCGATATGCGGATACGTCTGGTGAATGGCACTGTGAACAGCCTGCTCGATATAAGCACAATTGTAAAAAGGAATGACGATCGATACTTTTGGCTCCATTCGGGCCTTCCCCTCCTCTTACTGTCTTAGGTAAAATGCTGCGCAAAGAGGGCGTTAATCAGCCATCTTTTGGCTTTCATAACTGCCCTCCCTACGCTACCCGCCAAGCGTCGCTATTCGCTGCAACAGCGGTTCCCGATATCTGGACCATACCATGGATGCCTCTCTGCCGATGACATCAGCATGACGTACCGATCCCATTCCCCCATGCCACCGATAGGCAGTAAGCGGTTCATTCAGGTATGGGAACCGATGACCGTTCAGTACAATACGCATCCAGAGATCCAGATCATGGGTGTAGGGAAGAAGTTCATCGAACAACCCCACTCCGCTAAAGAGATCCTTGCGAATCATGACCGTGCAGCCATTCACCGGATTGCCGTTAACAAACCGTCGTAGTAAATCCATATCCGACATCGGTTCAGGCCCACCATGCATTTTGGTAACTGCCGAATGCTCGTTGATATAATGAAAGTTCGTATGGGAGACGAGCACATTCTCACGCTGCATAAACTCCAGCTGATAACGAATTTTATCCGGGTACAGATAATCATCCGAACTGAGCCAAGCTACATAATCACCAGAGGCATGGCGGATGCCATGATTAAGTGCCGAAGCCGTCCCGCCATTGCTTTTGCCAAGCACATTAATATAAGGAAGATAGGGTTGAAGCAACTCTGCATGCCGGGTTGAACCGTCATTCACAACAACGATCTCCACATGGGGATACGTCTGGTTCAGCGCACTCTGAATCGCCTGAGGCACATAAGGGCAGTTGTAGAATGGAATGACAATGGATACTCTCGGATTCAACTTGTCGTCCTCCCTTGCTGGACACGAACATCACTCAGGATATCCTGAAGTGATGTGGCAAATGGAATCATCGGCTGCCAGCCAAGCTTGCGCAGCAGTGATAATTCCTCCTGTTTCCCCGAACCATCCGGACCAGAAGATGCCCCATCCCAGCGAACAGGTACTTCCGCTTCTGTCATGGACAACAGCAGATCTGCAATTTCACCAAGACTGCGCTCGACTCCAGACACCACCGGGTATACCGTACCACTGGACCCGTGTACCATGAGGGTCGCATACGCTCTGACGGCATCCCGCACATCCAGAAAGTCACGGGTATTGTCCCGTCCGGACAGACGGAATGCCTCGGTTTTTCCCGCCTGCTCACAGGCAACAACATGGCGTGCAAGCAGTGAACAGATGCCTGTGGAAGGACCCGCACCAATCAGATTGCCTGGCTCCGCCAGCATGATCTGTTGTCCGAAGAGCGACATCCACGACAAGGACACCATCTCTTCCAGCGCTTTACTGAGGCTGTATGGATGCGGAGGCTGGGGAATCCGGCCAGGTTCCGGCGTATATTTTAACCGCGATCCTACAATAACGGTACGTGCTGTCGGACAACTGCGAAGCGCATCCAGCAAATACAGCACGGCCATCACATTGGTCTCCAGGACCAGTAGCGGATCAGACCACGAATCAGGCACTGAATTTTTGCCAGCGAGATGCAGCACATAGTCGGGCTGCACCTCGCCGATCAGATGACGTACTTGCTGTTTATCGTTCAGATCACAGACATGGACTTGTGCACCTTTTCCGAATGAATACACATCCGGCCTCCGGACTACAGCCGCAACCACTGCACCAACTTCCCGAAAATAAGATACGGCATGTCGCCCGGTAAAACCGGAGGCGCCTGTAATCAGCACTTTCTTGTCTCTCAGCTCTGCTCCATCCATAATGCCAACTCCTTCAGCATTGTAGAATAATCCGGCAGGTCTGTCTTCACATCCTCGCGAGTGGACACCAGCGTACGGTCCTGCACCACACTGTCATCACGCACAATCGTCACATCCTGCTTATCCCAGGTCTGCTTGAACAATATAAGCAGGTCATGCTTGCTGACAGGTGCCGGATGAGCTAGGTGGATCAGACCACTAACCGATGAGGACAGGTAATGGTCTACCCATTTGGCCAGCTCAAGTGTGGTCACACCGTTCCAGAATACGCGGGTATACCCCCCGACTTCACCTGTGCTGGACATAAACCATTGCATCAGACCAATGCCGCCCTGGCGAATCTCGGGTCCAATGATGGACGTACGGATCGTCAGATGACCTTCATCCTGAACTTCGCCAAGTGCTTTGGTGATAGCGTAAGCTGAAGTCCCATCCGTAACATCATCTTCCCGGTATGCTCCCCGTTCTCCGCTGAACACACAGTCCGTGCTGATATGAATCAGGCGTGCACCAATCGTATCTGCAACCCGCCGCAGACGATGTGGCAGGAAACCATTAATATGATATGCAGTAATTTTGTCCTCATCTGCGAAGTTGTTCAACACACCTACAGCATTAATAATCACATCCGGGTGCACAGCTTCTACCAATCGATCAACCATGAAGCTGTCGTTCACATCCAGGAGCAGACCATTGGGGTCCGTTACATCCCGAGATGTGTAGAAGACGCTGTGTACACCTTGACGGCGGAAATAGTCGACCAAAATATGGCCGGCCATTCCGTTTCCACCAAGTATCAGCAGTTTCATGACAAGAATCCTCCGCGTTTCAGAATTTCACGAATCTCCTCTTTGGTCATGAGTTGGTGTTCAGAACTGAAACTGTTAAAGGAGACCGGAGGACAATTGGTATAATGTTCACGCAGGCCCGGTATGCCCAGGGTAGGAAGAATTACCAGGTACTGCTCATCGTAAACAACGGTGGTCATGCTCTCGAATTCACTCATCAATATTTCATGGATTTTCTCCCCTGGACGAATGCCCCGTTCCACAATGCTCACATTCTCCACACCGGAATCCTCAATCAGTACTTCCGCGAGATCAACGATTTTGCAGGTAGGCATCGTCATGACAAAGATCTCTCCGCCGACACTTTCCACCGAAGCTTTGAACAGCAAGGTAATTGCGTCCTTCAGCGTAAGAAAGAATCGAGTCATACTCATATCCGTGATGGAGACCTGCCCTTTCTGGCGGATTTGATTCTTGAACAGATGTACCACACTTCCATTTGTTCCCAGTACATTCCCACCCCGTACCGTAACAAACTTGGTATCGCTGTGTAACAAGTTTGCATATACAATTAATTTCTCGCCGATCGCTTTTGTCATGCCATAAAAGTTGGACGGATTGGCAGCCTTGTCAGTCGAGATATAGATTACTTTTTCCACCTTGTTCTCAATAGCGGCCTCGATTACGTTCTGTGTACCAATCACATTGGTTTTGAGTGCTTCGTACGGCTGGTCTTCACACACCGGAACATGCTTGAGCGCTGCCAGATGAAATACATAGTCCACATGCTGGCAAGCCGCCGTCAAAGCGTCCTTGTCACGAATATCTCCAATCCGGAAATGAAGACGCGGGTCTTCAAATTCACGACTCATAGCTACTTGGCTAGACTCGTTCCGGGAATATACAATAATTTCTTTGGGCTGCTGGGGCAGTAGTTGAGCCACAAGTTCATAACCCCATGATCCCGTACCGCCAGTCACGAGTATACGCTTATTTTCAAACATGCATTTTCCCTCCAAGCAGAAATTTAACCACTTTACTGGATACATCTGTGGCTTTGTAACCTTGCGGGCAATCCCAGTCGCTAGACATCTTTGTCATGACTTTCACGCAATCAGCGATGCGCGCGGCATCCAGACCGGAGACTACATTGCTGCCGCAATCGACCGTTTCCGGCCGCTCGGTAGTTCGACGCATCGTTACGGTCGGCACGCCCATAATGCAACACTCCTCCTGCACGGTACCGCTATCCGTAAGTGCACAGCGTGCATGACGTTCAAGCATTACAAAGTCGAAGAATCCAAACGGCTCGTGAAACTCCACCAGCGGGTTCATCTCCAGATGCAGATGCTCCGCAATCCGGATCGCTGTACGCGGATGAATACTGCAGATCACACGCAACCCGTGTTCCTCTGCGACCTGGTTCAGCCCTTTCATAATCTCCAGCAAATGAGGGGCATGATCCACATTCTCGGCTCGATGGGCAGTAACCAGGAAGTATTGCCCGGACTTCAGCTTGAGCTTTTTGAGTATTTTGCTGCAACTTACTTGCGCGTCGTAGTGCTGCATTACTTCATAGATGGGATTGCCCGTTAGCACGATACGCCTGCTTGGTACCCCTTCACTGACCAAATGTTTCTTGCTCTGTTCCGTGTAAGGCATATTAACGGTGGAGATGGCATCAATAACCTTACGATTTTTCTCTTCAGGCACATCCAGGTCGAAGCAACGATTGCCTGCTTCCATATGAATAACAGGAACACCCATGCGCTCAGCCAATATTGCACATAATGCGCTATTGGTATCGCCGAGCAGCAGCAATTTATCGGGCTTCTCCTGCAATATCAGATCTTCCATCTGCGTAAACATCGAGGATAGCTGTCGTCCCAGAGTGGCCGCTTCATCCTGAAGAACGTAATCCGGTGCGCGCAGGCCCATTTCCTTGAAAAAGAGACCGCTGAGACTTTCCGTGAAGTTCTGTCCCGTATGCACCAGAATATGTTTGGACGCGTACTGGTCCAGCTTGGAGATGATCAGGCTGAGCCGTATGATCTCAGGTCTCGTACCCAGCACCGTCATGATCTTCATCGTAATCCCTGCCTTCATCTTGTATTGGAACCCTTGCGCCCTGCTCGGCTACGTCCTGCCTTGGCAGATTTGCGTCTGCGACTAGCCGATTTCCCCATATGTGGACGCGGTCCCTTCGTTGTACGGGTTCTCCCCTTACGTCTGCCAGTTCCGGAAGTACGTTTCAGCCCCTCACGGTCTCGGCGAGAATGAGGTGCAAGTGGCTTGCGACGACGTTTCCGCGTTTTGCCCCTCTGTTGAATCGGCTTTGCAGCCGGGACAGTACCTGAGGCAACAGGAGCATCGTGACCCAATGCGATTGGAGGTAATGAGGAATGTGGCAACGCCTGTATGACGGTCAGTGGGAATAATAGTGCCCGAACCGTAGTCGGCTCCAGAACCAGTACAGTGCGCAGTCCTCCCTCCCCATGGGTATACACAGGTCCATTCGGAGGTTGGATATAAGCAAACCATCCGGGAAAACGCAATAACCACTGTGTCACCATCGTATGCAGTTTCGTTCGGTAGGTTTCAACGCCGTAGAGCCTTTCCGCTTCTGTCCGATTACTCCACCCCGTATTCGAGGCCAGCTCTGCATCATTCAGCAAGGTTGTTGCCAAGGTGACAAGCGCTTCGGTATCACCCGGTGGGGCCAGAAATGCATCACTGCCTACGGATTCCATTAATTCCTTCAGTCCACCCTGAGCAAAAGCGATGACCGGTTTGGCAAAATAGAGACCCTCCAGTGCGGTCATGCCAAATCCTTCTTTGACCATGCTTGGGATGACCAGGATATCCATCGCGGTATATGCCAGAGATACGTTCTCTTCAAACGTAGTGAAGGTAAACCGGCGTGAATACCCGGATTTTTTCACCCGTGATACACACTCGTCGTAATACTTTTTATCCGATGGTGCCCCGATGATCCAGAAGCGACAACGCGAATGTGTTTCACAGATCCTCAAGGCCATATCCACAAAAGGTTTCAACCCTTTGGCATCATATATAAATGAAGAAATATAACCGATACAGGTCTGCGATGATTTGAAACCGAGCTCCTTACGCTTGCGTTCGCGCAGATGAACCCAGCGGTCCGGTGCTGGTAGCGCGGGTTCCCAAGTTGGGGAGATAATGGTCACTTTGTCACCTATGCCGGCTTCGTGGAATGGGGCTACCGCTGTCTCGGATATACCGATAATCCAATCCGCGTAGCGCCCAATCATCTGGATTGCCTCGTTTGTATGTTCATTCGTATGAATGATCTCGGTAATCTTCCAGATGACCGGAATCTGAAGGGACTTTGCCGCTACAGCCGGCATCACATTAACGCAGGTGTTCGTTAACACCATATCGGGAGCAGTCTCCCGTATTAGGGAGACTGCTTCCTGATACGCTGGTGTATGACGAAGATGCTCCGCATCATCTGCAATGCCCAGGTAAGGTGTGTACACACCGTGAAGCATCGGCAGAGTGCATATTTTGACCTGAATGCCGAATCTTCGCGCAAGGCCCGCAAGCTTCCCCTCCTGAGGGGCTACGAGCACACATTCAAAGATCGTACCGATCTCTCTCATAAAATGAAGTAGCAGCTTCTCGGCACCTGTAATGCTGCGAGTATTACACACATGTGAAAATAACATCAGCTTTGGTTTCGTTGCCATGGCCGCACGGACCCTGTACACGGGTATCCGATACAGGGTACTGTGCACACCTCCTCCCAGCCAGAATTAAGGGAATATGATGGTTAACATTTCATTAATTCTTTTGCCATACGTGTGGTCTTTCAGTGTACGTTCGAGTCCACGAAGTGCAATCTCACGGCGTTCCTTTTCATGAGTAAGATAATATTCCACTTTGTCGAGTAACTCCTGCGGCGAGGAATATGTCTCAATCTCCACACCCGGTTTGTAGAAACGTGCAATGTCATCCCGCGCGTCGGTCAGCTGTAGCGTCGTGGACGCGGCAATCTCAAACGTTCTCGGGTTTGGTGAAGCTGGCGCGATTTTGAGGTGATTATTATTAACGGAATCATCTTCGTGGGATCGATGCAGGTTGATGACAATTTTGGTGCCATTGTACACATCATTGGTCTCCGGCGGACTCATCCAGCGACCGAGTTCAATCTTCTCGCCATAGGCAGTATAGTCAGGCAGACGGTCCCACCAGATTCCGTTAAATACCGTATTGTGTGACATCAACTGAGGCATGATCGGATTGAAGAAGTATACCCGGTTCCAGTAGGCCGAGCCGATAAAGCTGACATCCCGTTTTAACGGGGAAGGAGTTGTAATTGGAAAGTAATGATTAGTGAATGCGGCAAAAGGGAGGTAGTGAACGGACGCGCAGCCGATTTGTCGATATAGATCGATACAGTTTAGTTCCAACGTGAAGACATGGTCAAAATGTGTCACAATATCCAGCGTCATATCTGTATAGTACGGGTCATCCGTGAGCCAGATCGCCGTCTGAATGCCCGCTTGGCGAATCGCATCGATATGCTCGATGGGGATATCCATTCCGTCCAGCACAAGCACAAGATCAGGACGCGTCTGCAGTGCAATTTCAGAAACCGGTTGACGCGGATCAGAGAGGGTTACTTGAGCTACCATACCCTGTAGCGTGGCCATAATGGCCTCATCCAACGGGGAGTAAGGGAAGCCTTTACCCGAGGATACATACAGCACGTGAAGCTGTCGGAAAGGCAACGGTTCCTGTGCACAATTCACTATATAGTTGGCGCGACCGCGCAGATATCCTTCTTCCTTACCTGCGTCATATCCGGCATGTTGCCCATTTTTGCGTGCTTGATCAGCCAGGCTCAGTACGGGTGCATGAACCTTTTTGGTTTTACGGTGTTTGAGAGACATACCGCCACTCCTTTATTTTTTGGGATAGTGTTCTTGTTGATGCTGCACTTCAGACGGGGATTACAAATGTTCCAGCAACTGACCGATCCGGCGAGTGAATGTATGCTGGTTCATCGTGGTGAGAAGTCCACGCCACGCCATCGCCTGTCGTTCTTCTTCATGCTTCAGATAATAGTGGATCTTGCGCTGAAGTTCTGCTGCGTTGGTGAACGTCTCGATGTCATATCCCGGCTTATAATAACGGGGTAAATCTGCACGTGCATCCGTAATCTGCATTGTGCCGCAGGCGCTGATCTCATACGTTCGTGGATTAATCGAGTGACCTTTAAGATGATGTGTATTACGATTGTCTTCCCCATTCTCGCAAGTCCGGTGAATGTTAATGACAATCTTGGCGCCATTGTAATAATCTACTGTCTCTCCAGGAGCAATCCATCCTTCGTGGATGAAACGGCCTAGTACATCATAGCGTGTCAACCGATTCCACTGGCTACCCGCAATGAATACCTTTTTGTCCGCTAGAAAAGGGGCCAGCTCATCAAACAAGGCAATCCGGTTCCAGAATCCGGTACCGATAAAACAAATGTCGTGCTGATGCTGCGGTGCGGCGCGCCGCGGTTGAAACATGCCTGGATTCACCGCGAGTGGCATATAGATGACCTGGTTCGCTCCATGTCCCAGATAGAAGGGTACGGCGGCCTCTTCATGCGTGAAGACGACATCATAGTGCTGGCAAAGGGACGTTGTATCTTCGGTGAAATACGGATCATCCACAAACCACACGGCAGTTCGGATACCGAGTGCACGTATGCCATTCACCTGCTCTACATGATCTGCGGGAAATACATGCAGACCATTCATGACGAGCACAACATCGGGCCGATGCTGACTGGCTTCCTGCAACATCGTTGCTGGCGATCCAACAACGCATTCACGTACAGATTGCTGCAGAGCCAAGGTGACACCTTCATCGATGGCATCGAATCCTTGCGGGATATATAACACCTTCATGTCCCGCAGGGTCGGTTCAAACATCTGCACCCGCTCCATCATGGCTTGACAGCCGCCAAATCTGCGGCCTTCTGCATATCCGCCGCGGTAAGCCGTTTCCGCTTCGGTCAGCGGACGGTGCCTTCGTTTTGCCACATTATTCACCCTGTCTTCCTTCAGGAGATCTCACTTCCAGACTCTCCCCGAGATTGGTCTTCCCTCTAAAGGATATGCCTCGGGGTCAGATGCATCATGGACGGGTGTCCTGCAAGGCGCAAAATTGGCGCATGCCCTCCACATCCGCCTGTACGGGCATGTCCGCTTTTGCGGCGATGCAAATAGCCCGGAGGATCTGTCCCCCCGGGCTAACTGTATACAGGTATCATTCCATGCAGGAATAATCCTCTCTACTCGGTTACTGTGCTTTGTAAGCCAGCTGATGTCCGTCCTCGAATCCCTTGGCGAAACCCGCGTTGAATCCCTCGTTGTACGCCTCGTTGTATCCCTGGCTGTACGCACCGTCCGGGTTCGGATCGGTAGGGGTAGCCGGGACGACTGGTTGTACGGGCTTTGGACTCCGGTGCCGCCGTACCGTACGTTTCTTTTTTTTGAGCCACGCACTGCGTCCTTTAAGTGGGCGTTTGTGAAGAACACGTTTGGCTCTGAGCGCACGCAGTTTGCGAATTTTGCGCAGACGGGCTCCACGGATTAACAAAGCTCTTTTGGTTCTCAGTCGTATTTTCTTCTTCTTTAACATGTCAACATTCCTCCTGTATGTCCCGAACGATACGAATTGCACACCCGGGGTCTTTGAGCCACGGCAAGCCAGGCTCCCCATGCTGGATTCGGGCCAGCCTGATTCCCGTAACCATACGAGACATTTCTGCCTGATAGCGACTCAGCAAACGAATGTTCTCGGCCAGACTGCGGGCGGATACTTCCGAATGAGCGGTTACACTGGCTACACTGTCCAGAATGCGTGCCAGCGCCTGCTGACTGTGTGCAATGGATTCAATGAGCGCCAGTTTGGCTTCCTGCTCACGCCGCATCAGACTCATTTTCCCATGTCTCCCAGATCCATGCCGCCAAACATGCCACCGTCCATACCGCCGCCATCTTCGCTATCGTTCTGCACCATCACCGCTTTGAGATTGTTGCACAGTCCGGTCTCCATCCGGGTTAATCCTTCCAGCAATTCCACCAGCTGATCATGCATTTTAAGCGGCTCGCCTACCTGATCCCCATGCGTCAGAAAGGTATCCCCATTCAAATGATTCAGCGTCCAGTTCCGTACCTTCTCGGCCTCAATCGCTTTTGCCTCCAGGATCAGGGCAATATTCCACTGCATTTTGGCTGCTGCGTCCAGCATCAGAATGAGGCTCTGTTCTCTACTCATGTTCCTTCACCCGCCTTCCGGGCTTATTCTTCCTCTTGAACCGCGATCTCCCGCATGACTTGGGTCAGCGTTTCGGCTACAGCCTCTTCCAGATCTGCAAGGCCCCCCAAGTAAGAGATAATGCTTTTGTTGATTTGCCCAGAGCTATCCAGCAGACCGTCAACGCCGTCCAACTCCGGTTCGATATCTGGCAAATGATTGATGATTTCAGACATGCGTACAGCGACTTGGCGTTTGGCATCCAGCACACGTGCGATCTGCTGGTGAGAGTGTGCAATATGTGTGATGATTTCATCGATTTTGCTCTGCATGGTCCTCCTCCTTACCGTCACGGCCTGCTTCACCCATAGAAAAACCCGGCCTATCAGCATTTGCCTGTTACAGCATATGCCGGGCCGGGATCGTCAGTTACTACAGCTTGCGCCTATATCGTCAGATGACATAACTCCAGTCGGAAGAATATCGACTGAGGAATTGGCGAGTACGTTCCTGCTTTGGACGTACAAACACCTCTTCCGGGGTTCCTTCCTCCACAACGGAACCTCCATCCATGAAAACAACCCGATTTGCCACCTCACGGGCAAACCCCATTTCATGGGTGACTACAATCATGGTAATCCCCTCTTGAGCAATGGAGCGGATGACAGACAACACTTCACCCACAAGCTCGGGGTCCAGCGCAGAAGTCGGTTCATCAAACAAAATCACTTCGGGATTCAGTGCCAATGCTCTGGCGATGCCCACCCGTTGCTGTTGTCCACCTGACAACATACTTGGATACTCATTGATTTTGGCAGACAGTCCGACTTGTTCAAGCACGCTCAAGGCACGCGTGCGGGCATCGGCTTTGGACATTTTCTGGGCAATAATTAAACCTTCCGTGACGTTATCCAGCACCGTCTTGTGTTTGAACAGATTATAATGCTGGAACACCATCGCCGTTTTTCGTCTCAACTGCACAATGTCATGTTTGCGTGCATGCTTGCAATCGACGGTTAATCCACTGATCTGAACCTCGCCCTCATCGGCACGTTCCAGAAAATTGACGCAGCGCAGCAGCGTTGTTTTGCCTGATCCACTCGGTCCAAGGATCGCTACGACATCGCCCTGTTCCACGGTCAGATCAATTCCCTTCAATACTTCCTGCTTGCCAAAAGTTTTGTGTATGTTGGTTAGTGTAATCATGACACGCCTCCTTTGCTGTACACGGCAACCCGACGCTCAAGCAGAGCAGTGATCCGCTCGGCAATGATGGTCAGCCCCCAATAGATGAACGCTGCGGCGATAAAGGCCTCCAGAAACTTCAGACTGACGGATGCCACCACATCCGCTTTACCGAGGATGTCCATCTGAGACACGGTAAAAGCGAGTGTTGATCCATGCAGGAACCCAACAAACATACTGCACAGGTTAGGCAATACAGCCCCGATCGCTTGAGGGATGATGATACGCCTTAAAGCCTGGAATGTGCTCATGCCTACAGCGTGAGCCGCCTCCATCTGGCCGATATCCACAGCAAGAATGCCTGAACGGATAATCTCGGACATATAGGCGCCCGCAGTGAGGGAGAAAGCAATCAGTACAAATACGAGAATTGGAATCGACGAGGATTGGAAAGCCCAACCGTAACGTTCCGCCAGCCTATCGATAATCATCGGAATACCGTAATAGATGAGGAATAGATGCATCAACATCGGTGTTCCACGCAGGAATGAAACGTAGAAGTCAGCAATGCGGTGAATCCACCGCACGCGATAGATACGGATCAGAGCCGTAGCCAGACCGATTCCGAAGCCTGCAATCAACGGAACAATCGTAATGACGAGTGTCAGTGGCAATGCCTTCAGGATTTGAAAAAAAGATGTATAGATAAACTGGAGATCAATCGACATATGCTCACCCCGCTATTCGTTTCAGGCGTTTGGTTCGAATTGCCGGCTTGTGTACAACTCTCTTGCGTTCATGACGCTGGAGTCTGCGTTCTGCAAAGGCAAATCCTTTTTCAAGCACAATAACAATGACATAATAGACCACAGACAGACTGATATACACTTCAAGTGCGTGCGATGTAGCCGAAATTAACGTCTGCCCTCTGCCCACCATATCCATGACACCAATGGAGAAAGCCAAAGACGTATCCTTTAATGAACCGATTAACGTGTTAGCCATGTTCGGAAAAGCAACAATCAGTGCCTGCGGAACAACAATCCGCCGAAAAGACTGGAATGTGGTCATACCCGCAGCATAGGCTGCTTCCGTCTGACCTTTATCCACACTGCGCACCGCTCCGCGAAAGATCTCGGCAAAGGATGCCGCGTCACTAAGCGCATAGGTCACTATGACAAATAACAACGGGTCGGTTCTCGACAGATCGATGCCAATGGGTTTGAGCAACTCGGGAAGTCCATAATACACCAGGAACAATTTGATCAGGATCGGTGTGCCCCGCATGAATGAGACGTACAGAGTAGCCAACTGGCTTAGTACCGGAATCCGATACAGCCGGGGAACGGCCAGAAGCACGCCGCCCACCAGTCCGAGCACGATGGAACCACCCAGTACAATCAGTGTTATATGCAAATATCGTAGCAGTTCCGGGATGAAATCCAGAACCAATGACAGATCAAATGATTTTCCCATTACCGCTGCATACCTTTCTCAGACTACTCTTCAACCGTATAGTCAGCTCCAAGCCACTCTGTGCTCAGTTTGCCTAACGTTCCATCTTCTTTGATCGCTTTGAGCGCTTCGTCCACTTTGGTTTTGAGCTCCTGCTCATCTTTGTTCAGAATGAAGTATACTTTGGAGTTGGAGAGGGCATCTCCTACCGTTTTCAGCTGAGCATCAACCGCCTTATTCTGATAATCAATGGCAAACTGCGTGCTGATGGTGGCATCCACCCGGCCTGTTTTGATCTGGGTAATGGTATCCTCACCCGCTCCGGAATAAACGATATCAATCCCGTTGCCGTTCGCTGCATTCCATTTCTCAGCAAGTACAGCCGCATTACTTGTAGCACCAACAATCAGTTTTTTCCCTTTGAGATCCTCAATCGATTTTACTTCCTCATTTTTCTGACTTACGACAATTTTATTTGGAAAAATATTATAGGCTTCATCATTAAACAGGAACTTGGCCTGTCTCTCATCATTCACTTCCATCTGGTGAGCGATCAGGTCAATTTTTTTTGTTTCCAGACTCAGCAGCAGGTTTTTGAAATCCATGGTGCTGAATTCGAATTCATACTCAGGCAAACGTTTGTCGATCTCCCGGATCAGTTCCACATCATAACCTGTTAACTTGCCATTCTCATCAATGAAGCAGACATTTGGGAACTGTGTACCTGTTCCTACAATGATCTTTTTCACTTTGGTGTCGCCTGCTGCCGAAGCAGATTCTGAATCATTACTTGCAGTTCCTGTGCTGCATCCAGCCAGTACCGCCAGCATTGTAATGAACAGCAGTGCTGTCCGGAATTTTTGAATCCCCCGTTTTTTAACCATTCCCAATCTCCTCCACAGGCTGTTATCACAGCAAATATGATGTGTACTCCCATTCCTCTTCCTATTAACAAACCATTCTTACTTGTATAGTCGGAATTAGGTTGAACAAAGAATATCATTACAAGTCATCTTAGGGCAATAACTAAACTAATAGGACATCCTGATATGGTTATAGGACTTCTCTATAGTATAAGAAAAAGCCATCCCCCATATCGATTGGCGGATGGCTTCTTCTTGTATGACTCTCATTGATTATACCATTTTGGCGGTGCATCACTTGGTGTGTACACTACTCATCTATCTGCGACTCGCCCATTTAATTTTACGTGCAACTTCCACTCGCTGTAATTGTAAGAGACCGATCCGTTCCTCGAACTTCTTGCGTTCGTCCATGGAATGAGCGGCATGAATCTGGTGGCACAGACCTGTCAGTTTGCTGTTGATGTAATCAAACCGTGTCCATAGTTCCTCTTCAGGTGTGCGTTGCTGCTCCGTCGCCGTCTGAAATATTTTGAGTTGGCGGATAAGGGATTGTTGCCATTCCTGATCCTGAATTTGGATGGCAAAATGCAAAAGATCCAGATAGTCATCAATTTGCAACGAAACGCCGCAATCAGATTTAGTGTTCATCGTCGTCTCTCCTTATTTCAGTACTTGGCTGGAATCCATTACTTCTATCTTACAGGAACAAGCCCACTGAAAGCGAGTACTGAACGATTAAATTTCGGGAAAATTTTTATTTTTTTATGTTAAAACAGCTTTACATTTCCATTAAGACCAATTTGGCAGGATATTGATATTGGTACATATGAAATTGGTAATAAAAACCCGCGTTAAGGAAAAAAGTTCTTTCCTCAAAACGGATTTTTCATCATTTATATATAATATCAACACATATCAAATCAGTCATTTTTTCCATCTCGCTGCTGTCTGGTCATCAGTAACATGAGAAATGAGATGATAATAATGGAAACAGTCCATGCCCAAGCCATGGTCTGATTGCCCGAATCTACAGCGACATAGATTGCCGTGGGTACCGTTTGTGTTTTGCCCGGAATATTGCCTGCAATCATCAGTGTCGCTCCGAATTCGCCGAGTGCCCGGGCAAAGCCCAGGATGAAGGCGGTCATCAATGCTCTGCCTGCGAGCGGCAAGGAAATGTAACGAAAGACCTGCCATTCATTCGCCCCAATCGAACGACCCGCATCTTCCAGATCACGATCCACACCACTGAATCCCGATTTCATCGTCTGATACACCAGTGGAAAAGCAACCACCACCGAAGCAATCACCGCAGCCCACCAGGTGAAAATAACCGGTGCGGAGAATATGGCTTCAATCCATTGTCCAAACAGACTTTTACGCCCCAGTATGACAAGTAACAGAAATCCAACCACCGTCGGAGGAAGGACTAACGGCAGCATAAATGCCGTTTCCAGCAGAATTTTTCCCCGAAATGAAGAACGTGACATCTTCCAGGCTATCGCAATTCCGAGCACAGTGGCCACTACGCTGGATAATAACGCAACCTGAAGCGATAGGCGCACCGGTGACCAGAATACGGACCAGTCTATGGCGTTCACATTCATTCCGGAATTGTGAATCCGTATTTCGCGAAGATATCGAGCACTTCAGGGGTTTGTAAATACGCATAAAATTGTTCGGCCTCTGTACGGTGTTTGGTTCCTTCAATAATGCCTATTGGATAGTTGGCTGGTGTATAGCTGTTCTTGTCCACCTCAAACGCAATTTTCACCTGATCCGAAGTAAGAGCATCCGTTTTATATACAAATCCTGCATCTGCATTGCCTGTCTCTACATATTGAAGAACCTGTCTAACGTCTTTCCCCTGCACAAGTTTACTTTCCAGTTCATCCCACAGCTTGGCATTGGTCAGAGCTTCCTTGGCATAGGTTCCTGCAGGAACACTTTCCGGAATCCCAATGGCTACCGTCTTGATGGAGTCGCTGGTGAGATCCGTTTCACTGGTTACTGTGTGGGTCCCATCTGCTGGCACTATGGCCACCAGTGAATTCTGTAGCAGATTCTTCTGATCGCCCGATGCAATCAAGTTTTCATCCACTAGCGCATTCATATTTTTGGTTGCCGCCGATACAAAGACATCAGCCGGGGCACCCTGTTCAATCTGCTGTTGCAAGGCACCCGAGGCGCCAAAGTTAAAATTAAGTTCTATATAAGGATTAGCTAGCTCATAATTGGTTTCAATCTCTTTCATCGCATCGGTCAGGCTGGCCGCCGCAGAGATCGTCAGATCTACCGTTTCCTGTGGATCGGTATTTCCTGCTGATGAACTTTCACCTGATGCCGCTGGCGTTGAGGTCGTTTGTTCTGCACCCGTGGATGTATCCGTAGTGCCCGTGCTTGCGCCACAACCTGCCAATATAAGAGTCAGTCCCAGTGACATACTTCCCAGCACATATCCGATTCTCTTTCTCATTCTTTTCTCCCCCAACGTTATCTTTAGATATAACTAGTTATAATTGATTATATCTAATTATACACAAGACAAAAAAAATGGGAAGGTGATTAAGATCACATTTGATTTTTGTTATCTGTCCTATGCGTATATTGCGTGCTCTCAGGTTTATGGCATCCCTCAATTAATGATATAGTACAAGAAACATTCATAATAAAACCATAATTGCTCTATACCTTTGAAGGAGGATCTTCACTTATGACGGAGGAGCAATCCTACACAACCGAAGAAATATCCAAGCTGCTCAAAATATCGAAACTGACGGTCTATGACCTGATCAAAAAAGGAGACCTCGTTGCATACCGTGTAGGTAAACAAATGCGAATTGATGCAACCGATCTGGAGGCATATAAACGTCGCTCCAAGCAACTTCAGTCCTCAGGGCAGCGTATCCCGACTCCTCATCAGACCTCGGCATCAGGGACTCAGCCAATTCCGGGTGATTTTCAGGCAACTTCCTTACAATCGACTACACCCGTTGGGTCTGCGCATGCGATTACTCCAGCGAGTTCTGCTCATGCAATGACTGCTGTACCACGGCATCTGGTCATAACAGGTCAGGATGTCAGTCTGGATATTCTAATGCGCCATATGGAAAAACAAACTCGGGACATTCGTCCGCTACGTTCGTTCATGGGTAGTCTGGATGGGCTTATCTCGATGTATCGCGGTGAGTCCGATCTGGTCAGCACCCATCTGCTCGACGGAGATACCGGTGAGTATAATCTGCCGTACATTCGCAAAATTCTGACAGGACGGTCCTATGTTGTGGTGAACCTGCTATCACGTCCTGCCGGACTGTACGTACAGCGTGGTAATCCGCAGAACTTACAGAATTGGACCGATCTGAGCAAGCCTGAGCTTCGACTCGCTAATCGGGAGATAGGTTCTGGCGCGCGAGTATTGCTGGATGAGCAACTTCGACTGCATGG
Source organism: Paenibacillus sp. 10L310 (assembly GCF_056395745.1). Classification (NCBI taxonomy): domain Bacteria; kingdom Bacillati; phylum Bacillota; class Bacilli; order Caryophanales; family Paenibacillaceae; genus Paenibacillus; species Paenibacillus sp. 10L310. Next base: position 150,061 of record NZ_JBFTKC010000007.1, on the reverse strand, counting down.
AATTCCTGCCGCAGGTCTGATCGGATATCAAGTCGAAGAAACCAGCCACATGGGCGTGGCGGCCAAAGTCAGTTCAGGAGAAGCTGATGTCGGAGTTGGCATTGAGAAGGCTGCGCGACTTGTGGGACAGGTTGATTTTATCCCGCTCATTCAGGAACGTTATGATCTGGTCATGCTGAGGAAGCAAGGTAATGAAGCCTGGACAGAATCTGTCCTGCGAATTCTCCAATCGCCGGAGTTCAGGCAGGAACTGCAATCATTCGAGGGATATGACGTATCCCGGACAGGTGAGATTTTGTACGAAGCATAGTTATACCAAATCTAGACAATAACAGCCCATGCTCAACGTGTATTACACATTACATCATGCATATACAAAACGCCTTGCAAGGGCTGCATGGCGTTTTTGGTGTTATTTCTATAAATAATGCATGATATGGATGAATGAATTTCTTAATGTGGCAAATCAATCTCCAGGATGAATACACCATACGCGGGCATGTTGATCTCATTCTGAAGTGTTGTACCTGACAGTAACTCTTTTGCTTGCTTCTTAAGGTTAATGGGGACTTGTTGATCCGAGTAGTTGAGTAAAAAGACATAAGCTTTATCCTTACCAGAACGGATACCAAGCTCAACTTCGGACGGTACCTCTACCAGGTCACCCACAGGTGAAGATAGCTCTATTTCATCCAGGAGAGCATCTACGACCGGTTCATTGTAAGCCGCTCCATAATACCATACTTGCCCCTGACCTACCGTACGTTTGGTCAATGCAGGACTACCTGCATAATATTCAGATGTATACTCAGCCATGACCTGCACGTCAGCATGCTCCACATAAAGAACTTCGTTAAATCCGGCCGTTGACGTTCCCTCCTGAAGTCGCTCACTCGCCCCATTCCATTGCAGCTCAGCTGCTGGAATGGTTCCTTTGATTAAGGTAAAGTCCTCTACGGTTACACCACACAACTCAGCGACAGCCCCAGGGAACGGTCTCATATAACAATGCCCCCTGAGATCCTTATATCCGGTGCGAGCACCAAAAAACAGCGTGCCTCCTTGATTGACATAGGCTTGCAGAAGTTCTGCTGTCTCGTCTGTCATGATGGCCGGGTGAGCATAGATGATCACCTTATAATCGGATAACTCTTCCAGTGTTGTCGTTGGTTGCAGTGTAACCATGTCCGTCGGAATATGACGATACTGGAGCTGTTTATACCAGGAGCGTACACTCTGTTGCTGAAGCGGGCCGTGCCACTCATCCAACTCTCCATCCCAGATGTTATCGTAATCCTGTAGGATCGCAACATCGGCTTGATATGTAGTGCCCGCAATAACACGCCCGATCTTGGCAAACTCTTTCCCTACTTGTGCAACCTCGCGTACTCTTCTGTTAGGTTGATTATGGTAATCATTGATGCCATGCCAGTACATCTCGGTGCCAAATGTTGCTGTCCGCCAGCGGAAGTAGACGAGTAGATCTGTTCCGTGAAGAACAGATTGATACGACCATAATCGGATCTGGCCCGGTCTTGGCGTACCCATGCCTATACTGTCAACCCAGCCTCCTGGCCCAGACTGTTGTTCCATGACACAGAAGTTCGGTGACATGTTACGTACGTTCGACAGTTTCATGCTCCAGGCCCGATCTTGTAATGAGTTATCGTCTGTCCCTGGGAAGATCGTGGCAAACTGCGGATACGAATCATAGGAGAAGAAATCCAACAGGTCTTCTGTCATTTCATGATTATCCAAATGTCCAAACGTACCATTTGTTGTGATCCAATGTTCAGGGTCCAATTCGCGAATAATGTCCACCTGAAGCTTGGCAAAAGAAATCGTATTGGCTGAGATAAATCTCTTCTCATCCAATGCCAAATGAGGATTTGGAGATTGGCTGACCATATTTCGGGTAAGGTGAACTTGCGCCCAGTCGGTATAGGTCTGACTCCAAAAAACAGTCCCCCATGCCTGGTTCAGATTCTCCAACGATTCATAACGATTCTTGAGCCATTCACGGAAGGCGACATGATCTGCCTCAGCATAGAAAACATCCATATGACAATTGAATTCATTATCGATCTGCCATCCAATAAGAGCCGGATGATCTTTATAGGCAATCACCATATTGCGCACGATTTTTTCACATTGCTGTCTGAAGATTGTGCTGCTGTAGTTGGTATGACGCCGCATGCCGTGTTGATACAACACCCCGTCCTTATTTGCGTTTAATACTTCAGGATATTTGGATGTTAACCACGCTGGTGGAGTTGCAGTAGGTGTTCCCAAAATAACACTTAAACCGTATTGATGCGCCAGATCCAGTGCCTTCTGGAAAAAACTAAAATCGAACTGGTCTTCTTCCGGTTCAAAGATGGACCATGCAAATTCAGCCATCCGAATAACTGTGATATTCATCTCTTTCATTCTACGGAAATCGTCCTCCCACAACGCTTCCGACCAGTGCTCAGGGTAATAACAGACCCCCATTTTTAATTCATCCATTTGGATTGATTTTGCCACCTTTAATTGCCCCCTTAACCTGCCATATTGCCTCCATTCTATTGGAACCTTCACATATAATAAATGACAAGATTATGCGACTTATAATAAAATATTGTCATTGTCCAAGATTCAAATAACAGTAGGCTGAATCTATTTCAGTTCACTACATAAAAATATTGCGTTTAAATGGAGGATGCACATGAAAGAACACATCTTTCTCCCCAAGCCGGTTTTCCCCAGACATGTATGCTTTCCCGATTTTATTGGAGGGTACAGTGACTTTCCGAAACATCGTGTACATCGAGAATATGGCACAACCGAAATCAACTTGGATCAATGCTATAATTTGCACCTTGTACTTGAAGGTAAAGGATTCCTGGACACGGGAACCACTCGTTATGAGCTAACACGAGGGCAGGGATTCCTCTATGGTCCCGGTCTCAGACAAACCTACTATTCAGATTTGGATGACCCTTGGAGTATTCGTTGGATTCACTTCTACGGTATTCGTCTCGAAGAACTGTTAAATGGAAAAGGCGTTGACGAGCCCTGGCTGTTTCAATGTTCCAACTTTCCGGTGGTTACCGCGCTCATGGATCGATTGCTGGAGCTAGGCAGAGGCTATCAGGTGGAGGACGAGCACAGTGTGGCAGCAACATTATATGAACTTCTGACCCGATTGCAATCCGCAGCGAGTCAAATCAATGTTTCTTTAAATCACACTTCAGAGCGAATTCGTGAAGCAGGGAATTATATTCGCTCTCATAGTAATGAGCACATCACACTTGACCATGCTGCCGGGATTGCCGGATACAGTACAACATACTTTAGCCGCAAGTTCAGTCAGACGTTTGGCATCTCCTTCCCGGAATTCCTCTTGGAATCCAGGCTACTACATGCGAAACAGCTGCTCGCAACAACCAACCTTTCCATTAAACAAATTACACTGGAAACGGGATTTTCACAGTCAAGCTACTTCATCCGCTGTTTTAAAACCCAGGAAAACGTAACACCTATGCAATTCCGTATGATGCACAATCATTCGTTATAGGGCACGGGACGTATTCCTTGAACAAGCTGATGTAAAAAAAGACTCTGCATATAACATGCAGAGTCTTCTTCGTTCATTTTTTATATAAGTTCATTTGTATCTTCGTCCTCATCAGCCTTATATTCCAATATATCTCCAGGCTGACAATCCAGTGCTTTACAGATCGCATCCAGAGTGGATAAACGGATCGCTTTTGCTTTTCCTGTTTTTAATATGGAAATATTGGCGATTGTGATCTCAACTCTCTCTGCAAGCTCGGTAACCGTCATTTTCCGCTTTGCCAACATCACATCAATATTGATTATAATGGCCATATATTCACCTCAGACCACTAGGTCATTTTCTGATTTGATATCAATCGCTTCCTGTAACAATCTTTGGAGCACTGCTGAAAACACTGCAATGACCAATGAAGCAAAAATAGGAACCATTCCCATAAGAATGAGGCCTGGGGCATCATCTTTCTCTGCTACAACATAAACAAATGGCAACATCACAAAATAGAAACTACTGATTACAATAGCACAATATTTTATTGTTTTTAAGGATTTCACTGACATTAGAGAGAACGCTTCATTTTTGTCGATGTAGCTCAGCAGACGGAATGCCTGGTACAGTGCAACAATAAACGGAATAACGGACACATACATAATAATCACTATGGGGTATAGTGCACCTGCATAATTCGGATTCACCGGATTGTTTGCTAACCAGGGTATGCCGAATATACATAAGGCAAGAATGGGAACACCAATAAGCAACACAGCCAATTTTAAAAAGATGGTTGTACCTCGCTTCACAAAAAGCACCTCACTTGTTTTAAGTGATATGAATTTATCATAATATTTATCGTTTTACAATAAATTTTTATTGTAAAACAGATTTTATTTATTCTTTTTCCCATTAAGGAAGGCAGACCAAAAGATCGCCCCCCTCTTTGCTTCAATGATTCTTTGACACAAAAAAAGCCCGATGCTAGCCACTGTTTCGCTAGCTTCGAACTCGCTCACGTACGCCAGAACAACCCCGCCTCATCCCGTTCCACCTGCTCGAGCACATTCTCAAAATCGGAACAAGGTGTAATAACATCTACCGGGTTCCAGCTGCTCTGTTCATCTCTGGCATACACTTTCCACTGATTTTCTTCCCAGTAAAATCGGGCAATATGCATCTTATCCCATTGATACCGTTCCTCGGCGGGTCTTTCTTCAGTCAGGATCAATTCATTATCATTCATCACATACGTCAACTTCACCATCGTACGTAGTGGCGCGGGTACCTTCTCGTGAATATATCCGTTCATTACGGACTGAATTCTTCGTAACGTAAACAAGTCCAGCATGAAGTATGAACATCCTTTCAGCAAAATACCACCTCTGTTCTACGCACCACATGCAGCTCCAAACACACAACAACCTGCCTTCATGCAATGGTGGTCAGCTACATCCCTTGATCATTTTACCAGCTGGATTTTGTTACACCAGGAATCTGTCCTTGATGAGCCAGTTCTCTGAACTTAATCCGAGATACCTTGAACTTTCGTAGATAACCCCGCGGGCGACCTGTCACTTCACAACGATTCTTTAGTCTGGTCGGAGATGCATTACGCGGCAATTTCTGCAATGCTTCGTAATCCCCTTTTTCCTTCAATTCCCGGCGCAGGTCCGCATATTTTGCCACGATCGCCTGACGTTGCTTCTCACGTACCACTTTTGATTTTTTAGCCATGAAATACAGCTCCTTTATCCATTAAATTTATGTTTAGAACATCAACTTCCGAGTTATACCGCTTCCACAGGCCATGGCAGTGGATTGTCGAACTGGCCCCAGTCGCCCAGCATTTCTTCATCACTGAGCAGGCACTGGTCCAGCTCATCTTCAATGCTTGCACGCTCCATTTCGATCCCAATCATGACAAGCTCCGTCTGACGATCTCCCCACTGGGCATCCCATTTCTCCAGAACATCCGGCTCGTTACGTAAAATCTCTTCTTTGTCCGCTTCCGGCAACGCCGCGACCCAATGTCCCGCAGGACCAAATTGAATGGATGGTCCTGCCTGACTGAGACTTGCCGCAACATCCCCTTCAGCCGCAAGCCATACTAAACCTTTGGCACGTACCACTTCTTCCGGCCAGTAACTCATGAATTCAGCCAGACGGGAAGGATGGAATGGCTTTCTACGGCGATAGACAAAGGAACCAATACCATATTCCTCGGTTTCCGGTGTATGCGACTCCTTCTCCAGCTCCTGAATCCATCCAGCGGACATGCTCACTTTCTCAAAATCAAAGCGGCCTGTATTTAGAATCTCGGACGGATTCACCTGTCCATTCTCGGTCCGAATGATCTTGGCGTTAGGCTGTAACTTGCGGATGATACCTTCGAGCTTGTTCAGCTCGGTGTCATCGACCAGATCACATTTGTTCAGTAGCAGCACATCACAGGTTTCGATCTGATCAATCAACAAGTCTACAACGTCACGGGTGTCCTCATCTCCGGTCGCCTGATTACGATCCAGAAGACTCTGACCTGATCCAAAATCATGCCAGAATCGATTGGCATCTACTACCGTTACCAAACAATCCAATCGGGCCAGACTAGTCAGGTCAATACCCGACTCTTCATCGGCGTATGTAAAGGTCTGTGCAACTGGAACAGGTTCACTGATGCCGGTGGATTCGATCAAAATATAGTCATACTTGCCTTCGTTCACCAGCTTCTCAATCTCCTGCATCAGATCATCCCGCAAGGTGCAACAGATGCAGCCGTTCGACAACTCCACCAGCTTCTCTTCGGTTCGAGACAAGGTTGCCTCCCCCTTAACCAGCGCTGCATCAATATTGACCTCACTCATGTCGTTAACGATTACGGCAACCTTAAGCCCTTGTCTGTTGTTCAACACGTGATTCAAAACCGTCGTTTTCCCTGAACCGAGGTAACCACTCAGTACGGTTACCGGAACTTGCTTTTGTGTCATAGAAATCTACTCCTTATATGTGCAGTCTGTGTAATTCAGACTTTAATAGTAATTATTACGATTAACAACAATGACTATAATCCTGTTAGACAGTCATTGTCAAACTATTTTTGATTTCAACCTGCAAAAAAAACAAAAAAGGTTGACGACCAGCCCTTGCACTTTCGCATCCTGAGGATACGTTTTGGCAAGAAGTGAGTCATAAACCTCCTCTGTAAATGTTCTTTAGTTCAATTTATATAGCCACCCCAGATCTGGCCTTATTGCCCGCTTCCATCCGTTGCCTGAACACCAACACCAGTACCATCGCTGAAACAGAGAGCAACGTGCAGATCATAAACATGGTCGAATACGAACTCGCTTGCACAATAAGCCCCATTGCCAGTCCACCCAGAGAGAATCCAAGGTCATACGAGGACATGAAGATCCCCATGAGTACATATCTGGAATCCGCAGGCAGCACAAAGGACAGATATGTGGTTAATGTCGGGTACAACAGTGCCAGGGCAAAACCGCTAAACACCGCGGATAAATACACTAGCGGCCCGATGATCTCCATCAGGCTGAGTAACTGGGTTCCCAGTGCTGCGCACAGCATTAACCCTGCCATCAGCCAAGTATTCCAGCTACCGTCGGACGGAATTTTTTTACGCAAAATAAACCTGCACAGGATCACAACCAATCCCTGTATCGTCAGAAATACCCCTGCACTCGCCAGTCCAGTGGATACCATATACAGGGGAAGAAAGGTCGCTGTTGCCCCAAAAACGCAGGACGCAAACAACATCACCACACTGCTAATCAGCAGTGGCGTACTGCGCCAGATGCCGCCGAATGAACGAAACATGTCACCCAAGGTGTACGATTTGTTCTGCACGGTACTCCGTGGCAGATCCACATTATATCCAATCAGAAGTGGCAGCGCCGCCAGTCCGATCATCAGCAGCGTAAACGCCAGATCACTGGCATTTTCCCAGATTTGTATGGCAAGGATCGGAATGACCAGAGAAGGAACCATCGTAAACAGGGTGTACATGGACAGCCCTTGTGCCCGGTCCTTGTCCTCCAGCTTTTCCACAATGCCTGCCTGCATCGTCATGGAGAAAAAAGCCGTAGCCACCCCTTGCAGGGCCCGCAACCACAGATACGTCTCCACACCAAAAACAACAAACAGCAGCAGCGTTCCGGCATGCAAAATCAATAACCATTGCATCACACGAAGTGGCCCATGCTTACCCAGCAGCTGTGCTGCAAAAGGTCTCAAGAGCATACAAGTGAACATATATGCTCCCATCATCAGACCAATCTCAGCCTGGTTCAATCCGGCGGCTTCGCTTCGCAAAGGCAGAATAATTGTCAAAGCTGAATTCGCCGCAAAAAATAAAAAAGCCAGCATATAAAACCGGATAAACGAAAAGGATACCGGATTTAATTTCCCATTGGATGTTGCATTCATCGAAGACTTCAAACGTTCGTCACCACTTTCTCTTCTGGCAGTCAACTCACAGATGTACCTGTAACGGGTCTCCGCCGTTCATAGGCAAAAACGATCATTACCGCTCCTAGGATAGCACACATCATGTACATAAATGAATAGGAAGAGAAGTCAGCGACGGGTCCCATAATCACACCACCCAGAGAAATCCCCAGATCCGCCATCGCGATAAATAACCCAATCAGGACGTTCCGGTTCAGCTTAGGCAAGACAAAAGATAAATAGGTCGTGAGTGTCGGATACAGGATCGCCTGACCGATTCCCATGAATACAGCGCCCACATAGAAAAAGAGCACCCCGCCTGTCACGGCAAAACTGACACATTGCGCAGCTACGGCGAGCAGACACATGGTGCCCATCATGAAAGGAGAATGCCAACTGCCATCGGAAGGAATCCTTTTTCGAAGCATAATTCGAGCCAGCACCACCGTTCCTGCCTGAAGCATCAGATATACACCCGCATTCCCGTCTGGTACTTGGCTCGCATACAGCGGAATAAAGGTGGTAATCGCGCCAAATACAACGGAAGCGGCGAGCATTAACACACTGCAACGAAATAAATGTGGATTCTTCACCAACTGACCAAAGGATTCCCACATGCTCACGTTCTGCTCCGAAAGATTCTCAGCAGGTTGCTCCTTGTTTGGTTCCATTTTGGCGGTATATCCGAAAACGCCCGTACAGATGGCAATGCCGATCAGAACCACTGTAAAGTAATCCATGCCACCCGTCTGCCAGATTCCTAATGCGATAACAGGCCCCACGATCCCCGGTATATAACTGAATAGCGAATAATACGAAATCCCCTGTGACCGATCTTTCTCCGGAAGTGCATCAATAATGCCAATCTGCAAGGCCATGGAGAAAAACGCTGTCGATACACCTTGTAAAATACGAGCAACCAAATAACCTCCGAGTCCCGTAAAGGTATATAAAATCAGCGCAAATCCATTGATGATCAGAATCAAACGCAATATTTTGATCGGACCGTGCTTTTGAATAATCCGACCTGCCCAGGGTCTGAAAAACATCGTTGTGAACATATAAGCGCCCATGATCATTCCAATCGTTGTACCGCTCGCACCCAAAGACTCCCCTTGTAATGGGATGATCACGTTAAGAATGGCATTGGCACTGAAATATAGAAGAACCAGTATGTACAAGCGCAGAAAAGGCCAAGACATCGCTCCACTCACAATGGGTGTTCCCCCTAAAATGGTATTAAATGCTTCAATAATTTCTTCGCATAGTCTGACTGAACATCCTTTAGCTGCTCAATAGGAACGATCTCTACAACCTGCCCCTCTCTGAAAATGATCACCCTGTCACAGATATAAGCTGCCGCTTGTATATCATGTGTGATAAAGACATAGCTCAGCTTGTAAATTTCCTTCAGCTCTTTCAACAATTGCAGTACCTGAATCTGAACAGACACGTCCAGTGAGCTGATCGCTTCATCAAACACGATGCATTTTGGAGCGGTGGAGATGGCCCTGGCAATGCACACTCTTTGAGCCTCCCCGCCGGATAGTTCATGCGGATATTTGGATCTATAAGAAGGGTCCAGACCAACTTGGTTCAGCAACAGATCTACCTTCTCTGAGTTTCCCTGATGCTTTCGCAGTTTTTGCTGTGCTTGCATCGGTTCCATAATGGCAGCTTCCACGGTAAGAAATGGATTGATGGATGACGTATAATTTTGAAAAACGGCGCTGAGGTTACCCATCCGTACACGTCGATCCTGTACGTCTTTACCATCCAGCGAGATCGTTCCACGATCCGGCCGTTCAATGCCCAGAATCAGACGGCCCAACGTCGATTTACCGCTTCCGCTTTCACCGATGATACCGAGACACTCGCCCTGCTGGCATTCAAAGGTAACTTGTTTCAAAACTTGTTGTTTGTGCTTGGAGAACAGTCCGCCTTGGTTATATGATTTTTCGATACCTTCCACCTTTAGCATCTATAAGTCCCCCTGCATCAACGCCTTAAAATGATTGCTCAACTCCAATCGGGTAGAGACCAGATACTGCGTGTAGGCATGCTCCGGTTCCGTCAAAACAGAATGCATGTTGCCACGCTCTACGATGTTTCCGTCTTTCATGACCATCACGTCATCTGCAATCTTCTGAACAACGCCGAGGTCATGGGAGATGAACATCATGGAACAGCCCATGCGTTCGCGTAAATGAATCAATTGCTCCACCACTTCATATTGAGAGATCGTATCCAGCGCCGTTGTCGGCTCATCCGCAATAATCAGATCAGGCTCAAGCACTAATGCCAGTGCAATCATGATTCGTTGCAGCATTCCACCGGACAGCTGATGTGGATATTGATTCAGAATCTCGCGCGGATGTCTGAGCATGACGCTTTCCATGGCATTGATGATTTTCCGTTCACTCTCGCGGGTATTCCAGCCAAAATGCTGCTGAAGCGTCTCCCGAATATGAACACCAATGACACAGGAAGGATCAAATGCACTCATGCCATTCTGCAAAATCATACATAGATGCTTGCCCCGCTTACGCCGCATCTCCGGTTCCGAAAGCTGGTTCAGGTCTTCGCCCTGAAATAACATCCTGCCCGATTGGCGAATCCATGGCTTGTTCAGTCGCATGATAGCCCTGCACGTAACGGACTTCCCGCTACCACTTTCCCCCACGATGGCCATACAGCTTCCCTGCTTAACTTCGAATGAACTGTTATGAATGATCACTTTACCTGTATTGGTATCCCATACTTTCAAATGTTCAACCTCGACTATATTCATAAGTGGCCTTTCTCACCTCACTTTCGTAAGACTTGTCAGACTTACCTTGAGAGGTCATCAATTTGGGGTCCAGAGCCACTTGAAGGGCATCCGATAGAAAATTAAAAGCAGACACGACCACCACAATGGCCAGGCCCGGTGCCAACATTAATTCTGGTCTGGAGAACATGACTTCCCTCGCCTCATTGAGCATCATCCCCCACTCCGCATGCGGAGCCTGAATGCCAAGCCCCAGAAAGGAAAGGCCGGAGATCTGCAACATCATTGAACACATGGAACCACTCGCAATGACGGCAATATCGGCAAAGGTAACCGGAACAATATGTTTGGTTATAATTCTCAGATTGGGTGTGCCGGAGGCTTTGGCGAATTTTACATAATCCATATCAGAGAATTGCATCACAGATGTGCGAATAACACGGGCAAACCAGGCCCATTTCATCCACACAAAGGCAATCAGTATATTCTCCAGTCCTGCACCCAAAATGCCAACCACCGCCAGTGTCATCACGTATCCGGGAAAAGACAGCATGATATCACAGACTCTCATGATCCATGCATCCACTTTCCCCTTAAAGTAACCTGCGATGAATCCAACAATAGCCCCGATCAGAACAGATAGACTGAGCGCAACCAGAACCCATAACACACTTGGACGGATGCCATAGATAAGCCGGGATAATACACATCTGCCCAGATGATCATTGCCTAATAGATACTCCCAGGACGAGGAGGCATAACGAAGCTTCATGTTCACTTGTCCAGGATCATGCGGCGCAATAAGCGGAGCCAAAATGCCCGCCATAAGCGTAGCGATAATTACTACCAAAGAGGTCATCGCAAGCTTGTCTTTGCTCAGATTTTTCAATATTCGCATCAGAATTCCTTTCTCAACCGGGGATTCATCACCGCATTAATGATGTCAGATATCGTGTTAAACAACACAAAGGTGACAGCCAACATCAGAACATACGCCTGAATAATCGGAAAATCCCTGCTTAATATGGATTTCACGCTGAGCCTACCGAGCCCCGGCCAGGCAAATACATTTTCGATGACCACCGTACTGCCCAACACGATCGGGATCGCCATGCAAAAGATGGACACGGCCACCTGTAATGAATTTCTTAGAATATGCAGGGTAACTTTCTTCTCGCTCAGACCACTTGCCCGTGCATATAACACATAGTCCTCATTCATATTGCTCAGCATGGAACTTCGAACCGTTCGGAAATAAATACCTGTATAACTCACCGTGATCACAATCACCGGTAGAATGTAGCTTCGATACGAGTCCATACCACTGGTAGGTAACAGGTCCAGCTTGACGGAAAAATACCAGATCATCATGGCTGCAAGCCAGTAGGATGGCATGGCTGTGAGGAAAAAGGAAATACCTCTGACCGATCGATCCAGCAACTTGCCTTCTCTCATGGCACAGATCACACCAAGCAGGATGGACAGCGCAATAATAAATACCGATGAGACGAGCGTTAACTTCAATGTGTTCATAAAAGCCGGCCCCATCAATGACCATACGGGTTCACCAGATACATAAGAGTTGCCAAAGTCCAACTGTACAACAGCCAAGATCCAGTTCACATACTGGATCATGAACGGCTGATCGAACCCCAATGCCTTGTTGGTCTGGGCAATTAATTCCTCTGTGATCTGCGGAACTTCCTGTGCCTGTAACACAACAACCGCCGGGTCCAAGGGAGATAGATTAATCAGGACAAACGTTATAAATGAAATGATAATCAGTAAAGGGATGGTTAACAGAATCCTTTTGACGATATAACTTCCCATATCCATCTCCGCTCTATTTAAAATTCATTTGTTCAAAAGGTAGTTCATATTGAGTCTGCTTGAATGAGATTCCTTCGAGATTCTCGGGAGCGACTACGGTGACACGTCCATTGGTAATTGGGATGAAGACTGCTTCATCATGGACAATCTTCATAATGTCGGCATACAGGGTTTGCCTTGAAGCCTCATCCGTGGAAACCATTACCTCATCGATTTTTTTGTACAGTTCATCTGCTTGGGCAATTCCACTTGTTGTATGCTTGTATGCCGAATCTGATGTAAATGCAGCAATGGTACTCTGTGGATCATAGGCCAGTCCCCAGGTTTGATTAAAGAGCAGATCATATTCCCCGGTAGCTCTCCGATTCGCGATGGAAGTAGACTCTTCGCCCACGATTTCAAGCTGAACACCCAATTCTTTCATGGAATACTGGATCAATTCAGCCTGTATTTTCTGTGAAGACGAGTTGCTGTCATAGTATAGTTTCATGGCCAAAGGCTGACCGTTCTTCGTTCTCACCCCTTCACCATCTGCCAATGTCCAGCCAGCTTGCTCCAGAAGATTTTTAGCCATTTCCGGATCATACTCCCGTTTCTTCAGGTCCACTTTGGCGTAATTGACATTGGCTGAAAATAGCGTGTCCGCTACAGTCTGTGTTCCGTTGAAAATATCTTTACTGATCGTTTCCCGATCAATGCCAACCCATAACGCTTCCCGCACTGACGTTTCCTGAACCGGACTATTCTCGCGACTGCTATTGGCTACGATCATATTGGTATTCATCGCTTCACTTCGAACCACTTGATAACCACCGGATTCAGCCAATTGGTCCATGGCTTCGACATCGATACTATCTGCTCCCCGGTCATCGGTGAACACAAAGTTGATTTCTCCTTTTTGCAATGCCAGGAATGTTGTTTCTCCAGCCGGAAGAACCTTGGATGTGATTTTCTTGATTGTAGGTGCACCACCCCAATAGTCTTCATTAGCTTCAAACGTGGCATTCTCTTCAACTTTATGAGCTGTAAGCTTGTAAGGTCCTGTACCGTGGAAACCACTCACTCCGTCTTTGGTTCCGCCATCTTTGAAATCCTTGGGTGATATGAAAACGTAAGGTCTTGTCATAGATAATTCCACAAGTGCCGGATAATAGGCTTCCGATAGCGTCAGCTCCACCGTGTGCTCATCGATAACTTTTACACCTGTGATTTTGGTAGACAGCTTAATCCAAGCGTGTTTTTCGGCATTCGCCTGTACTGCATCGATATTTTGTTTAACCGCCTCTGCGTTGAACGGCTCTCCATCATGGAATTTCACATCTTGTCGCAGATGAAAGGTATAGGTCTTGCCATCCTCGGAAATATCCCATGATTCAGCCAGCAATGGCTTGATTCCGTCAGGTGTGTTTTCCACCAGAGACTCATATATCATCCCTTGCGCAGGCATGGAACCTGTATACAGATGGGGGTTCATATCATTAATATCTTTGGCAGAAGCATAGATAAGTTCTGTTTCTACCTGGCTATTGGCAGGCTCCGTTTGGGCGCCCTCTTTCTCTATTGTGTTCTGAGCGCATCCGGCGAGCAGCGCAATGGCTGATACCAGCAATAATATAGATGTAAAAGTAAGACGCTTTTTCACAACATTTCCTCCTGATGATTAAGTTACAAGCAGACCTTGTAGGTTACATCGGACCACTCCGATTGCAGTACCATCTTCCGATCGCTGTTATCCCCAGATTTTTTTGATCTCTTTTCCAAAGAGAAAATCCGGTGATAGCATATGCTTCCGAAGTAGCTTTCTTTCAGAAAGCTTTTAGGCGACCGCTTCGCTTCTTCAGATTGGTTCTGCACTCTCCGTTATGATGTAAACATCAGGTTCAACTTGATTAATTTGAGATGTAATTAACCCTATTACTCAAAGTCAAAGTCCAGTGCAGATCATGCGGATATCCTCTTCAAAGGATTGGATTGAAAAGGCGCTGGACAAGCGCTGATCCGGGTGTGCGTCAGCCACTTCCTGAAGCTTCGCTTCATATCTGGCGATAAATTGATCAATGGTTGGACAGCTCACATCGAGATGTCCGGCTATGCCCTGAATGATTTTGATGCGGTAGTAATCTTCCTTGGGCATACGGGGGATGTCCAGTTCCCCTTCGCGGTTCATGAACGTTTGACGGAATGGGACTGCTGAAAAGTCGAAATATTTCCCTTCCGAATCGGGTTCCGAGAATGGGTCAATCAATAATGAGGTGTACCGTATGTATAATAAATACTCTTGATGAATGACCTGCAGCTGATTGAAATTCTCGATATCCTGGCGTGATATACTCTCTAATCGAACCGGATAGTTGTCATCCGTCATGAACTGAAGCAGGTTGACTCCCTGAATATCAAGTTGGTTCGTAATATTCATAATCTCCTGCCACTGTGCCCGCATTTCCCGTATTAAAACTTGTGTAATCGGACCTTCAGGATACATCTTGTATACGTATTTCTGAGTATCTGGAGCTCCGAAGATGGATTCTAATGAGAAGTCATTCATGAACAAGGGTGGATGTACGTACAACGAGATATTTCTCGTTTCCGCCTCCAGTGGGGATCGCATCACTTCCAGCGCAACACCCAAACGCTCATAACCTTGGCGTAGCTTACTAACCTGTTCAGACGGGTAACGAGTGGAACCGATATAAACCTTTTTCTTGACCCCTGTAGTAATCACATGATTCGACGGATGCTCGTGCATCCAACGAGTATCTCCGAGGTAGGTAGAGAAACTGATCACTTCCGGCGCTGCATTCCGCTCTCTCATATAATGGATTACCAGTCGATTGGACCCAAACGTTGGAGAAATCAAAATAATACATTCCAGTTGTTTGATGAATTCATCATTCATTTGTTCCAGTACATCGATATACGCATCGGTGGTAACCGCCAAAATGAGTGTATCCCATTTACCATCAATGGTGTCATATCCCTTGAACACATGATCAACGTAACACTCACCTGCGAGCGATTGATGTTTCTCATTTTGAATGCTGACCTGAATACGCCCATTGCTCTGTTCGAGGGCTGCGAATACGGACGCTGAACGAACCGATTGTCTCCCCGTAATGCCTATACAGCAGTTGAGATGATCTTTGAGCGTTACCGCAAGCTGAATGGATGCAGGTCCGGTTCCGAGTATCAGAATTCGCTGAAGATTGCTCATATAAGCCTCCTTAATTCAATGTTCAATCTGTAATCCATTTGGACACACTTGGATGCACTTGCATACCTATGCTTTTTGATACAACGCAATATCAAACACATCATCCGAGCGCAGGATCGTATCCACCAGCTTCCATTTGCTGCTGTCCGTCTCTCTCATAGGATAATTGAACAAGGACTTCAACTGATCACCGTATCTCATGGCTACAACCACCTGTGCATTCGTCAGGGCATGCAGTTGATCAAGCAGCTCATATTTAGGGGCCACCGTAGAGCTGAAAATGATATGGGTTGCTTCCCTGGTATAATCCAGATCCTCAAGCAATGTTGACTCCAAACGAATCTCCAAGTCCGTTCCCAGTGTCTCCACCACCTTCTGTCCGAGTCTAATGGATTCTTCATCAATATCGATCCCGACGACCTGTGCACCTGTTCGCCTGGCGATGAGTAATGGTGTCATAGGGAAGGAACCCGAGCCTACCAACAACACTTTCGAATCGAAGGTGACATGGAAGCTGCCGAATTCTTTATCGATGCACTCTTCTATGTTTTTGAAATAATCGGCAATCTGCACATCCCCACTCTCTAACTTTAATGCACGATATTTCTC
This sequence comes from Paenibacillus sp. 10L310, assembly GCF_056395745.1. Lineage (NCBI taxonomy): Bacteria > Bacillati > Bacillota > Bacilli > Caryophanales > Paenibacillaceae > Paenibacillus > Paenibacillus sp. 10L310. The sequence goes on along the minus strand of NZ_JBFTKC010000007.1, from coordinate 133,627 downwards.
CATGATCGCTACACACTGGGCGGATTTATTTCTTAACTCCCACACAAGCGAATCCAGTTCTTCCAGCTCCGAATGCTCCAACTGTTCCCAGGCTGCCTTATTGTCCTGATCGGTCACAAAGCGGGAGTAGTCATTGATCACAGCCTCCAGCTCTGCACTATGCTGAATCGTATGATCATACTTGCTCGCGAGCTTATCGAATTTCTCTGCAAATTCACTCAAACATGTCTGAAAATGGACCAATGTGATCATTTCTTTTCCCCCTATACGTTGTCTCGATCATGTATCATGTACCTCATGCGTTTACAACGCTCCATTCTGCTGGAGCATCTATGAAGGCTTTGCCCTGAGCCACGATGCCAACAGATCCCTCAATCGTAATACTCCCAAGTTCTGCGCCATTCCACTGGGCTACCACTTTGATCGCACCACCAGGCTGCTTGATGTACTGCGTAATCTGCCTCTGCTGGCTCCATGCGAGATACGCTCCGACGGAGGCCGTACCCGAACCACACCCTCTCTCCCAGATCAGACTATCCAGCTCCGGAACATAGATGAGTGGGGCCATTTCTTCCAAGTGTGATTGATATAACAAGATACCGATCAGCTTATCTCCCAGGGTTAATCCCAGTAATCTTGCAAGGGTCTGTGCCCTCTTCTTCATCGTATCGTCAAAGTCATCAACTTCGATCACGATATGGATGAACTCAGCGTACCGGATGATCACCATATCGAGCTCGATGCCTTCGTATCGGATTGTTCGTTGTTCGATCTGCTTTGGTATCGGCATGGTTACCTCACAGTCATATTCGTTCTGCTGCTTCTTCACATGGCACATGATCAATTGATCGGTTCCGGAAACCTCCAGCATGATGTCCATAGACTCCTGATGTGCCAGTCCTGCTTCAGATGCGTGGTGTGCTGCAAGTGCCATACAGGCATTGCCACAGAACTCTCCTCCGGCCATTTCCAGACGGGCAGCAGCTTCCGGTCTCCTCGTTGGTTCAATGAATCCCACTTGTTCAGCGTAAACGTTATCATACGACATTAGACGAGTTGCAATATGATTGTATTTCTCGGCTGCATGATCCGTTTTAACCAGAATCGTCATGTTTTGGGTGGGACTGAACTTGATAAAATCGATCTCCTGTTTCATCGCAGCGACTACTCCTGTTCTTCTTTTTATCTAATAGTAATTATTACGATTAAAAGGTCGAGAAAAATATAGCACATCTTTTTGGGGAGCGTCAACAAATATTTCCATTTAAAAAAATAAAATTTCATAATACCTTTAGCTGCACCTCCTGTAAGAAAACCCAAACAGAGCTGACGCTTCTGCGCCAGCCCTAGCCATAATTACACCATCTGATAAGATTCAACGAATCGTCGTTCCTACCTCGCTCTCACTAAAAAAGGGAATACGAAAAACGGTTGCCGTCGAACGGAACCGTTTCGATCTGGATATGATCCAGTGATTCACTGTACTCATCACTCTTGATGTGCTTGCACATTGTGCAGTGCTCTCTCAGCCAGTGCAGCCAGAAGATGTGCTCCCAGCGACAGAGCCCGTTCATCCACATCAAAGCCAGGGTGATGCCACTCATGCGGGCCAGAGGTGCCCAGGAAGAGGAACAGGCCGGGAACTTCTTTTTGATAAAAAGAGAAGTCCTCTCCTGCCGGAGAAGGCAGCGGTCTGATGCTATTCAGCCCAATCTGACTTGCAACTTGCTCCGCCGCAGATGCCAGAGCTTCATCGTTGACCACGGCAGGTGGTCCCTGAATCCAACGGACCGTAGCCCGTGTGCCATAGGCTGCCGCCACACCGGCGACTACCTGATTGAAACGTTCGCGAATCCGTGCACGCACTTTCTCATCAAAGGTACGCACTGTGCCATCGAGGATCGCTTCATCCGGAATAACGTTCCAGGCTGTGCCGCTGTGGAGCTTGGTGACACTGATTACAGCACTCTCCTGTGCTCCCACATTGCGACTCACAATGGCCTGTAATGCCGTAACAATATGTGCGGCAACCACAATTGGATCAATGCCGGCTTCAGGCACAGCTGCATGGGTGCCTACACCTTCCACTTTGACAACAAAACCGTCTGCTGCTGCCATCAATGCGCCTTCTCGAATGCCCACCGTACCTACCTGGAGATCAGGCTTGTTATGCAAACCAAATACGGCCCGAACATCGGATAATGCGCCGCTCTGGATCACTTGCCGAGCACCCGTTGCTTTTTCCTCCGATGGCTGGAATATCAACCGTACTTTTCCCGGTAGAATGGACTCGCGCTGTTTCAGTAATCGTGCAGCACCAATCAGAATTGCCGTGTGCGCGTCATGTCCGCAAGCGTGCATCTTTCCATCTACTTGGGAGGCAAATTCCAGCTTTGTCTCTTCCTGAATGGGCAGCGCATCAATGTCCGCTCTTAAGGCAACAACAGGACCGTCCCCTTGACCCACTTCAGCGACAAGCCCTGTCCGCAACACATATTCGTCTGCAATACGGACACCTTCCTCTTCCAGCCAACCTCGGATGGCAACTGTCGTCTCCTTTTCCTCGCCGGACAATTCCGGGTTACGATGCAGATGTCGTCGAATGGTGATTATACGTTCCGCAAATTCTTCCGCCCGTTCACCATGAAGTTCATGCTCGGGGCCCTGTACTTGTTGCTCAGAATGCTGCTTGGGCTGTTCCAGATCACTTTTCATCACATGGCCTCCCATTCGTATATATTCACTGTTATATTAACTGCCTAATTCTATCCGATTGCAGCTTCCTGTTCCTTGGATTCCAGTGCAAATTCACTCAGTCCCTGCTCTGCCAGAATCTCACGCAACAATTCGAATGAACGAATTCGCTTGGTAAAGTCCCGTGTAGCTGTAGTCACAATGAACTCTTCCACAGCAAACTCCTGCTGGAACTTCAGCAGCGCCTGACCTACGCTTTCCTTCGTACCTCGGGTTACACTTGGCTCCAAAATTTCGATCCGATAGGTTTCGTTTGATTGACGGCCGAATTCTTCCGCCTGTTCCACAGAACCGACCGTCAGCACCTTCCCACTCTCCAGATGGATCTTCACCAGCATATGCTCGCTTGCAAGTCCTTCCGCTTCTTCCTCACTTTCGGCCACAATTAACGATATGGCTAGTGCAGCGTAGGGCTCCCGTCCCTGGGAACGATCAAATTGTTCACGATATACACGGATCGCTTGAAGCGCTACCTCTATATTACTGTTAATGAACAGTGAAAAGACATATGGGAGTCCCAGTTCCGCAGCCATGCCTGCACTATCGACACTTGCTCCAAGTACGTACAGCTCCGCTGGAATGTCCGACACTGGCGAAGCGCTGAGACCTGCAAGTGGATGCGACTGATCTTCAAGCGGCTCATTGTGGATGTATCGTTTCACCTGAACAATTTTCTCTTGAAGAGATGCCACTTCCTGAATACCTTCCTGCAACGCCTGTGTCGAACGGGGTAACCCACCTGGTGCACGACCAATTCCCAAATCAACTCTTCCTGGTCCAAGCGCTGCGAGGATATTGAAATTCTCGGCGACTTTGTATGGGCTGTAATGCTGGAGCATTACTCCACCAGACCCCAGCCGAATCCGCTTTGTATGCGCAAGCAAGTGGGAGATGAGTACCTCTGGGGAGGAACCTGCAACATGCCCTGAATCATGGTGCTCCGACACCCAGAATCGATGGAATCCAAGCTGCTCTGCCCGCTGTGCCAGCTCAATCGTATGCCGAAAAGCATCCACCGCCGTTTCCCCTTCATAGATGGGAGTCTGATCCAAAATGCCAACACGAATACTCATATCCTTCTCCTCCTTGATTGTGCTGAACCACTGTTCTTGAATCTTACAAACAATCTATAACTTCCGCAGCAGTTCCCCGAAGGGCTCTGCCAATGGCGAATATTCTTCTTTTAAAGTAACGACGCTGATCTGCAACGATACACCTGCTACCTCATGTACCTGAATGGGGAACAGCTCCTGATTCTGCACTTCCTTCTTCACCGTGAGTCCCGGGAGAAAGGCAATGCCTGCCCCTTGCATAACCAGTTTCTTCGCCGTCTCCGAATTATCGACATGGTATGTAATATTCGGCGGATGTTCCAGCGAGTCGAAAGCCCGGTGAATGCGAAGCCAGTCCAGTGAACCACATTCAAAAAAGACCAGTTGCTCATTCCGGATAGCTTCCATGCTGACATGCCCGCTCTCAATGAATGGATGCCCTTTGTACACATAGAGCTGGATCGGATCTTCATAAAAAGCAACCGTACGGATCGCAGGATGCATGACCTTGCGGACAAAAGCAAGATCGATCTCCTGACCAAGCAGTTTGGCAATCAGCTGATCCGTCGTTGCGGTCGTCAATTTGATATTAATTTCGGGGTAAGCTTCCTTGATCTTGGGTAAAAAATCGGGAATGACATAGTTGGATACCGATACTGTACTACCAAGTCGAAGAGCATCCGGTGTTGATCGCCGTTGCTGAATCTTCTGCTTGCCCTTCTGAATCACTTGCAGCACTTGCTGCGCATATGGCAGGAATTTCCGACCTTCATCTGTCAGCACAATTTGTTTGCCAAGCCGATCAAACAACTTGCAGCCCAGCTCCCTTTCCAGTGACTGAATGCGAGCTGTGACCGAAGGTTGGGACAAGAAGAGTACTTCGGCAGCCTTATTGAAGCTTCCATAATGATTGATATATACAAATGCTTCAATATTCTCGATATTCATGAGCGCCTCCGTATCCACGTCCTCAGACGTTTGATCTTATATTGATTTATCCAATACACTTACTTGGTTTTATGATATCGTAATCCCATCCTTTTCCAGTGTCAATATCAATTCATCCAGCGAGCGATCCAAACGTGTAGTCACATCTGCCGAGAGTACAAATTTTCCATCATCCAATCGCTCAATTCCCTGATCCACAGCATACACGCCACCCAAGATATGTCTTCCACCAAGGGCTGCCAGAACAGGTTTCAATGCATAATCAATGGCGAGCAGATGAGCTATAGAGCCACCGATAACGAGCGGAAGTGTCAACTTGCCCCGCAACCCTTCTTGCGGAATCAGATCCAGGAACAGCTTGAGCACTCCCGAGTACGATGCCTTGTATACCGGTGTAGCCACAATAACTGCATCCGCCGCTTCCACGACAGCGAGTGCATCACGAATGAATGAGCTGTCAAACCGGGCTTGCACCAGATCCTCAGCGGGCAGGTCCACAACATGAATGACTTCAACAGTGATGCCTGCCTCCGTTAATTTTTGGTTGCTGTAATCCGTCAGACCTGTCAAACGCGAACGTTTGGAAGGTGATCCGGCAATAATGACAACATGTGACATGAATATCTCCTCCTCAAGCGTAAACGGCTGTCGCCGTCCTTTGGTGGCACAGCTACCGTTTCGCAGTGAAATATAAAAATGGATAGGGTGAAACTTATAAATTCTTATATTTTGGAATAGCGGTCAAGCCGCTCCTTTTACTTTGGGGTCCAGCCGATCGCGAATATCGTCTCCAATCAGATTAACCGCCAGTACAAACAACGTGATCGCCAGACCCGGGAACGTACAGATCCACCAGGCAACCGTCAGATAACCTCTACCTTGTGAGAGCAATGCGCCCCAATCCGGTATTTCCTTCAACACCCCAAGTCCCAGAAAACTGAGTCCGGAGCCCGTCAGGATTGATGTCCCTACGCCCAGCGTAGCCATGACCAGCAAGGGTGACAACGAATGTGGCAGTACATGTTTCCAAAAAATACGGGTATTGGAACCGCCCAGTGAACGTGTCGCTGTAATGAAAGGCAGACCTTTAACTGATATGACCTGCCCACGCATCACCCGTGCGTAGCCCGGAATGGAGGAAACCGCAACAGCCAGTGCAATGTTCATCAGTCCTGGCCCAAGAGCAGCTGCAACAGACAATGCAAGGAGCACGCCGGGTACAGCCATCAGAATATCGACAGCCCGCATCGTGACAGTATCAACAATTCCTCCGGCATAACCGGAGATAATACCAAGCGCACTACCGACAATACCGCCCACTAGAACGGAAGCAAATCCAATGAGCAGCGAATCCCTGCTTCCATGCACAACCACACTGAAGATATCCCTGCCAAAGTAGTCCGTCCCGAACAGATGCGTAGCAGAAGGAGCCTGCAGTATGGCATCCGTCATCATCTGAGTTGGATCATAGGGCGCAATCCAGCCCGGTACAATCGCACATGCCACGGTAAACACCACCACCAGCAATGCTGCATAAAAGAATAATCGGGATACCGCGAATGAGACGCGATAACGCCAAGGGCGGCGATTCCACAGATGGATACGTCCTACACTGCCGGCCCATGCTTTTTTGTCACCAGCCAAAGGTTTCATGCTCATGAGCAACAACTCCTCCTTTCATACTCCGTGTCAGGACACTTCTGACTGTTCTATCCGATATCATGTTCGGACTGCACGCCGAACCCGGGGATCAATGTACGAATACGAGATATCCACCAGCAGGTTCAAGACCACATAGATAATGGATGTAAAGAAAACAACGCCTTGCACCACTGGCAGATCCTTGGCCATTAGCGCATCCGCAATAATTCGGCCGATCCCCTGTCTGGAGAAGACGGTCTCCACCACAACGGTTCCCGCAAGCAGATCACCGATCAGCATGCCGATTACCGTTACAGCAGGAATAAGCGCATTACGCAGTGCATGGCTATACATGATTGCACGCTCCGAAAGTCCTTTGGCCCGTAATGCCACGATAAACGGTTCATTGATGACTTCCAGCATGCTGTTCCGCACCATCCGTACGATAAACCCTGCACCCACGAGACCCAGCGTAGCTGCCGGAAGAACCAGTGAGCTGAATCCGTCGGAACCCATCGCCGGGAACCAGCCAAGCTGTACTGAAAATAAAAGGATGAGCAGAATCCCCGTCCAGAAGGTTGGCATGGAGATGCCAAACAGTCCAACGAGCCGGGCGACAAAATCAATCACGCCATTGCGATGAATTGCAGACAATACACCAAGTGTAATCCCAATCGTGATGGCAATGATTGAGCTGAGTGCGGTCAAAGCCAGTGTGGCTGGAAAATGTTCCAGTATTTTTGGCAGAACTGGATCGGAATTGATCATTGATTTACCGAAATCCCCACGCAGCATATCACCGAAATAGTTCGCAAACTGGATGTAAAACGGTTGATCCAGTCCAAGCTGAACCCGCAGATTTTCGATCATCTCCGGGGTAGCCGAGGATGGGTCCAGCATGAGCAGAACCGGATCACCCGGCAGAAGATACATGATGCAGTACACCAGCACCGAAGCTCCGAAAATAACCAGAAGCGATGTTGCAAGTCGTGACAGTATCGTTTGAACCATACCGGGATATCTCCTTCCTCAATCTGGATTGGCCGTTCCTATAGTGCGTGTTCAAAAAGACCAGTTTTCAGTACCGAGAAGATGGAATGAAGCTAGAAATGGAGTAGCGGAGCGTAGGAAACTACGTGAGCAACTGAAATGTTTCCGAAGGAAACATCCTTCGTAAGCCCCCCGCTTATTTCGGCTGAATTTCATATTCGATGCTGATCATGCCATTAGGCATGACTCGTAATCAAAAGTGGACTTTTTGAACAACCTCTGTTAGGGCTGAATGCGGACGTCGTTAAAGAGTGGATAACCCAATGAATCAAACTTGATGCCTTCGACCTTTTTGGATGCAGCGACGGTATACGGGAATACATAGATCGGCAGAATTACCGCTTGCTCAATCAGGTATTGCTGGATTTGATTGTAGATCTGAACACGTTTATCAGGATCCGTCTCGACCGCTCCCTGCTCTAACAGTTCATCGATCTTTGGATCAGACAAACCGGACAATGTGGGACGCTCGCCCTCTGCACTCGTATGGTAGAAAGCGTACAAGGCATTTGGATCAGAATTGACCTGACTGTTGCCATAGAGATCATAATCCCAGTTCTGATAGATGACCGTTGCTACGTCTTTTGTAATTTCCACTTCAACCGCAATGCCAACCTGTTTCAACTGTTGCTGGATAATGGCGGCAATGTCATTGCGTTTCTCCCGATTGGGCGAACCATCGACATACCGCAGGGTCAGTTTCTGGCCGTCTTTGGCACGAATTCCATCAGCGCCTTTCACCCAGCCTTGTTCATCGAGCAGTTGATTGGCTTTGTTGATGTCCGGGTTGATGCTTCCTTCCAGCGATGCATCATAACCCAGGATTCCAGGAGACAGTGCGGACCACGCACGTTCGTAGTTACCCAGATACAATGTTTTGACAATCGATTCCACATCTACAGCGGATTGTATTGCCTGCCTTACTTTCACATCATCCCAAGGCGCTTTGCGCAGATTGAAAAAGAGTGTGTACGGCAGTCCAACCGTATTGGCCTGTAACAATTGCTGGTTCGGATCGTTTTTTAATGCAGCGATATTTTGCGGTGGAACCGTCTCGGCAGCGAGTACCTGACTACTCTGTACACTTCCGATACGCGTTGCTTCTTCCGGTACAATCTTGAATGTGATCGTATCCACATGGGGCGCGGCTTTATTTTCAACCGTCTCAGGTCCCCAGTTGTAATCCTTGTTTTTGGCAACGACGATATCCGCATTTTCATCCCATTTTACAAAGGTATACGGACCTGTGCCCACCGGATTTTTACCTAGCTGGTCACCATATTTTTGGGCAGCTGTTGGGGATACGATCCCCAGAAGTGCCTGGCTCAAGTTACCGAGAAAGGCTTGCGCTGGTGATTCCAGATTTACCTTGATCGTATATTCATCAATGACTTCGGAGGAGCTATACGGTCTAATCAGGGCCAGAGAATTGGCAGCTTTGGTGGCCGGGTCGATCACCCGGTCCAGATTGTATTTCACGGCTTCCGCATTAAACGGTGTACCATCATGGAACTTCACACCTTCACGCAGCTTGAATGTATAACTCTTGCCGTCCTCGGATACGCTCCATTCCGTGGCAAGCCAAGGTTTGATGGAACCATCAGGCAGCTGCACGACCAGATTGTCGTAGATCGTCCGGATGGCGCGTACCGTTACGGCAAGCCCACTGCGATGAGGGTCAAGCGTATCCGGTGAAGTGGCGAGTGCAAAAGTCAGGTTGCCTCCTTCAGCTTGCCCGGCCTGCCCCCCACCTGATGCCTGTGCCGTACTGTTCGTGCTGCCTCCCGCCGCTCCGCAACCGGATAATACCATCACCAATACTGTTGCCAATGCCATATATTTCATCCATGAGATAGACCTGTTCATATCGCTTCCCCCTCTGTGTATACAGGTGTCATTAAATTGATGTTTATACCAATACTCTATATATCCTATGAGTTAAGTCGGTTTTAATATAGTACGAAACGTAGTAATTACTTTATTACCGTTTGGAGAACACAACAGACAAAATCAAATGCTCGTTCGCTCCCTATCCGTTATGCCAAATCAGATACAACTTGCTTCTTCGCAGCCATATAACGGTTAACCGGAATCTGTACCCCAAGGTTACCTCGCAATGTATCGTGTTCATAGTCCGTACGATACAGGCCGCGTTCTTGCAGAATAGGCACAACGAGTTCCACGAAATCAGACAATCCACTCGGCAGTTCCGAAGCAATAATGAAACCATCCGCTGCTTCCGTCTCAAACCATTCCTGAATCTTGTCAGCAACCTGCTCCGGTGTGCCCAGGAATTTGCTGCGTGGTGTTGCTGCCCGCAGAGCCACTTCACGCAAGGTCAATCCTTGCTCTTTGGCATCCTTCTTGATCTTGTCAGTTCCACTGCGGAAGCTGTTGCTTCCAATGCCATTCAGCTCCGGGAACGGTTCATCCAGCGGATATTGGGAAAAATCATGGTGTTCGAAGAAACGTCCCAGATAATCCAGCGCTTTATCAATGGTAACCAGGCTCGCGATCTCCTGATACTTCTGTTCAGCTTCCTCTTCGGTCTGTCCAACAATGGGATTGATGCCTGGCAGAATAACAATATCCTGTGCAGAACGTCCATAGGAAGCCGCCCGTGTTTTCACATCCTTATAAAATGCCTGTGCATCTTCAATCGTATCGTGTCCGGTAAAGACAGCATCCGCTTCTTGCGCCGCCAGCGTTTTGCCATCTTCCGATGAACCTGCCTGGAAAATCACCGGCTGTCCTTGCCGTGAACGGGCAATATTGAGCGGACCTTGTACGGAGAAAAACTCTCCTTCATGATTAAGCGTGTGCAGCTTGGATGGATCGAAGAATACACCGCTCTCTTTGTCTCTCACAAAGGCATCATCTTCCCAAGAGTCCCACAACCCTTTGGTTACCTGTAAATATTCCGCGGCAATGCGATAACGTTCCGGATGCGAAGGGTGACTGCTCTTGCTATAGTTCTTCGCTGTACCTTCCAGCGGAGAAGTCACGACGTTCCAGCCTGCACGGCCATCACTGATCTGATCGAGGGAACCGAACTGTCTGGCTACGGTGAACGGATCACTATAGGATGTCGAGAGGGTGCCTACCAGTCCAATATGTGAAGTAACGGCAGCCAAAGCGGAGAGGATACTGATTGGTTCGAAGCGATTGAGGAAATGCGGAATGGATTTCTCGGTAATATACAGACCGTCTGCGATAAAGACCAGATCGAACTTGCCTTCCTCCGCTTTCAGTGCCTGACGTTTGTAGAATCCAAAGTTAACGCTGGCATCCGATAGAACCTCCGGGTGTCTCCATGTGGTGTTGCTTCCTCCAACCCCATGAATAATGGCTCCAAATTTCAAACTGCGTTTCGCTGTCATATGCACTCCGCCTTCCTTGGATTAGAATCTTCAAAAGAATGATCAAGGGCCAACTGAACTGATTACGTATGCAAAATAACTTAAAAGTTAACTATTCCTATGAGTTTGGTTTGTTTTAATTTCACAAATCTTATCACTGCCCCGTAAAAGGGTCAACAGCGTGACTAATAGATTTTTTCTATATGAACATTGAAGATGTAAATAAGACCATTTACATCCCAAGAGAGCTATAACTTATTGAACGTTCCGGCTACTGTACAAATGCGATCTTGCATCATGCAGCAACCGGAACGGCTTGCTCCAAAGGTATATATCAACTCCCGTTAGACTGCTGCCGCTTCGTCCGCTCGTGCCAGAAGTTCAGCCAGCTTCTCCAGATCAGGTTCCAGCAAGGCTTCAAACTTGCCGTCCCCTCCCACTTCAATAACGGGTACATGCCGAATGCCATATTTTGCTTCAAGCACATCACGCAGCACGTCATTGCCCTGCACTTCAATGTTCTCAAAAGGCTGGTTTCGCTCTGTCAAAAATGCTTTCACTTCCCCGCAGAAATGACAGCCTGTTTTGCTCCACAGCACGACTTTTTTGGTTGATGATGACATCGACATACCTCCTGATTGTTTTTAAGATCAAGATCTGGGCGATTAACTATGAACGACCTAGACCTTCAATTCCCATCTGTTAAATAAGAATTATGGCTCTAAATGTACTCCCGTACCCTTCCTGCGTCAATGGATCTGCTAATAGAATAAACCTATAACCAAATAGAAAGATTAAATTATAAATTTGGAAGATAGCTTATTTTACAGGAATGAATCGCTATTGGCCCCTCCTAACCTGGTTAAAAGCTTGTTTTGCTAAATCAGTGTAGAACTCGATCTGATCCGGACTTCGATCTATAGCCCACCTCAGGGTATCAAAAGCTTTCAATAACAACATATGGCTCGCTTGATTCAGTTCGCGCTCTTGCTCTTGTGTACTTGTCCCATATCCTTCTAAAAACGCTTTCAATCCTTCCTTATCAGGGCCCTCACCCCGTAGCTGGCATTGCATGAGTTGAATGATATCGCCATACGGTACGACGGTGACCTCCGCATTCCCCCAATCCAGAAGGGTAATCTCACCCGTTGAACTTACGATTGTATTCTTCAAGGAGAGATCACCATGGCATAAACCAAAGCGGAACTTTTGCAATTTCAATTGTTCGAACCATTGCCTTACGAGCTGTGATTCCTTCATCGTAATGACACCAAGCTCAATCAATGAATCTTGCTCCGTGAGACTATTGATATTGTATTGCACATATCCTTGCCAACTGCCATCTGATCCTGCATGAGGGGGAGAGTAAAATTCGTTTTGTACGTGATCGTGCATTTCCCTTCCAAAACCATTCACCGGGATGGATTGAAACTGTTTTGTGTACTCTCCAAGTTTCCTCCAGATCACGGACGTGGGCACTGTTGTGTCCAACCCGTTGTCCCCTTCCACATACTTTTGAATCATATAGGCATGTTCAGCGTTGACCCCAACGGACAATGTCTCTGGCCCAGGAATACTGGCACTCGCCGCTTGTTCGATGCACCATTTTTCTTTCACAAAGGTAGAATATGTATCTGGATCGTTCATGCGTACAACCACTTTATGACTTGCTGTCTCCACCAAGCAGACCTGATTAACAAAGCCTTTACCGATGATATGATGTGAGCATTTTACTGGTTCCAGCAGAAACTCACTGGCAATCTGTTCGGCTTGTCTGACTACAGAATTCTTCATCCCGCATCCTCCCTCAATCTCTATACTTTAAGTGATCTATATAAGTTGAACTAATCATTTATACGATAACGGAGAGGACAGAAAAAACCTGAAAAAGCGTAGCGTTCGCCTTTATCCCCGGATTTTCCCTTGAGAAAGGGGAATCGAAAAAATCTGGGGATAACAGCGATTGGAAGGTTATTCTGTCATCGTAGTGTCAGTATAAATAATCTTTGGTTCAAATTATATAGTTACCATCTCATATGTAATATTCGGATGCGGAATGAATCAGAGCGATTACACAGGGTACCGCTACATTTTCCATTCCGCATCATGCTGCTGATTCGCATAAACAGATCGCCTGACATTACAGATCTGGGTTCAAGAGCTGAGGTGGGGCGATAATGGGCCAGCCTTCTTCCATCGAATTCAGTTGGTCCGCAGACACGCTGATAATATGCCCAGAATGTACACCCCAACGTTCTGCCGCATAGACCGATACAAATCGTCTCCGCTTGTCTCCACTGATCTGATATCGAATCTCGGGTGCATCCACTGCGGCAACAATACTTCCTTCTGCCCATCCATGGTGAGAACCATGAACCGCTGTCGTATGCACCTGTTGTGATTCCCTCGGCCATCCTTGCACGTCCCCCGCTGATATCAGTGCTTCTCCGGCAGGAATGGCGAGCAGATCCGGCTTGGCAACCTGAACAGGAGATATTCCACGCGGTACAGGGATGTTCAGCTTCCGCCGCCGACCGCCGGTTAAAGTATAGACCTCTCCTTTGGCATCGGACAGGAACGAACCTTCCGGGTAGAAGTCATAACTGTGTCTGAACTGTAATGTCGGATCTTGGCTGCCCTGCGTTGAGATTCGCTGACGCGGATCCATTGGGTGTGTTTCACCATCCTCTTGTTGACCGGATGGGGTACCAGAGGTTTGTTGTCTAGCCAAGCGGGAGGTTTCGGCAACCAGCGCATGGGGATCTCCCCACTTTTGGCTATAAAACTGCTCGTTATCCTTATTCACTACAGCAAAATCTTGCTCACCCAAGGCTTTCATACTGACACTTCCAAAGTGGTGGATAAAAGCATCCCCGGCTACCGCAAGTTGGTATCCTGCCAGCTTCACCCGGATGATCCAGTCATCATCTTCGAAATTGCCCACCGCGTACCCTTCGTCCAGATAACCTACCCGTTCCAGCAGCTCCCGTGAGAACAGCCAGCAGAATCCGACCAGGCGATCGGTTATTCGATGTTTGTCTGCATCCGGACGATTATGTGTGGCGGCAAAAGGCCACATCTCTTCTACCTCACGGTACGGAACCTGAATCTGCTGATCCCCGCCAATATAGTTGGTCACCGGACCCACTACACCAATCTTCGGATCACTGGCAAGACAAGTCATCATGTTATCCAGCCAGCCTGGAGTAACGAGCGTATCGTTGTTCAACACGATGATATGTCGTCCTCTCGCCATCATCAGCCCATGATTGACACCTCCGGCAAACCCCCGGTTCTTATCCAGGGATGCCACCCTCACCATGCCGCCTTTGCGGAGCATGGCCTCGGCAGTTCCATCCTTGGAGGCATTATCCACAACAATGATTTCGAAAGGGGCAGGGGTATGTTTCTCGATACTGGACACACATTGTAGCACATACTCCCGCTGATTGTACGTGGGGATAATGATGCTAACTCCTTCAAAAACAAGACCAAACGAGCTCTGTCCCTGGCGGACACCTTCGTTGTATCCTCTGGTATACCCCTGTTTGTAGAGCCTGGCGCCTTTGGGTGTGCGCCTGCTTTTGCCTTTACGTCTGGATTTCCGTATTGAGCGACGACCTGCTACATGCAGGACTGCCATGTCAGATCGCGAGACATCGTGTTGTGTGGCACGGCAGGCCGCTTTTTTTTCGCTGCTTATGCTGCCATTCCTGTTGTTTTCACTGCGGCTGTTGTCACTGTGAGTGCTGATATTTGGAGTGATGTTGTGATGACTGTGACCTTTTCGACGGACAACATTTCGAGCATTAACCTTGTTGTTACGACCATGACGTCCTTCCCCGCGCTGTTGATCGGGTGTGTTCATGTTGCTCCCTCCATTTCCACTTGTCCGTGAGGCCAACACGCACATAACCAGCCCCCGGACGGTCCACTAGAGTTGAAGCTCTCCTGTTACCAGTTTGTCAGCCAAATGTCCAAAATCCAGAGCGACCTTGCCGAGTTCACCTGCAATTCGCCGACACAGAATGACCGCCGGAATTCCCGCCGCCACCAACGCGATATCAAAAGCATGTTCTGCGGTTTGCTGCATCACCTTTGGAATATCCATGACTCCCGCCACAGAACCAATGATGCCTGTGACATGAATCCCCCGGTTATGCAGCAGTGCCGCAAGCTCTGGTGCCTGGCTGCCTATGAGCAGAACCCGCCGTCCTTGCAGTAAGGGCAACACCAGGCCGGACTGATGCAGACTGTAATTGATCGTGGAGCTGGTCAATTTCAACCGGGACCAGTCGATCCCGAAGTGGCGCAATACCGGGAATAACAGCCCCTGGAATGTCGGTGCCCGCGAGATCGGCACGCCAACCCAGTCGGCGGCCTGTATGGCTTCCGCAAGCATCGCGCGGATGTCGGGGGTTGAGCATGGCACCCCTGCATAGGGCAGAAACGGTGCCAGCTCCTGCACTTCGTGGCCTGGCAGCACCGTATCGGCTGCCAGCGTGAGCAGTTCGCCATCTCCGAGGCGAACGACAGACAAAGGGCGCTGCGCATCCAGCGCCGCCGTGATGTGTCCAGCCATCTCATGCGGGCTGGACAGCCGGGCCAGGCTGGGCGCGTATTGGCGGAATCCCGCCGCGATCAGATCTGCCGCCGCCACGGCAGGCAGAATGTGATCCGGCGGGATGTGCTGCGCCACCAGCGCCTCCCCGCCGGCGAATACGCCGTCGCGGTAGCCCTCGGCGTAGCCGCCGGGCACGGCCTCCGCCTGCACTGCGTGCTCCGCGGGCGGAGGCGGCAAGCCCTTCGCGCTGCCCGCCTTCGCGCCGGCAGCGCCTCCCCGCCCCGCGGGGGCGACACCCTTCGGGTGTGTCGCCTGGCGCGGGGCGGGGCCAGCACCGCTGGCAGGCATCGCCTGTGGCGTGCTCGCTTGCGGTGCTGGCATGGGCGCACGGCGCATCGCCGTGCGCTGCTTGGCGCGGGCAGCGGCACGCCGGCCCCGCGCGGATGCCGGCCTGCGCCCAGCAGTGGCCTGGCGCAGGCCGGCTTTGCCTTTGCCGGTGCGGCTGGCTTTTGCCGCTTTGCTCGCACTCGCAGAGCCAGCTTTGCCTGCTCTGCCAACAACACTGCCTGTGCTGCTCGCTTTCCTTGCACGGACCTTATGCGATGCGCCGGCAGATGTACCCGCTTTGGTCAGGGTACTCCGTTTCCCTGACTTCACACCTCTGACTCCAGCAGACCCTGTATCTGTTGCTGCCGGAGTGCCACTGCCCATAAATACGGCCGGGTGGATGCCCCGGGGCTTACCCGACACGGAGACCCTAGCGGCCCCGGTGCGTGTCACTACTCTCACGCCATTCCCTCCTTTGGCATGCACGAGGATTGTCGCTGCGCAAAGCGCCGGAGCATCCTTCCAGCTCCGGCGCAGAGTGTTCTGCTCCCATGGGGCACCGCACAGCGGCAGCATCAGTCGCATATATTTTAGGGCAATTGTCCTTTCATACGGACAGCTGCTTCCTGGAGCGATTCAAATGTACCTGCATCACTCCAGTATTTCTGCAAAATGTCGTATTCCAGTCCACCGGCAGACGCATAGTGATTATTCACATCCGTAATTTCAAGTTCTCCGCGCGCAGACGGCGCAATATTGCGAATCAGGTTAAATACATGATCGTCATACATGTATATGCCCGTCACACAATAAGAGGTTTTCGGCTGGCTTGGCTTCTCCTCAATGTACGAGATTCGCTCTGGATGCTTTGAATCAAAAACAGGCACCCCGTAACGTCGTGCATCATCCACCTCTTTGAGCAGAACTCGTGCTGTACCAGCAGGTTGCTGCATATAACGGTCCACATAAGGCTTCAGATCATCGCTGAAGAGATTATCACCGAGAAGCACAACGAATTTTTCGCCAGGAAGAATAAAAGAAGTTGCCAGATCCAACGCTTCCGCAATCCCGCCTGCCTTTTCCTGAATGCGATAAGTCAACTTCACGCCATGATCTGCTCCGCCACCAAGATACTCTGTATATAACCCGGCGGAATGTTTGTTGATCACAATCAATAGTTCATCAATGCCTGCCTGGCGGAGCCTGTCGATGCCATACATAATCATCGGATGTTTACCGACTGGAAGCAGATGTTTGTTAATGAGCCGGGTCAGCGGATACAGTCTAGTTCCTGTTCCGCCGGCAAGAATTACACCTTTCATTCCACGTTCCCTCCTTCATCGGATATGTCCATATATTCAAGCGGATCGACATGCCATTTGTTCATAAAAATCGAACGATTACGCTCAAGCAGCTGTTTCCACGCTACCGGATCTGTCTTCTGGAAGCTGGCACTTCCCTGATGGTGCACGAGAACATCTCCACATACCAGCAGGCGATATCCCTGCAATCTTGCTCTATAACAATAATCGTCATCCTCATAGTGTCCCGGAGAATATGCCTCGTCAAGCAGCCCAACTGATTCCACGACATCTCGTTTCATCAGCATGCACAGACCGACGATCCGGCGTACTTCCCTCCACCTTGAAGAATCCGCAACATTATTGGAATTGGCCAACTCCTGAAAATGTTCCATGTCCCGAAACTGCAGTTTAATCTGCTGGATGCCGCTTGCATAATTCGTAACAGGACCCGTGATCCCAATACTTGCGTCACTGTACAGAGCCGTTCGCAGGTTCTCCAGCCAACGGGGCGTGACCGTAACATCATTGTTCAACAGCAACAACTCATCCCCGCAAGCTGCACGAAGTCCAGCGTTACACGCTGCCGGAAACCCCCGATTGTCCGGGAACCTTACAAATCGAATTCGCTCCAGCGCACAATATTCAGCCGTTCCATCCGTCGAACCGTTATCTACCACGATAATTTCATATGACGCAGGATCGCCCGAGTATTGCCGTATGGCATCGATGCAGGGCCTGATCAGATCCAGACCATTGTATGTTGGGATAATCATACTCGTCAGTGTCATTAGGCGTTCCTCCTGTAAGCGACTTCTACACGGGAGAGTGTATGTGCCTGGGCTGGATTCCAACCTGTACCCAGCAATGTAGCCAGTGCCTCCAGATGATCTCCGATGATCAATTTGGCGACATCATTCCCACTTCCCGTGTTACCAGGACGCAACCGATTGGAACGAATAACATCCACCTGACTTGGTGCCGAGACGTTCATTCCATGCTGAATAGCTAGACTTTGTGCCTTAGGTGGAACGGCCAGTGATGCTGGCTTCACGGTCTGAATCATACGACGAGATAATGCATGAGGCACGGCTGTCATGGAATTGGAACCAAGATCTGCCCTGCCTAATGTTCGGTTCAGATATGCTTTGATCCGGCTTACCTCATCCTGCCCTGCAAACGCAGGCAGCAAAGACGTCAGATTATTCAACGCCACATCCTGTCCCCGATCAACCGCGAACAGAAAGGGTGCAAGCTGTTCAGCCGATACGACCATATCTCCATCCACAAAAAGTACCGTCTCCGCATCCGTCATCTTGGCTCCAAGTGCCCGGCCCACATCATGTCCTGCCCGATCCGGTTCATAGATTACTGTAAGTCCCGGCTGCCTTAGCACCTGCTTCAAACTGTCATCTGTCGTTCCATTCAGTACCACAATAATATCCGTCAGAGGCAGCCGCTTTAGTTGCAATAACACCTGCCCCAGTGTGTGTTCCTCATTACAGGCACAGACAACGGCAACAGCCGAATGACGAAGAGGTAGCGGCACGATCTGGAATGAATGTCCCGAGGCCTGAGCATAACCCTGCATAAATGCCTTACCTGCCTTCAGAGCTAGCTCGAAGTTGCTTAGCTCCGCAACGTTTGCCGCGTGTGCATTCCATACGAGACGTGCATGTTCTTCTGATACTGTGTTGTTCGCCTTTGCCTCGCTTCCTGCAACTTGCCCCGCTTTCCACATCAAGTGCAGATTTACTGGGCCAGACTTTGCTCGGCTTCTTCTTTTTTTTTGAATATCTACATGTTTCTTGTTCCTATGACGCTTGTTCATTACTGTTCTTCCTGCTGTCGTTTGTCTACTTGTTGTCCGCCTGCGGCGGACAACCCCTGAACGTCCCTTCATTTCCTCACCTCCAGCATGCTGCATCATACGATGCGACATGCTTACCTCGCCAGGTTGCGAACACGTTTCAGATCGGTATAACCTCCGCGGGGACCGAGCGTATCCGTAATCCACTTAATCGCTGCCATATGATCATTCAGTACCACTTGACTGAGCGGATCAGGTCCGCTTCGCTTTTTGATTCGTACTGCATTCATTCTACCCACAGGTACGTGATGAACAGCGCGTACCCGAAGTCCGCCGATCACTGCCTTGGCTTGTGCAAGTGGTGGAACTTCCAGTGAGGATATCCCCATGACCTCAAGTCCTTTTCGGCTTATTGCATGTGGAATAGCTGTCATGGATGCCCCCCGGAGATCGGATCTTGCGAGTATGCTGTTCAACATGTGTTTGGCCTCCACTACCGGATGAACAGGATGATGAGTGACCGGCCCATGGTAGTCGTTAAGCGCCACATCCGTTCCATTCAGCACAGCCTTCACGTAAGGGGCAAGGTGCTCTGCGGGAATTGCGATATCTGCATCAGTAAATAACAATACCTGACCGCGCGCCTCCGCTGCGCCTACTTTTCGTCCTCCATCATGCCCCAGTGCTTCGGCATACGTGAACACTCGTGCTCCAGCCCGTTTGGCTGCGTTTGCCGTACCGTCTGTTGAACCATTCACAACGACAAGCACTTCAGCATCACGGCATATCCGCCGCGCTTCACGGACAACTGCACCAATCCTTTTCTCCTCATTCATAGCAGGGATAATGACCGAGAGCATCGGTCGCTGAGAACCCCCCCTGTGTGAAGGAGCATCACTCATGCCATTTTCCGCTCCATTCTCTACTCCATCCTTAGCCTGTGACATCAGCTGTTTGGATGGAATAACGAACGTATAGGCCTTTGTACCCTTTTTGTGTCCAGACTTCCATCTTCGTTTCTTCAGCACTGTTTTTCTTCGTGTCACATTGGTTCGGGTTGCATAACGTGCTGTGGTACGGGTTTTGCGCAACAGTTTCACCTCCCGCATTCGATCATCGGCATGCCAAGGGAGTACACGTTATTCTATGTATTCGTGGAGCAGTGGAAACGGCGTTTGTCCTTGCACTAAGCAGGTTCTCCCTGTGAACACGAGGGTACAGGCCTTGCTTTTAGACAAAATACGTCAAATTATATGAAAAACGCTACCTCTCCCCTACTTCAGACACAAATTTAACAAAAATCTAAAATTGTATCTTTTCCAAAGTTTTACATTGTGATAATATACGTTCCAAGCAGTTTTATTTACAAAAATAACCTTGTGGTGAACATAAGTTCCCCTATATTTTTTAAATCAATTTATTGACCTTAGGTTGATTAGATTATGACCTCATTCACAGAACTTGTTAAGCAGATACATTCTACTCTTGAGAGGAGTGATGCCGTTCAGAACACACTGCCTTTGTCATTTACGCAAACCCGGATTGAACACCCCAGTTTTCCGTGAACGTATCTTCTACCTGCGCAATTGGACAACCCCCGGCTTTCTGAAAGAGGAACACAATAGACGATTAAACCTTCGGGTTGAACTGAATAAACGGTTATCCTGTTTGTTTGGTGTCGTGCTTAACACTTCCCGAGCTAAGGCCAAGCCGATTTTGTTCCAATCGTTTCTTGTCTCATTCCACGCTTCAGGTCTAGCCCCACGCTCCGCGCTGCCCAAGTTGCAGACGGAATTCCAACCGAGACTGGCATGAACATTTTCCAACCAAAAATAAGTTTAAGAATGGGAGAGTTTACTATGAAATTTGCCAAAGTTATGCCAACAATTCTTGGAGGAGCTCTTTTGCTCGCTTCCGTGTCCTCTGCTACTGCAGCTCCAGTGTCTGATCAATCCATTCCACTTCAGGCCCCTTATGCCTCTGAGGAGGGTATTCCATTGAACAGTGGAACAGATGACACTATCTTTAATTATCTTGGACAGCAGGAACAATTTCTGAATTCCGATGTGAAATCCCAGCTCAAAATTGTCAAAAGAAACACAGATACATCTGGCGTAAGACACTTCCGCCTGAAACAGTATATTAAAGGTATCCCGGTTTATGGTGCAGAACAGACGGTCCACTTGGACAAAACCGGAGCCGTGAGCTCCGCACTTGGCGATCTTCCGCCGATTGAAGAGCAGGCCATTCCGAATGATGGTGTAGCCGAGATCAGCGGAGAAGACGCGATCCAGATTGCAACCGAAGAAGCAACCTCCCGGATTGGAGAGCTTGGTGCCGCGGAAATCACACCTCAAGCTGAATTGAACATCTATCATCATGAAGAAGATGGTCAGACGTATCTGGTTTACATTACGGAAGTAAACGTACTGGAACCTGCCCCTCTACGGACCAAATATTTCATTAACGCAGTGGATGGCAGTATCGTATCCCAGTTTGACCTCATTAACTTCGCTACTGGAACAGGTACAGGTGTACTTGGAGATACCAAAACCCTGACAACCACCCAATCCGGCAGCACCTTCCAACTGAAAGACACCACTCGTGGCAATGGCATCCAAACGTATACGGCAAACAATGGCTCCTCACTGCCTGGTAGCTTGCTTACAGATTCGGATAATGTATGGACCGATCGTG
Organism: Paenibacillus sp. 10L310; assembly: GCF_056395745.1. Taxonomy (NCBI): domain Bacteria; kingdom Bacillati; phylum Bacillota; class Bacilli; order Caryophanales; family Paenibacillaceae; genus Paenibacillus; species Paenibacillus sp. 10L310. The sequence goes on along the minus strand of NZ_JBFTKC010000007.1, from coordinate 112,124 downwards.
CAGGTGTAGATGCTCATGCTCATGCCGCTGCTACGTATGATTTCTACAAAAACAAATTCAACCGTAACGGTATTAATGGTAACGGATTGTTGATCAGATCAACCGTGCACTACGGCTCCAATTACAATAACGCCTTCTGGAACGGGGCACAGATTGTCTTTGGTGACGGAGATGGAACGATGTTCCGATCCCTGTCTGGTGATCTGGATGTTGTGGGTCATGAATTGACGCATGGTGTTATTGAATATACAGCCAATCTGGAATATCGCAATGAACCAGGTGCACTCAATGAAGCCTTTGCCGATATTTTCGGTAATACGATCCAAAGCAAAAACTGGCTGCTCGGTGATGATATCTACACACCTAACACTCCAGGAGATGCGCTGCGCTCCCTCTCCAACCCTACATTGTATGGTCAACCTGACAAATACAGCGATCGCTACACAGGCTCACAGGACAACGGCGGTGTCCATATCAACAGTGGTATCATCAATAAAGCCTATTTCCTTGCTGCTCAAGGCGGAACACATAATGGTGTGACTGTTACCGGAATCGGCCGGGATAAAGCGATCCAGATTTTCTACAGCACACTGGTGAACTACCTGACACCAACGTCCAAATTTGCCGCTGCCAAAACAGCTACCATTCAAGCAGCCAAAGATCTGTACGGAGCAACTTCCGCTGAAGCTACTGCTATTACCAAAGCGTATCAAGCTGTAGGCCTGTAAAATCTTATTTTATTGTAGTTCAACTTATAATGTACTCATCCTAATGGTAACAAAACGTTCAGACACCCCTCACCGTCCGAACGGATTAAGCTGATATCAATCAAAAGCGGTGTCCCGGACAACCCTGGACACCGCTTTTGTCATTTGTTTATTACGGATACAATCCTGCACTATCCTTGCGAAGGTCCCGCAGCAATCCATGACAACAATCCGTACGTATGCTTGCAATCTGCTGTACGTGACACTTCAAGTACCGCTTCATCCTCACTCTGCGAGAGCAAGGAAATCTGGAATCCCCGATCATTACTCATGCCCACAATCACATAATGTTCTGAAGCAAATGATTCTTCAAAAACAACAGTTACCTCTGTGCATACTTCACTCTCTGGCAGTACAAAAGCTTCCATTCCGAATTGTTGTACAACCGGTTGTTTGCTTACGCTGCGAACGGGCTGGAAGGCCAGATGTTTGGCTTGAACTGCCCCCGATTGCAACTGGCTGCTGCCCACGGTATCATCACAGAGATGCTCCTGTTTAATCGATTGTTCACTTAACATAAACTCCGTAGTTCCAGCGATCTCCTGTGACTGTTCAAGCTGTGGTTGCTGAGCCTGTTCTGCCGGCTCTGTTGTGAACAAAGCTGCCGGTAGTTCGCCAAGCTGATCTGTTTGGGATACCAGCTCTTGTTGTTGCTCCAGACCAGCACCCGGTATTGCCTCGACGATTACCTGCTGTGATTGCTGTACACCTTCATTTTCTGGTTGAAGCAATCCCTCTTGTCTTTTGATAGTTGCCAGTTGCTCCAGCGTTTCTCCACTGAACTGACGGATCGCATTCCATATCTCTTCGCTCAGATGCGCTGGACCTACAATCCCCGCATTCAAATGATTAGAGGTAATACTCTGCTCACTCAGTTTGCTGCCGTTCACGCTGCCATCGGCCAATTTGGCACTGGTGACAGACCCATTTTGCAGATGAACCCCGCTTACTGCTTCCTCTTCCAGATGAGTTGTGCGAATGCTGCGTTCTTGAATATGATCAGCAAGAATGGTTCCATCCTGGATATGACGAGTTTGCACACTTTTGTCTGCTATGTGGATAGCCGATACCGCACCTTCAAGCAATTTATTACCGTTTACACTGCCGTCAKCCATTTTGGCACTTGTTATGGAACCATTGTGCAGATGAATCGAACTTACCGATTCGGCTTTGAGGTGGGAGATTCCAATGCTTCGCTCTTGAATATGGTCAGCATGTATGGCTTTCTCTTGGATATGACGCGATTGCACACTTCCATTGGCAATATGGACATCCGACACCGCATCTTCAAGCAGTTTGTCGCTGCTCACACTGCCATCCGCCAGTTTGGCACTCGTTACAGATTCATTTTGCAGATGAACCGCACTTATTGCTTCCTCTTCCAGATGGAACGTACCAATGCTGTGCTCCTGAATATGATCAGCAAGGATCGCTCCTGCCTGGATATGGCGAGTTTGCACACTTTCCGACGCGATATGGCTCCCCAATACAGTATCTTCGAGCAATTTGCTGCCGCTAATGCTACTGTCAGCCAATTTGGCACTTGTTACGGACCCATTTTGCAGATGAACCGCACTTACGGCTTCCTCTTCCAGATGGACTGTGCCTATGCTTCGCTCCTGAATATGACCAGCATGAATAGCTCCTGCCTGAATATGCCCGGATTGCACACTTTCCGATGCGATATGAACCCCGGATACCGTACCTTCGAGTAACTTGCTGCCAGTTATACTGCCATCCGCCAGTTTGGCACTCGTTACAGATCCATTTTGCAAATGAATGGCACTTACAGACTCCTCTTCCAAATGTGCTGTGCCGATGCTCCGCTCTTGAATATGATCAGCATGAATGGCTCCTGCCTGAATCTTACTGGATTGCACACTATCGTCTGCAATGTGGATATCTGATACTGCACCTTCAAGCAACTTGCTGCCGGTTACACTGCCGTCGGCCAACTTGGTACTTGTTACAGATCCATTTTGCAGATGAATGGCACTTACTGCTTCCTGTTCCAAGTGAAGCATGCCAATGCTGTGCTCCTGAATATGGTCAGCAAAGATTGCTCCTTCCTGAATATGGCGGGATTGCACACTTTCCGATGCGATATGGATTCCCGACACCGCATCTTCGATCAACTTGCTGCCCGTTACACTGCCGTCGGCCAGTTTGGTACTGATGACAGACCCATTTTGCAGGTGAATCGCACTTACTGCTTCCTCCTCCAGATGGGTTGTGCCGATGCTCCGCTCCTGAATATGGTCAGCATGAATGGCCCCTGCCTGAATATGCCCGGTTTGCACACTTTCGGACGCAATATGAACCCCCGATACGGTTCCTTCAAGCAATTTGCTGCCGTTGATACTGCCATCCGCCAGTTTGGCACTTGTTACAGATCCATTTTGCAAATGAACTGCACTTACAGACTGCTCATCCAGATGAACTGAGCCAATACTGCACTCTTGAATATGATCAGCAAGGATTGCTCCTTCTTGGATATGATGGGTTTGCACACTTTCATTGGCAAGGTGAGTAGCCGATACGCTTTCTGCGGCTAATTTGCTGCCATCCACACTACCCGTTGCTAGTTTGGAGCGTGTTACAGATTCATCCTGCAAAATAATCGTACTTACCGCTTCTTCTTCCAGATGAGATGTTCCGATGCTGCGTTCATGGATATGATGAGGAAGAATTTCACCATCTTGAATATGACGGGAATGCACAGCTCCTTGCTGCAGGTGAACAGCACTTGTCGACTCTGCCTGAAGATGCAAACCACTGATCAAACCTGGCTGAAGGTGGGCCGCTGTAATGGATAAAGGTGCCAGATGGTCTGTTTCGACAGATCCGGGTGCCAAGTGATGCGATGTTACCACCTGTTCAGCAATATGCTCCTCATGAATGATGTCTGGCTTCAGATGCTGTGAGCTCACTACTTGAGTCCCCAAATGGTCAGATTTCACGCTGCCTTCAGCCAGATGGACGGATTGTACAACGGATGGCTGCAAGTGCTCGCTACCTACAGCAGCCTGTTGCAGTTCTGTCCCGGATACCGAGTCTGCTGTCAAATGGTCCGCACTTATGGAGCCATGTTGAAGTTTGTTGCCGGTAATACTACCATCAGCAAATAATTCCGGCGAGCGTATTTCTTCCGACAAATGTTCCAGGGAAACGGCATGCTGCTTCAAGTGATATCCGCGAATGGTTCCTGCTGGAATATGTTTGGCGTTAATACTCTCTGCCATAATCTTGGAAGAAGTCACGCTGCCGTCTGCCAATTTAGCTGACGTGACAGCAAAATCCGCCAGTTTATCTGTGGCAACACTTTCTGGTGAGAGCTTGGGGGAGGTAACCGCATGATCTGTTAGATGAGGCGGAAAAATGGACCCGCCAGCCAGCTGGGCTGAAGTTACACTATCAATAGCCAATTTGTCTGTTGTGACCGCGGCCCGTGCAATCGCATCCGTTTCAACACTGCCCGGCTGAAGATGAGGTACACCTACGGCATGTTCTGTCAAGTGTTCCGATTTCACTGCATAAGGTCTCAGGGCCTCGGAACCCACGCTGCCTGGAGCCAGATGTGTCCCTGTGACTCCACCACTCGCAAGATGCGAGGATATAACACTTCCCGGGGCAAGCGCTCTGCTACTCACCGATGCCGTTCCAAGCTTTTCTGTTGTCACACTTCCATCCGCGAGTTTAACGTCTGTAACGGCAGCATCCTGCAATTCATACGTACCCACGGCCGACTCTGCAAGATGCCGCTCACACACCACGTCGTCTGCAAGAGCGTCTCCGGACACACTTCCGGCAGATAGATGAGCTGCCTCGATGCTTCCACTTGCAATGTGAATAGAGTGAATTGCGGAATTGTCCACATGTACCGGCGTAATTCCCCGATTCGCAATGTGTTCAGCACGAATGGACCCTTTGGCAAGATGTTTACCCTGTACGGCTTCATCCGCAATTTTGGAAGAAATGACGCTCTGATCAGAGATCTTGGATGCCGTAATGGACTGTTCCAGCAATTTTGCTGTTCCAACAGACTGGTCTGCCAGTTTGCTACTGGTTACTGCACCTTCTGTCAAATGCTCACTGCCCACTTCTCCATTACCAATCTGCTCCTTGCCAACGGAATGAGCTCGAATCTGACTTGATCCGATTGAACCGTCCAGCAGATGTCTTCCAGTTAGTGAACCCTCAGCTAAATGTCTTGTTTGTATGGATCCATCCTCTATCTGGTCACTTCCAATACTGCCATTTAATAGTTGTGAACGACCGACAGAACCTTCTGCCAGATGTGTCTGTTTAACAGCACCTGCCTGAATATGGTGAGACTCGATGGAGTGTTCTTCGATTTTGCTGCCTGTGACAGCAGCTTCACGAATTTTGGTTGTAGTCACTGCATCGTCAGCCAGTTTGGAGGTATTCACAGCTCCTCCCGTGAGATGCCTTGTATCCACCCCGCTAATCGCGATCTTGTCTCCAGTTACGGCATGATTCTTGATTAATTCTTCCGTTACCAGCATGCGGCTGAGATGTCTTGTGCTGATGGAGCCGTCGGCAATTTTGGCCGAATCGATGGCCTGGTTGCCAAGCTTCTGAGAAGTAATACTGCCATCTCTGATTTTCTCGCCTGCAATAGAAGCATTTCGTATTTTGTGACCAGACACAGAACCGTCAATCAGGTGCTCCTCAGATACAGACGCTTCCGCAAGTTTTGCTGAAACAATGGCCCCGTCTGCAATGTGAATGCTGGTCACCGCATAATCCTGCAATGCTTCACTGCCGACCGCATCCGGTTTCAGCTTGGAGGCATCTACAGAGAAAGGAGCCAATTTGCTCTCCGTAACAGCAAATTCACTCAAGTCGTCCGTGTAGATGTAATGTCCGGTATGACCCGGCATCTGGTTCTGGTTCAGGATCTGCAGCCGGTCCTTGTTTGTTGTTTCTTGCTTGATGATACCCACCTCTTCTTCCATAACAAGCGGAGCCACACTGCTAACCTGAATCTGCTTATCCGAGCTATCTTCGGTCTCGATTTCCTTGCTATCAGACTCTACGGGTTCCGGCTTGATTTCGGCTTCGATCTCCAACTCTTCCAGCTCATTTGTTGAAGAAGGTAGCTCCATTGATTCGAATAGGAATTCTTCCGACTCCTGAACAGCTCTCGAATCCCTTTTATTCGTATTCAAGCGTTCTTCCCTATTCACAGTGAAACCTGAGTTCATCTTGTCTGCCCGGCGATCAGTCAGTTCCAATTCCTTGTATTTCGGGCTCACATGCCGCAGTTTCGGCGTTGGAACCTTCTTTTTGCCATTTTTACTCATGCAGCTTGCTCCTTCCTCTAACGTTCGTCTCCGGCATCATATGCTTCCATATGGGCATCTGCCACTTCATTTATGACTTTTGCGGATTCCAGAGCACGAATGTACAGGCGTCAAGACAGGAAGGTTCGATGATCTTCGTGGAAATAGGCGTGTCAGGGCTGCAGAGGAAAGGCGGCTGTCCACGCCCCCGTCCCAGTCATGTCATAGGATATTATATCTAGGTCGTGTCTGAAAACTCGCTGAAGTGCATCTTTCACCGTCTTTTCGCCCCCTGCTGTGTCACTTTCCCTTGACGTGCCCCGGCACGCCTGCGGAAAACTTCCTTGCTTGGAACGAAGATTCGGCAAAACCTGCTTCCTTCAGAGTTTTAGACACGCCCTGAGCAAGCACTAGTGCTTGGCGATGCATCTTACACACCGGTCTGCGTTATCGCGATGTCTGAGCCATGCGGTGACAGGCCGGCATTCCATGAATGGACGATCCATGGTCGCGATAACATCGAAGGAGGAACGGTCATGCTCCAAGAAACGATCGGCATTATGTTCGATTCACGCATGTACCGGGGGATACCGGCCGGAAGGACCGGTCAGGAATCACTCGCGAATTATGAACAGGCAGCGGCCAGTTATGGATTAACTCCCTGCTTTTTGAGGCTGGAAGATATCGATTCGGATCAAAAAACATGTCTTGCCTATGTAAAAAAAGAAGGCAGATATGTTCGCGAGCGCATGCCACTGCCCTCCGTCATTCATAACCGCTCACTCCAGCTTCGCCGGACGGAACAGCATCAGATTACCAAGCTGATGTTGCAGGGTATTCAGGTATTCAACGTTCGCAACCGGTACCGTAAAGATCACATTCATGACATGCTTCAGCAGGACCCCGCCTTGAGAGAACACCTGCCCCATGCGGTTAAAGCTACGCCGGAATCTCTGGCCTATATGATGGAACAACATGATGACCTCGTCATCAAACCATGTAGCGGTAGCATCGGTCATGGTATTATGCGAGTCTTTGAGCGAGATGGACAGTGGAAACTAACCTGTGAGACGAAGGCTGCACGCAAAGGGTGGGCTACCTTCCGATTGAGCAAAGGACAGCTCCCTTCCGCCACCCTAAGGCGGATCTTTCGCCATGCTTACCTCATTGAAGAGCGTATCCCACTGGTACGTTATGAGGGCAGGCCGGTAGATTTGCGGGTATCTGTACAACGTGGCGGCGATGGTCTTTGGGGAATAACAGGCATGTTTGCCAAAGCGGCTCCTGCCCATACGTTTGTCAGCAATATCGCCCAGGGCGGTAAAGTCATGAAGCTCGCAGAGGCCCTTGGATTAGGGGAATCTGGCTTCGACCTGGCTCGACTGGAATACAGAATCGGACTCGTTGCCCTTCGAATTGCCCAGAATCTGGCGGCCAGTCTGCCACATCTGGCTGATCTGGGTCTTGATCTCGGGATAACGCGCAGCGGCCAGATCTATTTTATTGAATGCAATGGACGGGATCAGCGTTACGGTTTTCGCAAGGCGGGAATGTCGGAACACTGGAAGGCAACGTACAGCAAACCGATGGCTTATGGGCGTCTGCTGCTGGAACAGAATTCGAGAATTCCGAGACAACCGCAGACATACGATAGGAGACTATATTGATTTCGTGTGCATTCTGTGTCAATATTATGCAGAACGGCCGGTCTTGCCGGCCTTGAAGTTCGCATTAACCCTAAGGGGGATATTCATGGCAAAAACGCTGTTGCGATTAATGACCGAGCTTTCTTCGCGCAAATGGATCTCCCGGACCGTGGGAGCCTTCTCCAAAAGCCGGGGAAGTAAGGCATTTATCCCTTATTTTGTCCGGACCTACGACATCCCTGTTCAGGAGGCCGAGAAAGACTGGAAGGAATACCGTTCACTGAACGATTTCTTTACCCGCAAATTAAAGCCGGGCATGCGCCCGTTGGAACTTTCAGAGCATGCACTGATCAGCCCGGTAGATGCCAAGATTACGGCAGCCGGTCCAATATCTGCAGGGACACTCCTGAATGTTAAGGGACAAAATTATACACTTGCTGAATTATTAAACCATTCTCCCCATCTGGAGAAGTACAAGCACGGGTACGGGTTCGTCCTCTATCTCAGCCCTCGCGACTATCACCGCATTCATGCACCTGTCAGCGGCCGCAAAATAGAGAGCGAACACATCAAAGGCAAAGTTTATCCCGTGAATGACTTTGGCCTGACCCATATGAGATCCGTGCTTAGTCGAAACGAACGACTCATTACGTATATCGCACATGATTACGGTGAAGTGGCGGTTGTCAAAGTAGGTGCGATGAACGTGAGTAGCATACAATATGCTGATACGGACATAAGTACCTGGGCACAAGGCGATGATCTGGCCTATTTTGAATTCGGTTCCACCGTTGTTCTGCTGACGCAGAGTGGCACATTCGAACCAAACCCGGGCTTACAGCCAGGCGATTCGGTCAAAATGGGAGCATTGCTTGGTCGTTTAAAACCGAAGAACTAATGAGTCCATACGCAAATAAAGAGGATGGCGCAGCACCTGTAACCAGGTATTGCGCCATCCTCTTTATGAATTCATATTCATCCATATATACATGCAATACGAAGCTTCGCTCCGTCGTTATTGGTCTGCTGAGTTCTCCTCAAAACCACACATCTTGCAAGTCCTCTGCCGGTTTGAAGCGACGCAGACGGTTCCGGAAAATATTGCATCCCTTCGTAGAGCATCCCCGGTTGCGGACCCGACGTTTTCCGTTCATCACAAGTTCCCCCTTTTGGTCATCTGGAATGCTAGATAATTACCCTTGCATTCCAGACTTGAAACGGTTTCCTGTTTTTCTCATCAGAATTTTAACGAATCTCGGACGGGCTTTTGCCGGTATACTGCTTGAACTGACGACTGAAGAAGAAAATATCCCGGTAGCCCAGAGCATCCGCCACTTCGGTCACATTCATGCCGGTATGCACCAGCAGATGTTCCGCCCGTTCAATACGCATGCGGATAATATAAGATTGCACCGATGATCCCACCAGTTCCTTGAACTTAATCGAGAAGTATCGGGGCGATAAGCCAGCCCGCGCAGCCAGATCTTCCACCCGATGCGTAATCCCGGGATGCTGACGCACATAATTGGCGACCTCCTGGATCACATCGGACAACTGGTTGCTCACCTTTTTCTCCACAGGTTCTTCCGTATCGGCGCGCAGCAAATGAATCATCAATTGTTTCAGAATCAATCGGCTCTCTTCATCACGTCCGTACACATCCGATAAGAACAGTCTTACATAACGTGCCAGCAAATGCTCAAACTCCACCGTTTCCTGTACCTCACGATAGGACTGGGGAACGTCAGCAACAGGCACGTCCACATCAAAGTGAATATACGTAAGTACCAACGGTTTTTGCTTATTATGTGTTGCAGTAGGATGATCTCCTGGCCTGAACAAAAAACAACTACCCTTGCCAACTTCATACGACTGGTCATTCAGTACAAGCGTTCCTTCACCACTCCATACATAAAATAAATCATAGTTTTGCATCGGTTTTTCCCGTTTCTGCCACTTCCAGCCCGGTTCACAGACAATTTTGGCGACAGCGGGCAAAATAACAAATGATGACGGCGATGCCTGCAGCATGTCGCCACTCCCCCTTGATAGTTAATCTCTCTGCATATGGCATCATTCTGATCTGAATCTCACTTCTTCAATCCAGGCCATATGTATTTCAGTATCTTGCATGATTAAATACAACTTGCTCATATATAATCTCTGCCCCTACAGGAGCGGAATGTCTTATCCCATTATACAGCGGAATTCACCGAAACGAAAATGTACACTTCTCCCAGGCTAGCCGCATTCGCCGGATTCCCTCTGTCATCTCTTCTTTCTCCAGATGTGCAAAAGCAAAACAGGCCGCCGGATGACCTGAAGTCAGCCGATATCGCTCTGCATCACGGAACAGTATGCCATCCTCCTGAGCAAGCTTTTTAAATCGCTGATAACTGTCCACATCGCCATTCCAGGTAGCGTAGATATGCAGTCCTGCATCACCAAGCTGCATCGTGAATGCTTCCGGCCACTGTAGTTCCATCTCTCTGACAAAAAAATCATGCCGTTCCCCATATAACCGGGTTAACCGCCGTAAGTGTCTCAGGTAACCTCCTCTGGTCATAAACTTTGCCAGTGCGCGCTGCTCCAGCAGTGCCGGAGGTACCGGTTCATACAACGCCTTGGCGGCAAGCAGAGGTTCTACCAGACCAGGTGGCAGGACGGTGTAGCCAAGTCGAAACGAAGCAACCATCGTTTGTGAGAATGAACCAACGTAGATGACGCGCTGTTCACGATCAAGCACTTTGAGGGGTTCAATTGGTCTTCCACCCCATCGGAATTCACTGTCGTAATCATCTTCAATGATGACCGCATTCCGCTTTGAGGCCCACGCAAGCAAGGCACGTCTTCTGTCCAATCCCAGCACGGCCCCTGTTGGAAACTGCCGGGTAGGGGTGACAAATAACGTCTGTGCCTCCCAAGGCTGAGGAATAATGCCTGCGGCATCCATCTCTGCCGGGATGATATGCCCACCACAGGACTTGACGGCATGAGCAATGCCCGGATACCCCGGATTCTCTAATACAACTGCTGCCCCCTCTGCGATCAACAGCTGGGATAGAAGGGTGATGCCTTGCATTGAACCGCTGAACAATACAATCTGAGATGGTTCAGCCTGAATACCACGTGTCCATCTGAGATGGGAGGCGATGGCCTCACGCAGCTCCGGATCACCGGCTACACCGCTTGATTCTCGCCAACCACTGCGATGAACCGCAGCGAGTGCACTCTTCCACTCCCCTAACGGGAAATGTTCTGCAGGCATGCGCTGCATTTGAAAATTAATGACGGACGGCTTCGGTGAAGACATCTGAGTCCGCAGAACTTCATGTTGCGTATTCAACCTCTGTACCCGCTCACCCCAGGGAGACAGGTTGAGAACGGCTTCCTGTTTTTCATTTTCCTGAGTGGATAATGTTTCGGTGACAAATGTACCTCTTCCCCGATGTGCATGGACATAACCATCCGCAAGCAGCATGTCGTATACCTGAGCTACCGAACCACGTGACATCTCATATTGCCTTGCCAACTCACGTGTGGAAGGAAGCCGCGTGCCTCCCACCAATGTACCTGCATGAATGGCATCACGTAACGCATGGTACAATGCCTCATACTTATATCGATGCTGAAGTTCATAGGTATCCATCGGCAGCCACAATTCCATCTTGCACCTCTCTTCATTTGTCTTCATCTGTGATCCCCGACTAATTGGCCTACTAAAGTGAATGTAAATTGGATCTATTTCATTGTCAATGTATGAACTATTGTTATCCATAAGATATGGCGTTCTATTATACATTCAATGATGGGGGAATACACATGAGACGGAAAGAATTCACAGTAGATGAAGAACAGGAAATCACCGCATTTCTGGATCAGTGCTCCTTCGGGTTTCTGGGAACGGTCAGTCCGGACGGACAACCACGGGTTACACCGCTGAACTTCGTATATATGGACGGTTGCTTTTATTTTCACGGCAGTCTGGCTGGCGAGAAGATGAAACAGATCAAACAGGATTCGTCGGTCAGTTTCACAGTAGCTGAAGAGTTCTCCCTGATTCCATCCTATTTCAGTGATCCTGAGCTGGCTTGTCCGGCAACTTCTTTCTTCAAAAGTGTCATGGCCTTTGGTCAGGCTGAACCGGTTAAAGATCTGGACATCAAAGGTAAGGTACTGCAACGATTTATGGAAAAACTCCAGCCACAAGGCGGATATGTACCCATTGACGCTACTGACTCGCGTTATACAGGAAACCTCAAAGCTGTAGCCGTAGTCCGAATTAGTCCTGAACGGATCAGCGCCAAGTTTAAATTTGGACAAAACCTCTCCAGTGAACGATTCGATCATATCAGTGGTCAGTTGGAACAGCGTAATGAAGGAAGAGATACTGAAACTGCTGAAATGATGCGGAAATACTGTCCATTTCATCAGCAATAAGTTTCATTTCTTGAGGATTGCTCCAAGGTTGAATTCAACGATAACCCACCCGAAAACCCTCTGCAACAACGCGGTAAAGCGATATAACTGTCATATTGCGTAATTTCCGTGACGGGGGCATGTCAAGGTGATATAATGTTAGGCAGTTGAATCACAAAGACTTGGAAGGATGAAAAGAATGAATCCACTGGCTGAACAGTTGAACGAAAGTATTCAGACAGGCAGCAGTCACGTCTACTCCATGCTGTCACAGCTTGGCAAAGAAATTTATTTTCCTAAAGAGGGGATTTTGAGTCAATCTGCTGAAGCAGCAAGCTTGGCCAAGACCCATAATGCCACGATTGGTATCGCCCTGGAGGGTGGTGTGCCGATGCATCTTCAGGTTATTCAGGAGAAGCTGTCTGCATTCCAACCAAAGGATCTGTATCCTTACGCTCCACCTGCAGGCAAACCTGAATTGCGGACCGTTTGGAGAGACAAGATGCTGAAGGAAACGCCTTCTCTGGAAGGCAAAACGTTTGGCAATCCGATTGTAACCAATGCATTAACCCATGGACTAAGTATCGTAGCCGACCTGTTCGCCGATGAAGGGGACGCTGTCATATATCCAGATAAAAACTGGGAAAATTACGAGCTGACCTTCGGAATTCGTCGTCATGGCCAGTTGGTTCATTATCCCCTGTTCGATGATCAGTTGAACTTCAACAGTGATGGTCTTCTTCAGGCTTTGCTTGATCAAAAGGACAAAGGTAAAGCCATCGTGCTGCTCAACTTCCCGAATAACCCTACAGGTTATACGCCTGGAGCCGAAGAAGCAGATGCCATTGTGAACACGATTCTTCAGGCAGCTGAAGCCGGCGTTAACGTGGTTGCTGTAACAGATGATGCCTACTTTGGACTGTTCTTCGAAGATTCTATTCATGAATCCCTGTTTGGCAAACTTGCCAACATTCATCCACGTGTGTTGACCGTAAAAGTGGATGGTGCAACCAAGGAAGAATTCGTATGGGGCTTCCGCGTTGGATTCATTACGTATGCCCATGAAGATGCAGCCGTTCTGCATGCATTGGAACAAAAAACACTCGGTATTATCCGGGCAACGATCTCCAGTGGCCCGCATCCTTCCCAGACTTTTGTACTGGATGCGCTCAAAGCACCGGAATTTGAAGCACAGAAACAGGAGAAGTTCGAGATTATGAAAGGCCGCGCCAATAAGGTAAAAGCCATTCTCGATAGCGGCAAGTATGGAGATGCATGGGACTATTATCCGTTCAACTCCGGTTACTTCATGTGCCTGAAGCTAAAAGAAGTTGGCGCTGAAGAACTTCGAAGCCATTTGCTGCACAAATATGGTGTGGGTACAATCGCGCTGGGTGAATCGGATCTTCGAATCGCCTTCTCCTGTATTGAAGAATCCGGGTTGGAAGATCTGTATGAAACCATCTATCGTGGAGTTCAGGATCTGCGGACGACTTAGTTAACACAGACCTGTACCCTGAATGTTATAAGAACCCTTTGTATAACGGCGACGCTTCATGTCACTGAATATACGAAGGGTTCTTTTGTGTTTTATCAGCCCAAAAGCTTTAATTTCTGGCTTTACCGGGCATCGGCCCAATCAGCCTACCCCCACGGCACATAATATACGATGTACGCAAGGGCGTGCCAAACAACCACTTGAAAGGGGAATGACCATGTCTGGAGTTGAAGATACAAGAGGCGGTTATGGATGCGGCGGTTACGGAGGATTTACTAATACAGGTGCCATTCTCGTTCTGTTCATCTTGCTCGTGATTATCACTAAATCGTTCCTCTGTTAGTGCCAATACACACTTGCGCGAGAACCCAGTGATCTGATTGCATGATTCCATTACAGCACAAAGAAGGGTATACCGGGACACAGCCCGGAATACCCTTCTTTTGTTATCTTTTGTACCTCTCACTGGTGAACCCAATGTAATAATCCGAGTTGGTCCGGTGTCCGATCGTTTACTCGTCCTCTTCTTCCTTCAACCACTTGTTACCTTGCGAACGCCGCATGATCACAATCACCAGTATACCCAAAATAAGTGCTACTCCGGTGACAGTCAGTCCGCTTGCTCCGGCAGCCAGCATAGGCAACCACATGAGTAACGCAGCCAGTGCATGTAGATGGAATATGAATCCCAACACCTGAGAACGACGACTCTCACCCGAGATTGGATAGATCATAATCCAGAACGATTCACTATGACTGCGACGCAGCGCACCTAACTGAACACCTGCAAGCAACAGGAAGAACAGATACACCCCGACACCAAAGTAGCTGCCTGCTGTCCACCAGGATAGTAGCATGCCCAGTACAACTAGGCGTAACACGATTGAGAACACTTCGGTTCGAACAAACGTTTTGGTTATCAAGTAACGGTAAGCTTTCCCTGCATTCCAGGGAAGACCACTCCCCAATTTGCTAAGCCAGCGACGCGAACTTACTTTCTGTCCGGATGAAGGTACATCCACAAACCAGCCAAGCGTACGCATAACCCTGCCAGCCTGACCCTGCTCTACCTGAATCAGTCGTTCCCACGCAACACGATGTTTCACCGGTATACGCAAGGCGACGATGTAGACAACAGCCAGCAACAGCAGGAACCAGACGCTGCGCTGCGGTGGCTGCCACAGCCAAGCGCCAACCGCCAGCACTGCCAGAGCCCATCGCAAGAGACGATATCCTCTTGCTGCCCCGACCTGAACCATTCTTAGCTCTTGCCACGATCCATAACTGGACAACCCTTTCCAAAGCAACAGGAATACGATGAACCAGCCAAATGGCCGTGCATCCAGATCTGCTCTGACATAGAGCGGCCACAGTGTAACAAATACAAGCAACAAGCCCAGAGTTTTATAGATGATGCCCCGGGCAAAGCTGTTCTTCAAATATTCCTGCATCCGGTATTCCTGTGGTCGCAGGAACACAATATCTGCCGGAAGCAGATATGTACGATAACTGCTAAACAGCACTAGCGGTGCCAGCAGCAGCAATGCAACCCAGCGAATCGGAAATTCCGCCGGAATGTTCTGGACAAACGATGTATACCAGGCGGAGAACGCAATGACGAGAAATAAAAAGACCATAGCTACACCGCTCTGGATCACATAACCCAGATAAGGAAGAATTCCGTTCCAGAATCCTGTGCGTCTTTGCTTCCATAGCAGCTTGAGATCCATGCTCAATCCCTGCCTTGTACGAGGGAATAGAACATGTGCTCCAGCGTGGCATCGGATTCCCCGAATTGGGAGCGCAGTTCATTCAGCGTCCCTTGAGCAATAACCTGCCCACGGTGCAGAACGATAAAACGGTCACAGTAATTTTCAATCGTGGACAGAATGTGTGAACTGAGCAGGATGGATGATCCCGAAGCTTTCATCTCCAGCATAAAATCAAGCAAAGAGCGAATACCCAGCGGGTCCAGTCCCAGGAAAGGCTCATCAATGATGTACAGTGGTGGTCCTGCCACAAAAGCACACATGATCATGACCTTTTGTCTCATCCCCTTGGACAGGTGAGTCGACAGACTTGTACTTTTCTCATTCATACGGAACAGTTCCAGCAGTTTCTCCGTACGTTGTTTGAAATCAGCCTCCGACACATTGTACGCTCTTGCCGTAAACTCCAGGTGCTCCATCACCGTCATCTCATCATACAGTTCAGGTGATTCCGGTACAAATGCCATAGCCGATTGGTAGATCTGCGCATCCTCGTCCCGCTTCTTGCCCATCACTCGCACTTCGCCCTGTTGAGGGGTCATCAAGCCGAGGATATGTTTCATGGTTGTGCTTTTGCCAGCACCGTTTAAGCCGATTAGTCCGACCATCTCTCCACGTCCAACTTCCAGATCGATGCCGTGAAGGACGGGCCGTTTGGCACTATAACCTCCGCTTAACCCGCTGATTTGCAGAACAGGCGATTGAACGTTTTCCATCTATCCCTGCACCCCTTTCGTCAGATTCTATTCTTCGGAGCGTGGCATTTTATCTTTACTCCACTTGGGTGCTCCTTTGTTTTTACGATCCTGGTCGCGCTCCGTGCGGCCTGTATTACCCGTTGGTTTGCTACCTGCTGGACGCGAATTGGAGATTGTAGCTCTGGTTCCCCCATTACGATTGCCCTGACCTGGTTTGCGATCTCTGGATTGTCCTGGTTTTCTGGAGAACGAATGTCCCTCAGGCCGCGTGTCCGGACGCGGGTCAGCCTCCAGTACTTTACCGCCAAAGAGTACACGTTCTGACAGTTCGATTCCGAGTTCGCGTGCGAATTTACGCATAATAAAGATCTGTGTTTCATCCACAATGGACAAAACGATACCCGAGCGTCCCATCCGGCCTGTACGACCTGCACGGTGAACATAGTGCTCCGAGTCAAAGGCAGGGTCATAGTTAATGACCATTGGCAAACCTTCAATATCCAGTCCTCTGGCAGCCACTTCGCTGGCAATCAGCAACTGAAGTTTGCCATTACGGAAGGCAGACAATACGTTACTGCGGGTCACTTTGTCAGCATCTCCATACAGCGCAGCAGCGGACAAGCCCAGATGATTCATTTTTGCTTCAACTTCACCAATATCTTCGGTTGCATTCACAAATACGATTGCCCGATCCGGATTGTACTGTCTAACCAGACGACGCAACATGTCAATTTTGTTACGGTTTTCTTCTACAAAATAATAATGCTCAAGGCCCGCAGCCGTAGCTCGATCCGGTTCAATTCCGATCTGCACAGGCTCTTTCATCTCACGCTTTGCGAGTCCAGCTGTATGCTCATCAATGGTTGCTGACAGGAAGATCAGCTGACGGTCCCGCAATGCGCTCTTAAGTACAAAGTTCACGTCACTTACGCCGCCAAGTTGGAACACTTGGTCTGCTTCATCGATAACAATCGTAGAGACGTTGTGCATTTTCAGTTTTTTGAGTGTAATCAATTCCTTCAGTCGTCCCGGTGTACCCACAACCAATTGTGGATGCTCACGTAGCTTCTCGATCTGACGTTTAGCCGCTGCGCCTCCAATTAGACCCAATACGCCAATCTTACGTTCTTCCGCATAACGCTGCGCTTCACGTACAATTTGCATCGCCAGCTCTTGCGTAGGTGCAATAATGAGTTTCTGCGTACCTTTGATATCCATTTTGATGGATTGTAACAGTGGCAGCAGATATGCCAGCGTTTTTCCTGTTCCCGTCTGGGATTTGGATACGACATCTCGGCCTTCCAAAATAACCGGGATCGTCTGAGCCTGTACAGGTGAAGGTTCGTTAATGCCATGTTTCGCCAAAACGGCCTCCAGATCCTGTTCCACGCCAATTGAAGCAAATGTTTGATTCGTCATGTATGTCCATCCTTTTAATTTATTCATTTTGATGCTAGCCTTGCTTGTACGGATATAAACCGAAGCCTGTCATCACATTACCTTTCATTATATGCGAAAAAAGCCCGTGTACCAAATCTTATTCCAGAATTGTATGTATACACGCCAAAAAAAAGAAAAGCCCCTCGGCGGAGCCTTTCTTTCATTCCGTATATGATGCCTCGTATCACATTTACTTCTGATTCATTACACCGTGCGACAATCGATCTGCAAGACGAGGAAATAGCTGGTACAACCATATGCCAGCAGAAGCAAGTCTTGGCAGATTCACTTCTTCCTTGCGCTTTTTCATCGCCCGAATCATATGACCCGCAACGTCTTCCGGTTTCAACATCATCCAGCGTACATTATTCACATAATTGCCAGAAGGGTCAGCCCGATGGAAAAACGGTGTATCAATCGGACCTGGATTAATCGTTGTCACCATGACTCCAGTCTTGCGAAGCTCCTGACGCAGCGCATTACTAAATCCGAGTACAGCATGTTTCGTAGCTGTATAGGAAGCGGATTTGGCTGTACCGATTTTGCCAGCCATGGAGGCCACGTTCACAATCTGACCTTTGCCACGTTCCAGCATTTGTGGAAGCACTGCTTTGGTGCAGCGGACAATGCCCATGTAATTAACGTCCATCATCTCATCGAATTCCTGTACAGACATCTCTGTCATCGCTGCGAATTTCCCGTAACCTGCATTGTTCAGCAAAATGTCGATTCGTCCGTATTTATGCAATATCGCATCCACAGCTGCCTGAACCTGCTCACTATCCGTAACATCAAGTGTGAGTAATTCATGCGGCCCTTTCAGCGAGGCACCAATCTCTTCCAGCTTGTCCCGTGAACGGGCAGCCAGAATTGGGATGGCTCCTTCTTCTATCAGCATCTGCGCACACAGCGCACCGATACCACTCGATGCACCTGTGATAAACACTACCTGATCTTTCAGCATCCGTGATGTCCTCCCGTATTGAACACATATTGCCTTTTGAGGCGTATGGTTCTATTCTACGAGATCATGACCTGAATATCCATCTCACCAATGCCGTCCATCAGCAAAGGAATACTCAGTGCTTTCGTTGCACTAAATGTAGTCAGATGTTCGGACTTCATCACTTGTGGAGGTGTAATATCGACCACAACACCCTGGTTTGACAGGATCGTGCTGGCGTTACCACTGATCATATTCCCCAGTTCGGAAATCGCACTTTTGCTCATTTCATCCATTTCTGTAATGACAAAACCACCCATCATCGCAGATACAATTTTCAATGCAACTTGTTCATTAATTCCAAATACAATGTTTCCGCTAAGTTGTCCGGTCATTCCGATCACGATCCAGACATGGTCTGCAATGTACTCTACATTTTTCACGCCAAGACTCCCGGTGGAAGGCGAAACCTGGATGAGCTGTTCGAATACGTTCCGTGCCGATTCCAGGAAAGGATTAATCACTTCCGCTTTCACTGTCTATGTCCCCCTCGCACTGGGTTA
The DNA here is from genome assembly GCF_056395745.1 of Paenibacillus sp. 10L310. NCBI lineage: Bacteria > Bacillati > Bacillota > Bacilli > Caryophanales > Paenibacillaceae > Paenibacillus > Paenibacillus sp. 10L310. The sequence continues at coordinate 93,075 of NZ_JBFTKC010000007.1, read as the reverse complement.
TTGGTCACACACCAAAAGTCCCATATTCATTAAATTTATTATACTTTATCACGTACAAGAATTCATTAAGAATTCGTTAAACCATGTGTACTATAATTTATCGTCATCCGTGGGGCAAATGTTTATAGCTGATTCTAGCGAATAAACAGCGCTTTTCACTTCTTTTGAAGAAAGCATTTCGATCATCGTGCGTGGCAAAGGGCATTTAGGACTTTATTACTGCTTTCTCACAACTGTAAAAAAAATCAAATTCTTGTATTCGCGTTTTTTTCACAGTCTCTTGAACTACTTTTGATCCTGATCATTACCTTCATTGCTCTGCTGTCCTGAATCACCTATAATTTAAGATAACGGAACAATAACCAGTTACGGGATTACATCACACTAAACACTACATAATCAAGAAATTTTGCCTGCAAGGAGGTCACCTATGAACATAAGCCAACTGGAGACACTAATTACCATTTCCAAAACGATGAGCTTCCGCAAAGCGGGAGAACTTCTGAACCTGACCCAGCCTGCCGTCTCGGCCCAGATCAAAAGTCTGGAGGACGAATTCAGCACCGTTCTTGTGGATCGTAACCAACCCGTTACCCTGACAGACCGTGGACAGGTATTCCTGGAGCACGCTGAACGGATGCTCGATATCGTTGATGAGTTGAAACAAAAATTGTCCGATCTCGATGAAACGCCTCAGGGACGTATCGTGTTAGGCACAACAACTTCCATTGCTATTCAGATCTTGCCAAGGGTGTTATCCTATTTCCAAGATCAGTTCCCGCTGATCAAAACCAGTATCCAGTCCCTTCCTTCATCACAGATCTATACCCAGGTCGAAAATGGTCTGGTTGATATTGGTATCGGTTATCTCACGGAGCGTAATCCCAACCTGAATACATCTGTGCTGTACTATGACACATTTGAACTCGTGGTATCTCCTTCCCATCCGCTGGCGAAGAAGAAACATGCTGCAGTCGATGTGCTCCGGAGTACACCATTGATTCTGCTGTCCCCTGATACCGTAGGACGAAGGTTTACGGAAACCATCTTCAAGAAACATAATATTGAACCTAATATTGTAATGGAGTTGTCGAGCAGCGAAGAAGTGAAACGGATGGTCGAGATTGATCTCGGGGCAGCTGTCATCTCCAAACAATCTGTTGCGCATGAGTTGCGTCAAGGTACATTGCGAATGATACCCTTAAGTGAGCTGGAGGTCAGTCACCCTGTTGGTGTCATCTATAAGTCCAGTCGATACCTTAACTCAGCAATGCAACAATTCATAAGTGACCTCAAAGGTATGCCGGAAACCCAATTCATCAGTTCAGAATGACAATGAGCCATGAGAAAGGAAGGATTCCATATGAAATTTGATCTTCATACACATCATTTTCGTTGTGGTCACGCAGACGGCAACATCCGCGATTATATAGAGGCAGGTATTAAGGCAGGACTTCAGGCGATCGGTATCTCGGATCATACGCCGTACTTTGGCAGTGAGCTTGAGCAGGCATTTCCCCGGATCGCAATGGGCAAGTCTGAATTGCAGCATTATGTGGAAGAAGTCCTTGCTTTGAAAGAAGAGTACGCTGGTAAAATCGATGTGCTGCTCGGCATTGAATCCGACTACTTCCCTGTTCATGCAGAATTGTACCGTACCACACTGGGACAGTATCCTTTTGACTATATTATTGGTTCAGTTCATCATACCGAGGATGTGAGTATCTTCAACAAAACCCGGTGGAATGGCCTAAGCAATGCTCGCAAAGTTGAAGTGAAAGAGAGCTATTATTCATTAATCCGGGAATCGGCTCGCAGCGGTATGTTCCAGATTCTTGGACATATTGATGCGATGAAAGGAAACTATCCACCTTTCTCCGAAATTATCGCTGATCAGGCCATTGATGAAACGTTGCAGGTCATTGCAGAATCCAACGTAGCGATCGAAATTAACACATCTGGCAAAACCAAACTCAGCGGTGGCTGGTATCCCTCGGATGCCATTCTGGAACGCGCCCATCATTATGGAGTGAAGGTGACATTTGGATCGGACGCTCATAAACCACAGCGGGTTGCAGACGAGCTGGATGACGTTCGTACACGTCTCAAGGAGATCGGATTCACCGACTGGGTATACTTCAAGCAGAAACAGATGCAGGTTGTTCCACTGTAAAAAATATAGCAAACACAAAGGCCCCCACAGCGCACTTGTTCACGCCGTGGGGGCCTTTTATTGCCCTATATAAGGAAATATAATTATATTTTACACGATAACGGAGAGGACAGAAATAACGTGAAGAAGCGAAGCGGTCGCCTAAAAGCTTTCTGAAAGAAAGCTGCATCGGAAGCATACGCTATCCCCGGATTTCCCCTTCTAAAATATGGGAATCAAAAAAAATCCGGGTATAACAGCGATCGGAAAGTTATTCTGTCATCGGAGTGGCCAGTGTAAATATTCCACAGTTAACTTATATGGACAAAAAAAATGAACCCGCTCGCGCGGGTCCCAACAGCATTATCTATTATCAAAAAGGGGGTCATGAGATAAGTTTACCCCCTGTCTGTTAGAGTTCAATTGCAGCTATATTTCAATTGTGTAACAAATGATTGAAGTTCGATTCATTCACGTTTGACTACTCTTACTCTATGTCATTGCGGCTTGTCAGATACCAGGGTTTGCAGGTCTTTTTCCTGAAGCGGGCGTACGTATTGTTCCCGGTACATACTGTACACTTTAACATCCATCAGGGATTCTGATCCCTCGTCATCCTCATCATTCAGTCCGAACGAGGGAAGACTCCGCTCATAGGACATCCCTATTTTGCTTAGCACCCGTTGTGAAGATACATTGGCCTCATAACAACGTGCTTCCACCCTCCCCAGATGAAGATCGTCAAATCCAAACTGCAACAGCCGCTGTACCGCCTCGGTAGCCACACCCCTGCCCCAACAGGACCTGTTCAGGATATAACCAATCTGTGCGGTACCATTCTGATCATTCCAGTGCTGGAATGATGTGATCCCAATAACTTGTTCCTTGCCTCTCCAGCAGATCCCATAATGTAACGAATCCAGCTTGGCGCTGCTGCTCCGTATCTGGTTCAATAACCGTCTCGCTCGGATTGGCGTGGGCTGGCTTCCCCTATTCACATATCTTATGACTTGAGGATCGGAAAAGAGTTCCGATAATGTGCTGTAATCACTTTGACGTAATGATCGCAGGACAAGACGCTCTGTCCACAAAGCCGGCAGACCTTGAACCAGCATTTTTCGGGTAAGCATGACAATCGCTCCTTTTGCCTAAACGGGCTCTAGTCCGGTAAGACAAGCATGCTCTGATGATGATCCGGCGTAATACCATTTGAACTGATCCACGAACTTTAGTATTCGCATTTTAGTATTAATATATTGCATCATTCAATTCCTCACGCTAAAAGGTCCAGATGCTGACTACTCCTGCAGCCCGCGATAGATACCCGTACGAATCTCACGAATATAGAAATCCAATGCAGGAACATTCGCCGACTGTGCAACCTGTACTTCTCGCTCAATATCATAAGGCACCCGCACGAATTGAACATTGAACGGGGTATTGTTATCGTTGCTGTCTTCACCCTCCAGAATACAGTAGGAAGCTTGGGGAAGATCGAGTGGATTACCAACACTGCCTGCATTAAACAGTAACTTGCCGTTCATATACTGCAAGAATGCGTTATGCACATCCCCATAACCTACAACATCTGCAACACCTTGCTCAGGCTCATCAGCCGGAGGATCAAACATGGCCAACCTCTTTTCCATCGCGTCCCACGGCTGTACACGATGGTATACACTTTGAGGTGAAGCATGGACCAGACGGATGGTGCGACCGCTCAGTTGAAATTGATGACTGAAGGGTAGGCCCGCCAAGTACGCCAATCGTTCCTCACCCAGCCGCTCTGCTTGCCACGTAAAGTTCTCGTTGTCTTGGTTAACCGCAACCAGTTCATCCCAATTGCCACGGATAACAAGTTCGCACGTCGCTCTCACCTGATCCACAACCTGTACCGGTTCTGGCCCCTTGCCCACGAGGTCACCAAGACAAAAGATTCGCTCCACGCCACGACTTCGGATATCTTTTAACACTGCTTCCCAGGCAGTCATGTTGCCATGAATGTCGGATACAATCGCAATTCTTTCCATCTGGATAACCTCCATTCATGTTCAATCCTTCACCGTTGTACGTTTACACTTGCCACTCCGATGACAGAATAACCTTCCGATCGCTGTTATCCCCAGATTTTTTGATTCCCTTTTGTAAAGGGAAAATCCGGAGATAAAGGCGAACGCTTCGCTTCTTCACGTTATTTCTGTCCTCTCCGTTCTCGTGTAAAAAGTTTAGTTGAACTGATATGATCTCATATTCCTTTTATGTGGTTGATCCTTTAAGCTCAAAAACCGTTAATTCTGGTCTGCACAGAAAACGAATGGGCAGTTGAGTCATGCCAAAACCACGATTCACATACACCGGCATCTGTGTCTGGGTGGTGTAATATACCCCCTGGACATCCGTGTAATACAACCCTTGAACATACTTGTGTGAACCTCGCGGAGTTGTCAGTGCCCCGATCCAAGGAAAACGTACCTGTCCACCATGGCTATGACCGGAAAGTTGTAATCCGAAACCATAGGGAGTGGCAATGTCGGCATAATCCGGTTCATGCATAAGTAACAATTTCCACACATCATGATCCAAACCCTTGATGGCTTGGGCAGGATCAGGACTGCCTGTAAGTGCGTCATCCAGACCAGCTATGGCCAGACGTTCGCCCCCTTGTTCAATCACCACATGTTCGTTCCGTAACAAAGTGAATCCAGCTTCACGGAACATGGTTGTCACTTCATTCTGCTGTCCGCCCCGATAATCATGATTCCCCAAAACAGCAAATTTGCCATACTTCGCTTTCATGGAGGCGAGTACCGGAATACATTCACGCATCGGCTCTGCTTCCCTCTCGACGATGTCTCCGGTAAAACAAATCAAGTCCGGTTGCTGCTCCTCAATCGTTGCTGCCAGCTTCTTCAGCTCTTTCACCCCGGTATGAAAACCAAGATGGGCATCGCTGAACTGAACTACACGCAAACCCTCAAATGCCTTTGGAAACTTCGGAAGTTTCAGCTCTACTTGCTTGATCTCCAGACGACGCGGTTCCCATAACCAGGCATAACCTCCTGTAAGCAAACTGGCACCCGCTGTCATCAAAACCATGCGCAATAAGAAACTTCGGCGAGAGGGATCATGATCCTTTTCTTCTCCAGGAAACACAGACTCTTCTGCACCTGATGCTTTGTGCGAGCGCTGGGACGGCGAGTTGTTGCTGCCCTGACGCGGTGTCTCTGCCATATCTCCCCCTCCTTCTACGCTCTTAATCCATCCCCTTAGTATATCATATTCTGCATGGGTAGCCCGGTTCCTCTGCTTCATTACAAAAAGAAGCCGGGATCTCCGGCATGTTGCTGCACGGGATCACGACTTCTTCTAAGTTGCAGATTACACTTCTGCACATGTTATGACGAGATTATACACCCAACCAGCGTTTGAACATATGCTTGGTCGTTTGTTTGTTCATTTCGGCAATGGAGGTTGTCAGTGGAATGCCTTTTGGACAGGATTGCACACAGTTCTGTGAGTTACCACAGCCCTCGATGCCTCCGTCTTCCATCAACGCTTCCAGACGATCGTCGGCGTTCATCTCCCCTGTTGGGTGAGCGTTGAACAGACGCACTTGAGACAGTGCTGCTGGACCGATAAAGTCTGTTTTCTCATTGACGTTCGGGCATGCCTCCAGACATACACCACATGTCATGCATTTGGACAGCTCATATGCCCACTGACGCTTCTTCTCAGGCATCCGTGGACCTGGACCGAGGTCATAGGTACCATCGATCGGAATCCATGCTTTTACTCGTTTCAGGGCGCTAAACATCCGGCTACGGTCGATGACCAAGTCACGAACCACTGGGAATGTCTTCATCGGTTCGATACGAACAGGCTGTTCGAGCTTGTCGATCAGGGCTGCACATGCTTGACGTGGCTTGCCGTTGATGACCATGGAGCAGGCACCGCAGACTTCTTCGAGACAGTTGGAATCCCAGCACACGGGAGCAATGGATTTGCCATCTGTATTGACCGGGTTCCGCTGAATCTCCATCAGGGCGCTGATCACATTCATGTTGGGACGGTACGGAAGCTCAAATTCTTCGTTGTACGAAGATGACTCCGGGCTATCCTGACGGGTGATGATAAACTTGACGGTTTTGTTGGCTGTAGCTTGTTCCGCCATATCGTAGTCCCCTCCTCTGGTGACGATGATTGTATTGCTGATGCGCAAAATGGTTTGGTGCACGGGAGACGCTTCGTCAGCGGAATGCCCCTCTGATCGCTGTTATCCCCGGATTTTTTTGATCAACCCTTTCGAGGGTTAAAATCCGGTGATAAAGGCGAGCGCTTCGCTTCTTCTGGGCATTTCCGCTTCCTCCGCTACGTCGTGCACACAGGGTCACTTTGCTGGAAACTGCACTCCATTCATGCTGGATGGGCAGTATTGCAGTTCTGAAGCATCGCTAAGGCGCTTTGCTTCTTCTGGGTATTTCCGCTTCTTCCGCTATGTTGTGCACGTGGGTAACTTTGCTGGAAAACTGCACTCCATTCATGCTGGAGGCAGTATTGAAGTTCTGAAGCATCGCTAGGCGCTTGCTTCTCCAAAGTTCTCCTGCCTTCTTCGTTCAGGTGCTTAATATTTAACCTTATAGATAAATCCGTGATATTTAATCCTTGGAGTAATCCCGGATACGTGGTGGGATCAAGGATACGTCTACTGGCTCGTACGAGATTTTCGGGCCTTCCTTCGACCAGCTTGCGATAGTCGTTTTCAGGAACTCTTCGTCATTACGTTCCGTGAATTCCGGTTTGTAATGCGCGCCGCGGCTTTCGTTACGCAGCAGTGCACCGAGAGTCATTGCTTCTGCCAATTCAATCATGTTCCACAGTTGGCGAGTGAATGCTGCGCTTGGGTTATTCCAACCGGAGCTGTCATACATGTTGATTTTGCCATAACGCTCTTTCAATTCCTTGATCTTGCCAATCGTGGCTTCAAGCTTGTCGTTGTAACGCACAACCGTCATGTTGGCTGTCATCCACTCGCCAAGCTCTTTATGAATGACATAGGCATTTTCCGTGCCCTGCATTTTCAAGATGCCTTCGTACTTGTCGCTTTGTTGTTTGGTGTGTTTCTCAAATACGGAAGATGGGATATCAGCGGACGATTTTTTAAGTCCTTTGATATATTCAGCCGCTTTTGGTCCAGCCACCATACCACCATAGATCGCAGATACCAATGAGTTTGCACCCAGACGGTTCGCACCATGGTATTGATATTCACATTCACCAGCTGCAAACAGCCCAGGAATGTTAGTCATTTGATTGTAATCTACCCACATGCCGCCCATGGAATAATGGACTGCCGGGAAGATTTTCATTGGGATTTTACGCGGGTCATCACCCATGAACTTCTCATAGATCTCAATGATTCCGCCGAGTTTAACATCCAGTTCCTTCGGATCTTTGTGCGACAGGTCGAGATAAACCATGTTCTCGCCGTTCACACCCAGACCCATATCTACGCAGACGCTGAAGATTTCACGAGTCGCGATATCACGTGGAACCAGGTTACCGTAGGATGGATATTTTTCTTCAAGGAAGTACCAAGGTTTTCCGTCTTTGTACGTCCAGATCCGTCCACCTTCACCACGCGCGGATTCAGACATGAGACGCAGCTTGTCATCCCCTGGAATGGCTGTTGGGTGAATCTGAATGAACTCCCCGTTTGCGTAATTTACACCTTGCTGATACACCGCACTTGCTGCTGTACCTGTGTTAATTACAGAGTTGGTCGTTTTACCGAAGATGATCCCTGGACCACCACTCGCCAGAATAACCGCTTCTGCAGGGAAGGTCTGTACCTTCATCGTTTTCAGATCCTGAGCCACGATCCCGCGACATACGCCTTCATCATCCAAAACTGCCTGCAGGAACTCCCAGTTCTCATATTTCGTAACCAGGCCAGCTGCTTCCCAGCGACGTACCTGCTCGTCTAATGCATAGAGCAATTGTTGTCCTGTTGTCGCTCCTGCAAATGCCGTACGGTGATGCTTCGTTCCCCCGAAACGACGGAAATCAAGCAAACCTTCCGGTGTCCGGTTGAACATTACGCCCATACGGTCCATCAAGTGAATGATGCCAGGTGCTGCTTCGCACATCGCTTTAACAGGAGGTTGGTTCGCAAGGAAGTCGCCGCCGTATACCGTATCGTCAAAGTGTACCCATGGGGAGTCACCCTCACCCTTGGTATTTACCGCTCCGTTAATGCCGCCTTGTGCGCATACAGAGTGGGATCGTTTAACAGGAACCAGTGAAAATAAATGAACATGGACTCCGGCTTCAGCCGATTTGATCGCCGCCATCAATCCCGCGAGACCGCCGCCCACAATAATTACATTCGTTGATGCCATTGCTGTTCACTCCCTTATAAGTCAGCATTTATACGCTAAATGCTTAAATTAGAACTGTTTTTACTGCGTCAATCATCGAAGTAGCTGTTTGGAAATCAATGCTCCGGAAAGCAAATAGTGAAGCAATAAACATGATGGAAACAATAGCGAACAAGCTCATACATACGTAAGAGGATACACGTTGCGCACGCGGACCAACCGTAATTCCCCAGCTAACAAGGAACGACCACAGACCATTGGCAAAGTGATATGACGCCGCAACCACACTGATCATATATATCGCAAAGGTTATCGGATTCGTCACGGCATCATGTATGACGCCGCCAATCTCTTCATGGGATACATTACCCAGCGCAATCTGTACTCGCGTCTCCCATACGTGCCAGATGACGAATACAAACGTAATAATACCGCTTACCCTCTGTAACGTGTAGCGCCAGTTGCGCTCATTACCGTAACGCCCAACGTTAGGCTTGGCCTGATAGGCAATGTAAAGACCATAAACACCGTGATAGAACAACGGCAACCAGATAAGTAATGCCTCAATTACAATAACAAGAGGCAAACCGTTCAGAAATGCAACGGCACCGTAAAAAGCTTCTTTGCCGCCTTCAACTGCCGTGAAGTTCGTCACCAAATGCTCAACAAAAAACAAACTGAGCGGAATGACGCCAAGCAAGGAGTGCAGCTTTCTGGAGTAAAACCCTTTCATAAAATGTCGATCCCCTTTCGCTAAATACAACGTTTTCATAAATGATTTCACTTATCATGACACGAATCCTTTTCCATGAAAAGGTTCGACAAATTGTTCCGTTTTCCCCAAGTGTGAACAACTTGTGTCACGGTTCATGTTACTCCTTTTTTTCTTATAAGGGAATTGCAATATAATTATTAAATGTTATAACCTATAGGTATAAGCAGTGAAACATTGGGTTTACAGGCTATACAACATGGAAAACGATTGAGCAAGGGCAAGGATCACATTCATGGAAAAGAGGTTATTGTTCATGTTTGAGGAGTTAAATGCATTTGCAGCGGTCGTGGAGCAGTCCAGCCTGAACCGTGCATCCAAGTTACTGAACTTGTCCCAACCCGCACTCTCACGCAAAATCGCCAAATTGGAGGATGAACTCGGAGTTGCCCTGTTCCACCGCCGTGGCAAACGGCTGGAGTTAACCAGTGTAGGCCAGTTCACCTATACCTACGCTGTAGAACAGAAGCAGCAACAACAGAAGTTCCTCACCATGCTGGCCCAGTATAAAGACGAAGAACAGAGCACCATTACACTTGGAGCCAGTCTGACGACGCTTCAAACTACGTTACCACCTCTCGTCAATGCCTTTATGGAGAAACATCCAAATGCCGAACTGAAACTGTTGACGGGTAAAACACATGAGATTGTCTCGTTTGTGCGTGACAAAAAAGCCGATGTGGGCATTGTCGCCTCCTCCATCAGCGAAGTGGGGCTTAACTGTGTGCCGCTATTCGACGATCACCTGGAACTGGTTGTGCCGCTTACACACCCCTTGTCCGGTAAGGAAGCCGGGATGGAGCATTTGCAGGATCTGCCGATGATCACGTTCTCCAAAGGCACCTGGTATCGCAAATTAACGGACGATCTCTTCCAGCGCTGTGCCGTGATGCCGGATATTCGCATGGAGATTGATTCCTTCGAAGCGATCATCCGACTTCTGCCTTCCGCCAAAGCTGCTGCTCTATTGCCCAAGTCATATCTTCGTCCACAATTGCTCGCGGACAATGATCTTGTTTCTGTTCATTTGCCTCAATTACAGCAGACCCGCAGAACAACTTGTATGATCTATGGGGAAAAAGAGGACCTCAGCGAGACCTCCAGACAATGGGTCAAGGAGACGGCTGCACTCTTTACAGCAAAGGCGCCATTGCCCTCACGGAGGGCTACGACGCCTTTGCCTTGATCTGAAAAAGCCAGGCTCTAACGTCTGGCTTCCATATTTAACTCATGATAATTATCAGCTCTCTTGGCTGATAACCTCTTCTTCAAATCGGTCGATATCTGCATTATTACCAATAATGACCATGATATCCCCCATTTGAAGCGAATCCAGTGCCGTCGGAGCGATAATGACCCCAGCTTCTTTCTGTAACGCCACAATGCTGCAACCAAAACGTACACGTGCATTCAGGGTCGAAAGGGTTTTGTTGTGCAGACAGGCGGGAACCTTCATCTCGACAATACTGTAATCATTGGATAATTCAATGTAATCCAGCAAGTTCGGGGTAACCAGCTGGTGGGCAACCCGAATACCCATATCCCGCTCAGGATAAACGACACGATCAATCCCCAGTTTATCCAATGCGCGTCCGTGAAGGACGGATATGGCCTTGGCCACGACCGTCTTGACGCCCAGCTCTTTTAACAGAATCGCGGTGAGAATGCTCGTCTGAATATCATCCCCGATAGCAACGATACAGCAGTCAAAATTTCGAATACCCAGGGAGCGTAGCACTTCCTCATCTGTGGCATCGGCTACAACGGCATGGGTGACCAATTCACTAATGTCTTCGACGACTTCTTCATTTTTATCGATCCCGAGCACCTCGTAGCCGAGTTCCATTAATTCCTGTGCCAGACTGGAGCCAAACCGCCCAAGCCCAATCACCGCAAACTGCTGTGTTTTCATTGTTCTTCACGAACCCCTTATCCAAATCAATTTCAAAACTCACTAAAAATAGATTTATCCAATAATCATTTTGCCTTCCGGATACCTGTATAACTCTTTACCCTTTTTCTGCCCAAGTGCATACGCTAATGTGATCGGTCCAAGCCTTCCTGCAAACATCGTAAAACAGATCAGGAGTTTGCCCAATGTAGTCAGTTTCAGCGTCAGTCCGAGCGATAATCCAACGGTACCAAAGGCCGATGTAGTTTCAAATAAGATCATCATAAAACTGGCGTCTTCTGTGGTACTTAATGCCATCGTTACAGCTATGATGAACAAAAGCGCCAGCAATGTAATGGTAAGCGCCTTGAAGATCCGTTCCTGTACGAGCCGGTAGCGGAAAAACACGATATCTTCACGTCCACGCATCATGGCGATGACTGCGCCAGCCATAATCATAAATGTCGTTGTTTTGATCCCGCCTCCGGTAGAACCCGGCGAAGCACCAATGAACATCAGAATGATCATAAAGAACTGTGTTGCCTGTCTCAGCCCGGCAATATCTACCGTATTGGCTCCTGCTGTTCGCGGCGTAACGGACTGGAAGAATGAACCGAGAATTTTGCCACCCCAGTTCAGGCCACCCAGTGTCCGTGGATTGCTGAATTCAAATACGAAAATGACAAGTGCACCAAACACAATTAACAATCCAGTCATTAACAGTACAACTTTGGAGTGCAGAGACAGCTTCCGCGTTTTGCGGTAATCCACCAGGTCTGACAACACCACAAAACCAATACCGCCAGAGACAATCAGGAACATTGCTGTAAAATTAACCAACGGGTCATACAAATAACCGGTCAAACTGCGGAAATCCCCAAACATATCAAAGCCCGCATTGTTGAACATGGAGATCGCATGCCAATAGCCATAATAGATCGCCTGTCCAATCGGCATGTCGAACGACCAGCGAATGGCAAACAGTGTGCCACATATGCCTTCGATAATGAGTGAGTAGATCACAACTTTACGGATCAGCCGGACGATGCCCTCCATCGTGCTCTGATTCATCGCTTCCTGTAGAATCAACCGTTCTCTAAGCGAAATCCGCCGTTTGAACGCAATGGCAACCAATGTGGACATTGTCATGAAGCCCAGTCCGCCAATCTGAATCAGAATGGCGATCACAACCTGACCCAGCACCGAGAAATGAGTCCCTGTATCAACCACAACCAAACCAGTGACACAAACAGCCGAAGTTGCTGTAAAGAGCGCATCAATAAATGCAAGACTGTCACCGTTACGGTTGGATGCCGGAAGCATTAACAACAGTGTGCCTACCAATATAATGCCAGCAAACCCTAACACAAGAATACGGGGTGGCGATAATCGCATCCATTGCACATTCAGTTTCACTTGAGTATCTTCCACCTCTTCTAAAATGAAAATAACTCCACACCCGTGGAGCCTTCTTCATTTGAAATGCTGTTCCCAAACGTTAAACAAGTATGATTCAGATTAAAACGACATATATAATGAAGTTGGAATATATCCTATTCGTTCCCTTGTTGGGCGAAAGACATGCGAATCATTGCACATTTGTTTCAAAATTATAAGCGCTGCGACGTTTGTAGACAAAACGTTTTTTGTGTAAATCGGATCGAATTCAGCCAAAAAGGGAAGAACTCAGATATGGCGACGGATGGATCAGATTCTTTCGGTCCTTTTCATTCATTTTCAAGGATTTACACCTGTTTTCGTTACATCATTGGCATTCGGTGCTTGGCCTGTGCTATGTTAACTTTAATATCCATATTAGTGCGTGTTCAAAAAGGGCGGTTTTCAGTACCAAGAAGATGGGATGAAGATAGAAACTTTTTGAACTACCTCTATCAATAAAGGAGGAACACCATTACATGAATCCCTTAGGGCAGCCTTTGCTACTCAAGGCTAACTTCAAGCGGCTGGGGTTGCTTGCGGCGATTGGCCTGATTCTATTTTTTGTATTTCAGATCTTTCCTGCTACCTCATCACAAACGACAGAAATTTCGTCTACGTCCTTCATAACCAAGGAGCAGGCGAAGCAATCCGCACGATCATTTGCAGCTTCTGTGAATGACTATACACTGCCAAATGATGATGCAAAAACCCTGGTCACCTACCAGACACATTCGGATATCTACGGGTATATGGCCAAAACCAAACAACTTGATACCTATAACCAGAAATGGGAAACAAGCTATCCTTACGATGTATTCCGCGTTCGTTTGCCTGATCAAGACAAGGGCGGTTATCTTAATGTTGACGTACATATGAAAACAGGAAAAGTCGTCGGCTTCAAACGAGAACTACCTTCTTCACTCTATACCGCCATTGAGGCGGAGCAGGTTAGTGGACGAGTGACCACATCGCAAGTACTTGCTGAAGGCAATATGTCTCTGGACGAGAAACAACAGCTCGCGGCTGGCGTTCTGACCGAATTCGGTTATGAAGTGCCGGTACTTCAACTGGAGACTCGCGATGGTGAAGCGGGACTGAAGTATGTGGATTCTGAAAAAGCCATTGGAGACTCTAAGCTTGAATTGAATTTTACGTTTGAAGAGGGTGCGGTACGATCCTTCGATCCTGGATTCTCTGTCCCTGAATCCCATACCGATTATGTGAAAGATCAAACGCGCCAAGCCAATTGGATGACCTATGGCGGCTATGCATTCCTGACCTTTGTTCTGGGCGTGCTGGCAATCATCTATAGCATTCTGACCCGAGCACATACGTCTTTCAAACGCGGGATCATCCTCTCGCTGGTGTATTTCGCAGCTTCGGTAATTGGTACGCTGAACATGATTCCACTCTTTCAGGCACAAGGGCTCTCCAGCTTCATGTTAGCGTTCCTGATGTTAATGCAGGCGGGAATTACACTGGTCATGAGTGCAACCATCTATCTGTCTCTTGTTGCTGGTGACGGCATGTGGCGCAAAATAGGTCTGAACCCATGGCCTCGTGCCAAAGAACCCGGATATGGAAAATATGTACTTCACAGCATGGTTGCTGGTTACCTGTGGGCATTCATTCTACTGGGTGTGCAATCCATCCTGTTCTTCATTCTGGAGCGAAGCATTGGCACATGGTCAACAACGTCAGCAGATCAATCTACATTTAATATGACCTATGCCTGGCTCTTCCCGATCATGGCCTGGATGGCCGGTATTGGTGAAGAAACTGTTTATCGACTGTTCGGCATTCGCATGATGCAAAAGATTGTGCGTAACACGTTTATTGCCTGTTTGATTCCAACCATCATTTGGGCACTTGGACACACATTGTATCCGATCTATCCAGTAATCACCCGTCCCATTGAGCTGTTGGTGATTGGATTGCTGTTCAGTCTGATCATGCTGCGTCACGGCTTCATTGCCGTTGTATTCGCCCATGTGATCTTCGACAGCTTGTTGATGGGACTCAGCTTGGTCTTTATGGGCGATGCCCTGAATATGACAGCTGGACTCTTCTGGATTGTACTCCCGGCAATTGTTGGATATGTGGTCTACAAATTCAATCCAAAACAAAAAGAGAAGCCGTATGTTACGACTCCTCATCCCGAAGTGCTGCAATAATCTGATTTGCCAGTTTGTCACCAATAGATAGAGGCCGGAAGTCTTCAACGCTGGCCTCTTTTATTTTGCGCAAAGAACCAAAATGCTTCAACAGCAGCTTACGCCGCTTCTCTCCAATACCCGGAATGGCATCCAAACGTGATGTCACCATGGATTTGCCACGCTGTTCCCGGTGGAACGAGATCGCAAAACGGTGGACCTCTTCCTGTATCCGCTGCAACAGGTAGAATTCCTGACTATCCCGTGGCAGGGAGATGACTTCCGGTGGATTACCGATCATCAACTGTGAAGTCTTATGCTTCGCATCCTTCACCAGACCACATACCGGAATAAACAGCCCCAGCTCATTTTCCAAAATATCGACCGCAGCCGAAATCTGTCCTTTACCACCATCGACCACAATCAGGTCAGGCTGGGTCAGGTTTTCTTTTAATACCCGTTCGTAACGGCGACGGATGACCTCTCTCATCGTTTCATAATCATCCGGCCCTTCAACCGAACGGACCTTGTACTTCCGATATTCCTTCTTATCCGGTTTACCATCGGTAAATACGATCATGGCAGATACCGGGTTTGTACCCTGAATGTTCGAGTTATCAAACGCTTCAATACGGTGAAGCTGATCCAGTCCAATAAAACGTCCCAGTCCTTCGGCAGCTTTGGAGGTACGTTCTTCATTTCGCTCAATCAAACGGAACTTCTCTTCCAATGCCACACGTGCGTTGTCCACGGCCATCGTGATCATCTGCCGTTTCAATCCACGTTGCGGAATGAGCACTTTGATCTCCAACCACTCTTGTAAAGCAGCAGCAACCTGAGTTGGGTCTTCCAGTCCTGATGGAAGCTTTTCATTTGAAGCAGTTATATCCGTTATTGGAGCATCCTCTTGCATACTGTCAGGTTGTTCACCTTCTGCCTCAGTGGAACCTCCGTAAGCTGCACGACTCTCAGCAACCAGTGGCTGGGAAGCGTTACTGCGCTCCACTTGTCCCATCTGCTCGAATTCTACCGTAACTGCGGCAGGCACCGATCCCTCAGCATCAGATACTGTATCCAAACTTTCGTTATCCGTTGCAAGATCCTTGGGCATTTCCGGCAACAAAATTTCTTGTGGCAATGCCGGATTATCGCTGTAATACTGTGTTACATAGGACATGAAGTCACTATACGCCTCACCGTAAAACGGGAAGGTTGATACGTGACGTTCAATCATTTTACCCTGACGCATATATAGAATCTGGACACACATCCAGCCTTTATCAATGGCAAAACCAAATACATCACGGTCTCTGGCATCGGCCATCGTAATTTTCTGTTTTTCCATCATCGCATCGATGGCGATCACCTGGTCGCGCAGTTCCTTGGCTCGTTCAAAATAAAGATCTTCCGCGGCCTCCTGCATCTTACGCTGCAAATCCTTCTTGATCTCTTCGTGACCACCGCTCAGAAATGAACCAATCTCTTGGGAAATCTGGTCGTACTGCTCCTTCTCCACTTCCTTCACACAAGGGGCGAGACACTGTCCCATGTGATAGTACAGGCACACTTCTTTGGGCATTACACCACATTTGCGCAGTGGATACATGCGGTCGAGCAGTTTTTTTGTTTGGTGTGCCGCATACGAGTTCGGATAAGGTCCGAAGTATTTGGCTTTATCTTTCAGCACACGCCGGGTTACTTCCAACCGGGGGTGCTTTTCATTGGTAATTTTAAGATATGGGAATGTCTTGTCATCCTTGAGCAACACGTTATACCGCGGCATATGTTTCTTGATCAAGTTACACTCCAGAATGAGTGCTTCCATGTTACTGCCCGTCACGATATATTCGAAATCACGGATTTCGGACACCAGACGCTGCGTCTTTCCGTTATGACTGCCGATAAAATAAGAGCGTACGCGGTTCTTCAGAACTTTAGCCTTACCTACGTAGATAATGGTGCCTTCACTGTTTTTCATCAGGTAACATCCAGACATGTCTGGCAGCAAAGCGAGCTTGTGACGAATCTGCTCCAATGCCTTCTCCTGATCCTGCAAATCATTGATGAATTGGTCCATAATTCGGTGAATCCTCCTTCCCGAAAAAGCTGAAATCCTCACGTTACATGAAATACTCCGACGACAGAATGATCTTTCGATCGCTGTTATCCCCAGATTTTTTCGATTCCCTTTTTTAAAAGGGGAAAATCCGGTGATAAAGGCGAACGCTTCGCTTCTACAGCTCATTTCTGTCCTCTCCGTTAACATGTAAATTTCCAGTTTCATTTAATAAAAAATATATACTTTATATTGTCCTATATAAAGGTATTCGACGCAAAACGCCCCCGGCATGTAAACCGGAGGCGTATGTGTAAGCCTGTAAATTATTGGTGTTTTGCGATAATTCCTTTGAGTGCATCTTTCGAATTCAGACCAACCACTTTATCTACCGGTTGACCGTCTTTGAAGAAGATCAAAGTTGGAATGCTCATTACGCCAAAGCGGGAAGCAGATTCCGGATTTTCATCCACGTTAACTTTAGCAATTTTCACTGCATCGCCAACTTCTGTGGACAGCTCTTCCAGGATTGGAGCGAGCATTTTACAAGGACCACACCAAGGCGCCCAGAAATCAACAAGAACCGTTCCTTCGCCTTCTACTTCAGCGTTGAAGGATTGATCGGATACGTTAACAATAGCCATGAAATTGTCCTCCTTATATATACTTACGGTTTATTTTAACCTGTAACGTCGTGAACGACACTTCCAGTATAACACAGGTACGTCAAACTTGTGAATTGAACGCTGCAATGTTCATCTTCCCAACATCAAATCTTCACAATTACAGGATGTAACATACTAACTGCAAAATCTTTACAAACGCTTTCTTTTCCAAGTATACTAAAATTACTCCGGGTTTCAGCCCCCATACGGGCAAGCTGTTTCCCCATAAGGAGGCAATAACATGGATGCAAATGTGCGGATCAGCGACCCGCGTGAACATGTGAACGAGGAACCCCGCAACGATCTATTTGATCTGATCGCGGGTGTTGCCGGCATGGCCGGTCTGATGACAGTGATCTTTTTCGGTATGGTTATCTTCAAATTCCTCACCGAATAGGATGCTTCCAGGCTCACGCAGGACCAGAAAAGCCCGGTTTTCGCGACAATGCGAAAGCCAGGCTTTTTTTGGGACTACTTTAGCTTTTGATTGCAATCAGCTCAGCTTCTAAATCGTAAGCTCCACCGATAATTTGAAGATTAACCTTGTCCAGAATCATTTCGTTCAATTAGATCGGTTCAACGTTTGCCGCGCTGATTCTCACCCCGAACGGAGATTACATCCACAAATGGACGAATCCGGTCCATGAGACGCTGCCCTTTATTCATTTCCTCGCCGTCCCGATTGGTGAAACTAAGATGTTTCTCCAGCCCATCCAGATTGTAATTGGACGTATAAAACGTTGGTTTGCGATTCATCCGATAGTTCAGAATAGACCCCATCACATGATCCCGAACCCAAGGGTTCAGATTCTCTGCCCCGATATCATCAAAGATGAGCAGATCACAACTTTTCAAAATATCCGTCATTTCCTTCAGCTTCTGCCCTTCACTAATCATGGATTTCAGATCCTCCACAAAGTCAGGCATATAAATAATGACACCCGTGTGGCCTGCAACCGCCAGTTCATGCAACAGGTAACACATCAGAAACGTCTTGCCCGTCCCGAATGTTCCTTCCAGAAACAGTCCTTGCGGAGATAATCCATTCTCCTTGGTCTCGCTAATATAACGAAGCACCTGATTTACTGCCGGAGCACGCATCCGATCCTTGCCCATAATCTCAACGTCGTTGTATCCGGCACTGAGCGCACGCTCGTCCACATAGAAACTGCGAATGCGTTGCTTAATAATATGTTCATTTTGCCGGGCGATATGTTTGGAACAAGGCGCTTTTATATCTATGATTTCGGGTTTACCGTTAAAATGTTCTACTTCCAGTTTGCAAAAGTGGCCCTGAAAATCGTTAGGGCAGTTGTCGAGTCCTGGGCAATTCGCACAGTTCTTAGAGTCTTTGGCGTACTGAAACAGCTTGCTCAGATCGGTCATGAGCTGTGCATCTTGCAGTTCAGGATGACCTGCGCGGAATTCGCGTACGTACGGATTTTCCATCAATTCCGCCGCAATCCGCCGCGATTGCTCACGAAAGGCAGGGTTCAGCTGCTGAAGCAGTCCTCCCAAGGATTCCATGGCTTCAAGCCCCCTTAATGTTTCAATATAGAATGAACAATGAAGTGTACCTGTGACCATCTTGATGGCATAGGAACTTTCGATCATTTGCAATTCTACTGTTCATTCTATAGAAAAACAACCAATAACTCAACTCATAGATCTGGTAAATAGCGTAACCCTTCTGCCACCGTACGTAATGCCTAGTTTATAGTACACTTGCAGTCCTGTACCTTTTAGTGTGTGTTCAAAAGTCTGTTTTTCGACTCTTTAAACAACTTTGATCAGCGGCGCAAGCCGACAGTAACGATCTCGCATGAATCTGTCTGTATGTTCCATTCCTTGGTGGCAAATGATAATGTTGATGCCTCTTCTATGCTGTTAAGATGAAGTATTTCGCCCTCTTCCTCCAGGATGTTGCTTTTGTATGCCGTTTCGAATGGCTGCGGATTCGCTTGTGATGTTGCAAGCTTCAACGTGGCAGAGTCGGTGGTCATATTGAACCAGCGTAACATGACATCGCCGGAATCCTCATTTACCTTGAGTGAAGAAAACGCCAATCCTTCCCCTTGCCATGCAAACGGTGTGTTGTTAGGTGTCAGATAACCCGTGTGTACTTCGGTTTGTGCCAGCGTCCAAGGAACCTGGAACTGATACGCCTCAATATATGCACCTGATGCTGCACCATTTCCATCATGCGGAATGATCTCGATCTGAAATGTATGTTCACCAAGGCATTGTGCTTCCGGTGTCGGGAACAAACCCCAGTCTCCGAGTTCGCCCACAGCACGAAGCAGCGTTACGGCGATGGTGTTACGTCCATCTTGAAGGACTTCATATTCATTCAGACCCAGATTGGCTACGACCAATCCCGCCTCTTTTTCACTCACATCCACAAAATTCTGTTGATGCTGTGTATTGCTTGGATTTTGCCACTCCGGTGCAGGCTTGTTATCACGCGTTGCAATTTCGAACATGGAATCCACATGATGAACAGCAGATACAAGATCGGTTGGGAAAAGAGCACGTACCCGATGATCCTTCGCCTGATTGTTGATGGTTGTTTCCACTTGTACTCCTTTTCCACTACGACTGAGGGATACAACCGTGCGAATCTGGAGCGGAATCATTTTAGTTGAACGCTGGGCTTTGCGATGTGGATAATAAATCAGTTCTCGCTGTTCCTGATCCAGCATCTCATCTGCTGACTCCGGTATTTCCCAATGATGAATCACCTCGAACGAGGCTGAGTATGATGTATCTTCAAGGACCCGAATCTCAGCCTGAAGCGCTTGTGTTGTCAATGCTACTTCATTCTCTGGTTGCTTGAACATATATTCATTACCGATATCACCCACATTTTCGTATACACCAAGGTCCTTGTAAGTCCGGCCTGTTCGTTTGTCTGTGATTGTGAATGAACCGTTGTCTGCAATCGTGACGATCAAATGTTGATTTTCCATGCCACGTTTACCACGCAACAGTGTAGTCGTTTTTAACGGAGTACCACTCTTAGCATCATCCGCAACGTTGACCAATGCATAGGTTCTCAGGCCAAATGCAGCTACATGCACTGCTTCAAAACGAATGCGAACTCGTCGACAGCTATACGGCTGGCGGAAGCGATCATCCGGCAGATCATAGCCAAATTGCAGACCCAGATCCTCCACCGTACATGGAATGGGGTTACCATTTTCATCTACAAGTACGCGGTCTGACAGGTCAACGGCTTTCATCTGCGTCGCCATCTCTTCCAACGTATGTCCATCCCGGAAATACAACCGAGCCGCGTCCAGTTCCATCTGAACTACACCGCTGCGTTCCCAACCCGTTGTATTAAATACCACAACAGGTCGAGCCTGCTCGCCGTAACGCTCAAATATGGAGGTATCGACAGCTGTAGTAATCTGGCTGGTGCTCTCTTCAATTAAAGCCTCTGCTACATGACGGCTCTTATCAAACCGTGTCACCATCTCGCGATGCACCTCATCCACACTGCATCCACAGATGCTGTCATGCGGATGATTTTGCATCAGCGTTTTCCAGGCATACGTCAGTTGATCATGTGGATAGGCATGTCCAAGCAGATAGGCGTAGGATGCCAGGGGTTCAGCCACTTTTTCCAACATGGTCTGGCCCAGCTGGTTCATCTGTTTCAGATACACACGAGCCGAGGCGGTGTTCACCAGGGTTCCCCAGCCATCGGTACGCTGACTGCGCAGTTCGCCTTTGACCGTGGACAGTTCATGTTCAGACGATGCTCTCAAAGCTTCCAGATAATCCGGAAAGTTGGAGTGAATGAACTCGATATCGGGATGTAATTGTTCAGCCATGCGAATCGCTTCTGGCAGATCTCGCTGAATCGGCTGGTGATCACATCCGTTCATGTACAACAACTCATTGGTCGATGCATATTTCTCGGCATCTGCAAGCTTGGTTTCCCAGAACTTGCGGGCCGATTCCTCGTCTACAGGAACTTCATTTCCGTTGGAGTACCAGTTGGCAAACAATACACCGAGCACTTTTGATCCGTCTGGTCCTTCCCACATCAGCTCCGAGAAGCTTGATTCATATCCGGCATCCGATACCGTATTGTTAAATCCCGTCGGCTTCACACCACGTCCAAAAAACACATTATCAATGCCTGATTGCTGCATCAGCTGTGGAGTCTGCCCGACCAATCCAAATGTATCGGGAAAGTAACCAATTTTCGAAGGGGTGCCGTAACGTTTGGCGTCCTTATGTCCAACCTGCATGTTGCGCACATTGGCTTCTCCGCTCGTCAGAAACGCATCCTGCAAAATGTACCATGGTCCAATCACAATCCGCCCATTGCGGATATGTTTCTCCAGTCTTTCCTTCTGCTCCGGTCGAACCTGAAGATAGTCATCGATAATAATCGTTTGTCCATCCAAATAAAAGCTTTTATAGTCCGATCCCTCATCAAGCTGATCCAACAGTGAATCGACGAGCTGAATAAGACGCATATGATGCTTCTCATACGGCAAGTACCATTCCCGATCCCAGTGGGTATGCGAAATAATATGTGCTCTCTTTTTCTTGGTCATCGTGTTATCCCACCTCTTTCATCTTGTTGTACAATCTCAACCTCATCAGGGCGATACACCGCAGTCAGCTTTCCGGAAGCATCCGTGGCAAACAGCACCGAACGGTTTTTCTCCAATTGGAACGAGTACGATACACCTGTACGTTGATCTCTCACGTGAACTTCATGGTTCAAGGCAAATTCCGATACAAATACATACATATTTCCTTTTGGAAAACTCAGCTTCCGTCCATAGATCCCTGCGATATCTCCGCCAGATATCCATTCCAACTCCTGTTCGATGCCCGAAATCTCGGTTGCATAACGATACAATTCAGCAAGTGGCTCGTCCCGTCCATTTAACTCGAGCGGAAGTGGAGTCCAGATTAATTTCCCTTTACCCAAAGGCAGAACGTGTACTTCATCTGCTGTACCATTATCTCCATGAAGCAACGTCTCCTTTGCCACCTCGGCGATACGACGCCGTCCGTAGGTCACCCGGTGATTCACGCCGTTAATATTCAGCAGTTCTTCCCGCTGTACGTTACCCAGACTGCGTTTACCTACGATATGATCGGCCCGGTCAGTTGCCTTCCAGTATGCGTCCAGTCCCAGCGGCCCTGTAATGAGCAGGCTCGTGCCTTCCTTCTCCGCAAACGTGAGCAATTGTTGAAGTGCATCGCTCTCCATATTGTGCGGACTCGGTACGATAATCAGCTTCGGTGGTTGCTGCTCCAACGCTTCCAGATGATATTCGGATAACGCACGGAATGGCAATTTCAGATCATAAGACATCACGCGAGTAAGCTTTGTTGTGGCATCATAGGCGAGGGCACGGTTGGAGAAGTCATTGGAATACGGGAACACCACTGCAATATCCTCCAGATCGCGGTCTTCAAAGAGATCACGAATGCCATCCATGAATCGGCCAAAATCATAAGACACATCCGCCTCGGGTTTCTCCGTACCATCTGCACGAAGGGCCCCAATATGGGACTCATTGGCATTATCCATATAAAAGTTGGTGTTCCAGATCCATTGCACGGCGCCAGCGCCGCCTGTCGAGAAAGCATAGGCGTACTTTCGTTCGAGAATACCACGAAGCTCCTCTTCCGTACGCTTAGCTCGCCCATCGGGGGTTTCCACATACATGATGCCCGTCTCCTGAATGAGATTTGGCTTATGTGGCGTTTTAGCGAAAATGCCATCCCAGATCAGATCATCGTTTAACCACCAGGAGTGCACGGTTGTATAATCCACTTCACGTTCATAGAAGAAAGGCGAAGGACGCTGTGCACCAAGGGCTTCGTCCTGTCCCACAGTGACCAGATGATTCGGTACCAGATCCTTGATCGTACCTACAAGCTCTCTTGCCCAAACATTGTGCATCTCCATAGAGAAGAGACAGTAATCGAGCCAGCGTGTTCCCTTTTTGGCCTTGTGCATGTCCTGTACATCAAAATTAATCTCTTCCGCCTCGGGGATAGTCGCGGCTGCAAAGTTCGGAAGCTGCTTCGGTGACATGTTCCATGCCTCCTGCAACGCTTCAATTGTCTGATGCCGCTGCTCAAGCCAAGTGATATAAGCCTGCTGTTCATATGAATCCCTTGCCGAGCGTGGGCCAGCCGAGAAGATGCGCACCGGATCAAACATCGATGGCTCATTAATCAGATCCCAGTCCACATGGGTTGTATGCGTGTGACGACTGACGATGCTGCGGATAAAACGTTTCTGAGCCTCGACACTCTGCGGGTCCAAATACGGATTCGTGCCTTCCCATGTCTCCGGTGTAAAGGAGAAGAAGGTGAATGTGACCTGTAAGCCGTGGCGTTTTGCCGTTAAAATAAATGCATCAATGGCACGAAGCACATCCTCTGCCATATGTCCGTCCACCTGCATCATGTTGCGATAGGCGGTCCAGATTCCCGTCCGAATCCAGTTGATGCCGGCTTTTGCCATCTGAGCCATGTCTCGATCCCAGACATCCGCATTGGGCAGAAATAAAAATTTCCGTGCCACATCGGAGGTCATGTAGGTCATACCCACAACAGGGAGAGGACGTCCGTCTTTTACAAAATAATCCCTGCTGCAGGTAATCACTTCCCCTTCTGCCAGCAGTGCAGCATCCTGTCCCCAGAAGCCTTGACGCAAGGTCCGAACTTCACCGTCAGGAGCCTGCGCGTGGCATATGATCCGATACAGCCCACTTTCAATGGAAACCGGGAGAAGTATGCGTTCAAACCGCTGCTCACCGGAAAGTTCCATCTCCAGTCGATGGCTCCATACCTTCTCCGTCGTGCCACTTGTGCGATCTTCATGCTCGACCGTTATGTCAAACGTCCACAGCTCGGATTCGGTAAGTCTATTGCCTGCTCGCTGTAAAATCTGACCTTGAAGTGTGAGTACAGCCCGCTCATCTGGCTCATACGAAGCATAATTCGTTTTGAGGGATAACTCAGTTACACCTTGCGCACAGAATAGCGCCCATTTCACAATCTCGGCAGCGCCATCCTGCGTCCAGAATGAGGTGGTCAGCGGCAGATGTACAAACATCCAGCGTGAACCTACGAAAGTCCCGCGCGAGTTTTCCCACAGAACGACCGGAGCGGCGACACTGCGCCCGTCTTTACTCATGCCACGAAGCAATGGATAAATCTGCGTACTCATCGGTCCTGATGACCCCATCTGGTGGGGCAGATCACTTGTTTTGGTTGTATGTGGAACCAAATTCCATGTATCTGCCTTCTCAAACAGCCCCTCTTTCCCAGGGAGAAGCGGGATCTGTTCGGATGAAGTGTACGATTGCACATTGGCAGAAGATACGTTCAGTGCCTCATGAATATAGAGTTCCTGATGATACGCGGTCTGCTCGGACTCTACAACCCATGCCCCATTTTCATATCGAACCGGACGTTTGAAGGGTGCGCCCCCCACACTGATCAGGCTTCCGCCCTGATGCAAGTAAGCGGCAATCTCCGTCCAGGCGGACTTTGGAAAATAGGGTGCATGCAGATTGACCAGACATCCTTCACCTGCTGTGGTCTTCAAAGCCTCTGCGAGTTCTTCGGCGTTTACAACGGTGATCTCTTCGACTGCTTTCCATGTATTCAGAGCCTCATGACTTGGAGAAGCACCTTCCATCGGAAACGCAGGATCAGCGAAGATAATCAGCTTTTTATCATTAGGTTGGATACTCATAACAGGCCATCCTTCATCGATCTGTAGACCAACTGGGAGAACAGGCTGTTGGACCATGCAAACCATTTTCGTGTAAAAATCGTTGGATCATCGGCGTGGAAGCCTTCATGCATATAACCTGTATCTGCATCTGTCGCTTCGAGCATGCGAATAATCTCCAGTTTCTCCTCGGCAGACTGCGCAGTCAGTCCTTGCATGGACAATCCCATATGCCAGATGTAATCTGGTGGGGTGTGCGGACTTCCGATCCCTTTGGCAACCTTGCCTTCATAATAGAACGGGTTCTCTTTGCTCAGGGCAAAACGGCGCGTATTCTGGTAGATCGGATCATCCGCTGTGACGTAACCCAGATATGGGATGGACATGAGTCCCGGTGTACCCGCATCGTCCATGAGACAGTGGTTGCCATAACCGTCCGTCTCGTACGCATAGATCGGTCCAAATTCCGGATGACGATAAATACCATACAACTGAATGCCGTGATCCACGTCCTGCTCCAGATCCTTCAATTCCTGCAAAAGTTCCATATCCCGGAACACCCACTCGGCAAACTCCTGCATCTGGCGCAGAGCTACAACCGCGAACATGTTGCCAGGGATATTGTAGTGGAAATCACACGCATCATCACTGGAACGGAAACCGGACCAGATCATCCCCGTGTAGTTGACTGGCATACCTTTTCCGTGATTGCGCAGG
Source organism: Paenibacillus sp. 10L310 (assembly GCF_056395745.1). Classification (NCBI taxonomy): domain Bacteria; kingdom Bacillati; phylum Bacillota; class Bacilli; order Caryophanales; family Paenibacillaceae; genus Paenibacillus; species Paenibacillus sp. 10L310. The sequence continues at coordinate 67,123 of NZ_JBFTKC010000007.1, read as the reverse complement.
GAATCTGTTGGGATGCCGTTATTACGAGTAAAGCGATATGGAGATTGTTCCATGTGATGCTGTTCGACTTTGAACAGGTCCACGATTTTACGCATCGCTGCCTTGAAGCTTGAATCAAAAATGTCGGTCAGCTCGGTTTCCTTCCAATATAAATACGCCAAACGTACAACAAAACATAATGAGTCAATCTCAAATTTGCGTTCCCACACCCAAGGCGACATCTCTGTTTCGTCCGTGGTGTTCCAATGCCAGTCGTTAGCAGTCTCATTGAAGGCATTGGCATATGGATCGATGTGAACATACTGGATATGACGTTTGATCAGCCCGCCAATAATGCGTTGCAGGTCCTCGTCTTCTTTTGCAAACGGAATGTAATGTACCACCTGCTCCACGGAATCACGCAGCCAGGAAGCCGGAATATCCCCTGTGATAACAAAAGTCGTACCGTCCTCCATCAACTTGGTTGTTGTTTCGATAGTGTTAGGGAAGCAGTTTTTGAATAATTGAAGCAGTTTTGGTCGGTGAGCCAGTTTCTGTTCTGCTTCTTCGAGCACGGCCTGAATGGATTGTGGCAAAGCAACAGGTGGCATGGGTATTTTGGGTAATCTGAACTGTTCCATGGATGAGTGCAACTCCTTAAACAAATTGAATGGTATAGCTATACAGGATGAAACAAAAAATTTACACGGGACCACTGCGCGGTCAGAAAGATCCTCCGATCGCTGTTATCCCCAGATTTTTTTGATTCCCTTTTCTAAAGGGTAAAATCTGGGGATAAAGGCGAACGCTTCGCTTCTTCGAATTCTTTCTGTCCTCTCCGTTATCGTGTAAATTTTTAGTTGAACATGTATAGCTCAAAAATATTTCAAAAAGGTTTACCGCAGTAGCACGGTTTGTATTTGGTAAGGTTTAAAAGATAATGTAATCTGGCCATTGGTATGGGCCAGTGGTTGGACCGGTTCTTCCAGTGCGTTGGAGTGATACGCCTGTTCAAAGGCATGTGGCCATTGCAATGTGATGTTGTCGCGTTTGCCTGATGATTCATAGAAACGAAGTATGGTGCCTTGTCCATCCTCTGCCAATTTGACGGTATCTAGAATCACGTGGCTGCTGTTGAAGTTAATCCAGGAGCCCGTAGCTGGGCGAGAATGTTTGGCATTTGCAGTTGCATCTGCGGTTGAGTCTACTTCAGCCCCTGCAATCTGTTGTATCTGCCCCATCTGTTGCACTTGCTGCGACTGTTGTACTTGTTTCACCTGCTGTACCGTCACCTCATGATTTAACTCGGCAGCCTGACGTACGGTGTGTGCAGTTCGCCAGTCTCCGTCATGTGGATACAGGGAATAGGTGAATTCATGTTCTCCCAGATCGGCTGTGCGATCCGGCCATTTTGGTGCACGCAGCAAGGACAAACGAATGGTGCTTCCCTGCACGTCGTACCCGTACTTGCAGTCATTGAGGAGGCTCACGCCGTATCCATATTCGGACACATCCGCGAAGCGATGTCCACAGACTTCATACTGCGCTTGTTCCCAGCTTGTGTTGCGATGTGTTGGGCGTTCCAGTGCGCCAAATGGAATTTCAAATGTTGCCTTGGAGGTCACCACATCAATCGGGAAACCAACTTTCAGAAGTTTGTGATTTTCGTTCCAGTTCACCTGTGTCTGGAAGTCGATACGTCGTGAATCATGATAAAAGACGATATCTTGTGTGATTTCCGATTGATGTAGCTTCCAATGGAAACGCAGGACATCTTTCGTTGAACCCGCAAGCACCAGCTTTTTCTCCAACAGTTCCACTTCGCCAGCAATCTGTTCCTCATAACGACTGTCGATATCCCATGCATCCCAGAGCGTTGGACGATCGTGGAAGAAGTGAAGTTGATTGCCTCGTTCACCCGGCTTCAGCATCTCACGCTCTGCGGTTTTATCCCACAGACGGGTGATCTCCCCACGTTCGTTGAACTGCACATGATAAAAGGCGGTATCCCATGTATCATTTAAGGTTGGTTGTGCGGCAAGGGTGGTCATTTCCCGTACATTCGTTTCCCTTGTATTTTCCGGTACCAGCCAAATCGTCTTATATCCAAACGCCGGAATGTCTGTCACGAGAATAGACATGCTGCCATCCTCCCGATCCATCCGCAAGCGCTGGCCTTTTTCATCGATGCCGTAGCGATCCAAGCCATCCTGAACAGGAAGTTGAACGACTGCACTCCGTTTCCAGCCCAGGCTGTTGAATACAACATAGGCTACTGAACCTTCCGGTCCATCTGTGTTGATACCCGTTGTCAATGCAGCAATGCCTTGATCCAGTCCGGTTCTGCCCAATTCAAATACCTGTACATATTCCTCATTCGAAGTGACGTAGGACTCCGTAATCGCCGATCCCGGTATAATATCGTGGAATTGATTCAGCAAAATTAATTTCCAGCCTTCATGCAGATTCGAACGCACTTCAGCTTCTGCATCTGCCTCCATATCTGGCAGAGCGAGTGTATTCCACAGCTCAGCTTCTCGATACAGAACCTCCGCTTTCCGGTTGTTACGCTTATTGCGCGCATGGGTCGTATAGGTTCCCCGATGTAACTCCAGATACAGATCGCCATGCCACTTCGGAAGTACAGGTTGCTCCTTTTCAATTCCGTCAAAGAAAGCTCCAGCTGTGCTATATCGGCTCGCAGGCTGACCTACCATCAGGTCTGCGCGATCCACATACTCCAGCATCTCGCGTGTTACACCACCGCCGCCATCACCGTGTCCGTATAGAAGCATATGCTCCGGATGAGTTGCTTTCTCACGGTAGGACTGCCAGTGATCATGAATGTCCTTCGGCAGGGTGTGTTCGTTAACCCCATGATTGAGGTAGGACAGGATCGGTGTGCCGTCAATACCCACCCAATGGAAGAGATCGTATGGAAACACATTTGTGTCATTCCATCCGAGCTTTGTTGTCATGAAATACTCCACATTGCCATGCTTCAAAATCTGCGGCAGGGAGGCACAGTAACCAAACGTATCCGGCAACCATTCAATCTGTGATGTCTTGCCAAACTCCTCCATATAGAAACGCTGACCATATAACATCTGGCGAATCAGGGACTCCCCGCTCGGGATGTTCAGATCCGGCTCAACCCACATGCCGCCAACCAGTTCCCACCGGCCTTCTACAATCCGCTGCTTCACCCGTGCGTACAGCTCGGGATCATGCTCCTTCAGAAACGCATATAATAAGGGTTGGCTCTGGGAATAAACATAGTCCGGATATTCATTCATGAGTGCATCCACGGTGGAGAAAGTACGGCTCGTTTTGCGTACCGTCTCACGTACAGGCCACAGCCAGGCAATATCAATATGGGACTGTCCCACCATATGCTCCAGACCTTCCGCGTTTCCGCCAATCTCACGCACATGATGCTTCAGATTATTCTCAATCTGACGAATACCCTCACCCTGCTCAATCTCTTCTGTTGACATGCCTACAAATTGATCCATCGCACGATATACCAGTTCTAACAGGCGAACCCGCCGAAAGTCACTTTCCGGTAGCAACACAGCCGAATCACGCACAATAATGACGGTATACATCAGACTACGAACCGCTTCATTGGGTCTCACCAGCAGGCTCGTAATTGATGTGATCGGTGGCTGAATAACCGCCTGTTGATTCAACGGGTCTACAGGTTCAGGTACTGGATCAAACATCTCGATCTCCAGTTCTGGAGCGTTTCCGACTTTGGATGGATCAAGCGTGACGTAGGTATGATTGCGGTCAAGGCCCTGATAAGAGTTCCCATTTACCCGAAGCAAGCCTTCTCCGCCTGTCTCAAATACAAGCCCATAAGGTGTTTGCTGCCATGTAGCAGGAATCTCCAAACGTGTTCTGAAAAAATAAGTCGTTCCCTGTTTGCTCGGAAAACGCTCAAAATCTTGCCCTTCGGGGTACTCACCCTGATCCTCATACTGTCCTGGCACATGATAATAAGCGCGGGTAATGTCCCAGTTGCGCAGCTGTAATTGCTCCAGCCACTGATGTTCGGACAACTCGCGAATAAATCGTCTAATACGTTCCAACGTCTTACGCCTCCCTTACGGTCAGTTCGGCTATTTGCGTATCGTTTACGCTGCTGCCGATATGAATATGGAATTGTCCTGGTTCAACGACAGGCTTCAAATCACGACCAATATACTGCAGCTGCTCGGCCTCTATGTGGAATTCCACGGTCTGTGTCTCTCCCGGCTCCAGGTTCACTTTTGCAAACCCCTTCAGTTCCTTGGCTGGACGAGTTAGTGAGCTGACCACGTCAGAGATGTACATCTGTACAACTTCTGCACCTGCATAACGGCCGGTGTTGGTCACGTTCACCGATACCGTAACTGAATCATCAGTTGTCATAGATGCAGCACTCAGCTGCGGTTCACTGTACTCATATGTGGTATAGCTAAGTCCGTATCCAAATGCATAACGTGGCTCCAGATCCTCTTCGAGGTAACGTTTGCCTCGGGAACGTTTGCCGTTATAATAGATCGGTAATTGGCCGACATGCTTCGGAATGGAGATCGTCAATTTGCCTGACGGATTCACATCACCGAATAAAATATCTGCAATGGCACGACCGCCCTCTTGACCCGGATACCACGCCTCCAGAATTGCATCGGCATGTTCATCCACCCAAGGTTCAGTGATGGGACGACCATTAATGTAAACAACGACAAGCTTCTTGCCGAGCTTGTGAATCTCCTGAATAAGTTCCAACTGTACTCCGGCAAGACCCAACGTCATCCGGTCGATCCCTTCGCCACACTCCATATCATTCCAGGAGTTAACCGACACATTGGAAGCCCCCGTCTTCAGATCAATTGTTCCTTCTCCAAAGTCACGTGCACTGGAGCCGCCAACCACCATAATGACCGTATCCGCTTGACTGGCAACTTCGATCGCACGCTCGAATCCTTCTTTCGAATCACCTTTGATCCGGCAGCCTGGTGCATAAAGAACCTGATCTGTACTGCTGTCACCAGTCAAAGCACCAACAGAACTCTTCTCCGTTTGCCCATCCACATGACTAGCCAGCTTACTGCGAATCCCATCCAGTACCGTCGCCACTTTCGACTTCGGTTGCGGAGATGTGTAATCGCCCAGTTGATTGTAGGCCTGATCCGCATTTGGGCCGATCACGGCAATCCGGCCCACATTTGCTAACGAGAGAGGTAACGTGTCAGCCTCATTTTTGAGAAGTACAACCCCTTCCGCAGCCAACTGGCGTGCCAGTTGAATATGCGCTTCACTTCCAATTACTTCTGCTGCCCGATCCGCATCCACATAAGGCTGTTCGAATAAGCCCATTCTGAACTTCAACGCCAGCACGCGAGAGGTAGCCTGATCCAGAACCTGCATATCAAGTTTGCCTTCTGCCACCGCCTGCACCAGATATTGCCCAAACATCTCACCGGACATTTCCATATCGATGCCTGCCTCAATCGCCTGTACGGAAGCTTCCATTCCATCTGCCGCGACATCATGCCCACTTGCCAGCATGTTGATCGCACCACAATCCGTAATGACCAGACCGTCAAAGCCCCAATCCTTACGCAAAACATCTTCCAGCAATTCCGTATTCACGGTGCAAGGCGTGCCATCAATTTCGTTATATGCTGGCATGATCGACGCAGCGCCCGCTTCCACCGCTTTGCGGAATGGATAGAGATCCACTTCCAGTAGCTCGCGCCAGCCCATATGTACAGGCCCTGCATTACGTCCGCCTTCTGAGCTGCCATAACCAACAAAATGTTTCAGCGTTGCCGCTACTGTATCTCCACGGTCAAGACTTTCACCCTGAAGCCCTTCTACGGAAGCAACTGCCAGCTCTCCAATGAGAAACGGATCTTCACCGAAACATTCCTCCGTACGTCCCCAGCGCGGATCACGCACAACATCCAGTACCGGAGAATAGGTGACCGCACCACCTTGAGCACGTGTCTCCCGTGCTACTGCCCGGCACATCTCCCGATACAGATCCACATTCCAGGTGCTCCCCAGTAAAAGAGGGACAGGATAGACCGTTCCGTCAATAGCCATATGACCATGCGAGCACTCTTCCCCGATCAGAATGGGAATCCCCAGTCTGGAATGTTCTATTGCATAACGTTGAATCAGATTGACCGCCTCAGCGCCTTCTCTGGCGGATAGTCCATTTTCCAGCGTAACGCCCGTCCACGGATCTGCGCGAAGTGCACCATAGAGGGAGCCGACGCCCCCATTTTCCACTTGCTGTTTAAAGGATTCGTTTAACGTGATGTTCCCTTGATCATTCGTATAGGTCTGCCAGCCAAATGGCTGCGTAAGTTGACCTACCTTTTCTTCCGTAGTCATCAGGCTAAGCAGGTGTTGTACCCGTTCCTCTACGGATTTGCTTTGGTCCTTATAAGTCATCAATCTGCATCTCTCCAATCCTATAACGTGATCCGGTTATTCTTTGACCGCGCCCACCGTCAGACCCTGTACAAAATAACGCTGGAAAAACGGATAAGCGAATATAATCGGTAACGTAGCAAGCACAACCATCGCCATTCGGGACGTATCCTGCGGAATGGACTGCATGGCTGCCAGACTCATCGAACTGTTAGCAGAGTTCTGCTGGATAAATTGAATACTCGACTCAATCCGCATTAACATAGATTGCAGTGGTACCAGATTCGGATTATCGATGTATAACAGCGCATTGAACCAATCATTCCAGTAACCGAGTGTACTGAACAACCCGATGGTTGCCAGTCCCGGCAAGGAGAGTGGAACCACGATTTTCATAAAGGTATAGAACTCACCGGCGCCATCAATCTTCGCCGATTCAATGACTGCATCCGGTACACTGGTGGAGTAGAATGTACGCAGGATCATAATATAGAAGGCATTCATCGCCAGCGGCAGAATAAGTGCCCATAACGTATCTTTCAACCCGAGCAGCTGGGATACGACCATATAGGTTGGAATCATCCCGCCGTTGAACAGCATGGTAAGAATTGCAAAGATGGAGAAAAATCTCCGATATCTGAAGCTCTTGCGGGAAACCGCATACGCATACAGCGACATGAGAATCAGACTGATGATGGTACCAAGTACCGTCACCAGGATGGTAACTCCATACGCCCGCAGTAGCGTGTCCCCACTCTGCCAGACAAACTGATATGCCGCGAGACTCCATTCTGCCGGAATCAGACGATACCCATCACGGGCCAGTGCTTTCTCGTCTGTAAACGAGATGATGACTACAAATATAAAAGGAAATACACAGATCAGAGCGAATAGACCTGCGATGATGTTCATGATCACGTTCCATCCGTTGGATACGTGGTGGAAGTCGCGTTTTTTAACAAGCCCTGCTTGAGCCATAGTGGTTCACTCCTTTCCCTGTCCTAGAATAGGCTGCTGTCTTTATCTACTTTGCGAACAACATAGTTGGAGATAATAACAAGCACAAAGCCCACCACGGATTGATACAATCCCGCTGCTGTACTCATGCCAATCTCACCACTAGTTTTCAAACCTCGATATACATACGTATCAATAACATTGGTCACGGAATAAAGCGTACCCGAATCCCTTGGCACCTGATAGAAGAGTCCAAAGTCGGCATAGAAAATGCGGCCTACGGCCAGCAAGGTCATAATCGTGATGATGGGCGACAGCAACGGAATCGTAATATTGCGAATCTGCTGCCATTTGCTTGCTCCATCAATCATGGCTGCTTCATACAGTGATTTATCAATCCCCAGTATGGAAGCCAGATAGACAACGCTGCTATAACCTATGGTTTTCCATAGCGCTACGAATACCAGAATATACGGCCAATATTTCGCCTCGGAGTACCATTGAATTGGTTCCATCCCAAACCAGCCGATAATCTGATTCAACATCCCGCGATCCATGCTCAAGAAGCTGAATGCGAAGTAACCAACGATAACCCAGGATAGAAAATACGGCAGAAACATACCGGTTTGATACAGTTTGGCGAGTCGTTTATTCACTAGTTCCGAGAGCAGGATTGCCAATGCCACAGCAAATACCAGTCCCAGGAAGATAATGGCGATGTTATAAAAGAGGGTGTTGCGTGTAATGAGCCATGCGTCACTTGTGCTGAACAGGAATTTGAAATTGTCCCAGCCAACCCATTCACTCTTCATCAGACTTGCCCAGAACCCTTCACGGCTGAATCGATATTCTTTGAAAGCAGCCACCGTGCCCACAAGTGGCAAGTAGGAGAAGAAGAAGAACCAGATGGCGCCTGGCAGCACCATGAGCAGCATGACTCGGTTTCTAATCAGGTTTTTCAAAAATGTAGTCATTGTGGATATCCTCCTTCAGGCTTGAATGAAAAAGGACCGGACGCGATAAGCAGCCGCCCGATCCTTACGATGTACTGTTACTTGTTTTCCGCTCTCCAGGCATCTAGCTGGCTTTGGGCTTCAGCCATTACTTTCTCCAGTCCGGCTTGATTGAACTTCTCAATCACTTGATCCAGATTGGCTGCCGGGTCCAGTGTACCTGTCATCAGTGCTGCCCAATATTGCTCTTTCACGTTCTGTACCGCCGTCAGTTCGGACGATACATTGCTTGCATCAAAGTTAAAGCTGAGGATCGGGGAATTGACACCTTCAGCGTTAAACTTCTTGAACTCATCCCATTTGTTATCCGGGTCATTGCTGTTCAGATAGAGCAGCATGTTGTTCCCAAGGGAGTATGAAGGCATATCGTAGTTTTTCGATTCAGGCAGATTTTCCATATGTGTGTCATCCACTTTTTTGTAGTGTGTGCCCTCAATACCGGAGTCCACCATATTACGCAGCACAGGATCTGTATTGAGCAGGTTCAGGAATTCCATCGCTTTCTCCGGATATTCCGAGTTGGCCGAGATGGCCATGATGGAACCTTGTACAGATGTATTCGTTATAATTGCTTCACTTGCAGGTGTTGAAACGACTTGATAACCGTAACTTGCAGACCATTGATTGTCCGCGAGCGGCTGAGTCTGTGCACGATCCAGGAACCAGTTGCCCGATGTTGTCAGGTCGTTCGTGGAACCTGTTGTTGCCGCTTCTGCCGATACATAACCAGCCTTGTAGTATTTGTGCATCGTAGTAAGTGCTTCTTTCATTTCAGGTGTTTCCAGTATGTTTACAAGCTTATAGTCTGTTGTATCCAGCTTGATTGCCATTGGCAGATTCTGAATGACATAGTCATAAGGCACGTAAGGAACATAGTTTTTATCCATGGCAAATGGTGTTACACTCGCCTCGTTTTCCTTAATTGTTTTGAGCAGAGGCTCCAGACTGTCTAACGTACGAACGCCAGAGATGTCCAACTTGTATTTATCAACCAGCATTTGGTTAAAGCGCCATACCTCTTGTTGTGGCAACTCTTTGTTGGCTGGAATTCCGTAATTGTGTCCATCTACCTTGGAACCGCTGAGGAATGCAGGATCAATGGTCTTGGTAAGATCCTGACCGTATTCAGCAAGCAGGTCATCCAATTCAAGGAATGCACCTTTTCTAGCATTTTGTACATAATCGAATCCACCAGAAGAAGTGAACAGAATGTCCATTGGCTCACCGGATGCTACGTTAACCTGCATCTTCTGCGGGTAGTCACCCCAGTCAACCATCTTCATCGTTACCGTGGCATTAATTTTCTCTTTGGTATACTTGCTCACTTCTTCCATCACTTTATTGACGTCTTTCTGAGGGGTACCGATGGTATACCAGATCAACTCTACCGCGTCATCTCCAGCTCCCCCGGATTCTGAAGCATCTTTGCTTCCTCCACAGGCACTAAGAACAAGTGTAACGGCCATTAACAATGCAAGAACGAGTGAGAAGTGTTTTCTTTGTTTACTCATTTCTTTGATCCTCCCTTTTCGTGTTCCCTTAGGCTCTACTTACTAACTGCTTTAACCTTATCGAATGAAAGCATTTACAAAAAGAAGATAAACTTAAGTTTTCGAGGTACAAATTAAAGAGAAATCGTCCTTGGGCATCTATTTTGTACCTATTTAAATAAATCGCTTACATAAAAGAGACATGCCGGGTAACGTATGCCATGATTTTCTACCATGCCATTCCTGTTCCCGGTATGTCTCTTGGCTCTCTGTCCGCATGGTTGGATCTACCCGTCACCGAATTAACCAAACACCTTGAAATCAGTCGGTGAAATCCCTACATATTTGCGGAACTGTTTATAGAAATACCCCGTCTCCCAATACCCTACATTTCGGGCGATCTCATGTACCTTCAGATTGGAATTGCGTAGTTGCTCCTTCGCACGTTCAATTCGGTATTTGTTGATGTATTCGGCAAACGTCTCCCCTGTCTCCTTATGGAACAATTGTCCCAAATACACCGGATGCAGATGATAGTGGGCACCCAATAGCTTCAAGGAGAGCTCTTCTGCGTAGTGTTTGTCGATATGCTGAAGCACTTGGTTTACAATTGGATTTTTCAGATCCTGCAATAGGGATTGGATCGTCTGCGACCCAACCTGCTGAAGCGCCCGCACGAGCTCATCAAAAGTGCCACTGTCCAGTACAAGTTGAAGCCCTTGTTGGTATATGGCAGACTCATCCGAGTGTTTGATGCTCTCCAGTTCCATCTTGAAGCGAATCACAACTTCCAGTGCGGTATTCTGTAACTCCCCAGGTGTAAGCCCATCGCGATGCTGTTCAAAATCCATGCGAATCCGGTCAGCAAGTTGTTCAGTATTGCGGGACAGAATGAGTTTGGCATACTCCCTCCATTCAATGAAAAAGGTCGCCGTTGAATTTCCGCACCTTTCCAGCATGGCATGGTCGATGACTTTAAGGTCGGGATAAATCATCACATACTGGAGTGCTTTTTTGGCCTCGGCATAACTGGTCGGCGCATGGTATAACCCTTTCATCAATCTGCCTGCTCCAATGCGTGCCGCCGGATGGGTTACGGTTATCTCATCAGATAATGCCTGCAAGCCATCCATCAACTTCTGTTCCTCGTCACTCGTACCCTGAATGTTGGCAATAATGACGATGTCTCCATCGATATCATGAAATACGTTCAGATGGCGTCTGTCTCTCAGCATCTCTTCTACACGTTCAAACATGCCAGGTACTTGCCCTTTGTCACGCAGAATGGCCACAGCAACGTCCGGTGCATCCAGCGAAAGGTTCATGAACTGGGCACGTTCTTCAAATTCAGTAGCTGCAATCTGCCCCGTAAGCCATCGATGAAGAATGTTATCTTTCAGAATCTGGATGCCATACGCATCATCGGCTTGAGGTGATACCGTATGATCCAGCTTGGACGCCGTGTTGCTCAGCGTGGATTCCAGTTCCTCTACATTAATCGGTTTGAGCAGATAGTTTTCGATCCCCAATTGCATGCCTTCCTTCAGATATTCGAACTCATTGAAACCACTGAGGATAATGACCTTAAGCTCAGGTTGCACTCGCCTTGCTTCCCGAATCAGATCGAGACCATTCATGAGTGGCATGGATATATCCGTAATCAGAATGTCCACAGGCTGAGAAGAGAGCGCTTGTAACGCTGCTTGCCCATTACCTGCATGACTCACAATTTCCATACCAAATGAAGACCAATCCACAATATCGTATAAACCTTCAATGATGAATGGCTCATCGTCCACAACAAACACCTTGTACATGTTAAACACCTGTCCCTTCTGTATGTGGATAACGCACCCTGATCCGTGTTCCTTCTCCGAGGGTGCTCTCTATGGTGATACCGAACTCTGGCCCATACAGGAAGCGCAATCGACTATGGACACTGCGTAGCCCGAACATCTGACCAGACTCTTCAGGACGTTCCAGTTCTTCAAGGATTTCCGTCAGGCGTGCCGGATCAATGCCTTTGCCATTATCTTTGACTTCCACTTGCACCACATCATCTGTCTCTTCCACAACAATGGATAATCGGTTATCCGAACGTTCTGTCTGAATGCCGTGTACAACATAATTCTCAATGATAGGTTGCAGCGAAAGTTTGACCACAGGGTGTTGATAATATGCAGCATCGATCTGGATCGTATATATGAAAATATCCTTGTAGCGGATTCGGAATAATTCCAGATACAAGCGGCAAGCTTCCATCTCATCCTTCAGCGTATAATTTTTCTTTTGCTGTACCAGGCTCTTGAACAATACGGATAAACTATAGATCATCTCGCCAACATCTCTCGCCCCTTGGGATATCGCCCTCATCCGAATCACTTCAAGCGTATTGTAGAGAAAATGAGGGTTGATGCGCGCCTGCAATGCGACCAGCTCGGTCTCCTTCTGTTTGATCTCGGCCTTGTAGACCCGTTCAATATACAGATTCAGCTCATCCAGCATGTCGTTGAAGCTATGTGAGATCTGCCCCAGTTCATCATCTCGCGGATCGTCGATGCGAGCCGTCAAGTTGCCATATTTCACTTTTTGGGTGAAGCGAATAATTCGACGGGTTCGTTTGGCAAAGTTAATAATGAAAAATGCCGGAACCAGCACGGCAAACAAAATACATACGATACTGATCGAGATAATGGTATTGCGAATCCCCGCATAGGTTTCAGCCATCTCTTCCACCGGAACGGTACCAATGACCACATACCCCTGATCGGCGGAGACAAACTTGTTGACGTACATGTTCTGCTCCTTTTTCATTGAATCCATATCCGTCTGATCAAACAGGGAATCGGCCACATTCACATAAGGGTACTGCTTACCGTAATAATGATCGTTGGAGTCAAATAACACTGTACCTTTCGCCGATAACACCACGATGTCTCCTTTGAGATTACTCTCGTAGTTATCCAGCGCATTACCGATTCCTTCTGAGTCAAAGAAGACAAGAAATTGGCCCAGATTCCGAAGAGTCTGTGTATTGTTAATCGGTACGCGGATGGAGTAGAGCGCAGGGTCCCATTGATTAATCTCTTTGCGAATCCAGTAGTTGGGTGCACTGATATTGGGCGTTTCCATCGCCATCACGTCCGGAATATAGGAATGAGCTACATTGGCGTCCAGCTTGCGGAACTGCTTGTGTTGATTAAAGGTAGACAAATCCTGCTGCTCAGCGCTATACAACATGAGTTGGTTAATCTGCGAATTGCGATCCATAATATTTTGAAAATGTTTCAATACATCGGCCGAATAGTCATCCTGATTGGCGTAATATCCATTGGTCATGTGCTGCACATATTCAGCGTACGAATGATTCATCAGGTACGTAATGTTGGCGGACAGCGCCTCATTCTGATGCATGTCCCTCACCATGTTTTGTACCGATTCATACTGCTGATGAATGTACCGGTCCACATGTTCCATCGCCGCTTTCTGGATCGCCAGTTCCCGGCGAATCGTGGAGTCGGACACCGACAGGAAGATGATATAAGATAACGTAATGATCGTGACAATCGATATCATCGAGAAAATCAGGAGCATTTTCATAAACATATTATTTTTGAAGAAATTATTGTAAACGCTAACAATTTTCAAGTCGCATGTTCCCTCCGATGCTGTTTTCCTGACTTGAATTATACCATCAGGCTTCTGACATTAACTTGTCACCTGCAACTTTTCTTTAGTTTATATCTGTGTTTCTTTAATTTTACCCTATTTAAAAACGCTTTCATCCACTATCGTTAACCATAAGTTTAGCTTTGTGTAAAAGAATACCTTACATTCATTCCACTTGAAGGAGGAACAGCATGACACGCAAACTCAAAGCAAAAGGCATCATTCCCAAGGTCACTGCCATGGTCCTGACTACGGCTCTGCTTGGACAAGTTGTTGCATCATCCGTTTATGCCGGAGACACACTCCCTTACACAGGCGAAAGCGCCAAAGGGATGAATCAGCCCTATCAACACGGGTACACCTCGGCCCAGATTCTGAACTGGACACCGGAAAGTGATATCCATGGTGATCTCCTTCGTGCCCATGTTCCCTTGCAGCCCCGTAATGAAGCGTTCGCTGCCACACAGGCTTATCCTGAGCTTAGCCCGGACACCCAACTGTTCACAATGAGTGGTGATTATGGCAATGCATTCTTCGATAGCACACCTTATACCAATGAATTCAGCCAGTACCTGTTTAATTATTGGCAATATACAGACTACTACAGCTATTGGCACGGCATGGCCTCTGCGGGAGTACCTGAGGAGCTGTACGATCCGAGTAAAGAGTGGACGGAGAAATACTTCGAGTTTGGCATTTTGAACATTCCGAATCCGGCCTACACCAATGCAGCCCACAAGAACGGCGTTAAGTCCATTGCTAACATCTTTTTCTCGGACAATGACCGTGGCCCACAAACCTATAAACAAATGCTGATCCAGGATGAAAACGGTAATTTTCCTGTGGCCGAGAAATTGGCCGAGATGGCAGAATACTACAACTACGATGGATATTTCTTCAATCAGGAAGAAGTTGCCCGGGGTGTAGCCCCTGAAGATATCGCATCCTACAAGAAATTCATGAAATATCTAAGAGATAAAGGCCTGTACGTTCAGTGGTATGATTCCACCATCAATACAACAGGCAAAATTCAATACCAGAACCAATTCAATGGGCTCAACAGCCCCTTTGTACAAGATTCCGTTCTCGGCAGAGTCTCGGATTCCATCTTCCTGAACTATGTGTGGAACCACAAGATGCTCCGCGACTCCCGTGATCATGCCCTTAGCCTGGGACTGGATCCACTGGAAACCGTATTTGCTGGTGTCGAAGGTGGACATGACAAATTCGGCCGCTGGAAGCAATCCTATGACCTGCGCCATAACCTGGATGAGAACGGTCAACCCATGAACAGCATCGCGACATTAGGTGCCGACTTCACCCACAACGCTCTGGATGAAGAGATGGGCGATGGCAGCACCAATCATCGTGCGGAAGATGAGTACCAGTGGATGACCTTTGTACGTGATCGTGCCTGGTGGTCTGGTCCAAATCAAGACCCGACAGATGCACGTCGTAATGCGTCTGCCGATCTGTCGGATGTGTATGCTTCCGGTGCAAATTGGGATGGAATTGCCGCTTATCTTACCGAGCGATCCGTCATCAACGGCTCCAATTTTGCGACCAACTTCAATACGGGCCACGGCCTGAAATATTATGAAGACGGTGCTGTCTCGAACGATAAAGAATGGTCCAATATCAACATTCAGGATATCCCTGTCACTTGGCAATGGTGGATGGATAGTGAAGGCGACAAGCTCAGTGTTGATTTTGACTATGGTCCCTCTTATGAGAAAGGCGCAAGGTACAACTATGACTCCATTGGCGCGTTTAATGGCGGCAGCTCTCTCGTGGTGAACGGCACACTGAACGCGGAGAACTTCCTGCGCCTGTACAAGACCGACCTGTCCGTCAACGGACAATCGAAACTGGAACTGACGTATAACAAACCGTCGACTAGTGACGCTTCCTCCCTGCATGTTGGGTTGATCTTCGAAGATGATCCATTCAACGTGGTCAATGTGGAAGTGCCTCAGTCAGGCCAGCATACTACAGGTTGGAAGACAACTTCGCTGGATTTGAGTGCATATCATGGCAAAACCATTGCCGCTATGGGATTATCCTTCGACCCGAATGGCAAGGAGATTGAGAATTACCAGATGAATATAGGCGAGATCCGTATGTCCGACGGTTCAGCGGCTGTACCGGATGCACCGACCGGATTCCATATTGCCAAAGCACTGACCAACACCGATGAACTGGTTGTTGCATGGGACATGAAGGACTATTCAGAGGTCAAACAATACAATTTATATGAAAATGGCGCCTATGTAGGCGGCGTGTATGATTCCACTTTTTATATCAAATCGCTAAAACAGCCATCTGGTGAACTGTCTATACGTGCGGTTGGTGCAGACGGTACCGAAAGTGAAGCAACCGTCCTGCCTTACGATCTGAATGCAGCCGTTCAGGATATTGATGTGAAATTCAAAAAGAATGGCGATGCTATTGTAAGCTGGAAAAACCCGAAGAAAGCGAAAGATTCAGGCAAAGATAAAGATAAGAATACGGATAAGGACAAGGATAAAAATAAAGACAAAGGAAAAGGCAACGAGTCTATTCAACTCACACTAGAAACAGAATACACAAAAGAGCCTTTCACCAAGTCGCTTCAGGTCAAAAAAGGAAAACAATCTGCCGTCCTGACCGGACTTCCGACCAACGGTGAGCATTACGTGCTGAACATCGCCATTGGCGGGCAGAACCCGGTAACCCATACCGGACAGCTCGCAGATCTTCAGATTACACCATACGCCAAGGAAAAGGTCACGGTAAAAGATGGAAAGTACACATTAGCCCTCCCGGATCTGGAGGACTGGTATAAGATCTATGTATATGAAAATGGGGTACCACGCGAGTTCGGAGTCACTTACGTTTCGCAGAAATTCCCGTATATCATTCGGGGAAGAACAAAGCTGAGTGAACTGACCTTCACGCCAGCGTCCAGCAACAGCTCTTTGAAGCTGGTCATTGAGGATTATGCGGGCAATCAGGCCAGTACGATTTTGAGGTAATACTGCAAGGTATTTTCGTGCACGCCTGCATACCAGTTGAGATAAAAACAGCCCTTCACTTCCAAAAGGAAGTTGAAGGGCTGTTTTTGTTGATCTAACAATAAATATTCTGCCCAACAGCTATTAAACAGCATTCCCGTTAGCCTAGTCCTTCGGATGAAATTAAGGATAGATGCTTACGCAACTGCTTTTTGTCTATTTTATCCACGGCTGTTCTCGGCAAAGTATCCACAATGAACAGTTGAGTCGGCCATTTGTACGGAGCAAGGTGTGGCTCACAAAACGCCCGCACCCGCGTCAGATCCATATTTTCATCGTCCCGTAACACTATGAAAGCGACAAGTTCCTCGCCTTCATCGGGATGAGGATGTCCGATTACGGCCGCCTCGCTTACCGACTCATGGCTCACAATAACATGCTCCACTTCGGTACAGAACACATTGGAACCGTCCACAATAATCATATCCTTCAAGCGATCAAACACATAAAGGTAACCTTCGGCATCCAGACAACCGACATCCCCAGTTCGAATCCAGCCATCGGACATGGTCTCGGCAGTAACCTCCAACTGGCGCCAATACCCCAGCATGGTCTGTGCACCTCGAACAACGATTTCTCCAGCCTCGCCCGTAACTGTCTCACTTCCGTCCGTATCTAATATCCGAACTTCAAAGGCCTGCTCACCTTGGGCAGCCAAGTCAGCAGGACGACCTACGGATCGAAGGCGATGGGGATCGCCCATATGCTGAGCAGGAAAAAGGCGGCTTATGGACATTCCACATTCCGCTTGTGAGTAGTTGTTCACAATGATAACTTCAGGAAATTGCGATACGACCTCCTGTAGTGTATCCGGGGAAATAATGGACCCTCCGCAGCCAATAAGCGATAGACTCTTCAAGTTTCTACTTCCTACGGATACCTCGCGGGTAAGATCACGTAGCAGTTGGCCTACTGTGCTGAGTTGTGTAATCTGATCACGTTCAATAGCTTCCATAATGCGGTGTACATCCGCTGGGTATTCATCTAGAAATACAAGACAGCCTCCAGCAGCCATGGTCGCCCACAACTGGAACTGACCCACCAGATGGGATAAGTTGAGCACTAACACACGACGCTTGAGATCATGACCGAAGCCTGCAGAAGGCGTAAGTTGATTCCAAGCAGCCATACCACGATGCGAATGCATGACCCCTTTTGGTCGACCAGTTGTCCCACCCGTATAAATCAGGACTGCCGTATCGTCTACACTTCGTTTGGAATGGTCTTTTGGAGAGAACGCAGGTTCCTGCTGTAAAAGAGCAGCGAGCGAACTGCTATTCGTCCCTTCTTCGTCTATCGTGAACAGTTTTGGACAATACCCAAGAAGCTTTACCGTGGCAATAGCTACTTTAGCATGTTGGTCATCATGAATAACCATATGTGGTTCTGCATCCTGAAATATGGCAGCGAGTTCAGGTACTGTTAGCATAGGAGAAGGAACGAGTGGTATAGCGCCGATCCCAACTGCTGCATAAAACGCAACAACGAGCTGGGGATCTGGATCACCTAAAAGGGCAATACGATCACCGGCCCGGAGTCCTTCAACATACAGGGTATGACTGAATCTTTCAACCAGACCGTAAAGCTCCCCATAACTCATCGTTTGCCCATGTCTCATTAACGCAGGTTCCTCAGGGTACAGACTTGCTGCAATTGGCAATCGTTCGGATAGAAGCAAGCAATTACCCCCAACATTTAAATTTCCATTTCTCCGTTAAGAAAACTATGGAATAAAAAGAGAGTAGCATATATCTGGAATAATAAGTAATCATTATCCTCTATTAAAACCATAAATTCTCCTGATATTACAGTTCTGCTCACAGACGATCCTTGCCGTTAACCTACTTGCTAGCTTAATTAGGCAGATCAAATTGGGCTTCTTTCTAAACTGAAATACAACATTTCTGTTTATCATTACGTTTATTTAGGAAACGAGTACCCAGGAGGGGATTGTCATAAAAGTAAAGACAATGCATTTTATTTTCAGTGTTGTAGCGTTATTTTTACTATCAGCTTGCGCAGGTGTTGTTACTGGCTCTAGTCAGCAGAATGAACTAGGTGAACCTTATCGTATGGCGTTGGAGGAGTTAATTTCAACAGATACGGCTCTTAATGAAAACATGGAGTATATCTCATTAGATTTTGATAAAGGAATTCCATTAAAGGATTCTGATAAGAAAAGCATTGAGGATTACCTTCACAGCAAATATAACGTAAAAATTTATAACCTAACCTATGAAGAATTGATTGAAGAAGGACTGTCAGAACAGTCTGAAAACACGCTAAAAGGGATTTTACTGAAAATTGAAAAGCAGGAGAAGCAATCAGATAATAACATTGCCATAGAGGTCAGTAAGTATCGTGCCAATGAGGGGTCGCTCTCTGCAAAAATAACTTTAACCTATGAGGAAGGTAAATGGAAAGTTGCTACTCATACTCCTACAAGGGAAAGTTAAGGATGTAATTTTTTTTCCAGTTAGAGTACTAGGAAAAGTTTACTATGACAATTATCGAAGTAGCCCTTTTGGGCTTTTTTTGTCCGTATTTTCTGGAGTACATCCCCCCCTAAAGGTATACCAATAAGGATCCTTAGCATTTTGCAACGATCCCTATTGTCATCCGTTAGTTCTAAACCGCAGTTGATTACGTCGATTCTTTGAGCATTAAGCTAACGTTTCTCGTTAGTATAATGAACCTCAATTATGCATTTGAATAATTAATCGAGACCACTCCTGTTAACTACGGAACGAAGGAGTACCCCAAGTACCCGAAGAAGAACTTCGGCTCGTGCTCCTAGTTTGTATCCTCCCATAGTTGAACGGAAAAGAAGTATCTTTATATACTAAAAGTGAGACCTTTACATCTAAAGTAATCTTCATCTCGTTTAACAAAAAGTTCATAACGTCTCTTTAACCATTTAAATAACCTACTCATGATGTTGATGTTTGTAATTATACATGTATGAGCGATCCGTTAGGACGTCCAAATTTTTTAAAAAATAATCCCAACCTTTATTTCGCCTGGCACACTATATAATTGTCAGGAATTACAGATGCAACTATGGAGGCAAAAGATGGATTCAATTGGTAAAAACGGAAAAGAAGCGGCGGAAGCAATTCGGAGCTATGTCAAACCGATTTTCGGTTTTGCGTTAAACCGGGTCAAGCAGCGGGCCGAGGCGGAGGATCTGGCTCAGGAGATTATGTTGCAGTTGTTAAAATCCTTCTCCGGGGTGCGGGACATTAGAAGCCTTGACGCTTACGTCTGGACGGTTGCCCGATACACTTGGGTGAATTGGTTGAAAAAGCGTGCGCACGCTCCCCAAGCGATCGAAATCAACGGCATGTCCGAACTGTCGGCCGCCCCTTCCCGAGAGCCGCTTGACCGGTTGCTGGTAACCGAAGCTTACCGCGAGCTGCGCCGAGAAGTCGCGTTTCTGTCCGACATCCATCGCAGGATCGTGGTCATGCATTACTACGACGAGCTTAAAATCGGCGATATCGCGATTGCTCTGAACATTCCTGTCAACACGGTGAAGTGGCATTTGAGCGAGGCCAAAAAGAAGTTACGGAAAGGGATGAAACGTATGCGTGCAACAGGAACTTTAAGTGTCAATCCGATCAGCATGGGAGAAATGGGCCATTCCGGTTCGGCCGGTAGCCTGGGCGAAACCAACGATTTTCTTGGACGCGCCTTGGCGCAAAATATCATTTACGCGGCTTATCATAAGGCGCGTACTGTACATCAAATCGCGGAGGAGCTAGGAATGCCGCCGTCTTTACTGGAAGGTGAAGTCCGGCACCTGGCCGATTACAATTTTCTCACCCAAACCTCTCCCGGCAAATATCAAAGCAATACCATCGTCTGGGACCTCTTCGAGTTGGCCGTAGCTGGTCATCAATTTTGGCAAGATTGCGCCGCCGAAGTGGCCGATGTTCATTTCGACGCGTTAATGGAAGTTCGCCGGCAAGTCGAGGATAGCGGAGTGTACGTTCCGGACGGCGACTATAACTTCCTGCTCTGGACCTTGCTGCCCAAGAACGTCGAGGAGCAATCATGGCGGAGCATGCCGGCGGGCGAAAACTTCGATGCGGTCGCACCAATGCGAAAGGACGGAGGTCAGTATATTGCCTATGCGGCGTTAAACCAGAGCCACAGTTCCGATCCGGG
Source organism: Paenibacillus sp. 10L310 (assembly GCF_056395745.1). Classification (NCBI taxonomy): domain Bacteria; kingdom Bacillati; phylum Bacillota; class Bacilli; order Caryophanales; family Paenibacillaceae; genus Paenibacillus; species Paenibacillus sp. 10L310. The sequence goes on along the minus strand of NZ_JBFTKC010000007.1, from coordinate 46,360 downwards.
TTTTGATTTGAGTAGTTACGTCACCTTCGGTCCGTCGCTCCGCTACGTCGAAGACACTCCCTTATACTTGTGGCAATTCAATACGTACTGGAGCGACCGCCAGATGGATTGGCGTTTCCTGGAATACCGGAATGTCGAGATTTGTCATGCGTTCCAACAAGGGGAACTGCCCGACAACGAAGAGAACGCCGAGCAATATTCGTTCCTGCTGGAGAAGGGGTACATCCGCAAGACGGAGGAGGGGTACAAGTTCAATGCGGTTTGGATCGACTCTCCGCAAACGTTGGATCGGTTGAACAAGGCAATGCCTGATTTGTCCGCTCTGTACGCGCCTGCTGTCGGCAAGCTCTACGATAAAATGCTCAACCTGTTCCTGCAAAATCAGCCGAAGCATTTGGAGCCGCAGCTTGCTTACATGGTGAGAGGCAACACCGGCGGAGGCCGGCTTGTCGCTTATATTTTGAAGCATTTGATCGATAACGGGAAGTTGAAACCGCCGTTGCCGCACCAGCAGAAGACGATTTCAACCTGGATGGGGCCGGTCAAGTAAGTCAGTTCGGAAATGATACGAAGAATAGTCGTTCCCGGACGGTGGCCATTTTTACACAAAACTCTGTCTGTCCAACGAAGTGATTAGGTCATCGCTATTTCACACGGCCCCCTCCTGAACGTATGGAAATGATTAAAAACTACCCATGACGCATATGCGTCATGGGTAGTTTTTAATCGCAATCATATCTGCCAGACTTCTCCTTTACCTTACGATTTTTATCTTTCTTGTCCGCAATCAACCGTGAGAGGCCAGATGCTCCACAACTTGCTTTCCCAGAAAGCCAATACGTTTTTTTAGCTCCTGCATCTCTTTCTCCATTGATAATCCTCACTTAATACCACATAGCCGAATTGCCCTTACGCTTTGCTTTTTCGGGGTTTAAAAAAAGTGGAGTGGCGTCGTGTAAAATTATTTTAAAACGATGTGGCTTTTTACCTCCCTTCGGTGTCTAATGAATTGTAAGTTCAGGAGGAGGTATTACTGGTGTCACGAGCTCAAGACAAAAAGAAAATCCCTGTTCTTCCGGAGGATCAGGAGCACATCCAGCATTTCGAAGCCATTTATAATCAATATCGAGATAGAATTCGAAATTATATTGCAGTAAAGACAAATTCGGCAACTGCCGATGACTTAACGCAACAAGCTTTTTTAAAAGCAATGGAAAACTTTCATTTGTTTAACTATAACTCCAGTATATTTACTTGGCTATTCAAAATCGCTCAAAATATTGTGAAAAACGAGTATCGCACGAAATCACGAAATAAAGAAATGTTGCACGAAGTAATCGATTTTCAGTCCCAATCGATATCCCTCGATATTGCTAGAGATGTCGATATTCGTCTTGATATTAGTGCTGCATTAGCCCGATTGAATGAATTAGATCAACAAATCATATCATTGCGTTTTTTCGTCGATTGCACTTTATTGGAAATATCCAAAATCATCGGGATGCCTCAAAGCGCAGTCAAGAATAGACTCTATCGTGCCTTAAACAAACTAAAAAAAGAATTAAAAGAATGGGGTGACATTACAATCATGTCTATTAAAGAATTGATATCAATTGTGGATAAAAACGAGGCTCCCTCCAAGAATGATGGTATGAACAAGGTATACCATGACTTATTTGAAGAGTTGAAAAGCAATGTAGATCGAATTATTATAACCTATCGTCATCGACCTTCTCAGAAAATCGCTATTGAGATCTATCCGGATCTGCCCACTTTTCATCAAGCAATAAACGAGCCGGATGCGCCCAATTGGTTTATGGGAACCTATGAAGACAATAAAATTAAAATCGTATCCCCACTCAACCCAGGCCCTGAACATACCTATCAATCGGTACTACGGCACACTCTAAGCTTGTTTACGATGTGGTTAGTGAAGGATATTAATCCGTTGGCACCGAAATGGCTTACACACGGTCTCGGCGGGCATGAAGCCAAACAAACGTCACAAGAATATATCCAGTATAGAACTTCCGAATCGATTCAAAATAACGCTGTCCCTAGCTTTCAAGCATTAACTAATGATACCTGGGATTTCGAGAAGATAGGGGGATATGCATTCTCGCACTTGATCGTAGAATATCTCATCCATTCATACAGTTTAGATGCGCTCAACAAATTCATACGCGATGCCACTGATTTTCAAGGCGCATTTCAAGTATCGGAAGCTGAGTTGCACGGGATGTGGGTGCAATATTTAAAATCTAGGCTATGTTAAATTTTGATACTAGTATTTGACCATAACAAAACCACCTTCGAAAAGGTGGTTTTGTTATGGTCTCCCGTAGCTCAACAGTACACTATACATGTTCTATCTAGTACAGCCTTATAGCCCCAATCATTAAACTATCCTGCCCGTTAGCTTAATGAGGTGCTCATCATCCTAATATAATTTTCCTGTTCTCTACTTTCTGTAAAGGTATACAAAAAAGGAGCTTCAGCATTTCTGCAACGCTCCTATTGTCCGTCCGCTAGTTGAAAACAGCAGATGATCACTTTGAAACCCTGCCGACTATAGGCCCTAGGAGTATTAAGATTGCATCTGTTTACAAACAGTATTCCAATTATAAAAAGGAGATCTGAGATGATCACCTGTTAGCCATGATTTTATACATTATAAGGAATTACTTATGTAAGGTCACAGCCACTCACCCTAATTAGAGCGTCTCAACCAACTTCTGAATCTTTGAGTGGGAAATTAAATATACAGGTCCCATTATTTCTATTTTGCCGTCCTTTACACGTATAGCGCTCTCCTGTTCTGCCGCATAAACATCAATCGCTTCAGACAAGGGGGACAGGTAGCCTTGAACAAACGTGGCGTAGTCGCGTTGAGAATGAGATTCGTAGGCAAAATGATCAAAACCAATACCATTATAAATAGTACTTGTTTCAACTTCATCAGTGTTATTCAAGCTTAACCATTTTGCAGCCATGTTTAACGCACCGGCGCTGGCACCCATTATAATGGCATTGCTATTCTTAATAACATCCGATAATTCATAATCCAACAAAAAATCGTTCTGTAAAACAGGATATCCAACACATAAAAAAATGACAGAAGCGTTCCGAATGAATCGCTGAGCATCTTCTTTCTGCATACGGTAATCGATGAAATGATATTCATCAAAAATAATGTTAGCCTGATTCAACCATGTCCATTCAGAAACATCATCAAAGTTAACTTGCTCATCTTTATAACCAGACGGATTAGCACTAATCATAACAAGCGATTTTCTGTCTTGTATATCCTCCTGTAAACAATGGACCAGCTTCTCAGGAAAAAAATGATTAAACCAACTGAAATAGTAGTGAGTTTTCAAACTTAATTACCTCCATATGTATTATTTACATTCATCCATAGGATTCATATACAACCTCTTTTTATATGCATTATACAAAATAATCCAATTAATTGATAGTACCTTTAACATAACTCTAACCACGTTAAAAAAAGCCCGGTTCTTCCCCCCGGGCGACTTACATTTTTGTATGGGTTACTTACTTATAAATTCTACCATCTTCTGATGTAATTCTTTCTCGGAACATTGAAAGATACCATTAAAATCCTGGGGGTTACGGATCAATTTGTTTAACTGGTCTATTCCATATTGTTGAACAACAAACTCCACAAATAGGAACGAAAACTGAAAACCCTTCATCGTTTCGAAATCCCAGGTATCATTATCTAATTGTTCGAACGTTGGGATCTCTAAATTGTGAATAGCCTCTTCTGTTGTACCTTCAATATAGTCCTGAGTCATCAGCTTGGCTTCATATCCACCAATTCCTTGCCTTATCCATTTCGGAGCCTTCGGATTGATTTCACTTATTAGCCACATGGTGAACAAGTGAACCGTACCTTTAAGAATCGATGGATAGGTATGCTCCGGTCCTGGATTTAATGGAGATACAATTTTAAGAATACTCCCTTCATAGGTACCCATGAACCAATTCGGAGCATCTGCTTCTCCGACCGCTTGGTGAAACGATGGCATATCAGGATATACTTCAATCGTTACTTTTCGCGATGGATGATAATTGTACTTTAACGAGATTCGTTCAATATGATCACTTAGTTCATTGAACAAATCATGGTGTACTTTATTAGGCGTATTGTTCAATCCCTCGTTTTCACCCTGATTAACAATTGAAATCAAATCTTGAATAGACATGATCGTAACGCCTCCCCATTCTTTCAGTTCCTTTTTAAGTTTTTCCAAAGCTCTATAGAGTCTGTTCTTTACTGCACTCTCACGCATCCCTACAATCTTAGAAATTTCAAGCAATGTGCAGTCCACAAAAAAGCGTAATGCAATGATTTCCTGGTCGGTTTCATTTAACTTTTTCAGCGCAACTCCGATATCAATTCGAAAATCAACATACTTCGTAAATTCAAGGGAGATCGACTGTGATTCATATCCCGTAAAATCAAACGGCGTTTCTTTTTTCCGCGATAATCTTCGATATTCGTTTTTCACTGTATTCTGAGCAATCTTGAATATCCATGTAAATAAATTTGATTTCCCTTGGAATCGGTGAAGATTCTCGACTGCTTTTAAAAACACCTGTTGAGTCAAATCATCTGCAACCATCGGGTTCAATTTCAGGGAAAAGTAGTTGCAAATTCTTTGACGATACAGCTCATAAGTGTTTTCAAAGTTAGTGATGCTTTCCTGTTTATCCGGATAAACAGGTTTTGTGTCATGAGCTCCTGACATGGTAAGAACCTCCTCTTGATTTACAATGAATTAGACACCAGAGAGAGTCAGAAGGCCACATAAATATAAAATAAATATGTATTCAACCTTTCAGCTTTGTTACTTACAGGACTAATCACCCTTTTTGAAATCTCATTTCATATCATCTCTATGATTTCATATCTTTACAAATTTATAACGATAAGCAAAGATTGGAATAGTTCTGGAGGGAATCACATCATGTAAATCGAATTTCCAAAATGAAGGAGAGATAATAATGAAATACACCAATGTTTTATTATCAAGCGTAATTGTCTTAGGAAGCATGGGCATGTTATCAACTGCATCATCTTCATTTCATACTTCTAATAAAGTAGCACACATTGCTGCTAAATCAATTTCTGTGAACTCTTCGACATACCAGAGTATATCTAAGTTTGAAAAAACAAAAGGCTCAAACAAAATTGTCTGGAGAGGTGACGACATCACGATAACCGCGAACACCTTAAAGCTAGATGCTGCTGCCGATTTTGAGCAAAACATCATTGACACCATTGTAGTTACTCATGGTAAAGAAAAGCACACCCTACAAACAGGAGATTTTGAAGTGAAATTATTGGATATAAGTAGTGTTGCTGAATCTCCATCGAATGAATGGGTTGCTATCCAAGTAGAAAAAAGTGCCGGCAGCAACCTCATTCTCGTGAACCTTAAAACAGGAAATTACACAATTATAAACGAACGTCTTGAAAAAGCAGGTAAACAAAATGTAGAAACCATTTCATCATATAATTGGTCACCAAAAGAAGACATCATTGCATTTTCTTATGGAAGTACGGAGAAAAGCACGTTAGCAATATACGACACTATGAAAGACAGTGTTGTTTATCTCCCTCGGGCAACCAACTATATTAGCACAGGTCTAATATTATGGCATAAGAACGGAAAAAGTATTGATTATATTAGTGAGTATCCTTCAGATCAATGGATTCTTTTCAGATACGATACAGGAAGCAAAAAAGTTAAGCCTGTAAAAAGAATCACCAAAAAGGAATTTCAACAGTGGTTTAGATTAGATAAATATCCTACAAAATAATAAAAAATTGGATTAAACGTAAAATACGTTTCTTCAGTTCAATTTATATAGCAAAAAGGCGAGTCTCCATTAATCGGGGGGCTCGCCTTTTTGGCTTTATTAAAATATTTAAGAAGTTCCTTTTTGCTTACTCGCTTGCATCTGCTGGGCAAATCGCATCATCTCTTCGAACTCTTCCTCGGATACGGCGTCCCCATCGGTGCTTATGTCTTGTACAATCGGAATTTCGGGCTTGGCTTTGGTTCCTTTGCCGTATGTACGGGTACGGGTTCCAGCTGCACCAGCAGCCTGTTTGCCTTTGACCTTGGCCTGATCACGAATATATTGCACAGCTTTCTCATATGAGTTCACCTGCTTGAGCAACATGTTGGAGGCAATGGCCTCAACGAAGTTACGGTTAATCCGCTGCTCTCCGCCGGATACAAGCAATGCCATCAAATAATGAATCAATACATTGATAACTTCACCAGGCAACTTGTAACTCAGATCAATTTTCTCAAATATATCGATGAGATTGTCCGGTACTGCACCTGGGAAGAACGTCTGTAACAGACGTGTGTATGGCTCATTGCGCAACATCATATTATATTGATGAATATCACACTTGGTCATAAATTGTGGAGGTACTTCGACGTAGTATTCCATCTGTACTCCATGCTCAACAGGTGGTTCACCGGAGTCTTCTTTCCGCTCTGGCTCCTCCATATGCTGTCTCAGTGCCACGACCTTGGCCGCCTGTACAGTCTGTTGCTCATGACGCTTCTTCGTCTGTCTGAACTGCATGCTCGCCTTATGCTGAAGATCATCCAGAATCAGCTGGCCCTGCGGGCTGAAGATATCATCTTCATCCAGCAGACGGCATACATCCTGCACACTGAGATTAAACTTGTTTACTACATAATTTACAATGCCCAGTTGTTCATGATCAAACCGCAGCTGTTCTACATGACGACGATTGACCGACTCCCGCGGGAAACGCAAAATAATGTCGGCATAGTTCAAACTGTTTTCTTCCGCTGCATCATTCGTGCCTGTCCGCTGGGCCGTAGTTGATACTTCCGACAATGCTTGCTCCAACTCGTAATCAATTACGTGGGTATTCAATTCAAATATATCGTAAAAGGGAACGGAAATATTCTCTTTATTGGCTGCCGGATAAGGTGCGTCCCCATTTTCCACTGCCGAGAAACCGGAACGCAGGGAAAGGACGGCGAATTTGCCAATCTTGTCACGAAGCAGCAGTGTCAAATGCTGTGTCCGGAAAAACTCTGCCGGAGAAAGCGGCGGTTGCAGCTCATATTCGTAGATGTAATCATCATTTTCCGGTATATATAGCCGTGAAGTCTGAAGTAGCCCCACTGCCTCAAGCTTGGATGTCTGCTCTAACAAATATTTGCGCCCTTTCTCACTTGGCTCCAAGCCAAGCGTCATGAACAGCCTCCGTTGCTGTTCAAGCGGCGAATAACCGACCTGTTCACCGGGAAGATGCTGAAACAACAGCCGATACAAGCCAACCGCAAAAGCACCTACCATGGGCTGATATGCTCCTGTAAGCATACGGTCATCCAGGGCGCTAAGTCCAAACTCCCTGTATACGCAGTAGCGATGATGTTCAGTATAATGGTGCAGATTCTTCATGCGCATAGCCTGATCTCCTTCTCCCCAAAAGTATGTTTATCTATTCTATCATAAATGTCTGATCCTCAAATGCTCAAAAACAGGTAAAAAGATGGCCTGTTCTCGTTCCGTTTCGTCCTAGGTCGACATCATTCACGTTTTCGCCGAATTCAGCAAATTTCTAAAATAAAATGTCGAGAGCCGCTAGAATACTATAAAAGCTCTAGCAGCAGAATACAAGGGAATATCTAAAGAGAATGTTCTCCAGATGTATATGAAGTACAAGTGTACAATAATCCTTCTAATATAAATGAATAGCAAAAAAGCCTTCCCTTTGTACTCGTAAGCGTTTACGACAAAGACAAGACTTTCACGCGATTACAGTGGCATGTGTTGCCTCTTTCCAACAATCTAAAACATTCTGTACCCACCCAGTCGCAACTTCTGGATCGTCCAGCCACTGATTATCGCACCAGCCAGTCCAGCGATGCCCGTCATATAGTCTACAAGCTGGAAAGAACCCAGATGTGACATCAGAGATGACGACTGATCCCATAGAGAGTACACAACAATAGGCAGAATTACAATAATGAACAGATAGGAAGGAAACCAGGTTGTCTTCATCAGCATGTTCAGAATGAAACCGATACCAAACATCATAACGAAAAATAATACCATCAATACTAACACAGGTATAAATTGCATCGGGCGACATTCACCTCTTCTTTCACACATTCAGGTTTCACTTCTGGATAGTAGTTAGTGTACCGCAAAAAATGTGGCGAAGCAACGAACTTTCTGGACAAATTTCCCTATATTTATACTCTGTTCATTTGCCCTTCTGCTTCATGTTGGGATACAATGTAAACGATAAAGCACTCACCCGTCCCTTATAGTGCGTGTTCAAAAAGACTGGTTTTCAGTACCGAGAAGATGGAATGAAGTTAGAAATGGAGCAGCGGAGCGTAGATAGAGCTACGTGAGCAACTACAATGTTTCCGAAGGAAACATACTTCGTAAGCATCCACTTATTTCGGCTGAATGCCATATTCGATGCTGATGATGCCACCAGGCATGATTCGTAATCAAAAGCGGACTTTTTGAACAACCTCTTATAGGGATTTGGAAATATACCTTGCAGGAGGAACACAACCAATGAACGAAGCCGCATCAACACTGGAGGGCTGGTACGCCCTGCATGATTTTCGCTCGATTAACTGGGCCGCCTGGAAAGCAGCAGATGATGAAGAACGCGCTGTTGCACTGGACGAGCTTCAGGAATTCTGGAAAGAATGGAAAGAAGTCGAGGATTCATCCAAAGGAAGTACCGTTGTATATACGGTTGTAGGTCAAAAAGCAGACCTCGTCATGATGCACCTGCGTGAAACGCTGGAAGATCTGAAGGCTGTTGAGAACGCGTTTAACAAAACGATGTTTGCCCAATACACAACCAAATCGTATTCATACGTCAGTGTAGTGGAACTGAGCAACTATCTTGGCAAAGAAGGCGAAGACCCGATGCAAAATCCGGATATTATCGCCCGTCTGAAACCTGTTCTGCCACAACGACAATACATCTGCTTCTATCCGATGAACAAAAAACGTGAGCTGAATGACAACTGGTACATGCTGTCCATGGACGAGCGTCGCACCATGATGCGTAGTCACGGCATGATTGGCCGCAGCTATGCGGGTAAAGTAAAACAGATCATTACCGGCTCTGTTGGTTTCGACGATTGGGAATGGGGCGTTACGCTATTTGCGGATGACGCACTTCAGTTCAAGAAACTTGTCTATGAGATGCGTTTCGATGAAGTTAGCGCCCGTTATGGCGAATTCGGTTCGTTCTATGTGGGAAGTCTGTTGAACGAAGGAACACTGGAAGACATGCTTAAGCTATAAAAATAGTACAAAACACAATAAAGCACCGCGACATCTCCTGTAAAGGATACTGTCTGCGGTGCTTTATTATCTATCTATATTCTACTACCTCAAGCTTGATTTAGATCTATATTGTTTGAACTATTTATTTACACAAAAACGGAAAGGACAGAAAAAACCTGAAAAAGCGAAGCGTTCGCCTAAAAGCTTTCTGGGAGAAAGCTGCATCGGAAGCATACGCTATCACCGGATTTTCCCTTTAACAAAAGGGAATCAAAAAAATCTGGGGATAACAGCGATTGGAAGGTTATTCTGTCATTGAAGTGTATGTGTAAACATCTTTAGTTCAACTTATATCGTCTCTAATCCTCGTCCTCATCATCTACCGCTTTCAGCGATTCGAGGAATTCGGCTGTGGCCCGGTCACGGTCACGACCCTTCTCTTTAAGCCGCTCAATCGCAGGCATAATGAGAATATCCACTTCTTTCTGCACGATGTAGGCCAGATCATATTGATCCTGTTCCTCCAGATAACCACCGACCTGCATCAGGGCGTTGTAACGATCCAGCTCTTCACGTGTTAATAGTCCCCGGACCTGAACACTGCAATGTCTCATCCAAAAAACCGCCCTTTCTTCAGGACTAACGGAATACCACCAATGATGAACAGATAACGCAGATCTACCAGCTTCTTCAACTGAGCCGCTTTCCAGCCCTTGTATTTCTTGCCGCCCACAACGGCAATAGCTTCACCTTTACCCAGTGATGCAACCGTGCCTTTGCTCGTAAATACAAAAGGTTGTGGCTGTTTCTTGCGAATGGATGCCACAACGTTCTTGGCGCAGTTCACACCCTGCTGCATCGCAATCTGGGCTGTTGGCGGATAAGGCCGTCCTTCCGCGTTGAAGACAAGTGAATTATCACCAATGACATAGACATGCTCATGCCCTGGAGCACGCAAGTAGTCGTCTACTTTCACACGTCCTCGCATCACTTCAAGACCTGCCTGTTCAAGCAGTGAGTTACCGCGAATACCGCCGGTCCATACGACTGTAGCTGCATCGAGCTTTTCACCTTCACCCACAATAACCCCGTCCGGGAGACATTGCTTGATTGGAACACCAATTTTGAAAGTAACACCCTTTTTCTTGAGCACATTCATTGCATGTTCTACCAATTCCGGGTCAAATCCAGGCAAGGCCGAAGGCGCTGCCTCTACATTATAGATGTGCACATGTTTCGGATTCACGTCGAACTCCTTGCACAGCTGTGGAATACGATCTGCAAGTTCAGCTACGAATTCAACACCACTGAAACCCGCTCCACCTACGACAAACCGAATACGATTTCGTTTGTTATCGTTTTTGTACATCGCAAATTGATATTCGATGTGTTCTCGAATCAGTCTGACCGAGTTAATGCTGCGGATTGTCATGGCGTGATCGAGCATCCCCGGAATACCGAAGGTCTCAGGCTCACCGCCTAGTCCAATAATCAGATAATCATAGGATAACGTGCCGTCCTCCAGAATAATCTTCCGATCCTGCAGACGAATCTCCTTCACGGAAGACTTGACCAGATCAATCTTGAACTCATCAATCAGCTTGGAAATGGGCACTCTTGCATGCTCAATGGTATCCGTGCCGGCTGCCGGCATATGTAGATGTGTAGTAATATAATGATAATCATGCCGATTCACCAATGTGACGTCGGCCTCGTTATAGTTCAATTCCTTCTGCAGCCGCTGGGCTGTCAGAATCCCGCCATAGCCCGCGCCGAGGATGACGATTTTGGGAATACTGCTCATGTCTATACCCCTTCCGGTTTCACTTGCATCAGCCCGATCTTGGGTGAGATGCAAAATGCACATACTTACAAATATTGATGAGGTCTTGCCCATTATGACGACAAATGTTAACTTCGCGAATTTATTTAAACGTTTGCATCAATTTCATAACTCACTAAAAATGGATTTTATGAAACTAGATATCGACGTATCGAACCGTTTTGATCTATATCTAGACTTGATTGAAGCAACTAAAGGGTTTATGAAATTGATACGTTTGCACGCAAGTTATCGTTTCAAGTTGTGAAATTAACCACAAGATTCTACAAAACACGGGATCTGTCTTCATATTACATATTGACTCTAAATTAGACAAAAAAACACATAGTACAGGTCAAGGATATCTGTATTTCTAGTAAAGATCAAGGTTTTTTTTGTTATTTTTCATAACCTTTCATTTCCAATTTCATCCTATTCTCATCTGATCTTCATCAATTGTTCCCAGTTTCGTGACGCCGCTAACTTTGCAACCCTGAATACACCGTTTATAATAGGAAAGACAGTTCAGCACCCATGCCGGTTACGATACGTAGCCTGCACATTCTTTCTGTTAACTACCTATTAAAATATGAAAGGTGTTGTTGATTCTTGACTGCACAAAATTCCAGTCATGATATGACTGATTTACTTATTATCGGTGGGGGCCCTGCGGGTCTGTTCGCCGCGTTTTATGGTGGGATGCGTCAGGCATCCGTTACACTGGTTGAAAGTATGCCACAGCTTGGTGGACAGCTTGCCGCTCTTTACCCGGAGAAATACATCTATGATGTAGCCGGATTCCCGAAAGTAACAGCTCAGGAACTGGTGAATAACCTCGTTGAGCAAATGAATCATTTTAACCCGAACATCCGGCTTGAAGAAAAGGTTGTATCGGTGGAGAAAAAGGATGAGCAACATTTCGTCGTGAAGACGGATGAGAATGAATATCATGCCAAAGCCGTCATTATTACAGCTGGTGTAGGTGCATTCGAACCACGTCGCCTGGAGCTTGAAGGTGCTGCCAAGTTCGAGAAGAGCAACCTGCACTACTTCATCAGTGATCTGAATGCCTTCGCTGGCAAAAAAGTACTGATCAGTGGCGGCGGTGACTCCGCGGTAGACTGGGCACTCATGCTGGAGCCTATCGCTGAGCAAGTGACACTGATCCATCGCCGGGACAAGTTCCGTGCACATGAGCACAGTGTCGAAAACCTGATGAATTCCAAGGTGAATGTCGTTACACCGACCGAAATCACGGAACTTCATGGGGATGACACGATTACCAAGGTAACCCTTTCTCATGTGAAAACCAAAGAAACTCAGGAAATCGAAGTAGATGACGTGATCGTTAACTTCGGATTTGTCTCTTCTCTCGGACCGATTGCCGAGTGGGGTATCGAAATTGACAGTAACTCCATCGTTGTTGATTCCCGCATGGAAACATCTATTCCAGGAATCTTCGCTGCCGGAGATATCACAACATATCCGGGTAAACTGAAGCTGATCGCTGTCGGATTCGGCGAAGCTCCAACAGCCGTCAACAATGCGAAGGTGTACTTCGATCCGGATGCCAAGTTGTCCCCAGGACACAGCAGTAACATGAAACGCTAGTTTTGCTGAAATAACATATATTGATACAAAAAAGGGTATCTTACTCCTGAGTGAATCCATATCAGGAGGGATACCCTTGTCTTATATATGCCCGCTGTGTAACGGTCTGGTTGTACCGGAGCAGGCTTGCCCCCACTGCCTTCAGGGACTGTTAGAATGCGGCAAATTGGATGATTACACCGGACCATACAGCCCCTACGTATTCCAACCTTCCTCTGACACGGCAGACGAAGTCGAAAACGTTTGCAATCATGTGATGTACTGTCACCATTGTCAGACGAGCACGCCATGGCCAGTCTCACTATGGGACTTGTCCGGAAACCTGTAACATTGCCTGCAATGAGGATCTCTAGTGAAGAATGGCAGATACGTCGGTACCCAGTTTGCGCTTATGGATTTCTGCCAACAGCAGTGCGATGAAATCTCGTTCGAGATTCAACTCAATCGCTTTATGGTAGGAATCCAACAACATCTCATCGGATAACATAGCCATTTCCCGCCACAACCTTTCCTTTTTTTTCCTCAAAACTATCATATCAGAGATTCATATAGAGAACAAGCGTTCTTGTTATCCACAACGATATGTGGAAATCCTGTGCATAGTTTGTTGATAAATGGAAAAAATATAGAGTAGTCAACGTGTATAGTGTGGACAATATTTATGCACAGGGAGTTTGTACTACTATCAGAACGTTTATCAGCGTATTTTTTTTGGAATAAATTCATAGTTTCAAGACTTGTTGCGAGTAAATTACCCGGTAATGTAAAATTTCAAACGGTTTTCATACCGTTTTCTTTTATATATTATCGGTTTTTCTTGAATTTTCTTGAGTTTTCCCATTCATTTTCTATTGGGGTCTGGTATTCACTTCCAGAATCCAGATCTTGCCTGAATAATCCAGTCCATAATCAAATCCAAGCTGACCTACACCAGGAAACTGACTTTCCATAATGTACGTACATGTCAGTGTAAGTGAACGCATCTCCCGGCGTTTGTGCCGACCGGATATATGTGGCAGGGATAAACCAAGAGCTCGCCTTCCTGATAACATGGTGCCACCCTTGCTCAGATTCGTCACACAGAGTCCGGGACGAGCGAGTCGTCCTACTAAGGAACGGAATACCCAGCCTCGTTGGGTTTTGACAACTTTGACTCTGTAATCAACAGGTCTCCCTTGAATTGTTGCCAGATGAATGCCTTGCTGGATCAAGTACTTGCGTCTAGCCTTTACACGAACCAGAGAGCGATACATCTGGCTGAAACTGGCGAAAGAACGGGTCGTCTTCATATGGGTGTATCGATAAGCCCCACCGCTGGCCGATACCCGAATAACACCGTAACCTCCGCCTCCTACAATAGGTTTGACATACACCATTCCATAACGACTGAGCATTTGCAGCAGATTACCCGAGTTGAATGCCTTGGTCTGTGGGATATGGACAGCAGCTACCGGGTATTTCATCAGAGCCGCTGTCTTCCGCCATTTGCTTGCAAGTTGTCTCGACATGGGTTGATCTCCTTCCTTGAAACAATAGTCCTTCCTTATACATACTCAACAGAAGCCTTGCTTTCTTGGATGTCTGTCCACGGCAAAGGCCCCTTTTCCATGTAACCTGTCCCAGGGGTGATGGCGGAACCGGGAACAAGCGCCCGGTTTACTTTTCAAACAAGTCAATCTGTCGTATGCTACTAAGGAATGGCTTGGAAGGGCTTAAATATGAGGATCTAAGGAGCGTTAAGAACAAATGGAAGCATTTTTCAAATCACTTTATGGCGTAGCCTATTTTGCAATGTCGATCGTTCTGGTAGCTGTTACGGTACTTCTCTTTGTCACAGGTATTCGACTGTTTATGCAAAAGCGTAATCGCGGCTTTGCCGTGAGTTGTCTTATATTTGCCTGTTTCATCGTCTTTATCATTGTTGTTATGTTAACTACGCCCTTCTCTGCCACACCGCCGGGTTCACCGGAAGCCATGGCTGCCCTTCTTCACTTCGGGTAGTTGAACCTCTGTAGAAGGAGATGCTTATGACACGTACTAATGAAACCTTAGGAATTATTGATATCGGCTCGAACTCCATTCGTCTGGTTATCTATGAACTGGACCAGGACGAAGCCTATCGCATCATTCATGAAGACAAATACGCCGCTCGTCTGAGCAGCGTTGTTGAGGCCGATGGAACCATTCTGCGCCATTCTCTGGATAAAGCCATCACCATCTTGAGTCAATTCAAAGCGACCTGTGAAGCGTATCAGACCAAACTGATTCGCGCAGCAGCTACCGCAGCTATTCGTAATGCAAGCAATGTCCTGGAGATTATTGAATGGCTGGAGACCGAGACGGGGCTTACCATTGAATGTGTATCGGGAGATCGGGAGGCCTATTATGGGTTCCTTGGTGTCACTCAATCCATTGATCTGGCAGACGGTTACGTCGTGGATATTGGAGGCGGCAGCACAGAGATCACGGTCTTTCGGGATCGGAAAAGGTTACATAGCATCTCCCTCCCTATTGGTGCTGTGAATTCACATGCCCGTTACGGGGGCGAAGATCAGTGGACTGAGGAGAATGCAAATGCATTATGCAACGAAGTCACTGAGGCTCTCCGCGGACAGGATTGGATTCGTGAGCATCCTGGTCTGCCACTCATCGGACTTGGCGGCACAATGCGTACACTCGCCAAAGTGGAACAGAAGCGCACCCAGTATTCTTTGCCTGTCAGCCATCATTATGAGATCAGTGAGGAAGCGATGGAGAACATCGCTCGCTCCTTACCACATCTCACCTCGGCACAGCGCAAAAAGGTACCTGGGCTCGCCAAAGATCGCGCTGACATCATTGTGCCCGGCGTACTGATCCTACGAACTGTCTTCCAGATAATACAGGGAGATCGTTATGTGGTTAGTGGCGCGGGTCTACGAGACGGGTTGTTGCGTGATTACATGGCTGGAGGGCAGCCGGTCGTTCCAGACGCGCTGAAGGACAGTATCCGCAACTTTATCCATTTTGGTCCACCTATTCCAGAGAAACGTCTGCAACGGATTCATCAGGATATGGTTACCCTGTATACAGCATTACAAGGTACCCCTCCTGATCAAGCAGATGCCCGAATCCTGTATGCATCCTCCATGTTGCACATGGCTGGTAAGCAGATTAACTATTTCCGTTATACACAGCACTCGGCCTATTGGATCATGAATTCAAGCATCTATGGACTTTCTCATCGGGAGACCATTCTAAGTGCCAGTGCAGCTGATTATCATCCCAAAAAAAGAACGCCCCAGCTACTGAATAAGCACCGGGACATTCTGAAAAACTCGGATGAGCGGCATGCTCATCGTTTAGGCTCTCTGCTGCGCGTAGCTGAAGCCATCAATCGATCCGAGAGCATCGCTGCGATCAAAGCAACAAAAGAAAACGACTCGCTGCAGGTGCAATTCACCTGTACAGCTGAGCCGTTACTGGAACTTGATGGCCTGGAAGAGGCCGTCAAGGATCTGAAGGAAGCCTGGGGAGTTACGTTAACGCACTCCATTCAGCAGGCTTCCAAGGGATAATACCCATGGCCTCCGTCTGACTTCTCAGCGGGGGCTTTTCATTTTCTACAAATACATAATTGCCACCAGGCATAAGTTGTCTCGCTTTGACATTATCCATAAGGGACAGATTAAGGATATCCACTAGCATCTTTTTCAGCTCTGGATCAAATACGGGGCACATCAGTTCAATTCTTCGATTCAGGTTACGTGTCATCCAGTCTGCACTGGAGATGAATACATCGGGGTTGCCGCTATTTTCAAAATAAAACAACCGTGAATGCTCCAGAAAACGATCCACAATGCTAATGACCCGAATATTCTCACTGAGCCCCTCTACCCCCGGACGCAGACAACATACACCACGCACAATCAGATCGATCTGCACGCCGGCTTGAGAAGCCTCGTACAATTCATCAATCATTTCCTGATGGGATAAGGAGTTGATCTTGGCAATGATTCTGGAAGGTTTGCCTTTCAGCGCGTGCTCTGTTTCTCTACGAATCAGTGCAAACAACTCATCCTTCATACCATCCGGAGCTACACGGAACGCCTGCAATGCCTTCGGACCGGAGTATCCGGTAATCTCATTGAACAATTCGGATGCATCTTCCCCAATAATTGGATTAGAAGTGAACAGTCCCACGTCCGTATACACTTTGGCTGTGCTCTCATTATAGTTACCGGTTCCTACATGGACATAACGTCTCAGCCCCTGCTGTTCCCTGCGTACGACAAGAATGATTTTGGCATGGGTCTTGAGTCCAACCAGTCCATAAACCACGTGACAACCAGCTTTCTCCAGCTTACGGGCCCAAGCAATGTTTCGCTCTTCATCAAACCGGGCTTTCAGTTCCACCACCACCGTGACCTGCTTACCACTCTCAGCGGCAAGTGCAAGTGCCGGAATAAGGCGTGAATCGCCATTGACCCGATATAATGTCATCTTGATCGCCAGAACTCTTGGATCTTCCGAAGCCTCCAATATAAAATCAGTGACTGGTTCAAACGATTCGTACGGATGATGCACCAGTACATCGCGTTTGCGCAGCAGCTCAAAATGACTTTCTCTTGGCAGAAACTCAAGTGGGTAGACTGGCTTCACCGGACTGTATTTCAGATGTGAGAAACTTTCCAGACTGTCTACGAATCCCGCCAGAAAACTCAGATCAAGTGGTCCATCAATTTCATATACCGGGTCCTGAATATCAAATTCATCCTGCAATTCCAATAAAGCATCCGGACGAAAATCCTTACAGACTTCCAGTCGTACAGGAGCCCCGCGGCGTCTGCGGCGCAATTCTTTTTCAATAGCCTCAAGCAGATCTTCCGCTTCTTCTTCATTAATGAACAGATCCGCATTGCGGGTCACACGGAATTCCTGTGCAGCAAGCGAGATATATCCACTGAAGAGCGTATGAATATGATGTTTGATAAGATCTTCAATCAGTATGAATGTTTTCTTTTTGCTATTCGCCCGAATGGGAGCCTGAACTACCCGCGGCAGATTGGAAGGTACCTGAACAATAGCCATAAATGGCTCGCCCTCTTGCTCCCCTTCCTTCTGAAGCATCACGGACAGATAGACAGACTTGTTGTGTACCAGTGGGAACGGACGACTCTGGTCAATCGCCATCGGTGTGAGTACCGGAAAAATAATTTCATGAAAGTACTGGTCCATTGCGCGCTGCTGTGTCACATTAAGATCTGTATATTCCTGAATGTTCACGCCTTTCTTGGCGAGTAGACGAATGAGTTCACGATACGTTTTATACTGTTCGGCGACCATGGTCCCGGTTCGTTTGATCAATCTGCGGTACAATCCCGAAGGCGTGTATCCTGTAAAATCTTTTTGCGTGAATCCGGCCTTGATCTTCTCTTTTGTCTCCGCCACCCTTACACTGACGAACTCGTCCAAATTACTAGCGACAATGCCGAGAAATCTCATGCGTTCCAGCAGAGGCGTTGTTGGATCCTGGGCCTCCTGAAGTACGCGCCGATTAAATTCAACCCAACTCAAATCACGATTAACGTAGTTGCCTGTTTTGACGTCTCTATGCATGTATGGCCTCCGAATGTGTTGCATATCTATTCTTGGTTAGAAGTTCTCATATAATTGTACTATTCGTAATCATCATCAAGCGTCAGCGCAGTGTAAACGCTACGTAAAATTTATGTAAATGATACCTCATGGCCGCAACTTTTTCCATCCCTTTACAAAGGTCAATAGACAGAGTAAAGTGAAGTACAGTGTGATTTGGTCCGGTTGCTTGTTCTCATTCCAAATATAGTTGATTAAAGGAGTATATAATGAAATCCAACAAACCTAGAACGTTACAAAAAAATATAGAGTTTTTCACGGCTGCACTATCCCAATGTATGGTAAGCGCATGGCAGGAAGACCCGGCTGGCGTCTATTGCGAGGTCGGTTGTGGCATTGTGGAGCGGATCAGTGAAGACAGTGTGCGCATCCGAAACAATGACGGAACCAAGAGCCATTATGCACGAGATATCACGATGTTCCAGACTGAAAAATAATTTTTCGTAAATACGTAAAAAAGACTAGCTTTCCGAAACAAGGTGTTGTATACTCTTGCCACAAGGAAAGGAGGTGCGTCAACATTTCTAATGTCATGTTGAACGTGTCCCTTACCCGATCCACTAGCTCAAATTAAAAGAGTCTGGTGGAGGCGCGGGATACGGATCAATGTTTCAAAAAGCGCCACGGGTAGAAAAGCCGTCTTCGGACGGCTTTTTGTTTTCTCATTTTCTGTAGAGAGGTTGATAAAACACCCAAAATATTGGAAATGGACCCTTTAGTAGAGTAAACCAGGATGGCTATAATTAGGATGCAACTCAACCTAAATCCGAGGAGGCATCTTGTAATGTTCAAAAATGTAAGGGGTTTCAAGACATCCATCATGTTGGCTTTTGTTTTGTTATTCACCTCCATCATGTTGCCCGCAGGTCAGCATGCCAGCGCAGCACCAAGTTTCGCCAAAGGAGCCGACATCAGTTGGGTTCCCGGAATGGAAGCCCAGGGTTACAAATGGAAAGATAAAAACGGCGTACAGCGCGACATCATTGATATTTTGAAAAAAGACTATCAAATCAATTCCGTTCGCATTCGGGTATTTGTTAATCCTTCGAATGATTATGGGAACGGTTACATGAATAAGGATCGTGCGGCTGCACTCGCACAACGTGCCAAGAATGCTGGCATGAGTGTGATGCTTACCCTGCACTATAGCGATTCCTGGGCAGACCCTGGTCAGCAAACCAAACCTGCTGCCTGGAAAAACTATACGTTCCAACAGCTCATGGATGCGGTATGGAACCACACTCGTGAAGTTATGACGGCGATGCAAAGCAAAGGCGTTACCCCTGACTGGGTACAGATCGGTAATGAAACAAGCAACGGTATGTTATGGGAAGATGGCAAAGCATCCACCAACATGAAAAACTATGCGTGGCTGGTGAATACAGGCCATAACGCAGTGAAATCCCTGAGCAGCGGCACCAAAACCATTGTGCATCTGGCAGGTGGGGATGATAACGCCCTCTATGTATGGAATATTGGTGGTCTGATTAATAACGGAGCTAACTTTGACATGATCGCCATGTCCCTCTATCCTTCAGCTTCCGGCTGGAACACTGCTGTGACAAATACGGTAAACAACGCCAAGGATATGATCAACCGTTATGGCAAAGAGATCATCATCTCCGAAATTGGCATGGACAATAACCAGGCTGCAGCTGGCAAAAGTTTTGTTGCCGCGATGAAAAACCAAATTCGCAATCTGCCAAATGGCAAAGGTAAAGGTGTATTCTACTGGGAGCCTCAGGCTACACCAGGTTATAACAGTGGATATGGTAAGGGCGCTTGGCAGTCGAATATGATGCCAACTGTTGTCATGGAAGGATTTATTGACTAGGTACGTTGGGTAGAAGTGCGGGCTTTGGGGGGCAGCGTGGTGGCGTTCCGGTGGCGGATCGTTCTTATGATCGCTGTTATCCCCAGATTTTTATGAATTCCCCTTATTGGGGGAAAATCCGGGGATAAAGGCGACCGCTTCGCTTCTTCAGAATCGATTCCGCCCCCTCCACTACGTTGCTGCTCTATGAGGCACTTCTAAAACCGTGGGTAGTCAAATGGTAAGTAGTAAAGTAAAACAAGAGCTTGAGGCGCTGTTCCCGGGGGGATTAGCGCCTTTTGGTGATGAAGTGCGTTGAGGGGGCAGCGTGGTCGGCGTTCCGGGGGCGGTTCGGGCACTCCTAAAGCGTGTCGCAATCAATCGAGGAGGGGTTCATCACTCGGGCTGGAGACTGATGTTCTTTTGGCTTACATATGAATATAATAAGTTTATTGAGATAACACATAGGATCAACTTCTAATTGGAGAGGAGGCATACGGATGAGTTTTTTAAAAGGGTTCGGTCAGTTAGCTGGGGAAGTTACCGGTAAAGTGTTGGGGGGCAGCGTGAGGGTTGTTGGTGAAATTGCAGGAAGTCCCTTTATCAAAGAAATCGGGAACGGCGTAGAGAAAGCCACAATTAATACAGGCAAAACCGTTGGACAACTGGCTAGCGGGACATATGATCTTGCCAGTGGTGCAATTCGAAAAGATGATATCGCCATTGACGCGGGGCTTGCCGATATTGGAGGTGCTGTAACCAATACTGCAAAAGGTGTAGCGATATCAGCAAAGTACGTATATAACAGCGGTAAAGATGTTGTTGTGGGCATGAAAGAGGAAGATAAGGACAGAGTGAAGCTTGGTGCCAAGAATCTTTTAGCTGCTGCTGCGGTAACAACACTCGCTGTCGGTATCATTGATGCAGTTGATGGGGCTGAAGGTGTAGATACGTAGGGATTTGGATTAGATCACCAATAACACAACAACTGAAGAAATACAGCCTAGCAGGGCAACAAAAATATGGAGACAACTAAATGAGATTTTTTCAAGTAAAATCCGTTGTTTCTTCTGAATTAAACACGAGTAGATGAACACCGTTATCACAACAGGCAGATATAAATGAAGATCCGGACCATCCGTGCTCGGTAATAGTTTATTAATATATCTACCTATCGTCTCGTTGACCATCATGAACCCATATATACTACCGATTATTGCTGAAACTGCAAACTGAAATAGTATCTGAACTACAGCATTCTTTACAAAGAATGGATCACGTTTGCGGTAAGGGTTATTAACCATCATATATCTGTCGCCTCCTCGTTTTTCTATCACTCTGTTTGGTTACTATTTTTGATTACTACTCCTGTATTTTACCATAACGTTGATCAGCCTTCCTTTTTAGTTTTTATCGACCTATCGCTACCCCACAAACAAAAAATTGCCCTCTCCACCTCATTGGCGGGAAGGGCAATTATGGCGCTACCAGATACATCCGTTCAGCTTACCTTAGCGAGTCTCGTAGCACGTATCGATGCGGCAGCGTATACGATGAGCGCTGTCCAGATGAGAGCGAAACCAACAAGCAGAACTGGCGAGACCGTTTCCTTGAACACAAACACACTCAGGATCAGCATAATTGTCGGCCCAATATACTGTACAAAGCCGAGTGTGGACAGCGACATTCGAGCAGCCGCCCGTGCAAAGAACAGCAGCGGCAACGCCGTCACCACACCGGAAAGTAGCAGTTCGAAGAACATCGGTGCAGGCAACGTCCATGCCGTTGCTTTTCCTACAACGGCCAAGTAGATCCAGTAGCCGAGTGCGACGGGCAGAACTACAGCTGTCTCCGAAAATAACCCCACTGAAGCGTCTTGTTTGATCTTCTTCTTCGCTAGACCGTACAAGCCAAATGACACGGCCAGTGAGATCGCAACCCATGGGAAACGTCCGTAGTCGATGGCGATGATAAGCACCGCGACACCAGCGATGGCAATCGCGATCCACTGTCCACGGTTTGGCTTTTCATGAAGAAAGACAACCGCCAGTAACACGTTCAGCAACGGGTTCAAATAATAGCCCAGACTTGTCTCAACGACATGACCGTTGTTAACCGCCCAAATGAAGATAAGCCAGTTAATAGCAATTAGCAGCCCACTCGCGGTAAGGGACAGCAGGGTCGAACGACTGGTCAGAATGCGCTTCATGTCACTCCAACGACGTTGGACGGCAACGAAAATCCCCATAAAGACAAATGACCAGACAACCCGGTGCGATAAAATCTCGCCTGCCGGTACATTTTCAAACAACTTCCAATACAGCGGGAGAACTCCCCACATGATATACGCAATGATCGCGTTGATTAATCCACTATTCATAACTGTATCCCCTCTTATTGCTCTGATATCTCAACGGATTATACGCCTCGATCCTCGTTTAAGTAAAGGGGGTAATAGGTCATACCGGAATCCATGCCTAGTTCAAATGACTTTTTCTTTGAGCAAAATTCCCCGTTTAGCGCTACCAAATTATACTTTGTGCTTTTTCTTTCTTACTCTCATGATGAAGGTAAAGATAGCCGCAAATACGACCACACCTACGATAAACAAATCAATATCTTGCTCAAACATAAACCACATTTTGTGTTCTAAGTTTACTTGTTGTTTTGGTGGAAAGCCTTCCCCGAATAGTTCAGTTGCTTGATTAATATTGTTCATTTCGATGGTTGAACTGCACGGACTACTACTTAATTCACCATCCACTTCGCTAAAGTATATTAAGTATTTGTTACCTTCCTTGAAATCAAATCCCCATGTGAAGTTGGTTGCGATAATTAGTTGAGAGTCAACTTCAGTATTCCAACTCCTCTCAACTTCCACTAAAATATATCTAATTTTCTCTTTGGTCCCCGTAAACCCCTCTTGCTTCAAGTCGACCTTTACTTGCTTTACTTCACCATAAACAGCTCCATCATATATTTCTAACTGTTCTTGGGGGCTTCCCGATTCAACACATGACAAAGCGTTAACATCTTGTGCATTTGAGATAAAAAACACGCTAGATATAAAAAAAATTAACGTGATTATACGAAGCTTCAGTTTTTCCACCTTCTTCTCATAATGTTAATTGGTACATCTTCTTTATTAAGTTATTATTCAAGACTAATCTAAAAGAAATAAAACTAAGATATTTTTCTTACAGCAAACCATAACTCAACAAAATTCAGTCCATCTTTAACTCCAGTAATTTCAAATTCCATTCCGTCGACCTGTTCATATCCTGTAGTAGGAAGCCATTCAGAAAAAAATCGTCTATACAGGGTTTCAATGGTTTCATCGAATTTATCCCATGTAAAGGGATCAGAGGAAAAGATCGCCCACGTGTGTGCTGGTATCGTTATACTTGTGTAACCATCGGGTTTACTTGCTTCACCTTTAAATGCACACAACATGTATGGGAAAGTATCCTCCCCAGTTTTTTTGTAGCTACACACAGCATGCACTTTATGATAATTCGAATTCAAAGAGTTTGGTAGATCACCGGCATTTGTAGCAAGTCTTTCAACCTCGCCATTTTCGTGGCTTTGCTTCCATAATTCTGCTGGTGTCTCTACCCCGTTTAATTGAAACACTTTCTCGATTCCAAATATTTCGAAAGATTCTTTTGTTTCGATACGATAGTTCATAGGCTCTTCCCCTTTAATTGAAATAAGGAAGGAAAGCCGAGGATAGGCTTTGAGAGCAGTCCCTTCTTCACGAGCCATCGCTGGATTAACACCATGCAATGATTGAAAAGCTCTTGCGAATGATACCGGTGATTCATACCCATACTTTATGGCAATATCAACAACTCTCCTATCACTATTCTGCAATTCAATTGCAGCGAGAGTCAGCCGTCTTCTTCGTATATATTCCGCAAGTGAAACATTGGTAATGAACGAGAACATTCTCTGAAACTGATGTGAAGAACAATAAGCACATTGAGCAATTTCCTTCAACTCGATCTCGCCGACCAAGTTCATTTCAATATAATCCAATGCCCGATTCATCCTCATAAGCCAATCCATCTCATCCCTCCTCTCAACAAAAGTATAGTTTCGTTAGGTTTTCGTATCGCAACTATTTGTGCGCAATTAAGTTTCTCGTAATGTTCGAAGATATTATGTTGTAAATATCCTGTCCGTTAGCTTTGACTTTTTAAGTCCCGTATTTCTTTTCCCATTCTTCACTCCATTTTTGAAAACTTTTCCCCGTTACTTCTTCCAATGTTTTTCCATCCAACGAATATGGTGCCCCATCCATTGCTGCATTTGGGAAGGATGTCCCCCCTATAACTTTGCCTTCACAAAGTAATATTGAAACTTTGGATTTACTATCGTTAAACGTTCCCAGAGGATGGTTTGTTACTGTAAAGCTATATACCGATATTTCCATCCCGAAATACTGTTCGGGTTCTACTTTTTGAACCCCCCAGGTCTGTCTATATGGTATCGTTTCCGTTATCCCGTAGAGTAGTTTGTCTTTGTTTAGAGTGTACTTCTGAACTTGACCTTCGTACGAAGAAATTTTATAACCTTTTGCCTCAACATATTCTGTGGCAGTCTTTTGATCACCTGTGATCGTGAGTTCATCTGTACCCAACATCGTGACCTCGTTATTGCACCCAGCAATGATAAAAAAAACTAGCCCCAATACAATACGGATAGGTTTAAAATACATCAAGTTCCCTCCAATGTGCAGAAGTATATTCATCATTTTGATGATTCGTTCATTAACTGGTTGCGTTATTCTGCCATTACATAAACTAGGAAACAGCCAATTCCTTTGATCGGGAGTTTCCTTGTTTTATTGAACTAATGCTCCTGTTATTTGAATCGCTTTACTTTTAAGTTCCCAATTGGATGTCTTCAAATGGTAGGTATGTATTCAGTTCAACTTCTTTATATACGCGTACATAATTGACATCAAAGGTTGGAAAAGGAGCCAATTCCTTACTTGTTAAGAGCTTCATTTCTTCTATCTCAGTCTCGTTCATACCCCAATAGGTTTGCCCCAAGGTTAAATGAGGATGATATTTATCCATTTCAAAGTAACGGTCTAAAAGTTCTTGTGATGGAGAAATCGCTTTTACCAAATTTCGATGTAACTCAATGATATTGCTCGTTTCAACACTAAGAAATGTAACAGCACTTCCAAACGATCCCGGTTCTGATAATGATAATTGAAAACTTGGCATTAAAGAGCATGTCTGTCTCACACTTTCTAACCAATGAAGATCAACGGTAAGACCACCCTGCGCTTTTACAGTGATATGAGGCTCGACTACATCATTAAGACGATTACTGGACCAACGATCACGAAATGCCACAATTTTTTCTTTATAATCATCTGGAGGGGTAATTCCAATGAAGTATTTCATATTACCTTCACGTCCTTTAGCAAACTAAATAAATCTTAAAATCAAAAAACAGCCGACCCTTTTAATCAACTGCCGAATGGTGTTCATTTCAGTAACGTTTCACTTTCCTCCAACATGAAACACACCAATTACGGTTTCACCATCCTTGTCATACAGTGGAATATCACGACCATCTGGTGATCTGCTGTTCTGTATCGCAATAGCTTCTTCAGGTGTTTTGGGTTGCTCGCCATCCATGTCTTTTTTCAGCAGATATCCGTCTGTACCATCCACACCAGTAGCCAAGATTAAATCAGGTTCCGTTTCTGGAGAAGTCGCATATGCGGCAGAACCATATGTCTGTCCATTCTTATTTTTCGGATAAAGAGAAGTGATGTGAAATTGATTCATCGTATTTTTAACGTTTGTATATTGGGATAACCCTGAACCACTCGATACACTAATCATAAAAACCGCAAAGATCAATAGTATAACTCCTTTGGAATACATCTTCACAACTGTTCACTCCCTTATACTTTTGAACTCGCAGCAATTCCAATGAAGAGATGATGGTTCTCACATAATCACATTTCCTTCCCATCTTTAGAATAATATAACATAGATTCAAAGGAGTAGTTGGAAGTTGAACGATAATCATCTAACCTGTCTAACGTTATTGCAGAACATCCCTCTTCGATAACATAAAAAAACGGACACCGATCTGTGGAGATCAGCGTCCGTTTGTATGTTCCATATTATCATTTAAAAGTGTTACTTCACTTCACCAACAACGGTAAAGCGCTCGTTTTTGTGTTGTGGATTCTCGATCTCATCAACCAAAGCAATCGCATAGTCTGCATAGCTGATGTAGCTGTTTCCTTCACTGTTCACGAGAATAACATCGTTGCCCGCTTGGTATTTGCCTGTGCGTACGCCTTCCGGATTGAAGAATCCAGCCGGGCTCAAGAATGTCCATTGAATACCCGAAGATGCTTGCAGATCCTGCAAGTTTTGGCCTTGGTTCGTTGCAGTTGCTTTGTAAGCATCCGGGAATCCTGGGGATTCAAAGACACGCAATGTTTTGGACTCGTCTGTGAACAGGCTTCCTGCTCCACCCACCACGATCAGACGAGTGTTTGGTGCATCCTTCAGGATGTTGATCAACGCTTGTCCTACTTCCACATGCAGGTTTTCTTTACCCGCTGGGGCACCAAATGCATTTACAACCACATCAAACACTTTAACATCTTCAGCTGTAAGATCAAATACATCTTTCTCCAGCGTATTCAGGCTTTTATCTTCCAATTTGGATGCATTACGAACGATTGCCGTTACTTTATGCCCTCTGTCTGCTGCTTCTTTCAAAATTACACTTCCTGCTTTGCCTGTTGCACCAATGATTGCAATGTTCATCATGATCTCTCCTTTAAATTATCGATATTGTTTATGTTTGAACTTTATATTGTAACTATAGTTGTTACAACTAAGTTTGTCAACCATGCACAATCAGTACACGCAAAAAAGCCCCTGATATCATGCCCGTGCAAAACGGATACAATTCAGAGGCTATCTATTAAAGGGATTGCATACTGCTTATTTTAAAACAAGATTGGGAAACCGCAGTACAACTCAGTTCTTAACAATCCTTATCAGGCACACCCGCGTCTTCCTTCGTACGGAAAGAAGATCCACAGCCACAAGTGGCTACCGCGTTCGGATTATGGATAGTGAAACCACCCGTCATACCGGACTCTTCAAAATCAATTTCGAGACCATCCAGATACTTCAGGTTTTCCTTCTCGACTACAACCTTCATGCTCTGAATATCCATATACAGGTCCTCATCGGACTCTTTATCGTCAAAGCCCATGGCGTACGAAAATCCGGTGCAACCGCCCGGTGCTACGCCAAGACGCAGGAACATACCAGGTGTCTCTTGCTGTGCAAGCATCTCTTTCAATCTGTCAGCAGCCGTTTCGCTGATGTTAATCATGCCAGGTCACTCTCCTTTTTCATATAAAATCATGTTCAAAAAGGGCGCTTTTCAGTACCAAGAAGATGGGATGAAGATAGAAATGGAGTAGCGGAGCGTAGGCAAAACTACGTGAGCAACGGACATTTCGGCTGAATCCCATATTCGACGCTGAGATGCCGCTAGGCATCCTTCGTAATCAAAAGCGGACTTTTTGAACTACCTTTCATTAACTCTTCTTTAAATTATACTCCACCCCGTCAAGGGTCTCAAGTCATGTTTGCCTCTTTCCGCGTTCCCCCTGAACTCCTTTTTCTTCCCAGTGTATTGAACCCCCGCGACACGAGGTTTATAATGAATAAGTGGTCGCACTGAAATGTCGATATTTTGCCATGACTTATTCAGGTGACGATCATATATAGAGTTGTAATTTTTTTCACATTTCGAGACTGTCCGCAGTCCCCAATGCATATAGAGTCACAAGACTCACTTTAATGAAAAAATTAGCTTTACGTACGCAGCACACGCTGCACCGGGTAAATAAGAGTTAGTCCATATAAGAAGGCGGCAGTTGACCGCATCTTTGCTATGTAGTTCTGTATGCAGATCCTACACACAACTCAAATCCGGTTAAGAACAGGAGGAAACAGTATGTCCACATTGGTAACACCGTTCACAGACAAAAGAATGGCTGAAATCGTTGAGAAAGTGCAGAACGGCGTAAGGCTGAACGTAGAAGACGGCGTATATCTGTATGAAACAGATGATCTGCTAACTTTGGGCCAGCTGGCCAATGAGGCCAACTTGCGGAAAAATGGCAAGAAAGTATATTTCATCGAAAACATGAGTCTTTATTTTACAAACGTATGCGAAGCTCACTGCGCTTTTTGTAATTTCCGTAAAGACCAAGGTGAAGAAGGCTCCTATACATTATCCGGTCAGGAAATGATCGATTATGTGGAACAGCATATTCATCCAGGCGTACGTGAGTTCCATATCGTAGGCGGACATAACAACCATGTTCCTTTTCAATATTATGTCGATTCCCTGCGTGCTTTAAACGAGAAATATCCGGATGTTACGCTGAAAGCCTACACAGCAGCCGAGATTGATTTCTTCACTCGCATCAGCGGACTTAGTATTAAGGAAGTCCTGCAAGAGCTGCAAAAAGCAGGTTTGAAAACATTGACTGGTGGCGGCGCTGAGATTCTGTCAGATGAATATCGCAAAAAAATGCGTGTAGACAAAGCGAACGTGGATCGTTATCTTGAGGTGCACCGTACTGCTCATAACCTGGGCATGCGTACCCATACAACGATGCTGTATGGATCGATTGAATCCTATGAGGACCGCGTTAACCACATGGTGCAGATCCGTGAATTACAAGACGAGACCAACGGATTCATGGTCTTTATCCCGCTTTCCATGCAGCCAAAAAGTAAAAACGCGAGCATTATGCGTCGTAACTCGGCTTATGAGGATCTCAAAACAATTGCGATCAGCCGTCTGATGCTGGATAACATCGATCATATCAAAGCATACTTCATTAACATCGGTCCACAACTGGCTCAAGTTGCCCTTGGATTCGGTGCTTCGGATGCACACGGCACAATCGTTCGCGAACGGATTAGTCATGCGGCAGGTGCACTCACACCTGAAGGCCTTACACGTAAAGAGCTCATATGGCTCATTAAGGGTGCAGGACGTATTCCGGTAGAACGTGATACGTTCTACAATGAAATTCAAGTGTACGAATAGGATATAACTCCATTTACAACCAATATTGCACCAGCACCACTCCAGAACGCAGCTTTCATTATAGGGAGACGTTTGAATTCGAGTGGTGCAAACTGCTGATTAATATCTTCAATTTTCAATATCTACTTTTCAATTATTTAAATCATAACAAAAGGAGCAGCTATGTTATTGCATAGCTGCTCCACAGTTTACAGCCCCATTTCAGTGGGACTGATGCAGAAAGGAAGCCGAGTCATGAAAAATTTCGTCATTCTTGGAGGCGGCTATGGCGGCCTCACCATCATCAAGGAACTTCTGGAGGGTAAAATTCCATCCGATACACAAATTATTTTGGTGGACCGCAGCCCCTTTCAGGGATTAAAGACAGAATATTACGCACTCGCAGCAGGAACCGTATCTGATTATGACCTGCGTATCCAATTTCCAGTGAGCGATAAAGTCACTTACCGTTATGGAGAAGTTACTTCGATTGACCTGGAACAGCGTCAGATTGAATTTGAAGGCCAAGACCCGCTCGTGTACGACAAACTTGTCATTGGACTTGGTTGTACAGACCGTTTCCACAACACACCAGGCGCCGAAGACTACAGCTGTACCATTCAGAGCTTTAGCAAAACACGCGAGACCTACCTGCGCCTTAATGAAGTCAAAGCCTATGGCAATGTGCATATCGTAGGTGGCGGATTAAGTGGTGTCGAGATAGCAGCCGAACTTCGTGAGAGCAGACCGGATCTGAACATCAGCATTTTGGATCGTGGTGAACGTGTATTATCCGCTTTCCCGCAACGTCTATCCGTGTATGTGCATGAATGGTTCAACGAACATCAGGTAGAGACACGCGGGCATATCGCCATTTCACGTGTTGAACCTAATGCCATCTATAACCGGGATGAACAGATTCTAACAGATGCTGTCGTATGGACTGCAGGCATTCAGCCAGTAAAAGTGGTACAGGATCTGGACGTAACCAAAGACCCTCAAGGACGTGTCGTCTTGAATGAATACTACCAAATCCCGGAATATACCGATGTGTATGTCGTTGGTGACTGTGCCAGTGTACCTTATGCACCTAGCGGTCAAGCTGCGGAAGTACAGGGTGAGCAGATCGCCCATATTCAGCATGCCCTCTGGAAAGGCGAAAAGCCCAATCCACATCCACTCAAGCTTCGTGGCACACTGGGTGCACTCGGCAAGAAGTCTGGGTTTGGGCTGATGGGCAAAACGTCCATGATGGGACGTGTACCTCGTATTTTGAAAAGTGGTGTGCTCTGGATGTCCAAGCGCCATCTCGGTTAGTCGAGATCGAGCTCGTCCCAGGCATCGGCTTCGCCAATTTTGGCCAGAATGGCGTTATATAGATCTTCCACTTTGTCCGTGATGACAACTTCGCCATTCACCAGTGCAAATGGAGTCATAGAACATTGGCCGCAGTTGGTGAGGCAGCCGTATTCAATCACGTCATAGTCTGGATTTTCTTCCAGTTGATCCATGACTTCATCTGTGCCAAAATGCATATTATTGGCACAAAATTCAATAATCGGTCTCATATAGGTTCACCTGCTTTGTTTGACCATTTTAATTTGTGGCCATTTGTAATATAATATAGGGGAAAGGAGTTGAAAAAAATGAGCGAAAACGCACAAAGCACCATGTATGATGAAGTAATTGATGTGCTTGACAAACTTCGTCCGTTTCTGCAACGCGATGGCGGTGACGTGGAACTGGTCGACGTGGAAGACGGCATTATTAAGCTGAAACTGGTCGGTGCCTGCGGCAGTTGCCCAAGCTCCACCATTACCTTAAAAGCCGGGATTGAACGTGCCCTTCTCGAAGAAGTTGAGGGTGTACAAGAAGTCGTACAAGTATTCTAATCAATCCTTCACGAAATAAACCTCAAGAGCCTTTCGCTTCGCATGAAGCGGAGGGCTCTTTTTTTTGTGTGCATATGCAGAGAGTCCATGTTCACAGTCACCTTGACCCGTTCCACGTACAATCTTTCAATTCACCTTTTAAGTATCCTCACGCTGTATGGTCGGACGAATCGGATCAAGTCCTCCAGATACATCCATAATGTTGCCTGTTATAAAATCGGAATGATCAAGGCACAGATACGTAATCACTCGTGCAATATCTTCACCGCTGCCTGGACGCCCTCTTGGTGTTTCCTCGTCGATGATGCCTGCCATTTCATCAATCGTTTTCTCTTTGTTCGCACCACGAATGTCACCTGGACATACCATGTTAACCGTAATTCCATACGGGGCTTCTTCAACCGCGAGTGTCTTTGTAAAAGATACCAGACCCACCTTGGCAGCCGCATATACGGCGCGATGAGGCCAAGATCTCGCTTCTCCAGCATGACTGAAGCCAAAATGGATAATGCGTCCCCATTGCTTGCGTCTCATCTCTGGCAATACACGCTGATCCAGTAACATCGGTCCCAACAGATTTCCCTGCACGAGCATCTGGACCTCAGCTTCAGAATAATCCGCAAATAATCGTCGTTCACGGACAAATGGACCTGCGTTATTCACCAAAATATCAATGCTGCCAAGGTTACCTTCCACCTGCTCAACCAATGAAGAGATATCTTCCACCTTGGATATATCAGCCTGGATGGCAATGCACCGCACACCCTTGGCTATAATCTGAGCCTTTAAAGCCTCAGCTTCTGTTCTGCTGTGTACATAGTTCAGGGCAATATGGCACCCTTGATCTGCCAGACTGAGGGCCGTCATTTTACCAAGACCTTTGGCACTTCCCGTTATGAGGGCAATCTTTCCCTTCACGTTCATCCCCCTCTTCAAAGAGCAGTCACTATCCAGTATAAAAGATTTATCGTCCTCCTACAACTCGCTTATCCACAAGGGATTATTCACCTTTAATTCCAAATATATCTTGATTGAAATTAAACACCTATGGTACTGTCGAGGATATAACCTGAAAGGACCTCTACACGAATATGAAGAACAAAAGATGGATATTATTTCTTACACTTTTAATGTTGAGTTTATTCACAGTCTCTAGTGCCTTACAGGTATCAGCGGCAAGTGAGAATGAGCCAGCACCTGATGAGTACGATTGGATTACTGGACCAGCATCTGTCTCTTTGGACGGTAAGGCCACCCTGGAAGTCCCTGAAAGCCATTCCTATCTGGATAAGCCCAATACCCAACGCTCGATACTTAACAGTGATGGAAAGCCTAATGGGAACGAAATCGGAAGCCTAACCAGCAATAGTGAATTCGGCTCGTGGTATGTTGTGTTCGAGTACGTGAAGACAGGTCATATCCATGATGACGATCAAAATTTAAGTGCCGAAGAGCTGTTAAGCAGTTATATCCGAGGCACAGAAGAAGATAACAGAGAATTTGATCCTGAATATAGAACGTACATAACGGGGTGGGAGATCGAACCGACATATGACAGTACCAAACATCAGTTGGTTTACTCCCTCGGTTTTAAGAATGCTGATCAGCAAGCCATGGTCAATTACAATGTAAAACTCCTGACACGCGAAGGGTACATCACAGCCATTCTGGTTACCGATACGGACAACTTTCAACAGAGCCGCCAGGTATTCGAGGAAACTGTCCTTAATCAACTTAGCATCAATGCAGGATATACCTACGAGGAGTACAATGCTTCGACTGACAAAACATCCACCATAGGGCTCAACAGTCTTCTGATGGGCGGGATCGGGTACACGGCTTCCCAAAAATTCAGTGCTCTTCTTTTGCTCAAAAAAGGATGGGCTTTGATCCTCGTTGTCGTCCTTGGGTTAATCGGTTGGATCAGATACAAAATCAAAAGCTCACACGGAGAAGAAGAGAAACTCTCTCCCTCCGAGAGGACGTACCTGCAAGAAGCCGATGAACAGCAGTATGCTGATCAGAATGAATTATCCTACTACCTCCAATCTGGGCATCCATCCAACGCGGAGAAACAAGATAAGCCCTAACCCTTCCCTTGTTGATCCCCACGTCAGCACAGATTAGGAAACATAAAATAAGCCGTATATCTCTTCAGAAGAGATATACGGCTTAATCTTAATAGCTTCACATCATATCATACATATCGTGAATTATTCAGTTGCAGGTTCAACTGCACCTTTATAACGTTCTTTGATGAATGTTTTTACTTCTTCGGAGTGCAAAGCAGCAGCCAGTTTTTTGATTGCATCTGCATCCTTGTTGTCCTCACGGGAAACGAGGATGTTTGCGTATGGGTTACCTTGCAGATCTTCGATCAGCAAAGCATCATTCGCCGGATTCAGGTTCGCTTCGAGCGCATAGTTAGCGTTGATAAATACCAGATCCGCTTCATCCAATTGACGAGGCATCATGGCTGCATCCAGCTCGATGATATCCAGGTTCTTCGGATTGGCTGTGATATCTTGAATCGTAGATGTAATATTTGTGTTGTCTTTCAGCGTAATGATACCTTCCTTCGCAAGCAGCAACAAAGCACGTCCACCATTGGATGGGTCATTTGGAATTGCTACTTTTGCGCCGTCTGCCAATTCATCCAAAGACTTAATCTTTTTGGAGTATCCACCAAAAGGTTCAACATGAACAGGTGTTACAGAAACGAGGTTGAATCCACGTTCTTTATTCTCTGTGTCCAGATATGGTTGGTGCTGGAAGAAGTTTGCATCCAATTTTTTGTCAGCAAGTTGCTGATTGGGTTGAACATAGTCGTTGAATGTAACGACTTGCAGACGGATACCTTGTGCTTCCAGTTCAGGCTTGATGCTTTCCAGAATCTCTGCGTGTGGTGTAGGTGAAGCTCCAACTTTCAATTCAACTGTACGAGGTGCACCTGCTGAATTGTCTGCGCCGCTATCGGCGTCCTTGTTGTTTCCGCAAGCTGCGAGAACCGCAATCAACATAAGACTAAGTAGAGCAAAAGACCATTTTTTCATGTGTAAAACCCCTTCTCTAATCATTTTGTCATGTGGCATCTGCATTAATGCATATCCATCATGTTATCTATGTGTTATTTCCTGGTGAAAAATGTAACCAAGCGATCTCCAGCCATCTGGAGAATTTGCACTAGAATGATCATCGACACTACGGATATGATCATAATTTCATTTTGATAACGGAAGTATCCATAGTTGATTGCCAGTGTTCCCAGACCTCCACCGCCAACCATGCCCGCCATCGCCGTATAGGAGACGAGCGTAACAATGGTGATCGTTATACCAGCAAGCAGTCCAGGCAGTGCCTCAGGCAGTAACACCCGTCTTACAATCTGTCCGGTCGATGCACCCATCGACTGTGCCGCTTCAATGACACCACGATCAACTTCTCGCAACGTCGTCTCCACCAAACGAGCAAAATAAGGAGCTGCTGAAATCACCAAAGGAGGTATAACGCCGAGCACCCCCGTAGCTGTACCGACGAGTATACGAGTGAATGGAATAAGAGCAACAATCAATATGATAAATGGGACTGAGCGCAAAATATTCACAATCAGGGATAGTATAGTGTACACTGCCCGTGACTTAATCGAAGCAGATCGGGCTGTCATGAACAGCAGTACTCCGAGCGGTAAACCTAAGATAACGGTAAACAAGCCTGATACACCCAAAATTTGCAGTGTCTCTATGGAAGCTTTACCAACCTCTTCCCAACGTACGGTTGAAAAATCCATCTAACGAAGCACCTCCACATCAAGTCCCTCAGCGGTTAATTCTGATATCGTCCGATCAATCGCATTTGAATCACCCTCGAACCGAACGGTCAGCTGCCCATAAGGAACCTGTTTGATCGTAGAGATTGTACCTTGCAGGATGGCAAAATCCACGCCTGTTTTACGTACCGTTCTAGACAAAATCGCTTCATACGTTTTGTTACCCAGAAAGGATATCTTCACAAGTTTGGAAGCAGCACCTGCCTGCAATTCAACGCCTGCATTTGCCAGAGCGGTCTCTTCCAGAGCAAGTCCAGCTTCATGGTCACGCATCATGAAGTCCCGCGTAATCGCATGCTGCGGCTTCAGGAACACGTCTGTAACAGGTCCTTGTTCCACAATGCCACCTTGATGAATGACAGCCACCTTGTCACAGATGTTCTGAATGACATGCATCTCATGTGTGATCAGCACAATCGTAAGGTTGTACTTTTCATTAATGTCGAGTAATAACTTAAGGATTGAATTTGTCGTCTGCGGATCAAGTGCCGAAGTAGCCTCATCACAGAGAAGAACATTTGGGTCACTTGCAAGTGCTCTCGCAATCCCTACACGTTGTTTTTGGCCACCCGATAATTGAGCCGGATATTTGCTGCTATGGTGCTCCAGACCAACCAGTGCGAGCATTTCCTTCACTTTGCGATCAATGACTTCCTTGGGTGTATTCACAAGTTTTAGTGGAAAAGCTACATTGTCATATACCGTTGCCGAGGATAACAGATTAAAGTGTTGAAAAATCATTCCGATCTTGCGTCTCTGTTGCTGCAATTCGGTTTTGCTCAGTTCAGTCAGGTTAATTCCGTCAACCCATACCTCACCCTCCGTAGGCCGTTCCAGCAAATTAATACAGCGAATCAATGTGCTTTTGCCCGCTCCGGAATGGCCAATCACTCCGTAGATTTCGCCCTTTTGGATGCTCAAATTCAACTCGGATAACGCTGTTGTAGATTTTGTTCCTTTGCCGTACGTTTTCGTTAAACCTTTTAATTCAATCAATCGCACTTGCCCCTTTCCAACCACCTACATGTATCTTTACCCGATCTAAAGGAAAACTCCCCCTAAAGTACAAAAAAAGAGCCCTTTGCAGATACAAAGAGGGCTCTTCACGTGAAAGAATATACCTTCTCATCTGCCAAAATCGTGTCTTGCACCATTTTGTAGGAATTAGCACCTAACATCTATAACGAATGATACATGTATCATGTCATTACAAATCGGTTGCCGGGCTTCATCGGGCCTGTCCCTCCGCCGCTCTCGATAAGAAATATGTTGTTGTAGGATTTTATAAGTTCATGTAGTTTATGCTTTATAATGTGAACGTAACTTCCGAAATATCAGTTATATCCATGTAACATTCGATTGAAACTCAGTATATTCCAAGTATTCCGATTTGTCAAAGGGAATTATTTCTTTTCCATATTTTATTGATATAACTATAAGAGGCTGTTAACGTTTCACAGACCATATCCACGCCCTGACGCATTTCCTGCACATGCTGATTCAGATCCTCCAATTTCACTTTACCTTGCAAGGTCTGGTGTAACTGCCACAGGTCATCGTGCATTTCTGAGTTCATGTAGTGAATTTCCATATTACGTCGCTTGCGCAGCTTGCTCATCGGTTCACGATAAGAGTCCTTGATCTGTATTAATTGCAATGCAAGATCATGATGCTCCCTTGCATAGTCGAACTGCCTTAACACAGTAAAATAAGAAAAATGCGCTTTGGTATTGGAAGTATTCAGCTGGAATATTTCATTTAATACTGTGCCGACTTTATCCAGAATGGCAAAGCAGCGGATAAAGCCATCTTTGTAGAAATACACATAACGTGCATACTCGGCTTTTTCAGTCGGCGTCATATCATCCGTTGAACCTGCAACGACCTTTTTACGAAAATGAGCAGCAGCGAAACAGCTTTGCTCCAGTTCATCCAGTGAGGAGATGAGTCCCTGAGTCCACACATACAGTTTCCGATAGTCATGCGTGGGATCATGGTCCACATGCATTTGTCGTTGAAATAGCTCAAGCGTATGCGCCATTGCGTCCATCGCTGCTTTCAATTTACCTTCGTTTATACGCGGCTTTTCCCCCAACAACGTTCGCAGCATATCTAACCTCCTCTTTTCCAAATCAACAAGAATTCATCACCGTAAACGAAGCATCATTCATTCCGTGTAATTGCTGCTTGCCATAGGTTGCCCTGATCCCTCTGACATCAAACAAAGTCCACCTGTCCAATGATGTACATCACTGGATGGTGGACTTTCATATTTAAAAACGATTAGCCGGGCGATGTAGCTTGTACACCAGGAAACTCATATACGTTAAGACTCCGAACAATATGGCGATATCCAGCATATGAGCAAGAGCTACGAACATGTATACTTCCGGACGGTTCATTGTCACCATCATGAAAATACCAATGACTACTTGCATGAGAATAAGAACAACGGATACCACACCCAGAGTACGCATTTCCTTGTTGTCCGGATGATTACGGTAAGCGAAGTGACCCAGGATCGCGATAACAATCACGAGCGACGCAGCTGCTGCACGGTGAGCAAAAGCAACCGCTACCCCACCCGAAAGCTCAGGAATAATCTGACCGTTACAAAGCGGAAATCCAGAACATCCGCCGGCAGAATCCGTGTGACTCACAAATGCACCTGTGTATACCACGAGATATGTGTAAATGGTGGAGAACCAGACCAGATTCCTGAATTTTTTGCTAACCCGAGGGTATTTATTCAGGCGCTCCAATCCGCCATCTTTTGCCTCCTGCCTTATGCCCAGCGCCATCATTAGAGAACTCGCAAAAGCGATCAGTGCAAAACCAAAATGCAGTGCCATGACTGCTGAAGATTGGGAGAAGACAACGGCAAAAGCCCCCATGATTCCCTGGACGATAACAAATACCAGAGTTAAGAAAGAAAACAATTGCAGGTCACGGCGTGATTTGCCAAACCGCAGAAAAGCAACAAACGAGGCAATGGACAACAGTCCAGCCAGTGCACTTACAGCGCGATGGGAATATTCAATGAGTGAAGCCACAGTATGTGCGGGAACGAGTTTTCCGTTACATAAAGGCCATTCTGTTCCGCAGCCAAGGCCTGATTCCGTTTTGGTTACGATGCCTCCACCAAAAGTAGCCAGAAACATGACAAGACAGGTTAATACGGTTAACCATTTAAACAAAGTTAAGTGTTTCAATTTTTTCTCACCCGCTGTTGGTTTAAGATGGCGAAGAATATTCTCCGCTTGTTTCGGTACTTTGACACTTATTTCACAACTAAATTCATTATACCGGATAAAATGTTCATTGACGTCGCGCTTTGTGACAAAATGTTAACGTCTGGTGAAATAATGACCCGCAGGTCATTGAGGATATGTAATTGAGGGATATGCCAGTTCAATTGTGTCTTAAACAGAATCCTGAACACACAAACGCAAACGCCATTTCCCTATTTCAAGAGAAATGGCGTTTCATCTAGTATACCCTTTTACAACATGAACCTGTCATACTTTTATATAAGTTCAATGAAACATCTACACAATAACGGAGAGGACAGAAATAGCCTGAAGAAGCGGAGCTAAAAGCTTTCTGAAAGAAAGCTACATCGGAAGCATATGCTTCGCCTTTATCCCCGGATTTCTCCCCTTTATAAAAGGGATCAAAGAAATCTGGGGATAACAGCGATCGGAAGGTTATTCTGTCATCGGAGTGCCTGTGTAAAAGTTGAGCTTGTATAACATTATTTATGAATCGTGTTGTACACCTCAACTGCGCGATCCAGGAACTGCTCAATCTCTTCTCTGGACTTGCGCAGCTTGTTCACATACCGTACGAGTTCGCGGCCATCTGTATACGCCACAAAGCTTGGAATGCCAAGAATATTCTGCTCTTCACTAACGGTTCCAACCTGATCCACGTCGACCTCAATCAAGGTCAGTTCACGTGCATATTTCTCTTCAACCTCAGGCATAAACGGATCGATGTATTTGCAGTCACCACACCAGTGTGCCTTGAATACGGCAATCGTCAAACGTGGGGATTGGATGGCTACATCAAAAGCCGGTTTGGAAGTAATCTGTTCCATTCAGTTCATCTCCCTTTCTGTACCTTGTCTTACCCTAAGTGAAGCAAATTGGCGAGTGGAAGTCAAATAATCAGCGCATACTTAGAATAACCACATGGTCTGTGAAAATAAACCCAGAACATCATGAAAGGATGTCACATCATGACTTCCACCAGAACCGATTCTTCCAGCGAACAACATCACGGGTCCCTTCTGCAGATGGTCCGTTCCATTCCGGGTGCTGCCCGTGAAATCTGGCGTGGCAAACAGGCTGCATGGCAAGCTTCAGCACAGCTTCGTCACCCATTGCGTGACATCGAGTGGGATACCGATACGGCAGCTGCCTTACAGTCTGAGGTGGAGCGCTTGTTACCTACCAGCAACAAATCTTTTACACGCACGGACCAGGTTCAAAGCGCACTCGTCTGCGAAGAAGATTGCATCATTCTGGAAGAGATTAAGACACTGACTCAGGAGCACAATCGGAGTAATATCACCCGCACGGCAGCCTATCTGGAATGTTATGAGCAATATCCCGAACTGCATTGGGCACTACTGGCCCATATAGTCTCTCGCAACGGCGGATATCACATGACAGATCTTCAGAGTGACTTAATGCATAATCTACAGAATCAAAGCGATCGCGAGCATATGTATCGGCTGCTGGAGCGGTGCAATGCACTCATTTTCCAGGATGCCTATCCCCAGCTTCTGCTGTATATGAACAGTCGCCGGATCGGACGTAGCTGTTTCCATCTCTTGTCGCACTTTCACGTATCGGCGTTTATGACGCCGTTTTGGGAACGCTTTTGGCTGGAACGATGCAGTTCACTGCTAAGTGTGGCATTAATTATTAATGAGCAGAACTATATCGAGAGCCGGGTGGTGCAACATCCTTATTTTCAAAAAGAAGTACTTTCCAAACCCGCATTCCATCTGCATAATCTGGCCGGTCTGAATCATATCGTCTTTCCTCTTGGACAGGGAGCAGGACTCGCAGGACGCGTCATTGAACATTTTGGCAAACTAGATGAGCGAATCATGTTTGGTAAAGGGCTATATGCCCTGTTGTTTGGCGTGGAGCAAGTACACACACAAGTGTTGGAGTTCGCACGCTTGGTTCCCCATCGTGGCTCGCGCGCTGAATATTGGCCTGGGCTGTTTACCAATCGTGAAGACGAGGCAGGGGAACATACACTTTATGCTCAGGAGCTAATGGATGAAGAATGGCTTCCAGAAGGGCAACGATTATATAGTCCGGAACTGCTCTCCGTATGGGGGGACACGCCTTATGAACCGATCACCAGACAGGACTGGCTTCAGACTCGGGATTGTCTCGGTTATCTGACGGCACCGCGTCGCCCATGGCTGTTTGAGATGAGTCACGAACACCGGTATGGCATGCTGAAAACAGCACTGGCTCATGATGCTAAAGCTATCACACACTAATGCTGAAGACTATATAGAGCAGGCAAAGACGGATGATGTGATATCCGATGTACCGCTAATCCTCGCTTGCTGGGCTAATGTCGAGTTCAGTCGCTCAGCTCTCCTTAGCTAAACAAAAAGCCCTGTCCGCTTCAATAGCAGACAGAGCTTGTATCCTATTTTCACAAAATATTGGAGCATGGATGATGCTCCTTGCATGTTTAACCTCTTTGCCCAGCTCCACGTTGAAGACGCATAAGTGGACGAAGAATTTTTTGCAGAATACGGGGGTAACTGCCCAGCTCGTCCTTGCGCAGTACACGCAGCACAACCATGAGAACCAGATACACCACCACAACAAGCAAACCAACCACAAGGCAGGTAAGCAAGAAGGATACACGCGCTGGCAGGAACAATCCAAAGATCGTATTGCCAATCCAGTTCGTTGCAAATCCTACACCTGCTGCAAGCAAGACCGTAATGATAAATCCTTTCCAACGATCTCCCATGATGGAGAAATCAACGATTTTGCGAAGGACCCGCAGATTCAGGTACGTGATGACCAAGAAGCAGAGGGCCGTTGCAATAATGATGCCGTAAATGCCGAAGATCGGCGCCAGAATCAGACTTGCGATCAGTTTGATCACAACACCTGCTGCGACACTGATCATCGTAATCCGCGGTTTCCCTACCCCTAGTAAAATAGAGTTGGTGGTCATCATCGTAATCTGGAAAATGGTACCGAATGTTAACAAGGCAATGATCGGCGTTCCATCCAGATTGGTAAACAGCAATCCGTTGACCGAATACGCTGCCGCACAAAGTGCAATGACAATCGGCATACCAGTCAGAATCGAAATGCGCAAGGCAAGTGTAACCTGACTTTTCAGATGCGCTTCATCCTTGCGGGCAAATGCTGCCGATATGACAGGCACCAATGATTGACTCAAAGCGATAGCCAGAATCGGAGGAATACCCGCAATACTTTGGGCTTTCGCACCCAGGATCGCAAGTACACCAGTCGCTTCTTCGAGTCCGATCTGGCCACTAAGCAGCGGTACCACAAGGGATGAATCGATGAAGTTAATGGCTGGAACCGCAAGTGAAGACAGCACAATTGGAATAGACAGCTTAAAGATATCACTGTAGATACCTCGCATCGGTAACTGCTCTGCACGCTCGTAATTCA
Organism: Paenibacillus sp. 10L310; assembly: GCF_056395745.1. NCBI lineage: Bacteria > Bacillati > Bacillota > Bacilli > Caryophanales > Paenibacillaceae > Paenibacillus > Paenibacillus sp. 10L310. Next base: position 4,602 of record NZ_JBFTKC010000007.1, on the reverse strand, counting down.
ATTGGGCCGCACGGTCGCTACGACGTAGCTTCAAGGTGAAGTACAGCATGACACCGAAGGCACCCACACTTCCTAATACCCCACCAAATGAAGCACCTGCAGCAATCGTCTGGTCATCATAATTCCATTGCAGCATGACATAAGCCACGATAATGGCTGTACCTACACGGGCGAACTGTTCAACAATCTGTGAAATACCACCCGCTGTCATGTTGCCGCGTCCTTGGAAATATCCACGCATCATCGCAATAGCCGGGAAAAGTAGTAACGCTGGAGCCAAGGCGCGAATGGCGCTGACCGACTCCGGTACTTTGGACACATACGTAGCATAATAAGGTGCAGCGAACCACAACAAAGCAGACATGACTACCCCGGCCACAGCGGCAAAGATCAGGGCTGCACGGTAGATCTGTTGGGCTTCACTCGCGCGTCCGAGCGCATAACGTTCCGATACCATCTTACTAAGTGTACTCGGTATGCCCGCCGTTGCTACAGTTAACAGCATTAAATATACCGTATTGGAGATGGTAAAAGATGCGTTACCGATATCGCCGAGGATATGCTCCAGCGGCACCCGTTGAACCAATCCGAGTACTCTTGCGATCAGTGCAGCGGCCGCCAGAATGAGCGTACCCCTAATGAATGTTTCTTTCTTAGACAAACGAATTCCCCTTCTTTCCTCCACACCGGACGTGCATCCCGTTGAAGCTAATCCTGAACGTTTAGGCGAATCTTACCACCCAGATAATAAAGAGAACAATCATGACGATTTGCAAAATAATTTTCATCACAGTACTCGTAAATAGCCCCACAACGGAACCAAATCCAACTTTCGACGCTTTGGAAGGTGAAGACCCTCCGATCAGTTCCCCGATAAATGCACCGATAAATGGTCCCAGCACCAGTCCAAATGCCGGAATGACAAATGGGCCAATGATAACACCAATGGTACTCAGCGTTGTTGATAACTTGGAGCCACCGAACTTCTTCACGCCCCATGCACTGACGACATAATCAGCCACAAACAACACAACAACAATCAGAATCTGAATGATCCAGAACCACACACCAAACGGATCAAAGCTGAAGAACCAGCCGTAGACCAGAAACGCGAAGAAAATCGCTACAGCACCAGGCAGTATGGGATATACCGTTCCAGCCATCCCCACTGCAAACAGCAGCACAATTAAAATCCAGGCAACGGTTGCGAGCAAAGGTTACTCCCCCTTCAAAATATGTTCACGGATCACTTCGACGATGCCGTCTTCATTGTTACTCGCTACGATCAGATCAGCCGCTTCCTTCACCTGCTCCTGCGCATTACCCATCGCTACACCAAGACCAACGGCCTCAATGACAGCCAGATCATTCAAACTGTCTCCGACAGCAACAACTTCGGACATCTCGATGCCCAGCAGCTTGCAGACTTCAGCTACACCACTGGCTTTGGATACGCCGGCAGGGTTGATCTCAATATTAACGGGTGAGGAGTTGGTCATTTGCAGACCGCCCATTTGTTGCAGTTCCATCATGATCTGGTGACGCACTTCATCCACTTCCGTATTGAAGCCGAATTTCAACCATTCCAGACCTTCAATGTTGTCCGTCCAGCGGTCACGATTGAAGAGTTCTTCCACGGAGTATGCCCAGTACCAGCTATTATATTTCTCACCAATCTCCTGCATTTTGCGAATCAATGCCGGGTCCATCAGATGACGCATATGCAGATCATGCGGGGCTTTCCAGACCTCACTGCCATTAACAGTAACCATCGGTGTCTCCAGCCCAAGCTGGACCGCATAAGGCATGGCGTGGAATACCGCTCTTCCCGTAGAAAGGCACACATGTACACCCCGACGAATGGCAATTTGAATCCACTTGGCGGTCTCCTGTGTAATTTCATGATTATCGTTAAGTAATGTTCCATCCATATCCAATGCAAGCAATTTGTATTTCAGTTCACTCATACAGTAGTTCCTCCTAGGTTGTCTCTCTATTTCTCCCTAATTTTAAACATTCTTTCACAACAAGATCGCCCGGCACCCGTAACAACGGACGCTCCGGACGTCACAGCTAACGACATTTTACCACAGATCATCTGTATGCAACAAAATAACCCGTAATCGGCAGGATGACGCTTAGTTACAAATGTATATTCCACACTACACATCCGATTGCCCTGTAAAATGAATACAACTATATAAGTTGAATTATTGATTATTTGCACTGACTGTTTATTTATTACCACTTACAGAGATTCAAGCTTTTCCCCTCGTGAATGCAGCTTTCCTGAACGCTATAAAAAAAATCTAGAGTCGTTGATTAACGACTCTAGATTTTCGATTTCAATGTTTGTCTATTCAAAACGATTATTTATGGAACATAGAGGTCCATATTCAATCCATTCAAAATTCTTTCTGCATGAGAATATAACATGCTATCATTGCTTAAAATTCTTCCGTGAACAATTCCTTTAAAACCGGATCCTGCAAATACAGGTGATCCACTGTCACCCGGCTGTGAAATTGTGCTTGTTTCAAAAAGATATCTGCCAGGGCCTGTGCTACTAGTGAAATATACATCTTTGCCTTGTAATGTTCCAGTAGTTGTGTCTGTCGTTGCTCCTGATTTAATGACAGTTTCACCTATTTTACTGGAGGAAATAGCTTGAACTCCCGTGAGTCTAGTAGGGTTTCCAGGATTAATTCCCGAGGTATTGTAAATGACATTACTTGGGGTATGATTTCCACCACTTAACCTTATAGCCCCTGAATCTACATAGGAGCCCATGAAAACATTAGACATTGGTCCAAGAAGATATCCTCCTTGACGAAAATTTGTTCCTTGATCTGCGCAATGGCCTGCGGTTATGAGAAACAGATTTCCATTTGATCTTGATTTTGCCGGTACACCAGCCGTACACTTTCCAGTGCTGTTTATCTCATGACCACCCATAATCGTTCCTGTATACGTATTTCTTGCAGTTTCTTCAATTAGTCCAAGGTCCCCATTAAAATCAAGTGGATATGTGCTAAACATGGATTGAATAATTTCTTGATTTTCAGTACTTAGATCATTTCCGAGCGACACCACAACTTTTTGGTTAGGAAAGTCAGAATGAATTTTTGTAACATTTACATTTTTCTCTTTTAAAAGATTGAGTTTACTAACGATATTATCTACAAATCCCATTAGTTGCTCTTCGCTATATTCGACTGTTTCATATACAATCTCATTCGGGGAGAGTAAATAAGCAGCATCTATAGTTTGTCTGGATACAATAAGATTTAAATTTTCGACAAATGACTCTCCTTCTTGATTGTTATTAATAAAACGTTTAGTTGGTTCCCCTGTAAATCTTACTATAATTTTGTGTTCAGGAGCTTGTTGTATATACATTCCTGCGTAATTTTTGGATAAAGATGAATCCCTGATCGCTTTTTCAAAGTCAGGTATAAATTTTTGTTCAACCTCAACTCTTCTGTCCATTTCCGCCTCTTCCTGAGCTGTTAAATGAACTCCATATTTTTGAACAGAAGACTCGTTTTCAATAGATAGGAGTTGATAATTATTGTTTTTAAAGCCAAATTCATCTCTGAACTTTTCCTCTAAGTTGTACTTTTGATTGATAAGGGCTTGACTATCTTTCTCTACGTTCTCAGCATACATTACTCCACTAATAGATAATGTAAGAGATACACTAAATAATAATGCAATGATTCTTTTGAGACCCATACTTACCTCCTACAAGTGTTTAGTTTACTAGAACTTCTTCTGCACTAATTATTATTTTTTTCTCGTCTTCAAAGCTTGACTGATCAGATTGGAATACTGCATTTAGAACAATATCTACGTCTGAATTCTTAATTTGTTCAATTTGCTCTGATGTTAATGTGATCTCATACTTTTCGGAATACCAGTGGTCTTTCATTAATTTCGTTGTTAACCCTTCACTTGTGCTTGACCTTGGTGGCAGAATTGTCTCGCCATCTATTTGCAAATCTACATCGAGGATTTGCTTGGAATGAAGAATTTCATTATCTGCTTCAATCCCTATATACTTTATTCCTGGTTGAAAAATGAAGGTATGATCTTTTGTTTCTTCAATGATCAATTGGAGCTCATATTCCCCAATTTGTTTGCTCGCTATCATTTGATCACCATCTCTTTGCATTTGATCAGGAGCATTAGAATTGTCCATTGAAGGATTGGAGCACCCAAATAGAATAAGAGAAATCATAAGGATGATGGATACTTGCTTCAAAGTTTGACCTCCTTTCAATCAGAGTATTAAAATAAAACACTTCATAAGTTAAGACGTGAAATATCCCATAATGTTTCATTAAATGATAAAATTATCAAAAAAATAGTAATGTTTCACTTTTAATACTGTAAGTATATTCTCCAGTTATTTCGCCTCCACAATTTTAGTCATTAAATTATATAGACCTACCAAAAACCAGCTAATGTTTGTCAAGCATTTCTGGTTGGATGAGTTCTCTTTTCGTGGTATACTTTTTCCGACCAACACGAATAACCTCCACGGGTATGGAGGTTTTGGTTAAATATGGATTACACTTGGTAGGGCTGGCCTTTCTGCAA
>NZ_JBFTKC010000006.1:0-315876 GCF_056395745.1 Paenibacillus sp. 10L310 | reverse complement strand
TCACTATATTGATTAAAAGTTTGGCCCTTTTTCGCTGGCATAGCAAAAATCCCCTCCGGTTTTCAGTGTTGAGTTCATTTTAACATGATCTCTTTTTTTCACTGTCTACCTTGAGGGGATAATACCAGTTTCACTCCTTCTCATAATCTTTTTAGATTGAACTAAAGAATATTTACACTTGCCACTTCGATGACAGAACAACCTTCCGATCGCTGTTATCCCCAGATTTTTTAATTCAATTTTACAAAGGTGAAAATCTGTTGATAAAGGCGAACGCTCCGCTTCTTCAGGTTATTTCTGCCCTCTACGTTCTCGTGTAAATGTTTAGTTCAATTTTCTATTTTAATAATATATAACATGAATGTTATGGGTATGTACAACAGGTTAACAGAACCAATGGACAAAAAAAACCCGACCGTTTGCAGCCGGTCGGGCTCCCATTTCAATACACATCAATTTAGAAGGGGTTGTTACTATCTAATATACAGACCGAACATTAAATCCATATGATCTTTGCATGAAATGAATATTAAATCTTCGTATAACTAACGTATCCCACGGCGTGAACGTACGACAAACATATGCTTGTCTTTACGAAGAACCCGACCATCTGCAAGTTCAACCTGATCCTCGTCATGACGCAGAATCGTCGTGGATAACGCTACAATTTTGGCCCGGCGCCAGATCATCACCTGTGACTTGAAATAGATCGCATTTTCGAACTGAATCGCCTTTTTCATCACATATCCAACCTTGTGCACTTCAGAACGTGCTTTCTTTAAGGGAAGACTCTCTTCGGGAAGAGGTCTGATCATTGCGATATTGTCAAACGATACCTTAATCCGTTTCGGTCCGATCCGTACACATTCCGCTTCTTCATCCCACTCGACCAGCGTTCCCTTTAATGGCTCCCGTATGCCTGTTGCACGATATACCGCTACTTTTCGTCCTATCCAATGTCGCAATGTTCTCACCTCCATCTGTCTAGTTTTCAGGTATCTTCCAATCGATCGGTTCAATACCTTTGGAGGTCAAGAAATCATTGGCTTTGGAAAAGGGACGACTGCCGAGGAATCCGCGATGCGCAGCCAGCGGACTGGGATGTGTAGACTCCAGTACCAGGTGCTTGTCCCTGTTAATAAAAGCACCTTTCTTCTGGGCATGACTGCCCCATAGCATATATACCATCGGCTCTGAACGTTCATTCAGCGCACGAATGACAGCATCCGTAAACGTCTGCCAGCCCAATGCCTGATGGGAGTTTGGCTGACCTTCACGGACCGTCAGAACGGCATTTAATAGCAAGACTCCCTGCTGCGCCCAATGAACCAGAGATCCATGATTCGGAATGGGCAGGTCCAGATCGGCCTGAAGTTCCTTATATATATTTTTCAGAGAAGGCGGTACACGTACCCCCGGTCTAACCGAAAAACTTAATCCATGAGCTTGTCCCGCTCCGTGATAAGGGTCCTGTCCAATAATAACGGCCTTAACCTGATGATATGGCGTCAGCTTCAGTGCGGAGAACAAGTCTTCTTTGGGCGGAAAGACCGTCTGCGTTTTGTACTCGGCGGCGAGAGTGTAACGAATCTTGTTAAAATATTCGGCTTCCGTCTCTTCCTGAAGCACCTTGTCCCAATCGTTTCCAAACATATGTATAGGCTCCTTTCCCCTGATGAATACAGTTTCGTTCAGCCCAACTACTGGGCTCTTCCTTCTGAGAGCCGCATGTCATGCAACTCATAGACTATCCACCATTTTAACATAACCGGGGACAGCAGACCAGAATTGCACATCAGGGTATACGTTCACCTCAAAAAAAATCGTATTTTTGCTACATTCCGTATACTAGAGTAAAAGGCTGGGCAAAACCCAGCCTCTCCTCATCAAACCGTACGTGAGGTTTTCCCTCATACGGCTTTCCGATGTTTGTCATTCATGGGCGTGCAGATTTTACAATAGCGTTTTTAATTCATATTGACTGGCGATGTACTTCACCTCGGCTATTGAACCTATCCATTTTCTGCGTTGTCTCTTCTTCGCGTACCACCGGGTTAACCGTTGCAACATATACCAGTCCAGCTTCGCTAATCTCTTTTGGCTGTAGCTCGTGTAGTAATAATTTCTCCACCCTTGAATCTTCGGATTGAGCCATTTCACTTGTTCCGCAAATGATCTGGATCGCATACTCGGTGGGGATAATCGCTCTTTAATGACTCCACGAATACGTTCTTCCGCCTTTTTGGTTAGCCATTGCTGCGTGGTGTAATATACCTTCCCTCGCGACGTTTCTGCTTTCGTTTTGCGGTGGTGCATTCCTAGAAAGTCGAATCCTTCGGCTCCTGTCCATAGACCGACAATCCGGGTTTTGGTCGGGTGTAACGTGAGCTCCAGACGTTCCATGATTCTGCGTATAAGTTCAAATACATGTTCCGCATCCTTTTTGGTTTTACAGACCACGACAAAATCGTCTGCATACCTTGTCAGTTCTCCCAACCCACTTCCGTGTTTCTCCCATAGCCGGTCAAAGTAGTTCAGATAGATATTCGCTAGAAGCGGTGAAATCACGCCACCTTGCGGTGTTCCTAAGTCGGATCGCCTCACCTTTCCTTCTTCCATCACTCCCGCTTGAAGCCACTTCCGTATTAATTTCAAGATTCGCCTGTCATTGATACGCATTTCCACCAGTTTCATGAGCTTCTCTTGATTTATATTGTCGAAGTAGCCTTGGATATCGACGTCGACTACCCAATTTCCTTTGCGGTTGCAGGCTTTCCGAATTCGTTCTAGCGCTCCTTTCGCACTTCGTTTCGGACGAAATCCGAAGGATACTTCCTCGAAATCTGCTTCAAAGATCGGTTCAATCACTAGCTTGGTTGCCATTTGTATGACTCGATCGCGCACGGTGGGGATGCCTAGCGGTCTTTGCTTCCCATCTTTCTTCGGGATATAGTGCCGCCTTACAGCCTGCGGATGATATTTGCCTTCTTTCAGTTCTCGCTCACATTCCGCAAGGAAACGTGTCTCTCCTTGCTCCTCAATATGTGCGAACGTCACCTCATCTACTCCCGCAGCTCCCTTGTTCGCTTTCACCCGTTTCCAGGCTTCACACAGCACATCCCAGCGGTAGACTTTGTCGTACAGAGCATGAAATTTACGCTTCTTGTTCTCCTTGGCCACATGACCTAGCTTTTCTTGGAGTTGTTGAACTTTTTCCTTTGGTGTTGTTAGCCGGTTGGCATTCACTCACTCGTACCTCCTCCAAAAGCATAAACAAAGCAGGGCTCCTTCCCTCCCCAAGGTTATGTTGTCCTTGGGTTCTTCGGTACTATGAGCCCCTCGGACTCCCTTCCCACAGACGTTTCACTTCGTCTTTTGGACTTATAGAGCGTCTCTTTACGGGGGTTAAAAAAAAATCCCGTGTGGGGGAGGGTCTCCCCAGTTCACTGCATCCTCTTTCAGACCATGCCGCTCCCTTTACGCCGGAGGATTCTTCGCTGTCGCTCCAAGTTCCAAACAGTTTCCTTGGCCTTCGTCGATATGAGCGCGACTCGGCTTCCTCTTGACCCTCTTGCGAGGCCTTTTTGACGACGCGGCAGAATTCACTTGATGTTACGGCCTGGCCTGTCGCTCGCCCTGTCTCTGACAGGTACTTTTGTCGATACGCTTTTACGCACACATTTCGCCATACGCAAGTATCCTAGCTACGCAGGGGCTTCGCCCCTCCTGCGACCGGACTTTCACCGGCTAGAAGATGCGTGCTTTGCTGGGCACGCCTCATACAAAAAAGTCACCACGCTATTGCGTGGTGACTTGATAACTTTATACTTGAACGGGCACCTCTTCGACTTCTTTCACAAGCACACTGCTGATTCTTCGTAACCCTTCCTGAAGGACAGAACGGGGACAAGCCAGGTTCAACCGAATGCAACCCTCACCATTGGCTACAAACATATGACCATCTTCAAGCAATACACCCGCTTGTTCAGCGAAGAATAAAGGTAAACTTACATTTTGTGGAGCATATGCCGAGATATCGATCCAGGCCAGATACGTGGCTTCCGGGATATGAAAAACAGCCCGTGGCAGATGCTGCTTCACATACTGTTCTACGCAGGCGAAATTGGCGTCTAAATAACCTTTTAATTGTTTCAGCCATTCATCACCCGTTTCGTAAGCCGCTTGAGTGGCAGCAATGCTCAGTGGGTTTTTGAAACCATAATGGCGTGCCTGCCAGATGTCTCGAAGTGCTTTGTTCGGAATGATGACATTAGAGAACATCAGACCAGCCATGTTGAATGTTTTGCTCGGGGACATACATGTAATGATTCGATCCGTATCCGGGAACAGCTTTGCGAGTGGCGTATGTCTCTTGCCCGTCCGCAGCAGATCACAGTGAATTTCATCTGAAATGACCCATACGTTGTTCCGCAGGCAGATCTCACCCACACGTTGTAACTCTTCGGTTGTCCAGACACGTCCAGACGGATTATGGGGGTTGCAGAAAATACATACCCTTACCTTCTCATCCTTCGCCTTAGCTTCAAAATCCTCAAAATCAATCGAGTAACGCCCCTGATCGTTGATCATATCCGAACACACCAGTTCAAGATTGTTATGCTCCGCAGCTGACTTGAAGAAACCATAAGACGGGGTTACGATCAGTACTTTCTCATCCGATTGACAGATGTATTCCACCAGTTCATATAAAGCGGGGATGATCCCGTTTGAGGTCTCCAAATGCTCCTTTGGGAAGGACCAGTCATAGTATATTTTCATCCAGTTCGAGACAGCTTCATAGTATGCCGGATCAAATACCTGAGAGTAACCCATGATTCTACGGTCCAGACGTTCCTTAACTGCATCCAGAATCTCGGGAGGTGTGGCAAATTCCATATCTGCAATCCACATGCGAATGAATTCTTCATCTTTGAATGGAAAAGTCATGTCCTCTGTGGCGTTAAAAATATATTGACGGAAACCATCCGTATTCATCGCATTTGTTCCTGTGCGGTCGATAATCTCATCAAAGTTATATTTCATAGCTTCTGCTCCTCTATCTGCTTTACTTTTTCATTGTCGTTTCATGTCGTATCACACCTATTATTTCATGACGCAGGAATTGCATCAAATGTAATACAATCTATCCTGACGAAACAAATGAAGTTAATTGTTTCTCCAAAATAGGTATTTCAATGAAAAAGTGATATATTTCTCATATAACATCATTTTTATGAATGACTTTCATCATTTTCACGTACTCTCAAGAAACATTGCATAAGGAGAACCGTTTATGAACAATATCAATCAGGAAGTTGGCAAGAAAATACGAAACTTTCGGAAGTGGCGGGGACTGACCATTCAACAGCTTGCAGATCAGATCTTCAAGAGCAAGGGTACGCTGTCCAAATATGAGAGCGGAGATATTACACTTGATCTGGTCACGTTACATCATATTGCTAACGCGCTCAACATTCAGGTGGAGCAACTCTTGTACCAAGAACCAAGGCATGCATCTCCCCTGATGAATGCGGTCCCGTCCAGCTTTTTCAAGAACTCCACACGTTTCTATTCTTACTTCTATGACGGGCGTAACAACAGTCTCATTCGTTGTGTCATTGACATGATGGCTCAATCGGATGCCAACCGTTATCGCACCGTGATGTATATGAATGTGAAGGATTTTGAGAACTACCAGGAGTGCGAGAATATGTATTGGGGCCACACCGAGCATTATGATACACTCACCACGCTAATTTTGAAAAATCAGGCCACGCCGCTGGAGAATCTATACATTAATATTCTGGCGTCTTTTCAGGAATCGGAGAAAAAGTGGGGACTCATGGCTGGTGTCTCCTTCAGACCTTTCATGCCTATTGCGCTCAAAATGTTATTCTCCAGAACCCCGCTACCCGAGAATCAGGAGTTATATAATGAATTGAAAATCTCAAAGGAAGATCTGCGGACCCTGAAAATATACAATATGCTCGCCGTCACCTGAACAACGCAGAGCGTCACACATTCTCATATCATATGGGATGGAGACAGTCCCTCCCCACTAGAAAAGGCACTTCTATAAGCTGTTGAAACCAGCTCATAAAAGTGCCTTTCGCTTTGCTGCCTATTCGATCGGAGATAAGTGTGACTAGCGCTTAGTTTTTAATTAAATCCAGCGTTTCGTCAAACATTTGTTTCTGTTCCTCAATCTTGTTCTCATTACCGATCACGCAGCGCTGTTGCTGTTCAAGTATGGCCGATAAAAGCTCAGCAAAACCGATAATGTCGCTTTCCTTCGTGCTTAACACTTCGTCACGTTCCTGTTGCAGATCCGCTTCAGTCACATTCGACAGATAACACTCCAGCGAGAATGCTCCTTCGCCATAAGGCGTTCTCGGCGTATCGAGATCCTGAATCGCACCAATGATATAACGCGTCATCTCCCGCTCGTCTGCCCGGAAATCGGTCAAATATTGCGGTATCTCTTCGTATACTTTGTACGTTTTATCGAGGTTCGGATCACGATACGATGCAACATAGCTGTCTCCGTTCCGTCTGAAGCCTGACATACAGCCATAAGCTCCACCTTTGGCGCGGATATTGGTCCACAAGTAATCCAGAGACAGAATACCCTGTAAGACTCGTAGTGAACCCGTGTATTGATATCCTTTGTCGATATAATTACCCGTTTGCACCACATACTGCACCTCTGAAGGAGATCGGAATCCTTCCTTATGAGTAGCCGGTGTGAATGTAAATTCTTCCTTGGCAACTTCATGTGTGAACAGCTTCGCTTTCAGATCGGATACCTGTTGCTCCAGTCCTTCATATCCCTGCTCATCGGCAGTATAACTAACAAGCAAGTTCTCCGGTCTGAAAATATACCCCGTCAACTCTTGCAGGCTGGAAGATAACTCTTCTTTTCTCGCCTCAAAGTTCGCTTGAAGATCCTCAAGCCACTGGTAAAAGGCAATGCCACTCACAGCTTCTCTGAAATCCGCAACCGCTGAATGTTTGGACGAAGACCGGCCAATTCCCGCAGAGTGTCCGCTATTGATCAGATTACGTTGCAGGTTACCTTTCATCTGAGAGATGATCTCATATAACCGCTTCGAATTATCGAATTGGGAAGTGAACACGATTTCTTTGATCATATCAAAGGCAAATCCAAGCTTGTCATACAACACTTTTGCGTTGAACTCATAGGTAGCCTTGAATTCATTGTGCTTATGCGCGTTAGCATAAGATCCTATCCCGCTATGAATACCACCCGAATGGATATGGATTTCATTGGATAGTTCATTGAACGAGTAGTGTTGAGTATCCACGTAACCCAGTACATTTTTCAGCAATCCTGCATACGGCAGGAGATGACGTGGCACTTCTTTAATATCAAACAGCAGTCTCAGATAGCCAATTCCATTGGTATAAAGGTTATGATGGAGAATGGTTGTGCCGTCGACCTGTTTCACCGTTTGATACAACGTAGAGGCCTTTGGTTCAATATCTTCAATCGATAACGTTGGAATGACCTGTTGCTGCTCTTTAGTTGAAGGTGTATTCTGATACTCGGCGAGTGCCTCCGTTTTCTGAATCAACGTCTGAACTTCTTCCTCACTAAGACCAGCCTGAATAGTTTTCAGACGTTCTTTCAACGCTTCTTCTTTGCGTGAGTTCAGCCCCTTATCCGGGGTAAGCGCCACAAAGGAAGTATGTGTGTTTTGCAAAATATATTTCTCAATCAGTTGCTCGAAGTAACCTTCGTTCATTTTTGTCCGCAGTTCAGCAAATACGTCATTGGCTTCTAAATGAGTGAAAGGTGCTTCTTCATCGTACAACCAGCTTTGCAGGGAGGAGAATCCGTAGATCAAGCCCTTCGGCATTCTGCCATAGTCCGCTTCCCTGTGATTGAACTCATATGAGTTAATGCCTGCAAGCAGCGCTTTTGGATCAAAGCCTTCTTTTACCACACGCTCAAGCACTTCTTTGACCGTTCCCAGAAAATCCTCTTTGCTCGCCAGATTGCTCTTCTTCAGTCCCACAGTGAATACAGGTTGATACAGGCTGTCATCATACGAACCGTAGACATCCTTCGCAATGCCTTTATCCAGCAAAGCCTGTTTCAACACCGCTCCCGGAGCGTTCAGCAGGGCGTATAACAAAATTTGAAACGAAATGTTCAGTTCCTTGTCCAGACTTGTGCCGATCACCGCATTGTAGGTCAAGAAGCTGTTATCCACTTCCGATTCCGTACTTCCGGCAGAGTAAGTCTTAACTGTGTCTACCCGTTCTGCAAAAGCAGTTTGAAGTTGAATGGCCGAATCAATCTCGATTCGATCATATGCACTCAGGTAGTTCTCATCTAGCCATTGCAACTTCTCTTCCATATCCATATCCCCGTAGAGATAGATGTAACTGTTGGAAGGATGGTAGTATCTCGTGTGGAAATCCAGCAGCCCCTGATACGTTAAATCCAGGATAGCTTCCGGGAAACCGCCCGATTCACAGGAGTACGTTGTGTCCGGGAAAAGGGAGTTCAGCACTTCTCTGCGCACCATTCGTTCCGGTGAAGAAAAGGCCCCCTTCATCTCGTTATATACCACTCCGTTATAGGTTAACTCATCGTCGGCAGAGGCCAGATTATAATTCCAGCCTTCCTGCAAAAATATTTTTTCATTCTCATAAATATTCGTATTTAATACCGCATCCAGATAAATATCCATCAGATTGTGAAAGTCGTGATCATTACGGCTCGCGATTGGATAGATCGTTTTATCTGGGTACGTCATCGCGTTAAGGAATGTATTAAGTGAACCTTTCAGCAACTCCACAAAGGAATCCTTGGCCGGGAACTTCTTGGAGCCACAGAGAACGGAGTGTTCGAGAATATGAGCTACCCCTGTATTGTCTTCTGGAGGTGTGCGGAAGCCGATACTGAACACTTTGTTATCATCCTCATTGGACAAAAGTACAATTTGGGCCCCGGATTTCTGGTGTTCCAGCAGGTATGCATCGGATTTCAGTTCTTCGATTCTGCGCTCCTGTAACACCTTGTATGGTTTAAGCTGTTTCAACATGAATTGAGTTCCTCCGTCCATATGTTTGTTTTTATTTGTTTGTGAGCTTTCTATAAGTTCACATATGATTATTTACACTGGCACTCCGATGACAGAACAACCTTTCGATCGCTGTTATCCCCAGATTTTTTTGATTCCCTTTTGAAAGGGAAAATCCGGTGCTAAACGCGAAGCGTATGCTTCCGAAGCAGCTTTCTTTCAGAAAACTTTCGGCTATGCTTCTTCAGGTTATTTCTGTCCTCTCCGTTATCGTGTAAATGTGTAGTTGAACCTATATCGTTCAGCACGGTAAAGGTAATATATGCCTATGGATAGTATACACCATTGTTCCGTCTCTTCATAAAAGCCAGTTAAAGAAATAGTACTTTGTATTGTTAAACCATTTCGGTTAAGAATATGCTAATAGATCTTTAACATACACTCTCTCAACAGTTGCTGTGAAAAAGACGTATTTAGTTCAGTCTAATTTTAGACAAAAAAAAGACAACAGAACAATTTCTAATTCTGTTGTCTTTATCAAATTATTCCCCCAATATGTCTTACAGGAAACTGCGGAGAGGAATACTTGAAAACAAGAAAAATAAAATACAGCGTTCGTTATTGATGGAGGCAAAGTCATGACCTTTCGGAAAAAACACCCGCAGCAGATCATTGGCGTTCTCGTTCGATCCTTGTTGCCACGACCCCTGAAAGACCTCCTGTGGAAATTGGCCAGATTTCGGGTTTGAGCCAGTATTTGCATAGGTATGCGATAATTAAAATGCTGGGTCATAGTTCACTTCCAATTGATTTTATGACTGGGGCGACCTAAAATAGATACGCCTACCAACATAACAACGATATATACGAAAGATTAGAAACTATACGCATGACAAGCATTACTGATACTCTCTTTAATTTTATTACAGCCAATCATCAAATTCTCTATATTTATCGTCAAAGGAGGCATGATTTTAATCACTGTGTCATTACGACCAGCTCTTTCGAGAATAAGCCCATTTTTAAAGCAATTCGCTGTGATTTCCCGTGCCACTTCTTCGCCCAGACAAGAGACATCAATCCCCCAAATCATGCCAATGCCTCGAATATGTAGTCCAGGATATAGCGGTTCAATTTCATATTTTAAATATTGCTTAAGAAATTCTTCTTTTTTGCGTACCTGTTCCCCAAGCCTTTCCGCAGTCCTGAATTCAAGCGCGGCCTTAGCCGTGACAAAGGCTAATTGATTCCCCCTAAACGTTCCATTGTGCTCACCCGGACTCCATATATCCAGCTCCGGTTTCATCAGCAACAACGACATCGGCAATCCATACCCACTAATCGATTTGGATAAAATAACGATATCCGGCACGATTCCCGCCCGCTCGAATGAGAAGAACGCACCCGTTCTTCCGCATCCGACCTGAATATCATCGACAATCATCAAAATATCGTGATCATCACATAGCTGTCGCAGGCTTTGCAACCATTCATTTTCAGCAACGTTGATTCCGCCCTCCGCCTGAACGGTTTCCAGAATAACCGCTGCAGGCTTGCCAATACCGGAATGCGTATCTGACAGAATATGCTCCATGTAACGGATCGTATCCAACCCTTCAAAAGACTGTCCGTAAGGAATAAAAGTCACATTATTCAGCGGAATTCCCGCACTTTCCCGCATCGCATTGCTGCTCGTGACAGACAAACTTCCGAGGGACATCCCATGAAAGCCCCCCATGAAAGCAAATATACCATTTCTACCCTTGACCTTACGGGCCAACTTCAAAGCAGCCTCCACAGCATTCGTGCCTGTCGGGCCGCAAAATTGCAGCTTATAATCCAAAGATTGAGGTTGAAGGATATGCTCCGAAAATGAAAGAATAAAATCCTCTTTCGCTTTCGTATACATGTCGAGTCCGTGCATGATTCGGTCCTGAGCTACATACTCAATGATTCCGGCCTTCATATACTCATTATTATGCCCATAATTCAGCGCTCCGGCTCCTGCGAAAAAATCGATGTAGGCTTCTCCCGTAACCGAGTATAATTGCTCACCCTTAGCTCTATCGAAAATAACCGGAAAACTTCTGCAATAAGACCTCACGTTGGACTCCAACATTTCGAACGTATCCATTTTACATTCCCCTTTTCGTCTTTTGCAATTTCAATAGAAATTGTCAGGCCTCGTGTGTTTCCACAACTCTTAAAGGCTCAGGCTCGCTGCCTTGGGTAAAAAACTCTCTGAGATCGCGGTTACGGTAAGCCAGGATGCCGACCACAAGCAAACCGGCACCGGAAACCAATGTAATATAGTACCAATCTACAATTTCCAGAAGTGCACCGTATACCCCCATTCCTATAGGCACAGCGATGGTTATTACCGTGTTCACCACCCCTAAAACACTAGCTCTTATTCGCTCAGGTATATAGAGCTGAACATAAGAAAGCATTGGAATATTGCCCATTGTGTTAAGTATTCCGGTGAACATCAAGACGATCATGAAGCCTATCATAAGCACTACCTTAGTGCTTGTCTCAAAGATGGGCCACTCGGGGAACATCCATAGGACAATCATCAACGCCTGGATCTGAATTAAAATGAAGATTTTGTTGGTAATAAACCGGTTGATGACCGGTACCGACACAGCAACGGCCCCTATAATTACGCCTACCGCCAGCGCCGCTTCGATAAATGATAATTGCTGTGGCGTCATATCGAGCGCTTGATAAACGATAAAGGGCAGGATAAGGGAAACTGCCGGAGCAATTACAAAGTTAATAAAAACAAAAATCATCAGCAGATACTTGATCGCAGCCCGGCGGCGAATGTATTTGTAAACCTCTTTTACACTTTCAAAATAAGGCTTTGCTTCTCCGATCTCCTCTTTGCGGGGCGAGAATTTCAATAGCAAATTCAAAAACCCGGAGAAAATGAACGCGGCTCCCTCGATCAAAAAGATATGCTCCAGCCCAAATTTGCTATAAGCCGCTGCACCGAGCACCGGTCCCAGTATGCCGATTAGGGCACTGATGCTCTGCGTGCTGGAATTGACCGTCGGAACCCTTTCCGGAGAGACAATATTGGGAACGGATGAGTTTACCGTCAGAGTAAAGAGCGCTTGAAGAGCGCTCAAGATCATAGAATAAACAACGAACAGCCAAATGCTGTCGTGAAAAGCCTCAAACATGAACATAAGCATTAGAACTGAGATTCCACATAGAAAATCACAGACTATCATAATCCTTTTTTTACTACGGCTGCGGTCAACGAACACCCCAGCGATAATATTGACGAATATGCCCGGTATATAGGTGAAGCTCAACACTAAAGCGAACATACTCGATGAACCGGTGAGATCCAGAACATACAGACTGAGTGCAAAACGAAAAATGGATGTTCCCAATTCGGTGATTAATCTGCTTAGACTGAAAACGATTATATTTGTTGAGTCTCTCATATTTTTACACCCTTCATATGTTTCCGTGCGGCTTCATCAAGTATGCTGCGAAGAGTATCTGGATTCTCTTCCGCAGGAATAACAAGCGTCATGTGAATCCGGTTCCCTTGGTGCCACGCCATGCATAAGATCCGGTTAGGCTCATCGCAATTCACACCATCTTCCTCAAGGTAGTCCAAATCCGTTTCCGTGCCGAGTTCTCCCAAATAGTTGAAATTGATCGGCATCTCCCGATGGGCTGCAGCCAACCGCTGCGCCGCATCCATAAAGGCTGGATCAATCGACTCGTTGTACAACAGATTCGCAAAATGGATGTTATGCTCGGAAGCGGATTTCAGCATCCCTTTGATCGATTCGGTCTGCCTGTCCATTTCTTCTCCGCAGTCTAACAACAGCGGAATATAATCTATGCATTCACCGACAATATCGAAATAAGACTGATCCCGGTACTGTCTGCCAAAATGCGTCATCCACAACGGAATCCGTGACTTACCGAAGTACGTTCCGAAAAACGCAGCGCATATCCCCAACGCTGTCTTCCATTTAAACTCTGCATCCAGCGTTTGCGATAATTCCATATCAAATGGGACGCTATGGTGGAGAACCGTAATCTTTGCCGGATCCAAGTCGCTGCGCCGATACATACTGACGGCGATTTCCCTAGCAGCGGATTCAAATGACGGAATATTGTAAAGCTCGTTAAAACTTGCTGCCGATATCCCTTCCGGGCCTCTGCGAATCTGGTCGGCAAAATCCGTAAAGGTACGGCTTTTTCTCGTTTCGTCAACTCTCCCTTGGCTTAGTGATTCATATTCATGGATTACTCGATTACGAATAATTTCATTACTCATGTAATCGAATATCGTATGTGAGAACGGGAGCAGCAGGACATATTCCTTTACGTTTTGCTTGACCAGCAGCACCCGGTACATCAATGGATCGCTGTCCGTATACGGCCTGATGAAAAAATTCTTCATAAGCGCCCGCAGAATATCCCTTTGCGACTCTGGTTCGAAACCGGAAATATCTAAAGTTGGCAGCTCGAGCTGCTCCGGGCTTTCATGCAATCGCCAACGTCCGGTTTCCGTTTCAGTATCTTCGATGAGTACACTGCGCATGACTTCCTCGGCAGACACAATTCGCTGCAAGGCTCGGCCCAACAACTCCGGCTGAATCACTTTTCCAAATTTCACCATGGTTCCCGACACATCTTTATGCTTGAAATGGTACGTTTGGGAAGGCGAAATATCATACTCTTTGACTATCGGCTGGTTTGTAATGCCTTTGGCGTACGCCTTCTGCTTCCGTGAGATCGAATTCATCATCGTTTCTACCCAGTCTGCGCCATTCGTCTGCCGCAAACCCAATTGGTCGTTCAGTTCTTGCCTGCTTAGGTTGCGTTCTGATGTCGGAATCAGCGCGCTCAAAGCATCCGCAATGAAGTGCGGTTGAATCTTCTCGTCCAGGTGTGCAGCAATCAAGTTCTCTGCTCTCCGTTTCAGTCCATCATCCATTCCTGAAATGTGGACGACCATGAATTCCTCGCCGTCAACGGAATAAGTTTTCCAGTTGCATGTGCGTTCTAAGCGTTCCCCAAGCCATTGTTCCGCAGTGGGAATATCTGTAAAGTGGTGCTCAGATTCCACCGTTACAGAACGTACCGTAGAAGCCGCCAGCTCGGCAGGAGTCTGATGGGCGAACACCTGATTTATACTCAGTTCGAAGCCAAGATTATCCAGCTTTGAAACAACCTGCATGGCCTTTAATGAATGTCCCCCGATTTCAAAGAAATTGTTGTGGACACCAATCCGTTCCAATCCCAGCACTTCCGACCAGACCTGCACAATTACAGCTTCCGCCTCATTCCTTGGCGGAGTATATTCGCCCTCGGTTACGTCATAATCCGGCTCGGGGAGCGCTTTTCGGTCAACTTTGCCATTCACGTTGAGCGGAAGTTGAGCCATAAATAGGATTACGGTCGGAATCATGTAGTCGGGGAGCTGTTGTCCCATAAACTCCTTTAGCGACTGTATGGTCAATTCAACCTCCGCCACAACATAACCGCAAAGGATCTTATCCTGCGACTCTCCGGCCTGCTTGACAAGGATGACGGCTTCTTTCACGGAAGGATGACTGAGCAGTATATTCTCGACCTCGCCTGTCTCGATCCGGAACCCCCGAATTTTCACCTGATTGTCCATTCTGCCGATAAACTCGATAGAGCCGTCTGGAAGCCATTTGGCGGCGTCCCCGGTCCGGTAGACCCGCTCACCTGGAATAAACGGATTGGAGAAAAATTTCTGAGCCGATAATTCTTCATTATTTATATATCCCCGAGCCACGCCGTCTCCCCCTACCCAAAGCTCGCCGGGGACACCTACCGGATTCAAATTCCCGTTTTTATCGACGATATAGGCCGTGGAGTTGCTGATCGGCGGTCCAATTGGCACGCTATTTCCGTATGCCTTATCGATGACGAAGCAGCATGAAAAGGTTGTATTCTCCGTAGGTCCGTACCCGTTTACCATGGTTAACGGACCGGATTGCTCTCTTACCTGCTGAATATGTTTCGGGGAGAGAACATCTCCACCGACAATCAAATAGCTTACGTTGCGGAACATGTTTGGCTTGTGTTGGGCAAATTGTGTAAACAGCGGCGATGTTAACCACAAAGTCGTAATGTCATGCTGCTGAAGCGCGGATTCAAAGAGGACCGGATCCAGCAGCGTAAGTTTGTCGACCAGGTGCAGCCTCGCTCCGTTCAGCAGCGCCCCCCATATATCAAATACACTGACATCGAATACGGGTGCCGCCGTTTGCAAGACCCGGTCTTCAGTGCTGAAGCGAACATAGTTGGTATTCTTGACCAATCTGGAAACGCCCAGATGCTCGACCATAACGCCCTTAGGCAGTCCGGTTGATCCCGATGTATACATTACATAGGCGAGATTGTCGGTGCCCGTCTTATTCAGCAGGTTCGGGGCACTCTCGTCACAGAGCTGCCGATGATCCATCAAGATGACTTCCGCGTCGCAGGCAGCCCGATCCGCAAAGCAGCTCCGGGCGAGCAGCCATTTGGCGCCGCTGTTTTTGAAGAAATATTCCACCCGATCACGCGGATAGTCAGGATCGATCGGAAGATAAGCACCTCCCGCTTTTAGAATGGCGAGCATCCCGATAATCATTTCCAGCGTACGGTCACCCATG
Organism: Paenibacillus sp. 10L310; assembly: GCF_056395745.1. Lineage (NCBI taxonomy): Bacteria > Bacillati > Bacillota > Bacilli > Caryophanales > Paenibacillaceae > Paenibacillus > Paenibacillus sp. 10L310. Next base: position 300,158 of record NZ_JBFTKC010000006.1, on the reverse strand, counting down.
ACGGCAACGACCCGTTCAGGCCCTACACCCTTCTCTCGCAGCAGTGCCGCGAGCTGGTTTGCTTTGGCATTCAGTTCGCCATATGTCAGTTCGATACCATCACAGGCCAGCGCGATGCTCTCTGTATGCTTATCCACTTGTTCCTCGAACAGTTCGTGAATGGTTTGACGGGGATACTCGGTTTTCGTGTTGTTGAAGTCCCCAATGATCTGACCCCGTTCTTCTTCCGTCAGCATACGGATGTCGGATAGCCGGATCTCCACATCTGTGGTCACGGCCTCCAGAATTTGAAGGTAATGCGCGATCATCCGCTCCACCGTATCTTTAAGGAACAGCTTCCGGGCATATTCTACATCCAGGCGAATTTCCCCCTCCTCTTCTGCTGCCGTAACCATCAGGTCGAATTTGGATGTTCCGTTGTCGAAGTCATACGGTTCTATAAGAAGTTCACCAAGCTGAATTTCCCCGACGCCGACGTTATCGACGGCAAACATGGTATCAAACAGCGGATTTCGGCTGACATCCCGCCGTACATTCAGCCTTTCGAGCAAATCCTCATATTGGACCATCTGATGCTCGAATGCTTGCAGCGAATGCTTTTTAACTTCCTCCAAAAAGTCGATGAACCGTTTGCTTCCTTCCGGCTGATTTCGAATCGCCAGGGTATTGACGAACATACCGATGACACTTTCCAATTCCTTTTGCAGTCGACCAGAGGTCGGTGTGCCTACGATAATGTCCTCTTGGTTGGCGTATTTGGACAATAGAATGTTGTATGCAGCCAATAGGAACATGTATAACGTAGTTCCAGTCCGGGCAGCCGCCCCAAGAATCCGGGAGCTTAATTCACTGCCGATCGCAATAGAGAAAGCATCGCCTTCAAAGCTTTGGATTTGCGGCCGTGGATAATCTGCCGGAAGGTTTAGAGCGGGCAGCTCTCCTGCAAAACGCTCCAGCCAATACTGTTCTTGCTTCGCGTAGGCTTCCGATTGAAGCATTTCACTTTGCCATGCCGCATAATCCTTATATTCGATGCGTGATGAGGTATCATCCAGCTCTTGGCCGCTATAAAGCAAGTTCAGCTCCTCGACAAGAAGGCGGATCGATCCTCCATCCGAAACGATATGATGCATATCTATGATCAAAATATGCCTATCCTCACCCAAGTTTGCCAGCCCTACGCGCATTAGCGGAGCCTTTTGCAAGGAGAAGGGTTCAACGAACCGCTCTATGATTTCCGAAATATGGTCCGGATCTTCCGGTGCCTCAAGCTCCCGGACAGAGAAAGAAACGTCGTGATGCACCATTTGCATCAGCTCTCCTTCTACAAACCGAAACGAGGTCCTGAACGCTTCATGCCTGCGAATGAGGATAGTAAATGCCTGGTGCAGCCGTGCACGGTCCAGCTCCCCCGTTAGCTGTAAAACAAAAGGCATATTATAAGCCGTCCCCGCCCCCACAAGCTCATTGAGAATCAGCAAGCGCTTCTGTGCTGACGACACCGGATAATGCTCTCTTTCCGGCACCTTTGCGATCGCGGAATAGCTTGTTTGTTCCACAGCGTCGATCGCCTCAGCCATCTGTTCCATCGCAGGATGTTGAAAAATACTGCTTAACGGAAAGTCAATCTGGAAGACTTCCTTGATATGGGACGCCAGCGCTACCGCTTTGAGTGAATGCCCGCCCAGTTCAAAGAAATGGCTGTATGCTCCTATCGGGGCCGTTCCGAGAACCTCCGACCATATTTCGGCCAGCTTTCGTTCCGTCACACCGCGCGGTGGCACATAATTATCTGCTGCAGCGGATGCAAAGTCCGGTTGCGGAAGCGCGCGGCGATCCACCTTTCCGTTGGAGGTCAGCGGGATTTTGTTCAATTCCACGTAGTGAACAGGGATCATGTATTCCGGCAGCTCCCGCGCCAGACATCCCCGAATCTCGCGGACGGCAATATTACGGGATGTCGTAATATAAGCGCACAACTCTGTTTCCTGCTTCGGATTTAATACCACAGCAACGATAGCCTCAGCAACGCCCTCCTGTTTGAGCAGGACATTCTCCACTTCTCCAAGCTCGATGCGGTAACCTCGAATTTTGACCTGCTCGTCCATCCGGCCTAGATACTCCAGGTTTCCATCAGGGAGCCACCTAGCCAGATCACCGGTTCTGTACATTCTTTCACCGGTTTGAAATGGATCGGCGGTAAACTTCTCCGCCGTCAAATCGTCCCGGTTCATGTACCCCCGTGCCAGACTGTCTCCGGCAATACACAGTTCACCGGGAATCCCGATCGGAAGGAGCTTGTCATTTCTGTCAAGGATATACACCCTTACGTTGTCAATCGGGCAGCCGATCGGAATGTTATCGTATTCGCCATTCACCTTGAAAGCTGCCGTCACGATGGTATTTTCCGTAGGTCCGTAATTATTTACCAGGTCATAGGGTACGGGATGGTAAGACTTGAGCTTATCTCCACCGGTAAGCAGCACACGCAGGGAATCATTCTGGATCTGGGTGAATTGCTCGCAGACGGCCGTCGGCAGGAAGCTGACAGTGATACCCTGTTCGTTGTAGTAATCCGCCAATCGCGGCACATCGTATCGGATTTCCTCCGGGATAATATGAAGCTCACCGCCCGACAAGAGTGATGGGAATATCTCCCACACAGAGGCATCAAAGCCGAATCCGGCGTATTTGGTACTTTTGTCCTCAGGCGTCAGCCCGTAATACGATTGATACCATCCTGTCATATTGAGCAGGGAGCGGTGTTCGATCATCACGCCTTTCGGTTTCCCCGTAGACCCTGACGTATAGATCACATAGGCCAAGTCGGCGGACGAACCCTTTGGCGTCGAGAACGGCTTCTGTATATGAAGCTCACTGTTTGGCATCAGCACTTCCTCTAAATCGATCCAGGGGAGACTCAAACCTTTCGATTGTACCAGCCCATTTTTCGTCAGTAGCAAGCCAGCCTTGCTATCCTCCAGAATGTAAGTAATACGATCGGCAGGGTACTCATGGTCGATTGGGAGATATGCCGCCCCCGTTTGTAATACTGCAAGCACTGCCACAATCATTTCGACCGAATGTTCGACCATGATTGCCGTGATCCCCCCGGGTTTCACACCCTTTTCCAGCAGAACGTAAGCAAGGCGGCTCGTTTGTTCCTCCAGTTCACGGTAAGTCAGCCGCTGGTTTTTAAAGACGAGGGCAATATGGTCCGGCGTACGCTTGACCTGTTCTGCAAACAACTCATAAGCGGTCCGGTTATGGGCAAAGTCCTTTTTCGAACCGTTGAATTGTTCCAGAATCCAGCTCCGCTGCTCCGGCGGCAGCAGTTCTATATCTTCCAGCTTGATATGTCTGCTAACAACCACTGACCTTAAAACCTCAATGTAGTGCGTCATCAGGCGCTCGATCGTCCCGGCTTTGAACAGCTTCGCAGCATACTCCGCTTCGATGGACATTCCCCGGTCATTTTCCGTTACCGTCAATGTCAAATCAAACTTCGACATCCGTCCGTCCCAGGAACGAGAACTTACGGTAAGTCCGTCTAAAGCCAACTCTTCGATACCGAGATTCTGAAGCGTAAACACCGTGTCGAACAGCGGGTTACGGCTTAAGTCGCGTCTGAGTCCGAGCTTCTCGATAAGCTCCTCGTATGGATAGTCTTGGTGCTCGAAAGCCTGAAGTGTCGTTTGTTTCACTTCGCACAGGAATTGATCGAACGTTTTTGTTCCTTCCGGTTTTACACGCAAAGCAAGCGTGTTGACGAACATACCTACCGTTTGAAGCACGTCTGCATGAGTTCTGCCCATCGTTGGAGATCCAATCACAATATCCTCTTGGGAGGCATATCTGGAAAGCAATATGCTGTAGGCAGCCATCATAACCATATACAAGGTGGCTCCCGTTTCGTTAGCCAGCTGTTTCAACCGGGACGTCAGCTCTTCATCGAGATTCACTGAGGAAAAAGCTCCTTCAAAGCTTTGAATCTGCGGTCGTGGATAATCGGTCAACCAATTAAGCACGGGTGGCTCTTCGGCAAATTGATTAAGCCAGTAATGCTCCTGCTGCTCCCTGGGGCCGGACTGTTTACTTTGCCAAACGGCAAAGTCTTTATATTGAACACGTCGAACCGAATGCCCTGCATGAGTTTTTGCAACTGCTTCTTTACCCAGGCTGTTATACACCTCGCAGAATTCCTGCACGATGATTCCGATGGAAGCACCGTCGGCGACGATATGATGGATATCAATGATCAGAAGACAGCATTCTTCCCTTATTGTAGATAGTCCCGCCCTCAGCAAAGGTGCGCTTCCGAGGTCGAACGGAACTACGAATCGGTCGACGGTTTTCTCAATATCCTCACTAGGATGAGACTCCAATTCCTTTATAGCAAAGGGTACCTTCTCATGCACCACCTGGACGGGTTCCCCATGCAAAGACGCAAAAGAGGTTCGTAAAGACTCGTGGCGGGAAATCAAGATTTGAAAAGACTGTTCCAGCCGGTCGACATCAAGTTTACCCTCGATTTGCAGGACAAACGGCATATTATACGCTGTTGTAATTCCTGCCATACTATTCAAAACATACAGGCGCTTTTGCGCAGAGGACACTGGATAGAACTCGGCTAGGGGAGCAGGCTCGATCCCAACAAATTCCTCATCTTCGTTCCTGTTGATCCTCGCTGCCATCTCTGCTAGAATCGGCGTCTGGAATATATCTCTTAAAGGGAGTTGGATCTCAAATTGCTTTTTCATTTCCGTGACCAACTTTAACGCTGTCAGGGAATGACCCCCAAGCTCAAAGAAATGGTCATTCGCCCCGATCGAAGGAATGGCCAGTACAGCGCTCCAAATGTCCGCCAGCTTTTGCTCCGTTTCGTTCCGAGGCGCAACAAACGCTTCGTTACCAAGAGCATTAGCCTCCACGGGCTCCGGCAAGGCCTGCAGGTGAACTTTGCCGTTCGGAGTAAGCGGTAGTTGGTCCATAAATACCCAATGAACAGGTACCATATAATCCGGCAGATCATTCAAAAGATACTGTTTCATACTCGTCGCATCGAGATTTTCCGCACCAACCACATAAGCACATAATGATTTCAGACCGTCACCCTTGTCTCTTACTGTGACTACAGCCTCCTTCACGCTTACATGCATCTGAATCCGGCTTTCGATTTCCCCGGTTTCGATGCGGAAACCGCGTATTTTCACCTGATTGTCCAACCGGCCAATAAAATCGATGCTTCCGTCCGGGAGCCAGTTTACCAGATCCCCCGTACGATAAATCCGTTCTCCCTCGATAAAAGGGCTTGCAATAAACTTCTCCGAAGTCAGGGACAGATTGTTTATGTATCCGCGCCCGACGCCATCACCGCCAACCCACAGTTCTCCCGAAACACCGACGGGGCACAGATGCCCGTATAAATCGACGATGTAAGCAGTAGAATGGGCAATCGGTCCGCCGATCGGAATCCTTGTTTCCTCGAACGAACGGATCGTGTAGCAGCAGGAAAACGTCGTATTTTCAGTCGGCCCATACCCGTTAATGATCGTCGTATTGTGGCATTGGTTCGCCACAAGCTGAATATGCTTAGGGGAAAGGGTATCCCCCCCGACGATCAAGAAGCGAAGGGGACGGAATAACGTCGGATCCAATTGAGACAACTGATTGAACAAGGGAGAGGTGAGCCACATTGTTGTAATGCGGTATTCATGAATCGCTTCTCCCAACAGCTGCGCATCCAGAATGGAGTGCTTATCGATGATATAAAGTTCCAGGCCGTTTAGAAGTGCTCCCCAAATCTCAAATGTGCAGGCATCAAATACAGGTGCTCCGGTTTGCAAAATGCGGTCTCCTGGTTCAAAAGGGACATAGTTGCTGTTTTGGACGAGCCGTACCACATTATGATGTTCGATCATCACCCCTTTGGGACGTCCCGTCGAACCGGAGGTATACATCACATAGGCCAGGTTTGAGGGCGTAAGAATCTTTTCCGCATCGATTGCACGGTCCTCTATCACAGTTGAAGTACATTCATCCTCTTCCCGATCCAGAATGATGGATTCGACTCCGTCCATATGCTTGTCCGCATAACACTCCGACGTAACGATCCATCTCGTCTCACTATCCCTCAACATAAAGGCAATGCGATCTTCCGGGTATTCCGGATCAATAGGCAAATAGGCGCCACCAGCCTTTAAAATACCCAGCATACCCACTACCGTCTCCATTGAACGGTCGCCGATCAAGCCCACGACGCTATCTGGTTCAACACCCTTTCTTCTCAGTCGGGATGCCAGACGATCAGCTCGCACATTCAACTCCGCATAAGTCAGTTTGTGTTCCTTATTCACGATAGCGATGTTTCCCGGTATCATCCCGGCCTGACGCTCGAACAGCTGCACGATCGTTTGATCCCTCGGATATTCGCCGACGGTGTTAAATTGGTGCAGGATTTGCTGTTTCTCGTCGTCTGTAATGACTGAAATATGCTGAATCAGAATGTCAGCGTTCCGGCCGACCTGATCGAGCACTTGCTCAAAATTTTGGAACAAACGATCCATTGCGGCCTGGACATATCGGGCTGAGTTATATTTAAATTTGACTTCGAGCCCAGCGTTCGGCATCAGAATTAGGTTAAAGTCATAATGCGTCTGCTCAAAATCTTCAAGCTCAGTAATTGCAAACGCTTCTTCTCCTTCATCTAGAGGGTCCGCACTCACCGGATAATTTTGAAAGGCATAAATATGAGAGATCAGATGCTGCTTCTTGGAAGTCAGGGATTGAATCTCAGCCAGCGGATAAAAGTCGTAGCTTTGTGTTTCTAAGGAGGACTGCTGGACCTCCCGAATTAATGCAGAGAACGACATCCCGCCATGGAAGGCGATCCGGATCGGGACCGTATTGATGAACAGCCCGACCATGTTCTCAACCTCCTCCACTTCAGCCGGTCGGCCGGAGGTGACGGTACCGAAAACCACATCCTCGGTTCCGTTATAGCGGCCCATTAACAAGCCCCAGGCCGACTGGAGCACCGTATTTAAAGTCACCTGATGACTTTTGGCCAGATGCTCCAGCCCTTGTGTCGTTTCCTGGCTTATTTTGTAGGCACGGTCCACTTGAACGGCTTGCTCTCTTTGCCGTACCTCCCTGCGACCATAGCCATTCCGGCCTACCTGGGTGTTCATGCCAAAGGAGGGCAGTTCAATATCTGATTCGTAGCCTTCCAAATATCCGGCCCAGTAGCTTCGGGCTTCTTCGCGGTTCTGCCCATCCAGCCACTGAATGTATCGGGAGAAGGGCGGCGCCTCTTCCACTGATGAAAACGTACCCTGGCTGAGCGATTTATAGACGTCAAACAATTCCTGAACGATTGTTTTTAAACACCAACCGTCCAGAATGATATGATGATAGCTCCAAATCAGCTTATAACTGAGATCACCGGTTTGCAGCACGGCCGCACGAAGCAGCACATCCTTGGCCAGGTCGAACCCCTTCTTCTGGTCCTCTTGGATATAGCGGCGGATATACTGCTCCTGCTCCATTTCGCCAAACGACGACAAGTTCTCATAAAACACAGGCATCACGCGCTTTTTGAATACAACCTGCTTTGGATTTTTCGTGTTCTCATGGATGAAATTAAGCCGAAGCACATCATATTTGTCGATCAGGACATTAAAACTTTTTTCCAATATCAAGGCATTCAGCCTTCCCGAGACGGTGCAGGAAAACTGTTCGAAGTATGCGGCGGAATCCGGGTTCAAATAGGAATGAAACAGCATTCCTTCTTGCATCGGTGTTAAGTTGTATACCCCCGCAATAGTCAGCTTATCGCTCAAGACCATCTCTCCCTAAATTCATTTTTATTGGTTATAAAAATCCATAATGGCTTCCAGCTCTTCAATGGACAGATCGTCTCCCCCCACATCGGAAGGCGTCAGTTCCTGAGTCTCTTTTTCCGTGCAATGCTTGATTATTTCCATCAACTGTGTCTTAAAACGGCCGCCCAGGAGGCTGATTTCCGTTCCTGTATATTCCGCAAGATTATAGTCGATCGACATCGTCAGACAGCCATCTTCCACAAGGCCCGTAATATTCAAAGCCACTTCCCTTTCGGCTTCCGGGCTGACGGTTTGACCGTATGGCACGTCGGAAGCACTGAACAGCTCTGTATTCACATCGTTATCGAATTGCCCCAGGTAGTTAAACTTAATTTCAGGCACCAGACGGAATTGCATCTCTTCCTCAAGCCGGTTCTCACCAAGGTATTTCAGGATTCCGTAGCCAATACCCTTGTTCGGAATGCGACGTAAGTTCTCTTTGACCGATTTGATGTGGTAGGATATATCCGCTGAACTCGGGATATTCAATACGACTGGATAAATGGAAGTAAACCAACCGACCGTTCTGCTGATATTCACGTTCTTCATGATGTCTTCCCTGCCATGGCCTTCAAGACAGATCAAAACATTGTCCTCGCCTGTCCATTCCCTTACGGCCCGTCCCAATGCAGCGAGTAGAATGTCGTTGATTTCCGTATTGTAGGCCTTATGCACTTTACCGAGAAGCTGCCCGGTTTCGGCTGCAGACAGCTTAAAGGAATACGACATGTTATCCGAGACTGTTGCAGTGCCCTCAAAAAGGCCAGACTTGGGCAGGATCTTAATGTTCTGCGATTCGATTTGTCGCCAGTAGGACTTCTCTTTCTGCAGCATTTCACTGTTTGCATATTCCGTCAGTCGGTTCGCCCACGTTTGGAAGGAATCCGTCTTGGACGGCAGTGCAATAAGTTCGCCCCGCTCTGCTTGATGATACGCAAGCGTCAAATCCTCGAATAAAATGCGCCAGGAAATACCGTCAATGATCAAATGGTGAATAATGATCGCCAAATGATCACCCTGGTCTGTCTTGAATAATCCCGCCTTGACCAACGGTCCGTTTTCCAAATCGAGACTGCCATGCAGCTCATCAATGATTCGGGCCATCTCAATCCGGCCATCATCCTCATCGGCCATTGTCTTGATGAAAAGTTCGAACCACGGGTGCTCCTCCCGAATGTTCTCCCCCCTGTTATACTGCATCCATAATCCTTCCTCGCATTTATAAACCATTCTTAACGCATCATGATGACGGATCAGCCCGGTGAAGACCTCCCTTAACAGGTCCGCATCGAATCCTCCACGCTTATGCAGAACGACAGCCTGGTTCCAGTGATTTGCTGGTGAGAATCCGCATTCAAAAAACCACTTCTGAATTGGAGTAAGCTTCACAAACCCCTCGACCGGCCCCTGATCAATTTCGCGGTGGTCCGCCTGTACATATTTGGACAGCTTCCGAATTTCCGGATTTTGGAACAGATCCTTCATTTTCAACTTATAACCTTGATTGCTCAGCTTCGAAGAAATTTGAATGGCTCGAATCGAATCCCCCCCGAGCTCAAAGAAATTATGATCAATCCCGATCTTGTGGACGCTGAGAACCTCTTCCCAAATCGTCACCAGGATTTGCTCCACTTCATTACGGGGCTCCGTATAATTCCCACTCGACACGGCGCTGCGTTCGGGAGCAGGCAGTGCATCCCGGTTGATCTTCCCGCTGATCAAAAGCGGCATTTCTGCAAGAATGATAAAGTGGGCCGGTATCATATAGCCGGGCAATGTTGCTGCCAATTCATCTTTTAACTCGAAGAGACAATTCTCCTCGCTGTCTTGCACGAAAGACTCCAGAACCAGATATGCACACAAATATTTGCTTCCGGTATCATCTTCTCTAGCCAATACAATCGTTTGCTTGATATGCGGGGATTGCATAATACAAACTTCGATTTCCTCCAGCTCAATGCGGTAGCCTCTGATTTTGACCTGAAAATCTTTACGTCCGAAAAACTCCAGATTTCCGTCATGCCGCCAGCGCCCTAAATCACCGGTCTTGTACAGACGAGGGATTTCACCCGATTCCGGGATACAAGGAGCAAATGGATCTTTCCCGAAGGACTGGTCCGTTCTTTTCGGATCATGGATATATCCACGCCCTACACCCGCACCGGATACACAAATTTCTCCGTAAACGCCTGCCGGACAAAGTTTCATTTGGTTATCGACCACATACAAATTTAAATTCGCCAGCGGTTTACCAATCGGGACGAAGTCTGTCTCCTTAGGCAAGTCGCGGATCACAAGCTGGCTGATATCATCGGCAGCTTCCGCAGGTCCGTACGCATTTACGATTGGAATTCCGGGATACAGGTTCAGCCATCTCCGGGCCAAATCCGGCTTTATGGTCTCTCCCGTAAGCATCAAGTGACTTAGAAAATCTAGTTTCATCCCTGTCTGTTCCAGCACATCCAGCATGACTGTCAAATAAGATGGGACCACTTCCAAAAGCGTCACGCGATCGGCTGTAATTGCCTCCAGGAAACGTTCTGCTTCAAGTACCATATCTTGTGGATACACCGCAGTCGTCCCGCCCAATGCAAGAGCACCAAAGCATTGCCATACCGAAATATCGAAACAGATATTGGCGTTCTGGGCAAAGACCAGATGATGATCCAGAGCAAGAGCATCGGCTTCGGCAAGGATGTGATTCAATAAACCCCGATGCTCGATCATTACACCTTTGGGCTTTCCGGTCGAGCCAGAGGTAAACAATATATATGCCAGACTGTCCGCACCCTGCAGTTTCCCGATATTCACCGGGCTTTCCTTCTCAATTTCCTCCAGCACCAAGTCAAGGCAAAGGATCACCCCTTCATACTGCTCTTCCAACCCATCCCGGACATATTCCGAGCGGGTTATAAGAACTCGTGCCCCGGAATCCTCCAAAATACTCGCTTTACGCTTTACTCCATACTCCGGATCGATCGGAACATAGGCGCCTCCCGCCTTCCAGATTCCGAGCACGCTTTGAATAAATCCGGGGGAGCGCTCCAACATCACTGCAGCAATCGCTTCCTCCGGCAGATCACCCAAACACCTTTGAAGGTAACGGCCAATCCGGTTGGCTTGGGCATTGAGTTCGGCGTAGTTCCATACTCCCCCAGCGAATTTCACTGCCGGCGAATCAGGCTGTTCATACGCAAAACGCTCAAAGCGTTGAGGAACACTCAGATTGAAGTCATAGGCTGCCTTTTGTCCCCGGCCCCAACTCATTATTTCCTTGCGCTCTTCCAAACTGAGCAGCTCCACGCTTCCCAGCGGTATATCGGGAGCCGTTACAAGGTTATGGAGGATCTGCAAGTAGTGACGACCCATTTGTTGTGCGGTGAAATCTGAAAACAAATCGGTGTTGTACTGCAAATCAAGAGAGATCTCGGTATGATCCGCATAAACATCCAGCATCAAGTCGAACTTGGAGATGTCGGTCTTCAGCTCATATGGAGTGAGGAGCAGATCGCCTATAGCAACTTCCGGTTTCTCGCGGTCCGTCAAATTGAACATGGTGTCAAAAAGCGGGTTTCGGCTTGTGTCACGATTCAGATCAAGCAGCTCCACCAACCGCTCGAAAGGGAAATCCTGATGATGGATTGCTGATAACGTGTGATCCATAACTTCCCTGACAAGCTCGCGAAACGTCTTATGATGTTCCGGAAAATTGCGAAGCGCCACTGTGTTGATAAACATCCCCAGCATGTGCTGTACGTCCCGATGATTACGCCCGGCGGCCGGCGTTCCGACGATAATTTCCTCCTGACCGCTATATTTCGATAACAGGGTGCAGTAAGCACCTAACATCACGGAAAACAAAGTTACGCCCATGTCCTGAGACAGCTTCTGAAGCGATCCAGCAAGCTCCGGGGACAGCGAAAGCTGCAATGTCTTGCCGTTAAAGCTCTGCACGGCCGGTCTACGGTAATCCAGCGGCAGGTTTAATAGAGGCAGTTCACCACAGAAATGCTCCAGCCAATAAGATTCATGGCGTTGCATCTCTTCCCCGCCGAGCCATTCATTCAACCAGAAGGCATAATCCTTATAGTGGATGTCAAGCGGCAGCAGGCCGTTGTCGTTATACATCCGCTCCAGTTCGTCCAGTAGAATGACTCCCGACAAACCGTCGGAAATAATGTGGTGCATATCGATCAGCAGCACACCCTCGGCCTGTCCGGTATGAAGCCATTGAATCCGCAAGAGCGGTGCTTCTTCCAAAGTAAACGGGCGGATAAACGACTTGATTTGTTCATCGATCTGCTGCTTACCCGCACCGGTCATTTCTACCTCTTCAAGCTTACAGTCCGCTTCGGGATGAATGATCTGGACCAGCTCCCCGTCAACAAAGCGGAACGACGTTCGAAATACTTCATGACGGTCAATCAACCGATTGATAATATGCTGTAAGCGCGCGGAATCCAAACGGCCTTGAACTTGGTAGGCGAATGGCATGTTATATGCCGTTGATTCCGACTCCTCTAGCGTATGTAGCACATATATTCTTTTTTGCGCCGGACTCACTGGATAAGCGTCATCGGCAGGTGCCGGTGAAATGGACTCTGCATAGTACACACCTCCGTTCATTTCCCGGATTCGCTCCGCCAAAAGAGCAGCGGTCGGATACTCGAAAATGTCCCTCACTGTTACGTCAACACCCAGCTCCCCTTGAATACGGGAAACAAGGATCGTTGCTTTTAGTGAATGTCCGCCTAAACCGAAGAAATTATCTTCTATGCTTACCCTCTTCACTTCCAGAATCTCAGTCCAAATGGAAACTAAGGACTCCTCCGTATCATTGCGTGCAGGTACAAATTCGCCCTCGTTACGCTCGATGACAGGTTCGGGTAACCGGCTGCGGTTAATTTTCCCATTGGCATTATGCGGCATATCCTCCAGTTGTATAAAGATTGTAGGAACCATATAATCCGGCAAACAGGCGATCAGATACTCCTTCAATTCGGATGCCGTTAGATCGACATAAGCCGTGTAATACGTGCATAAGTATTTCTCGGCCCCACCCTTGACAAGCACTGCTGCTTCCCGAATTTGTTCGTGCTCGCTTAACCTGTGCTCGATTTCTCCGAGCTCAATCCGGAATCCCCTGATTTTGATCTGTTGATCCTTGCGGCCGATGAACTCGACATTACCGTCAGGAAGCCATCTGCCCAAATCTCCAGTTCTATACAATCGAACGCCTGGCCTGGAAGCAAACGGATCCTCCATAAACCCTTTTGCAGTCTGCTCCGGATCATTAAGATAGCCTCTTCCTACTGCAATTCCAGATACACAAATTTCGCCAATGATTCCAATTGGACACAGTTGTGTTTGCTTGTTAACAATATACATTCGAATATTGGACAACGGTTTTCCGACCGGGATATATCCCTTATTCTCAGGTGCACAATCCATAACATACTGGCAAATATCATCAGATGCCTCCGCCGGACCGTATGCGTTAACCATTTTGATTCCGGGGCAAAGCTCAAACCAGCGTGTAGCCAGCGCAGGCGTGACGGCCTCCCCTGTAATCATCAAATGCTGCAGAGATTCAAAACGAAGTGAACGTGCCTTAACGATATCCAAAAGTATACTCAAATACGAAGGAACGACTTCGAGAAGGGTTACCCGATCCCGGATGAGCTGATGGATGAACCTCTCGGGTGATAGAATCAGTTCCTCTGGATAGATAACCGTGGTCCCGCCAAGTACCAATGCACCGAATAATTGCCATACCGAAATATCAAAGCAGTGATTTGCCGTCTGGGCGAACACAATATCATCAGATAATTGAAGATCATGCGCTTCAGCCCAAATATGGTTCAGCATCCCCAGGTGCTCGATCAAGACTCCTTTCGGCTTTCCCGTCGAACCAGAAGTAAAGAGTGTATAGGCCAAATCGGTCATTTCTACCGGGACGCCGATATTGCTTTCGGCCTCTTCACCCTCGGGAGGGACAAGGTTGTCCAGCTCCGCAAACCGGCCTGGATAACGTGCTTTCAACTCGTCCTCCACGTGTGCGGATAATGCAACAACGATTCTGGCATCCGAATCGGCAACGATCCCCGACTTCCTCTCCTGTGGATATTGAGGATCGACAGGTATATAAGCAGCTCCAAGTTTCCAAATGGCGAGTATGCTCGCTACCATTAGCGGTGAACGGTCCAGCATCACCGCTGCAAAATCACCCTTTTCAAGCCCGAACTGTCTGAATATGCGTGCCAAGCGATTCGCTTTTCGGTTCAACTGATCGTAAGTCAGGTATTCCTCCTGATAGCGAAGTGCAACTTTTTCCGGCTGACGTCGTGCTTGCTCTTCGAATAGTTCATGCGCAGGCTTGTCAAGCCTGAATTCCTTTTCCGTGTTGTTAAAGTCGGTCAGAATGACCCGCTTTTCCTGTTCGGAGATGATCTCGATATCCCGCAAATACACACCATCATTGTCCAATACAATGTTCACGATTTGCTTCAAGTGCCCTTCCAAGTTTTGCAGAAAATGCTCGTCATAGAGAAATCCGTTATAGGTGAACAACACTTCGAGTTCCTGTTCCGGGAATACGGTCACGTCCAGATTGTAATTGGTATGTTCCACCATTTCACTGTCGACTATCGACAGTCTGCCTTCATCGCCGCCCATCGTCTCCAGCGGATAATTCTCAAAAACGAGAATATGGTCGATCAGTTGATTTTTGAGTACTGTTTTTGACTGGATTTCCGCCAATGAAACATAGTTATACCGGTTCGCTTCCAGCATCGAATCATTCACTTGGGCAAGTAGTACTTGGAAAGAGGTGTCCTTATAGCTTCTGATTCGTAAAGGAACCGTATTAATAAACAGTCCCACCATGCTCTCGATACCAGGCAATTCTGCCGGCCTGCCCGATACGACCGAACCAAATACTACATCCTCGCTGTCGTTATAACGCTGCAACAATACACCCCAAATCGCATGGAACACCGTGCTTAACGTCACCTGATGTTTGACGGCCAGCGTTTTCAGGCGCCGAGTTGTATCTTCATCCCATTTAAAATGGTATTTGCGATGATCGAACCCTTTTCGATCCTCCCCTCCCCCCAGGGATGGGACCGTCGCACGCAATTCGTAATCCTCAAGGTATTGGCTCCAGTATTGCAGAGCATTCTTCTGGTCTTGCTCCCCGAGCCACCTTATATAATCGCTATAAGGATATACCGGAGCCAATCGTAGCGAGGAACCACTCTCCAAAGCCTCATAAATTTGGAACAAATCTTGGGCAAGGATCCCCATACACCAACCGTCCATAATGATATGATGGAATCTCCAGACGACTTTGTAGACATCCTTATCCAGTTTGAACACAGTCATGCGAAAGAGCGGACCTGTCTCTAAATCGAACTTTCGCTCCAGGTCCCGTGCTTGAAACACCTCGATGAGCCTCGGCTGTTCTTCCTTCGGACAGGTCGAAATGTCCTCAAAGCTTATTTCCGGCTCGCATTGGTTCAAGACGATTTGTAAGGGCTGCTCCACTTCCGTATATATAAATACCGTCCTTAATACATCATATCGTTCTACCAAGGTTGTAAAACTGCGCTTCATTGTTGGAAGTGATAGCATCCCTTGAATCGTGAAGGAAACATGCTCAAAGTACGCTTCAGAGTCGGGTTCCAATAAGGAATGGAACAAGATTCCTTCTTGAGTCGGCGTAAGCGGGTATATTTTATCAATTTCATGATTGCTCAATGTCACACACTCCCCATCTACTTTGGCTGCCGGATTGCCACCAATCCGGCAGCTTCCACCTACGGCAGGACTATAGCTTCTTCTTCAGCTTGCGAGAAATGGCATCCAATTGCTTTTGCGAAAGTTTGTTGTACTGGAAGTCGGTCGGTGTCATTTCCTTAACCTCCTTACGGGAGCAGTGTTGGACAATTTGTTCAAGATGTTCTCCAAACCGCTTAGCGAGCCGCTGAATCGTTTCCTGATGATATTGATACTTGTTGTAGTTTATTTCCATACTGAATTGACCGTTGGAAACCATGGCATTCAATTCCATCTTATATCCCTTCTGAACCTGCGGCCCGACCTCGGGTCCAGTCGAAATGTCGGACACTTGGAACACCGCCGTCCGCGCTGCCTCCTGGTCAAACTGCCCAAGGTAATTGAAGACAAGCTCCGGTTTGAGCAGGTAATCCAGTGAAAGTTCGGAGGTCGAGTCATGGAAGGTCAAATATTTCATAATTTCATAGCCCAACCCTTTACCCGGTACTCTTCGCAACTCATCCTTGGTACTCTTGATCAATTCGGCAAGATCGTCCGTCCCTTTCTCTCCGAGCACGAACGGGAACAGGGATGTGAACCATCCTACCGTCCTCGACACATTCACCCCTTTTATTACATCCTCCCGGCCATGCCCTTCCAGTTGGATCAGTATATTACCGGAACCTGCCCACTCTTTCAGCGTGCGGCTCAGAGCCGCAAGAAGAAGGTCTTGTATCTCCGTACTGTAGGCATGGTGAGCGTCTGTTAACAGGCTACGGGTAACATTGGTGTCCAATGTCAGCTTCTGAACCGCGTGATCCCCTGCCTGATTCGAAGAAATCGAATGGTCGACGGGAAGCTCGGTGACAGAAGTCCGCTCGACGGCACTCCAGTATCCTGTTTCTTTTAATAGTGACGAGCTTACGGAATACTTCCTCAGCTTCTCCGACCATGCTTGGAAGGAATCCGTTTTGTCCGGGAGCTTCGCCTCCGATTGTTCAAGCAATTGCTTGTAGGCAGTGGAGAAGTCCTCCAGAATGAACCGCCAGGACACCCCGTCAACGACCAGATGATGAATGATGAATAACAGATAATCTCCGGTATTTGTATGATAGATCGCCAGTCGGATAAGCGGTCCCTGCTCGATATTCAATTCCGTCTGCAGTTTGGCAGATTCCCGCTCGATTTCGGCCACAGTGTTTGCAGTTCCTTTGAGATCGATCACATTCAGCTTGTAATACTCCTGTTCTTCCAACCCTTGATTGAACTGAACGATCCTGTCATCCTCCATGCCAAACCTCATCCGCAGTGCGTCGTGGTGCTCCACCAGACGATCGAACGCCTCGGCGACCAACCCCGGAACAAAGCCTTCCGGCCTGTGCACCATGACTGAATGATTGTAATGATGGACATGCTCCCATTTCTGTTCGAACAGCCGATATTGAATCGGAGTCAAGCCTACCTCTCCAGTCACCGGCTCCTGACTGGTTTTGACAGTCAGCGTCTGTACGTATTTGCTCACTTCCCGGATTGTCGGATGTTTGAACAGATCCCTCATTTCCATCCGCAGACTGTAAGCTGTTAATCGTGAAGATACCTGCAGTGCCTTGATGGAATCGCCGCCGCATTCAAAGAAGTTATGATCCGTTCCTATACCTTGTACGCCCAACGTTTCCTCCCATACACGCAGCATCACTTCCTCAATTTCGTTTATTGGAGTCGAGTCTTCTCCGCAAAGCTTGACTTCCATGACCGGATCGGGAAGCGCTTTGAAGTTCACCTTGCCGTTCTCATTGAGCGGTATGTGGTCAAGGAAAACATAAGCAGAAGGCAGCATATATGCCGGAAGTCTGGCCCCTAAATAGTTTCTCATATCCTGCGCGGTCAACACTTGCGTAGTAACCAGATAGGTACAAACGTATTTGCTGCCGTTGTCGTCCTCCTTCACGGTGACTACGGCCTCTTGCACATCCGGATGAGCCGCAAGCTGAAACTCGATTTCAGCAAGCTCTACCCGGTAACCACGGATTTTGGTTTGATGGTCGACTCTGCCGATGAACTCAATGCTGCCATTCGGCAATCGCTTAGCCCGGTCTCCCGTTTTATACAGACGCTGTTCAGAATGGAGGGGATGGGAGATGAACTTTTGGTTCGTAAGTTCTGGCTGTCCCAAATATCCGCGTCCAACCCCCCGCCCGGCGATCACCAACTCACCTGGTATTCCATCCGGCAAAAAGTTTCCGTAATTATCCATAATTTGTGCTTCTGTATGAAAGATTGGCTGCCCAATTACCGGCTGACTGCTGAATTCCTCGAATGAATCCTGGTCGAATGGATGGGCAATACATCCGATCGTGGCTTCCGTAGGTCCGTAGTGGTTTACGAATCTGGTGTACGGATACCGTTCAAAATATCGCTTAACGTCCTGGATCCTCATTTTCTCGCCACCAAGAACGATCAGTTCCAGCGAGTTCAACAGCCCTTCCGTATCAAACCGTTCATGATTCGCCAAAATGTGAAACAGAGACGGCGTCACTTTAATAAATGTAATGCCGTTCAGTGACATGTAGTCCAGTACGAAAGCCGGGTCCACATAATCGTGTCGGTCGAGCAGATGCAGCTCGCAACCGCCCGCTAACGCCGGATACAGCGCGGTATAGCACAAATCAAAACCGGGCGAGGAAAGGAGCATTGTTTTGTCTGTGCCGTCGATTCGTTGACTCGTCACAAACCAGTGCACATAATTCACCAAATTGCGCTGCTCGATCATAACGCCTTTGGGTGTCCCGGTTGTCCCGGAGGTATAGATCAAGTAGGCCAAGTCGTCTTCTTTCACCGGAATATTCAAATTCTTCTCCAGACCATCTGTCGCTTTGAGATGATCTAGAAGGAATAATTGCCCCCCAGTGTCAGCTGCAAGCAGATCGGCAGCATAGGTCAACAGGAACTGGGCGCCGCAATCCGCCAACATATACTTGATTCGTTCCTGAGGGAACTCGGGATCAATCGGCAAATACGTGCCTCCCGCTTTGAAAACAGCAAGCAGGGCAGCTATCGTTTCAGGCCGGTTCTCCATCCTAATCCCGGCAATACGGTTGCCTTCTCCGAAACCGTTCTCCAGCAGCATTTTTGCCAACCGATTGGCTTTTCCATTTAGTTCGGAAAAGCTCCATCGATCCTCTCCGCAGACAAGCGCCGTCTGATTCGGCATCCGTTTTGCGGTCGACTCGAACCATTCAATCATTGTGCCAAATGCCGGTTTCTTCGCAGCTTCGGTATCTTGGAGCAGCTGCCTATGCGAACCGTCTGTCTTCTCCTCACCCGACAGCAGGGAGAGCTTGGCAAGCTCCAGCTCCGGCCTGTTCGCACACGTGTGAAGCACATGGACCAATAACTGAGCAAACCGTTCCAGTGTATCAGCAGTAAACAAAGCAGTGCTGTAGACGAATTCCAAAAGAATATTATCCCCGGTCCGTTTGACCAGCAGAGAGATATCAAACTTGGATGAGTTCTGCTGTAGCGCATAAGGCTTGACTGCCAAACCTTTCACTTGAAAATCGTCTTCGTCTGCATTCTGCATCGTCAGCATCACGTCAAACAATGGGCTTCGGCTCAAGTCTCTCGGAATCGACAATGCCTCTACCAAGCTCTCAAACGGAAACTGCTGATGTTCATAAGCGTTCAGGCATATGTCTTTGACTTCCATCAAATACTCACGGAAGCTCTTCCGGCCCTCTGGGCTAGTTCGAATCGCCAGTGTATTGATGAATACGCCCATCACCTTGCGCAGATCAACATGATCTCTTCCGGCTGACGCCGTCCCTACAATAATGTCCTCTTGCCCCGCGTATTTGGATAGGAGGATGCTGTACCCGGCAAGTAAAATCATATAGAGGGTTGTCCCCGTTTCGAGCGCTAACTGCTGCAATTGAGCTGTCAGCTCCGAACCGACAGAAGTTTCAAGTTTTGCCCCCTCATTACTTTGGTATTGCGGACGAGGAAACTCAGTCGGCATACTCAATACTGGAGGCTCTACGGCAAATTGCTTGAGCCAGTATTGCTTATCATCTTCAAACGATCCCTCATGCAGCTGCTCGTTATACCAGGCGGCATAATCTTTATATTGAATTCGAAGCTCCGGCAGTTCACCGCCGCTGTACAGCGTATTGAATTCCTCTATGAACACTTCAATGGAAGAACCGTCCGAAATGATATGGTGCATGTCAATCAGCAGGACATAACAGTTTGCATCCCTTTTTGCCAGACATGCCCTAAATAAAGGAGCTTTGCTTAGATCGAAAGGCATGATGAATCTCTTGGAAAGCGAGACTAAATCGGCATCGTCCATGCATTCGACAAGCTCAATGGCAAATTCAACCTCAGGATGAATGATCTGCACTGGCTCCCCGTCGACCGTCCGGAAGGAGGTGCGGAACGCCTCATGTCTTTGTATCATGGTACGGAAACTGGTTTCCAGCTTCCCAATATCCAGATCTCCCTCGACCTCAAAGGCTGCCGTCATGTTATATGCCGTGCTGGCCCCATTTAATTGTTCAAGGATAAACAGACGTCTTTGCGCCGCTGACAATGCGTAATGGCTGCGAGTTTCCGCAACGGGAATTTCATCAAACGTACGATGGTTGCCATGCTGAATCAACCTTGCTAATCCTCGTACCGTAGGATGATGGAAAAATTCCCCCACAGATATTCCCACACCCCATTCTTTGTTCATTCTGGCAATCATGATCGTCGCTTTCAGGGAGTGGCCACCCCGTTCAAAGAAATTATCATGAATGCCGACTTGCTCAAGGCCCAGTTCTTCCTCCCAAATCAGAACCAGTCGCTCTTCGATTGCATTTTCTGGAGGCGTATAAGACTCCAAAGTAAGTGCACTCACTTCCAGCTCAGGCATTGCTGTTTTGTCGATTTTTCCGTTTAGCGTCAACGGCATCTGCTCCAGCGGTATAAAGTAGGAAGGCACCATATATTCAGGCAGCGACTTGAGCAGACTTTCCCGAATCGAGCCCAGTTCGCTCCCCGCTTGCGGAACGTAATAAGCGCAGAGGTAGGAATTTCCTTGGTTGTCCTGTTTGGCCACCACAACGGATTCCTTTACCGGAAGCTGACGAATCATCGCTGCCTCAATTTCTTCGAGCTCAATCCGGTACCCACGGATTTTAACCTGAAAGTCCATTCTGCCTATATATTCAAGGCATCCATCTTCTCGCCATTTAGCCAAATCTCCGGTCCGGTACATTCTTTGGCCCCGGACTTGCGGATTGTCGACAAATTTCTGATTCGTCAAATCGTCGCGCTGCCAGTAGCCTTCGGCCAATCCATCTCCTCCGATGCACAGCTCCCCGGGCAGCCCGATCGGAACCAGCATATCGTTGGCATCCAGTAAATAAATCTGTGTATTGCTAATCGGTGTGCCGATATCCACTATTTCCTTCTTCGTCAAGTTACTGATACAGGACCATACCGTCGTTTCTGTCGGACCGTACATATTAAATATGTTTAAACTGGAACCCTCCTGAAGTCGGTGTAAAAAATAAATCGGGAGGGGTTCTCCGCCGAGCATAATGTCGGTCACGCTGCTTAGAAATGTCATGTCCGGGTCACCGCCCAGGAGCATTTTCAAACGGGACGGCGTCATTTGCAGCATTTGCACATGATGTTTCGTGATCAAACGGTTGAGCGCTAAGGGATCCCGCTGGTCCGACTCTCCTGCGATGACGACAGTGAGCCCTTTGGTTAAAGGCACCCACGTTTCGAGAACAAAAATATCGAAAGAAACCGTCGTCAGGCACAGTATGCTTTTGCCGGGGGAGAATGCGATCTCCTTGGTCGTAGCTTCGATAAAGTTATGGACTGCCCGGTGCGATATCATGACTCCCTTGGGATTTCCCGTAGAGCCCGAGGTATATATAACGTACGCATTGTGATCGGCTGTATGAACTGGTAAGGAAGACATATCTTCCGGTGTTATCCCCTGATACAAGCTTTCATCGTGCATGTTGATCGTTGCGATACTGTATTCCACCTGGACGTCCAGCCCTTGATCGGTCAGCAAAATTTGTGCACCGCTGTCGACCAGCATATACTCAATCCGCTGCACCGGATATTCCGGATCAATCGGCAGGTAAGCGGCTCCCGCTTTCAATACGCCAAGCAAAGCCACGATCATGTGAATCGATCGGGTAACCATTACCCCGGCAATCGTTCCGGGCAGCACCCCTTTTTGCCGAAGCGCAGCCGCGAGCTGGTCCGATTGGGCATCCAGTTCACTATAGGTATAAGACTTATCCTCCCAAATTACCGCAACCTCATCAGGAGCACGTTCTGCCTGCCGCCGGATCAACTCATCGATTGTCAACTGCTTGTCATAAAGAAGCTCGGCTGCATTAAATTCAAACAGCAGTTGTTGACGCTCCTCCGCGGATAAAATATCAATCTCCGATAGAGTCAATGCGGATTGATCCGCCGCAGCATTTAGAATATTTACATAATGCACGAGCATCCGCTCTGCCTTTTCATGCTTGAACAATTTTTTACTATAGTCCAGGTTTAAGGTTACCGATTCCTCATTCCAGTCCTCAGCACTAAGCGTCAGATCATAGGGCGACACACCAGGATTTTTCTCTTCCGGCTTAAATGTCACTCCCGCTCCAGACACACCCTCTAATTCCATATTTTGAAAAATAAACATGACATCGAACAACGGATTGCGGCTGGGGTCTCTTCGGATATTGAGCTTTTCCACCAGCATTTCAAAGGGATAACTTTGATTTTCGAATGCTCCGATGCTGCTGTGCCGAACTTCCTCCAAATACTCGGCAAATGTCTTGTCTTTGGCCGGATAACTACGGATCGCAACAGTATTGATAAACACACCAATCAGCGGCTCGATGTCGGGATGAATACGCCCCGAAACCGGAGTACCAACAACAAGGTCATCCTGGCAGGAATATTTATGCAAAAGTACTTTATAAGCCGTAAGCATAACCATATACAACGTGGTGCCCGTATCCGCGGCCAATCGGCGAAGTCTTTTCGTCAATCCTTCGTCCAAGCAGGAGGTTAGTCGTTCCCCCTCCACGCTCAGTTGTCCAGGCCGCGGATAGTCCATTGGCATATTCAGAGTGGGCAGCTCTCCTACAAATTCATTAAGCCAGTAAGCTTCCTGCTCTCTCATACGTTGTTCGTTAACCGTTTGATTCTGCCAGACAGCGAAGTCCGTGTATTGTACTCTAAGCTCTGGCAGTGCATCTCCTTGATACAATCCCACTAGCTCTTTCATAAATACGGCCATGGAATAACCATCTGAAATCAAATGATGCATATCTACTAACAGCAGAGATTCAGCATCGGACAGTTTGACAAGCTCTGCCCTGAAAAGTGGCGCTTGGGTCAGATCAAACGGCTTTACGAAATTTCGGAACCGGTCATCTGTTGTTTCCTCAGAAGAAAGTTCCGAGTACGGAACGTCCAGCACAACCGCATCACCAATTCTCTGCACAATTTCCTGGCCCCGAATTTCAAAAGACGTTCGAAACACCCGATGTCTGTCCACAATTTGTTGAAGAGCAGTAATTAACCGGTCCGGATCCAGTTCACCCGCAAGATGGATCTGACCCGGGATATTGTGGATAAGACTGTTCGCCTCAAGCTGCTCCAATATATAAATCCGCTTCTGGGACGCGGATATTCCATAGTACTCCTGCTGAGGCTGTACCGGAATCAGATCGTATGATTCCTCCGCATGTCCGTTCAACAACCCGGATAACTGGCGAACCGTCGGCTGCTGGAACCACTGGCCAATTGGAATTTGAATACCGAACTCCCGGTATATTCGCGACAGCATGACTGTCGCTTTCAAAGAGTTGCCGCCAATGTTAAAAAAATGATCGTTAGCACCAACATGCTCGGTCCCCAAAAGTTCGTTCCAGATTTCAGCAATGCTGGACTCCATCTCATTTAACGGCTCCTGTTCCTGCGAGAACATATCCAGACCGGATAGTGCATTTTCGTCGATGGATCCGTCATCCAATCGCTGGAACGACTCCAGTACCGCCACATCAGCAGGTATTGCATACTCGGCCAGGCGTTCGGCCATCTCCACTCGGACACGCGAAACATCGATCGGCATCTGAGATGCAATATACGCCGCAAGTCTCGTGGATGCGTGATGACATTTTATTATCCGAACAACCACTTGAGCCTGTTTCAAGCTTTCCAGCTTCGTCAGCTCGGCTTCCAACTGTGTCAAGTTGATGCGGTATCCGCGAATTTCCGCCCAGCGATCAGTATCCCCACACATGATCATCGCCCCGGAAGGAACAATCATCGCGAGCTGTCCCGAAGGTATCATTGCATCGTTCTCTAAATTCAAGGTATGCAGTTCGCCGATGGAACCGATCGGAGTCGGTTTCCGCTGCGAATCAAGAATATACTTTCCCTTATGTTTATTCTGGAACTGCGATAGCGCATGCGTATGCTCTTCAGTACTCAGCGACATTTGCGATACACTCATGGAGGAATCTTGTGTCATGGAAAGTAATAGATGCCGGTAACCTTCCGCCCAAATCTTCATAACTTCCGGTTCGAATAAATCGGTGCTGAAATCGAAATCCAACCTCAGCTCTTGATTGATTTCCGTTACATTAAGAAACAAATCATAATGCAAATGGCGAACAGGGTACGGAAGAAGCTCAGTTTCTAATCCACTAAAGTTCAGTTGACGAACAGGACGGTCCATATTGAACATCATATTCAAGTTCGGTATATGCACATCGGGCATATGTTCCATCAGGCTTGCGAGCGAACAACTTTGATGCCGGTCCACCCGCTGCATGACTTCCTTTACGGCACCTAAGTAGTCAGCGATCGATTCACTGTCATTCAGCTCCGTATATATAGGAAGCAAATTCACACAATTTCCGATCAGGTGGGTTTCCCCCATGTGGGATTGTCCTGCCGTTGGAATGCTGACGATAATTTGTCTTTGACAGGTGAGCCGATATAAAAACAAACTGTAAGCAGCCAGCATGGTAATAAAAATACTGTTCTTACTACGAATGCTGAGCGCCCTTAACCTCTTCGTCTCATCCCGATCCAGCACCAGAGTATACCTGCCACCATTGAACATCTTTTTTCTAATGTATCCGTGAATCGAAGGCAGCTGTAAGGTTGGAACTGGCTGGCTGCATTGGGCCGACCAGAACGTCGCAGCCTCGTCGGCATCGGGTTGATGAAGTTTTTGTTCCTGCCATTGCAAATATTCGCGAAATTGGACCGGCTGCGGCAGCTGCGGTATTCGTTTTTCGCAGACCGCCGAATAAGCCTCTTCCAGCTCGCCTGCAAATATAGCGATCGACCAACCGTCAATGACGATATGATGGAAGGCAAATGCCAAAATGTATTCCTCATCGTCCATTTGCAACACGGTAATCCGAAACAACGGCTGCCCGGTTTGCAGATCGATTGCTTCGGAAGCGTCCGCCGCCAGCCAGCGATCCAGATTATCCTTACTACTATCAGCCAGATCACCGCGCATATCCTGCACCCTCAACGGTGCTTGCGCCTCGGGCAGAATCTCTTGGTATTCACCGCTGGCATCAATGACCGTGCGCAGTGCCTCGTGCCTGCGGATCAGTAAGTTGACCGCCTGCCGTAACGCATCAATATTCAAAGACCCCTTCATTCGAAGCAGTACGGATTCATTCAAAGAAGCGGAAGCGGGTCCGCCTGCAACGGAGGAAATCCAAAGCTGTTTTTGCTCATTGGACAGCTTGACACGCTTTCCTCCTCCGCCGTCATCGTCCGGAGGTGGGTCTCCCGGCAAAAATCCGCCACGCTGTAAATCGCTCACGGTCTCTTTTACGATGTGAATGATCGTACCAATATCTTCATCGGAATGGGCCGTGGACATGAAGCAATTCCGTCCTTCCCACACATAAAGTCCTCTGTGGTTCAAATGATAGAAGAACAGCTCGATGTCTCCGAAGGAAACAAAGCGGAATAAAGATCCGAAATTCACCATATAAATCGGAACTTTCCGCTCTTTGAAGAAGGCGTTCAATGATTGCACGAGATAATCCGTTTTACTATTCAACTCGTCGTACAATGCGGGACCTTGAGACTCCAAATAGTCGATCGTTTTTAAAGCCACGCGCATCGTGAGCGGGTGAGTGCAGAACGTGCCTCCGACAAAGGTTTTACGATCGGCCTTTGACGGATAGGAGATATCTCCAAAATTCCACTTCCCGCCGTCGATCGGATCCATGAAATCTCCTTTCCCGGCCACGACCCCGATGGGCAGACCTCCCCCGACCACCTTTCCATACACCACCAGATCGGCATTTACACCAAACCAGGCTTGAGCGCCTGCCAGGCCGATTCGGAACCCGGTGATGACTTCGTCAAAAATAAGCGCCGTCCCCGATTCGGAAGTGATCTCCCGGAGCTGCTGCAAAAATTGGCGCGGCTGCAGGTCCGGCCGGCGACTCTGCACGGGCTCGACGAGCACTGCTGCCAACTCATGTCCATACTTGCGGATGAGTTCCAACGATTCAGGCTTATTGTAGTTCAGCATGATAACGTCGCGAACAAAATTTGCCTGGATGCCAGGTGCCATCGGGTACGCGGCAGCATCGGAATCCGGATGGGATACCCCCAACACTCCGTCGAATGTACCGTGATAGGAGCCGGAAAAAATGACGACCTTCGAGCGTCCCGTCGCGGCTCTCACCGTACGCAGTGCAACCATGACAGCTTCTGTTCCGGAATTGTAGAAAGCCACGCGTTCCATGCCCGTAATCCGGCTAATTCTTTCCGCTACATCGCCGGCCAGATCAGACATCGGGCCTAACGGAGGCAGAGAAGAAGAAGACTGCTCTTTCATCTCTGAAACGAGAAATTCCGGATTATGCCCGAGCAGATTTACGCCGAAGCCCATTGTCAAATCAATATATTCGTTGCCGTCCACGTCCCACATCCTTGAACCCGAAGAACGCTCGGCCACGATCGGATAAATTGCTTCTTTCCAATAGGAACGGAATCCCGGTACATTGCGGTTGTTTGCATGGACATACCGCGTCCGCTGCGCATATGTTTTGGACCCTTCTGTACGTCTTGTATATTCCGCAAAAAACTTATTCAGATGTTCTTTCTGCTGCTCTGTAAAATCTCCGTCCTCTCCAATCACCATCGGCTGATAGGGAATAAATGGCTTAGGCTCCTGCCCACCGCTGCCGGTTGGCGCAACCCGAACGGCAGGATCGGCCTGAAACACTTCGGTCGATTCGGGAGCAGCGCTGGAATCAGGAGAGGATACAAAGTTGGACAGATTGGCTGTGCTCTGGCCGTCTGGTCTCACCTTTTCTTTCTCTCCCCGCTTGTATCCACCCGGCAAAACGTCAAAATTCCGCACGTCTCCCTCAGTTCCGCTCATCTTTGCCCCGCTGCCGCTTAAAAGCTCCAACTGCCTGCCGAGAATATCATTCACATTTTGCTGCTGAAGGGTCATCAGCTCTATCTGCTGGGTAAAAATCCGCTCCAATGCCGAGCTTCCCGCAACCGGCGGAGATATCCAATCCTTCATCTCCACGGAAATAGTCGCTGCAGCCTGAAGTCGCTGATCTTCTGCTTCTTGAAGCACCGCTTGCTTCTGGGACTCTTCCTCCTGGTTCGGGACTTCCTTAGGTGCCGAAGCCACAGCCGGTTTCAAATTGGCATTTTCGATAATATATCGGGTTAATGTGTGGACATTGGTGATCGAGTCGAAAAACCTTTCAATC
The DNA here is from genome assembly GCF_056395745.1 of Paenibacillus sp. 10L310. Taxonomy (NCBI): domain Bacteria; kingdom Bacillati; phylum Bacillota; class Bacilli; order Caryophanales; family Paenibacillaceae; genus Paenibacillus; species Paenibacillus sp. 10L310. The sequence goes on along the minus strand of NZ_JBFTKC010000006.1, from coordinate 272,701 downwards.
GCGATATCCAGCAGGTAAATATGTTCAATTTCCTTGCGAATCCGGACAAGCATGATAGAGTCCAGTCCCATTTCAAGGAAGTGGGCGGAGCTGTCTATCTCAGTCACGTCCAATCCTGAGGCATCACCGATCATTTTCTTCACTATTTTCTCTACATCAGCCGACAAATGGGAAGTTTCAGCGGTTGGCGTCATTAAATCCTTTTGCTTAGAATTCGTATGTCCTTCCTCCTTTCGATGATCGCTTCGTTCAATTTCAATCCAGCAGCGCTTACGTTCAAAAGGATACAGCGGCAAGGGAACCTTTCTCGCGGAATAGAGCTTGTCCCATTCGATCCGCGCGCCCTGAACGTACAGCTCGCATAACCGTTCAAGCTGCCACCCCCGGCTCTCTAGCGCCGTGGAAGCGAGGTTCAAAATCATCCCGGCTGCTTCTTCATTGATACGGTATAATTCTTCTTCAGTGATTTCTCCCCGCCCGGGTTCCCGGTTTGACTCGGAAACGATCCGATGTACACCTCGAAATATTCCCTGCTGTCCTTTGTTCTCAGCAAGATCTGTCAGTTTACGGGCTAATTCTTCGCGTGAGTGGCAGACGAATGCGATACGGTACTCAAGATGAGCCCTCCCTGTGCTTGCCGTGTAGCAAATATCGGATAAGGCCTGGTACGGATATAAGTCCAAATGGTCCACATGACTGCGAAGCAGCTCTTGAAGAGCGCCTTCGCTTTTGGCAGATAGGGTGAACAAATGGGATCGTCCATCCTCTTGTTCCGCTGCTTCCGCTCTTGGATCAACGAATTCCTCCATAACCACATGGCAGTTCGTTCCGCTGAATCCGAAGGAACTGACTCCGCAGCGAAGCAGTTGCTCCGTTGCATCAAATGCAGCGGGCTCGGAATTAATATAAAAAGGGGAATGCTCTAAATTTATATTTTTATTTGGCTCTCTGAAATGGAGCAGCGGCGGATTTTGCCGGTGCTTAAGCATCAGAACCGATTTAATCAGACCAGCGATCCCAGACGCTTCAAAAGTGTGTCCAATATTGGCCTTCACGGAGCCTAGTGCACAAAACTGCTTCTTATCTGTATATCCGGCAAATGCTTTTTCTAATGCTGAAAACTCGACTGGGTCGCCCAGCTTCGTCCCCGTTCCGTGAGCTTCGATAAACGTAAGGGTTGCTGGATCCACGCTCGCATCCTCCCAGGCCGCACGGATCACTTCACTCTGGGAAGCAGGGTTAGGCGCCGTAATTCCCACCGTCGTTCCATCCTGATTCACCGCGCTGCCCTTAATGACAGCATATACTTGGTCTCCGTCACGGAGCGCCTGAGCCAGAGGCTTCAACAACACGGATGCCACCCCTTCGCTCACGCCCGTTCCGTCCGAATCTGAATCGAAGGCGCGGGTATAACCGTCCTTGGATTCCATATCCAGACCTAAAGACAAGGGAAGTATGGAAGTTCTGACCCCCCCAGCCAACGCCATCTCGCATTCGCCAGAGCGAATCGCCTGACACGCCATATGAACAGCGACCAAGGAAGAAGAACAAGCCGTGTCTACGGTTACCGCCGGACCCTTAAAATCAAGAAAATACGCGATGCGGCTGGCCAAAACGGAGGGCAAGTTTCCGACGATATAATTTGATATCTGGTCCGGCTGTGCTTTGGAAATCAGACGTTCGTAATCATATCCCACTTTTGAATAACCGGCGTATACCCCCACCTTCCGGCCGCGCAGCTTATCTCCGGCATATCCTGCGTCCTCTATTGTTTTCCAAGCTTGCTGAGTAAATAACCTTTGATTCGGGTCCATTAACTTGGCTTCATTAGGGGTGATTTTGAAAAACGTATAATCGAATTTATCAATTTCCTTTAAATATCCTCCGGCACTAAACTCGGGTTCCTGGACATCCAGCCCCATCACGGATAAATAATCTTTGGCATCTTCCCGCCGATTACCCTGCAATTCTCCGATATGATGGCGGCCTTCCATCAAATTTCCCCAGTACTCCTGAACCGTTGCCGCACCCGGCAAATGAAGTGACATCCCGATAATCGCGATATCATGATCCTGTTTCGATGAATCAATTCCATTTTGCTCCGGTTGATGGGATAAATTTGGTTCAGACTTCAGGAATTTGGCCAAGTCATGAATCGTCGGATAAGCGAACAAATCTGCAACTGCTAGTTTGACCGAAAACCTTTTCTCAATCCGGTCAGCCATTTGCGCCATATGGAGGGAGTTTACTCCCATCTCGAAGTAACTGTCCCGAACACCGATCTCGTCTTTCCCGAGGACTTCGCGACAGATACGCTGGATATCACGCTCAATTTCCATTTGCGAACTCCTCGGATCGAGAGACTCTTGCTGCTCGTCCGCCATTTCCTTTTTTTCTGCTGAGAACATACTCTTCAATTCCTGTAAAACCTCAGTAAACTCGCCATTCTGATACTGTTGGGCAAGTACATACCGCTGTATCTTTCCGCTGGTCGTTTTCGGCATTCGTTTGGTCGGAACCACATCCGCAATTTCCCAGCCTCCCCGCTCGTTCAAAAGCCGCTTTAGCTTTAGCGCGATCGGATAAAACTTCTCTATTTTTCTTTTGGAAACGACAAATATAACAATTTCTTCCTTTTTATTTTCTGTATTGTAAATCCCACATACGGCTATTCGGCCGAGCTCCACACCGTCTATTTCCTCAGCAATTCGCTCCAGATCATGAGGGTATACGTTTTGCCCGTTCACAAAAATAATATCCTTCGCCCGTCCGGTGACGACTAACTGACCGTTGCGGAGGAATCCCAAATCCCCGGTTCTAACCCAGCCGTCCGGTGTTAATAGCTCACCAGTTGCTTCCGGGTTATTGTAGTATCCTTTGGTGACGTTATCCCCCCTGATATGTATATGGCCTATCTTACCGTTCATTGACTCTGTTCCGTCCTCATTACAGATCCTCAACTGGCAGTAGTCGATCGAGTAACCGACTTCTACAAAGGACAACGCATAGGGTAATTCTTGATCAACTTCAATAACCTGTTCCCCAATATTAAGATGACGGCGGTCGACAAATACGGTCACAAATTCATCTTCGATCGGAGGCAAAGCAACGCCTACAGAAGCTTCGGCAAGTCCATAAACAGTACACATAGCAGTCCGTTTTAGACCGTAAGGGGCGAAGGTGTCCAGAAATTCATTACACAGCTCGGTTGAAATCGGCTCTGCTCCGTTATAAATCAGGCGGATATTTGATAAATCCCAATTCTCAGCTTTTTCCGGTTTGAAAAACTGCAGTAAGTATTTATAGCCGAAATTCGGAGAGGAGATGACAGTAACCTGATGCTCGCTTGCTTTTTTGATCCATAGTGCGGGTTGTCTTATAAATAAGGATGTTGGAATAATATATTGATCCGAGTTGGCTGTCAGAGGTGTCAAGTGGTTGCATATCATTCCCATATCATGAGTCAGAGGCATCCACTGCAAATAGGAGTCTTCAGAGGTGGTTTTAGTTCTGTTTATAATACCGTTAACGTTATAGATCAGATTGCGATGGGTCAGTATAACCCCTTTGGGATCTCCCGTCGAACCTGATGAAAATTGAATAAAGGCAATATCTTCGGGATGTGGACTATAGATTTGGGGAGAGAATGCCCGTGAGAATACTGAATTGTCGTCAAAAAGTGATACCTTGCCGCGAAGCTTGTCGAATAATTCTGTCTGTTCGCTTTTCACCGCAAATTCTTCCAAATTTTTCAATATTTTTGAGTTTGCAAGCAAATAAGGGCGATTCAGTATATTCCAAATACGAAATACTTTGCTCTTATGTTCGTCATTGTTCCCAGTGCTTACCGGGACAGGAATCATACCGCCAAGGATGCAGCCCCAAAAAGCGATAATAAAATGGCGATTGTCGTCTATTTGAAACACAACCTCCTGCCCTGTCTCCACTCCCCGCTTTTGAAGGTAGCCTAAAAATCCGCAGGCTTCTTCATAGAGCTCCTTATATGTAAGCTGCTTCTCTTGATCGTCCCCTTCAATAAAAATGATTCCCCGATCCGCTGTGTTCCCTCTTTCTTTCAATACGTCAACCAGGCTTGTAAATTGCTTTGTGTACACATTCTTCCCCCCAAAAAAATGATGAAATTCATTAGTGCGGCTTCCTAATCCATTGCCGGTAACTTGTCAGTGATTTTCATCTGTTCTTCCAGCGGTAATTGTTTGGTGAACAGTACTGACTGCAACAGACTTTTAATCTGATTTAGCGTTTGCGTAAAATCCGAAGGATTATTTCCACACAACTTTTCGATCAAATCCCTGATTTGTTGGATGGGCAGAATTACGCCGGCACTGTACGCTATGGCATCGTTATTCCGATTTCGCGCAATGATAGCGGCTGTCAATGATTCTCGAATGCTGGCGATGACGGCTTCACGATTATTCTCGCTTCTGTCAAACCATGCACGCAGCTCCTCCAATTGCTTAGGATGATCGAATTGGCAAGTCTGAACAGCGGGATAGGTGCCCTTCATTAGATGTGTCAATACCTGGCGTGGCCCGACTTCCACCGTTCGGCTGATTCCTTGACTGTTCAGATAATGCATCGTTTCCAGCCAGCGAACCGGTTCGGTCATTTGGCGGTAAAGAAGCGGAAGTAGTTCTTGCCGCCCATACGTTCTTGCCGTCACGTTCGATATGACCGGCCACCGGGCGTCCCTAGTCTCAATCCTCTCCAGTTCAACGGCCAGTTGCTCCGCCGCTGATTGCATCAATGGACTATGAAAGGGGGCGCTAACATTTAAATATTTAACGCTTACATCTGTAAATTGCGCTTGTAGCCGATGAACCACCGATTGTACAGCTATTCGATGACCGGCAAGCACATGTTGGTTCAAAGAGTTATAACAAGCAATAACAACTTGTGATGTGTCGTTACTAGCTTGACGACAAAACTCCTCCAATTGATCAGAAGCAGCATGCGTCACAGCGACCATCGCTCCAATGTCGGAAGAATGCGCAGCTTGCATTAACATCCCCCGCTTCCTTACAATCCCGAGTCCGTCCCGAAAAGATAGCACACCGCTGCATACAAGTGCGGAATATTCGCCAAGACTATGTCCGGCCATAAAATCAGGTTGCCACCCCAGTTCCCTCCTGCCGATTTCGAAGGCAATAACGCTTACTGCCAATATGGCCGGTTGTGTATTCATCGTCTGCATAAGCTGTGAATGGCTACCTTCAAAACACATTTCAGTAAGATTGAACCCCAGCGCATCGTTCGCTTCTTCGAAGTAACGCTTTGCTACAGTAAATTCATCGTGCAACTTTCTTCCCATACCGACATATTGTGATCCCTGACCCGGAAACAAAAATGCCGTAGTTGGCATAAGCAAACCTCGATTCGTAGTATTTTGTTTTAAAACAATTAAAGCGGTATGAAAATTACTCTATGTTGGGAGATTTTGATGAAAGATGTCGATTTGTGGTTGATAAAAGAAGAATTTGCTTTCGAGTTATACTCAATAATAGGATATAGTTGTAATTTAAGCATAAAAATACAATACAGTACAATTTATTTCCATGTCAAGTAAGTATTTAGCTTAAAAAGAGGCTGTTCTAAAAGTAGATATACTACTGGCGGAGGAAGACGGAGCGTTCTCAATTCAATTTTACATACTCTCTCTTCAAAAAAGAAGGGTGTCACAAGCAGCCATTTCATGGCTTTTTGTGACACCCTTCTTCTATTAATCCATCGTCAAAAGCCGAGGAGATGTAGTTTGAATAGATTTGGATGCTGCCCAACAACCTAGACCAGCAGCGATGATGCTTAGAGGTATCATCAAGGCTATCCCTCCACCGTTCATAATCAGTGGAACTTCAACAATTCCGTAATCTGCCAATATAAAGTTAAGCAGAGGGGGGAGTCCTACTAAACCTAATGGAATTCCGACCAGCGCACCGATCCCCGATACGACAAGGATTCCAGTGGTTTCCGACAATCGGATTTGACGGGATGTCATACCGATTGACTTGTAAATTCCGTAGGTACGGCTCTCTTTCTTCATGTTAATTCGGCAAATACTGTATATGATAACAAACGTAATGACGATAAACAACAGCGCCATGACCGACATTGGCAGTACGATGATCGTGACAGCCTGGGAGAATACCTCATCAACCAGCGCAGCCTGACTTGCTATCCAGATTACACTTCCATATCGCTGATTCAATTCATTCACGAATTGATCAACTGAAGTTCCCTCATGCAGATTAACAAATGTTGTGTTCATCGCACTTCCATAGTCTGGATTACTTTTTCTGATGACGTCAGCGGTAATTCGCCCCGTATTGGACATGTTCGCGATCGCCTGGTAAATTCCGGTGACTGTCAGAGTATGTTTTTCACCCTCAATGTAAATGTCCAATGAGTCGCCTGACTTGATGCCCAGAGTTCTTGCAACATTCACACCGACCGAGATTTCATTGTCAGAAACTGGGTTATGACCCTCAACATTTTCATAGCCTATTTCATCATAGTTCCCATCAGCCACCGTCAGTAATATCCCCATCGTATCCTGTTTCATTTCAACCCCAGACTCCTGAGGCATCGGCAATACCGCATTTGCATCCCCGTAACGTGAGTAATTCTTAACTCTCGGATCCGAAAGAACCTCTTCTTTAAGCTGTTCAAAGGTCAATTCGGCTGGATTATCGATTCTTACGGACAGATCGGCCGAATCATAGCCCCATTTGGCAATGGTTCCATGTATGGACGAAATGCTGTATACAAACAGGAAACCAAAAACGAGTACAGAGGTGGACAAAGCCGATATCAGAACAATCAGCAGCGAACCCCGAATATTTTTCGTGACGCTTCTTAGCCCGATAATCATAGAAGTCGGAAGAGCGCCTATCTGGAGGAGCTTTCGTTTCCATGTTCCACTCCCTCCTGATTTTTGGGAATACGCCTTCTCCGACATGCCATAACGAACGGCTTGTGCGGGCTCGACACTGCGCGCCTTATTAGAAAACAGCAGGGCAGAGAGGAAGATAACCGCTACTACAGCCGCGCCAGTCCAAATGCCTGTTACTGAATACAGCCCATTCATACTTGATGACCCTGTGTTGAGATAAGCCATGGAATTTGCAATAATTGTACCTGAGAGGATATTGCTGACCAGAATCCCCGGGATGACCGAAACGAGCGCCAAGAGGGTATATTGCCCTACATAAGCCATAATTACTCTGCTGGAAGATAATCCAACGGATTTTATAATCCCGATCGTCCTGTAGCTGGAAAGAATAGCATCGGAAATCGTGAATCCCAAGGTGTAAAGGGCAACAGAGATCATGACGACTGCAAGAAATATCATAATGAAACTGATGACCTGGTTCGCAATCATATAATACGAAGACAAGCTCTCGAAGTCTTTAACCGATTCCAGATAGGGGGTCCCGAGAGACTGTTCAAATCTTTCCCAGTAGGCCCTGTTTTGGCTGTAGTCATCAAACCGCAATCCGGTCATATACTTATCGTCGCCCGGCAATGTGGTCATATTTTTATTATAATCCTGATGATTCAGCCAGATTCTCCCGCTCGTAGCAAATGGCGAACAGTATGAAATATCCACGACGACGGCCGCAACGTTCAACTGGATAACCCCTTCGTCCGTCTTAAATTCAATCGGATCCCCAACATGAATATCATTGGGATAAGCCAGAGAGGTGGGAATCCAGGCGCTTCCTTCTTCCGGTGTGCTTTTTTCTTCTCCTTCTACAAACTGCAGCCGGTCGACGGGAAAAGGTCCGCTTGGTGCATCCATCATGAATAAGTCAACATTAGGGATCTCTTCTCCAGCGTGAGACATACTAGACAGATAGCGGTACCGCATTAAATCCGAAACAATGACGCCTTTCTGCTTCTCCCACCAATTGTGTACCTGGATCGGATCATGGATGCCGTTCTCCATCCGCAATATTTGATGGGCGCCATGGGACTGATCATGCATACTCTCATACATACGATTTGTGTTGTTAAGAACCGACACAGCCGTTGAAAGGAGCAGGGCTGCCAGCATGATGATGATTGCAATGAAGCTGTTTTGAACTTTTTTATGCTTCAGGTTCGTCCAACATAGTTTCCATGTTGCATACATCCCTACCCCTCCTTACCTGACATAAAAATGAATATTTGGTTTTCTCTTGCTTTCAATTCATCCGGGGAATATTTGCCCAGTTCCAATATCCCTTCGATGTTTCCGTCTTTGACCAAAACTAACCGATCCGCCCTGCATGCAGCTTTTATATCATGCGTCACCATAACGATCGATTGAGCATTCTGGTTCATTTCGGTCAAAAGATCCAAAATAACTGCACCTTGCTCCTGACTTAATGCCCCTGTTGGCTCATCCGCAAAAATCACTTCTGGGGAATTGATCAAGGCTCTGGCAATAGCTGCTCTCTGCTGTTGGCCTCCAGATACTTGGGATGGCAGGCGTTCTGCTTGAGCCCCGATCCCTATCCTATTCAACAGGTCTAATGCTTGTTTATTCACATCCTTTTTGCTGCGGCCAGCCACGTACCCCGGGAAAGCAACATTTTCAAGCAATGTGAAATCAGGAATCAAATTGATCGATTGATACACATAGCCGATTTTGTTGGACCTGAAATCCGTAATTTCCTTTTCTGAATATTCATCAATTCGTTCTCCTTTGAAAATCACTTCTCCGGAAGTGATTCCATCTAGGCCGCTGAGGAGGTATAATAACGTAGATTTACCCGAGCCCGAACTGCCCATAATAACCGTAAAGTCACCTTTGTATACTTCAAGATTAATACTTTTAGCTGCGAGAAACTGTTCATTTCCCGAGGTGTAGACTTTGCATAAATCAACCGTCTTGATTAAAGTTTCTTTCTTGGAATTTTGTGTTATCAAAAGGACGCCCCCTAAAATTAATCTTATTTTTCTTCCTGATATTCGCCTGAATTCTGTTTGATCTCAAGATTGCCGGTGTCGGAGATAAGTTCTACCAATGGGCCTCCCTCACCGATATAACCATCCTGATAATTCGGCAGTGTCACCTTAATGGTTCCAGAATCCGCAAACAATTTGGTGCGCAGTGCTTGGGGAGCTTCAGCTGTTTGGATGAGAATATCTCCCGTATCAGATGTAGCACGGATATTTTGACTTATGTTAACAAAAGAAGCAGTGATTGCTCCCGTATTTGTTTCTGCGTTTATTACCCCTTCTTTTATATCCATCTTTATAGAACCCGTGTCGCTTATCACCCGATATTCGCTCGCCAAGACGGAGCCTACATAAATATTTCCTGTGTCAGTCACAACCTGCAGCTGGTTTAACTGGGTTTCAGGAATCCCTATCGTGAGTTTAAGGTTCGTATAGATATCAAAGAAACGGAATTTGCTGTCCTGAACAACTTCAATTCTGGTTTGTCCCTGATCCTGAGTGATATCCAGCCGGTAATCCTTCAGCGACTGCTTTGTTGTCTTTCCCTCCAAATTTGCCTTGATTTCATGTCCCTTAATTGGCACCACATCTACCGTCCCTGTTTCTGTATGGATAAGGACGTTTGTTGTCTGGTCCATCCGAACATTTTGTTCAGTAGAAATCTCACCCAAATTGAATGGCGACTTTCCTAACATATACAGCACTACATTTCCAATTACTCCGATAACGATCAGTAGAAGAGCAAGTCTGGTTAAGTTCCGGAATCTATTTTTCAATATAGTTCACATCCTTTTTATGACTTTCAAATTATATTTCAGATACCTGATAACAAGATTGTAATAAATTCGGGTAAATTTTAATGCTCCAATGACTATCAAAATTCCTCCACCGACCAAGACAAGCATAAGAAAAATATCATTGAAGAAAAACGCGACCGACTGATTCTGAATAATGAATAAGATCGGCGAAATGATTAAGAAAATTGCAAAGCCGAATCCCCCGGCAATGATAACTAAAGAAGCGACAAATGGCAGCATAACGATAATTAAGTTGAACAATCCTAAACTCACTGTTGCCAAAACCGCTTTAGTTACGCTTAAGAGCGTAGGCGATTTATCCGCCTTTGCAATTTGAGACTGGGCAAGTACTTCACGAGCAACCAATCGGGGATTTCCCAGCTTGGAGATCACCTCTGCTTCAGACCGTCCGCTTAATTTGGCAAACTCAAAATGTTCCCTGAATTCAGCCATAATATCAGTAAATTCCTCAGGAGGAAGCAGCTTCAGATACTGTGCCAATTCATTTAGATAGGCTTCTTTATTCAATCCGATCCCTCCCCAATCATTTCCTGCACTCCTACGGCAAAAGCGTTCCATTCTTCAATCATTTTGTTCATAACTTTCCTTCCCTCATCGGTAATCTTATAGTATTTGCGGGGAGGTCCCTCATCCGATTCGGATAAATAGGTTGAAAATAATCCTTCCGAAGCCAGTCTTCTTAACAACGGATAGATGGTTCCCTCCGCTATTTCAAATTTTTGCGATATCTGTTCAACTAACTCATATCCGTAACGGTCCTTTTTTGATGTTAAAACAAGAACACAAAGCTCCAACACACCCTTCTTGAATTGAACATTCATAATTTTTCACCACGCTTTATTTAGTACTGAGCAATAAACAGTAGCTGTTAATACAAATATTACCACCTACTACCGTTTATTGCAAGGTACCTGTCAATATTTTTCCCTTTGACTCCATTTTCTGGGTATATTTTTGGACAGCGGAAACAATGTCGTATATCGTAAAATCATTACCCTATGAGCCTGTGAGGTACGACAAGTGAAACTATCAAAACTCCTTAATGAAGACCGAACAATCCTGAAATTTTGGCAATGAAGACAGCCATCAAAGCGACCAGGACTTGCGAATGCACGAAAGATATCAAACGATCTTGCTTAATCTTCATGGAGTGTCCAAAAAGGACATCAGCAAGTTCATCGGATGTTCACTTTCCACCGTCTACAATTACATAAACGCCTATCGCAGAGAGGGAATCCACGGTCTGCGACTCGAACCACCTATTGGACGTCGGCCTTTTCTGACCGCCGAACAAGAGCAATGCGTTTATCTTCCGCCAGATACTTGAAGGCCGCATCCGCAAGTCTATCTGCCGTTGACCAAGCGCTCGGATACTTCCGAATAAAGCCGTGCCGCGTATAGTCGCTCTGCGTCTGCTCGGCTAACCCCTCAGCACGCTTATAATCGAGGAACCGCGCTACGCCGCTTCCCACGATTATCTACACTAACTTTCGTAATTCTCACCACAACAAAAAAACACCCCTTCCGCAATTTACGGTGGAGTGCTTCGAGTGTGTTTGCGCGAATCCTGTGTACCTGCAAATGCTTCATTACAAGTACACAGAACCCAACGATAATTATCGTCCATTTAACACTGTCTATCAGGAATAAACCTAGTTATGCCGAGGACCGGGATCGAACCGGTACGGTAGTCACCTACCGCAGGATTTTAAGTCCTGTGCGTCTGCCAATTCCGCCACCCCGGCAGGATTATGTATTTCTTGGCGACAAGAAATATCTTACCATGAACTAATTAACTTTGCAACACTTTTATTAAAAATAATAAAAAAATGAAACAGGCACTGCAAGCGTCAGCTCACAGTGCCTAGAAAGTCCGAGTTGCGGTCCCGGACTTCCGGTAAACCAATCTATATTAAGGGAGGTGTGAGATAAGAATACCTCCCCAACATTAAAGAAACCTAAAATCAGCCTTAAATTAAACTAAAAAAGTAAAATAGGTCGAACACGAGCCGCTTCTTCCTCACTGCACTCCACGATAACCAAGATATGGTCCTTTAACAGCCAATCTTCGTAATACCGCGCATCCTCCTCCGAGATCCCCGCTTCAGTCAGTGTAAGCACCAAATCATCGGTCTCACTCCCAATCTCATTACCAGCGAGTCTACGCACTGCATTTCCGATCGACATCGTCTGATCCATTCGCTTCCCCAGACCAGCCAATATGCCTTTCAGAGCGCCAAAGGCACCATCTGTTCCGGCACCCTTCAAAGGTTTGGGCAGCCCCGTCTTTTCGCTCACCAGCTCCAGATTAAGCTGCTCCTTCGCCACCGCTCCCAAATATTTATCCTTGATGCCTTCCTCTTTGACCTTATTCAGCATAATTATAGCCTCGTTCTCGGTACGGGCCAGCCCAATAATTAATTGTGTCATTCCGTTCCCCTCCTTTTACCCTAATATAACCCCGTAATCCCCATTCAAAAACGGATCATCCACAGCTAAGACAAATCACCTAGAAGATTGTTGATTTCTCTTCTGGAAATCTATACCTAGTTCTGATAGACTAGATAAAGAAGACAAATTAACCATTGAAAACATTGACATATGGATTTAACATCTCATAATCAGGAGCAATGACTTATGAAAAAAGAGGTAGAAATTGCCATCCGGCGCAAGCAACAGATCATGGTTCGTAATACAAGCGGTCAGACGGTAACCGGATTTCCCGAGCGTACCGCTGATACATCCATTCTTTCCTTACGTACGGTCCACGGCAGTCTGTGGATACCGTTTGATGAGGTGGAACATGTTACGCGTCTGTTAAGCATCCGGTCTCATCATTTAAGCGGAATGCAACTCGTTTAGTCGGCTCTGTAATCCTAGAAACTCCAGTTCCCGTATAGATACGTTAACTAGATCTATTTATGCCAGCACTTTACACCAAAAAACCAGACGCATGCACGTCTGGTTTTTCTCTTCTACTTATCCTGTACCACGCTGCCACTGACCTCACAACAAAGGCCTTACAATCCTTATTTCTGCCCAACCATATCCTGTTGTTACTTCACTACAAACTTCACTCGTGTTCCATCCGGATATGTACTTAACTGATTCCCTACCCATGAACCTGCACCACGATTATCCTTCGGGGTAATGTACTGGATATCTGCACCTGTTCCTCCCTCAGCACACATCGCCATGGGCCACTCGTCACGATCCTTACCTTTTTTGACCGGAACACCCTTAAGTGATAGATCCCGATTGCCTTCCGCTCCATTACGATTAATGGTGCATACATCCGAATGCCCTGCCTTGATAGCAGCTTTAATATGTTTGGCTGTTTCGGGATAACGCTCTGAAGGGAACGTAATGGTATGGTCTACACTCTTATTAGTCCCACCGAATGGATTAGGTATCTCCTCGGGCCATTCGCCCCCAGCCCAGGCATAGAGGGCTACCAGCAGCATTGCTACCAGCGTCAGAACCTGCTTTTTGAAACCTTGCTTACCTTTACGTTTTCTTCTTGTGCGTCTCTTACTCATGCTGTGTCTCCCCCATTCAACACTTGCATTATAACAGAACGCCCGTTCGTAAAACAATCCAATACAATAAAAAAACAGCCGAGACCGCCCGGCTGTTCTGCTTGATTGATTATCCTACATTGGGAATGGCCTGTTGGCGCAGCAAGGGCAGTGTCACCTCAAACTGTGTACCTTTCCCCTCTGTACTCTCCACCGAAATCTGACCATTCATCAGTTCCAGCAGTTCTTTGCAGATGGTCAGACCAAGACCGCTTCCGCCAAATCGGCGCGCATGGGAGATGTCGGTCTGGGTAAATGCATCAAACAATGGTTCGATCTGATGCTGAGGAATGCCAATTCCCGTATCACGCACAGAGAATACCAATACAACGGTATCCATCAGTTGTTGCCTCACATCCACCTGTAACTGCACTTCACCTTGTTCTGTGAACTTAATTGCATTACTCAGCAAATTATCCAGTACCTGCCGAAGTCTTAGCGGATCACCGATAAGCACATCAGGAACATTCAGATCAGCATGACAGAGCAGACGAATTTGTTTATTCCGTGCCGCAGGCTCATGTGTCTTCACAATCTGTTGGATCAGCTTCAACGGCTGAAATTCAATGTTTTCAACATCCATTTTGCCTCTGCCCAGTTTCGCCATATCCAGGCTGTTGTTAATGATGTTCAGCAGCGCCTCACCTGATTGACGTGCTAGCTCCAGATATTCTTTCTGCTCATCCGTAGTTTCACCCATACTGGCAAGTTCGATCATGCCCATAATGCCGTTAAGCGGGGTACGAAGCTCGTGATTCAGCTTGCCGATGAATTCCAATTGCCCTCTGCTGTTCATCTCAGCCATGGAAGTTGCAAACTTCAACTGCTGTTCAGCATACTTCCGTTCTGAAATATCGTATTGAATGCCTACAAAATATAAACACTCTCCGGATTCATTCAAGATCGGATCGATATTCAGTTCGTTCCAGAACTTCTGACCACTTTTTGTATAATTTAAAATATCAATCTTAATGGACTGTTGTTTCTTTAACGCATCACGAATCTGCATTATCGTTTCCGGGTCTGTATCCTGCCCTTGCAAAAATCGGCAATTGTGTCCGACAGACTCTTCATACGTATATCCTGTCAGTTGGGTAAAGTGTTCGTTTACATACATGAGCGGAAGCTCAGGCAAGGTAGCATCGACCACCGTCACGGAGGATTTCACTTTCGAGATGATAAATTCCCATTGTAATGAGAGTTGATTATGTTGGCTCATGCCTTCCTCCTTCATCTCACACACATTAATGTTTATATATTCTGCAATCGTACATTATAAGGAGAGAAAACTAACCAGTCGGAATGTGTTGATATTAAATCAATATATTTTAATTGTAACATAGTTATTCAAGTCATGTGGTTTATGGGTAATAGTTGATAACTAACATTCCACAATAACCTAACTACTCACCAGGAGGAACATACATGAAATTTCTGTTAATTATCATCATTATTATTTTGATTGTAGTCTTTTTTACCAGACGCAAACGTTAAAATAAGATCCGTTATGTAAGTGAGAAAGGAAGATGGGTATGAGAACCCTCTTTTTTATATTCATGGTACTCTGTATCATCAATCTCTGTTTCCCAAAATTCGGCTGGTATCTGCGCTATGGCTGGATTTCCCGGGGCGAAGCCGAACCCAGCAGGCCTTATATGACTATGGTCAGAACGACCAGCCTGCTGATGTTGCTTATCGCCTTCACACTTGCTATGGCATGAACTATAGGCATTAGAAGATGACTGCCCTGTTGGGCAGTTTTTTTGTGATGAAATGACGGGAAAATGATAACTTTGTTTGTGGTGCAATGATGACAATGCCCGTAATATAGATATATCGTTTCGGAAAGGACATCATTGGCATGAACATCGCATTTTATCCGTACTGGGCCGCCAAAACGCTGCTCTCGCTTATTAATGTCATATATATCATAGTCATTACTACATTTATATACGGTCTCACTGGATCGGTACTCTCTGCTGCAATGTTTCCACTTATTCAGATCATTGCACGCATAATAGCCGGTCTCACTTTGCCATTACTTGTGAACCGTTTCCCATTCTCCAGACTATTGATCAGCATTTCCATAGCCAAAACATTAATCATGACCTGTATAGCCATTTCGTTGAATCACATGATTTCACAACTGCCGCTTCTATTGCTCGGAGTGATTGTACTATCCTTCTTGGACGGATGGGAAACTCCGTTACTGAAGACTTTAACGCCACGATTGGTTCAAGGTGAGGACCTTATAAAAGCAAATAGCCTACTATCTTTCTCCAATCAGACTGTAACCATTGTCGGTTACGCCATGACGGGATTCGCCGTGATGAACTGGGGAGCGTCACAGACCTTCTGGGCAGCTACAAGCCTGTCCTGGGCCGTTCTGATCTTCATGATTGCCATGGGCTCGCTCACACGGAATGTAGAACAACCTCAGAAATCTGCTGTATCGCGGAATGTATTGAGGGAAGGTTGGAGTATACTTTGGAAGAATCCATCATTACGGCTGATTACGCTTATGGACATTGCCCAAGCACTTGCGGGTTCCATCTGGATCGGAGCTGTTACGCTGGCCTTTGCAAAAGAAGCTCTGGGACGAGGAGAAGGTTGGTGGGGACTCATGAACTCGAGTTACGCTGCTGGAACCATGCTTGGAGGTATTCTGGCTCTTGCACTAGCCAAACGTATTCAGAAGCATCTAATCGCTAGTATGACCATGGGTTCTCTTCTCTTCAGCCTTCTGACCGTCGTTTATGGTCTAAACAACCTGCCATGGCTCGCTCTGGTGTTATGCATACTGATGGGTCCAGTTCATCAGATTCGTGATGTGGCTCAGCAGACAGCGCTTCAGAACAGTGTACCTGTCGAATCCCTAACCAAGGTATACGCCACCCATGGCGTCCTGATATCCACGGTTATGAGTGTATCCATAGTTATCTTTGGTCTAGTCGCCGATCAACTGGGCGTTCGGTGGGTATACCTTATCGGTGGAGCCTTGTTTATTGTATCTGCGATATGCTCATTATCGTTGAGCAGAGTTCACAGAAACCATCCCATTGCTAAACATACGAAAAATATGTAAATGAAAAGAGACGAGCAACATTCTGCTCGTCCCTCATAATCTCAATCCAATCGATAATCTGTAAGCGGCTTGCCTTTTTTATAATACAAAGTAGGTGACAATATATTGAAGAAAATGTGCACATCCGGCATATATGCTTCTTCCAAAATAGCTTGCACCGACGATGCAATCCGATTATGAATCTCCTGGTCACGTTGAAACATCAGAATCTCTATAGAAGCCGGAGAAGGTGTCAGCGCTTGTACATCATGACGCTCTGCCTTCATTCTCTCCCTTGGAATATGAGTAATTAGGGCCATCTGCTCTGTAATTTGGGGTACAACTTCCTCTAGCTGAGGACCTGTGAATCCTTTAAAGCGAATAAACGGCATTGCTATCCCTTCAATCTCTGTTAATAGTCTCTTATGTGATTTTAAGCACATTGTTTTCAGTTGTCAAATGTCATGGATGGCATATGTGGCTTCTTATAAATAGGAAAAGCCCCGCTGAAGTCTCAGCGGAGCCACTGTTTGCACGTTTCTACACGTGACTTACAGCCAGAAAGATTTTGTGATGATCACGAGCAGGATGAAAAGCACAAGAATTGCACTTGTAGAAGTCCATCCGCCACCAGCATTACAACAACCGTATCCAACTTGACTCATTTGATTGGCCTCCTTTGAATTTCAAGGTATGCCATAACATATGCGTATTCCGTGCAAGTGACCGGGCGAATCGGCAAGTTCAACAGCCCATTCATCTGGTATTCATGCCTGGTAAATTAACCAGATGGGTCGATGGAGATTCTCAGTTGTATTTCTTGTGACTCCTGAGGTGAAGGGTCTGTATTTCCTCTGTCCAGAAGGATTGTACGAGTACGTGTATCACTTCGGGATGCCAGAACAACCTCTCCATCAGGAGTGATACAATAAGCGATTGGAATGGAGATCCCGCTATCACGGTACGAACCATCCGCATGGCTAGTCCCCATGACAATACATTGATGCTTCAAGGCGATCTGCCGAGCCTCTTTGACCCACTCACTGTACTGCTCTTCACTGAACATACCCACACCAATGGAATGCATCACAATATCCACACTTCTTATATTCTCGTTGCAAAATCCTTGCAGGACCAGCTCATCACACAACAAAGTGCTTATTACCCAACCCTGTTCCTGAGCCGTCTCAGCAGGTGTATATTTAGCTTTCTCCAATACAATCTCTCCAGCCTTACTGATGATAATCGATCGGTCCTTTGGACGTTCGTTCAGTCTGCGATGACCTGATACAATCATGGTCCCATATTCAGCCGCCAACCTGCAAGCTTCCTCAACATTCTGGTTCAGATAACCTTCAGGAAAAAACAATATATCCGCATCTGGATGTTGCTTGAGTTCGGCTTCAAGCTGCAACAAATCCTGTTCGAGCTTCGGTTGTCCAATGATAATCTTCATCTGGCATCCCCCATTCATAAATAAAAGCCGGTTCATACCTGAATAAGGTACGAAACCGGCTTAAAGGTTGTACGGACAGAACTCCTGCTCACCATACTTCGCTTCAAGAGTAATTGGTTCTCATGTTATTGCTCTCTGAAAACAATTACCTTTACAGTTGAATGATATGTAGTTAGGCATTTCTACGTTCAATACTATCATAGATAGCCTGCCCATCATAGCTTCGATCTGTCGCGATATCCTTAGCCAATAGTATCGAATCAGCAGTCGCTGCTGGATTCGCACCCAACGCTCCCAGCACCGCCACAAATGGATAAAACATTATGGTTAGAATCTTCTCCATAACATCAGCTCCCTTTTCGTTTAACATAATTTAATGTACCTTCAATCCTTAAGCAACGAAATAATCTCATCTACAACAAGTGCAGGATTTTCTAAATGTACGTAATGGCCAGAACCTTCGACGGTAATATGATTGGCTTTATCGGATAGAGTAGCCAGGTCTTCTTGCAATTCTGCCCACTTCACTTCCATCTCAGGACCCATTCCGTGTTCCGTCGCTGAAATCACCGTTAATGGAGTATGGCGCAATGCATCATTTTTACGTATTTTACCAACAAATGAAAAGCTTTTTGTCACTTCCGTATAGTCGCCCTCTACTGAAAACTGCGACTTGTATAAATCTATAATCTCTGGTGGTAATGTTGCCAAAATTGCCTCTTCCTGATTTTCATGAGAAGAATCTATCAGAACTGCGCCAGCCACTTCAGAAGTATAGCGATCAGCAAATGCTCTGACATTCAAACCTCCAATACTATGTCCAACAAGTAAATATGGACCAGGTATATTAGCTTTTCTCAGCAATTTATGCAATTCTTTCACTTGTTGTTTCGTCGTTTTATCTTTATTTGTATCTCCGCTAAGCCCAAGTCCAGCACGATCATAAGATACTGTCAAAGTATGCTTTGCTATCTCAGATTGAACTTCCGACCATATAGTCGAACTATCTCCATATCCACTAATAAAAACTACCGTGGGAAAAGAATGTTTTGTTCCTTGTATTTCAGCATATAACGATACTCCGTTACTAACTTCATACAAACCACTCGAACCGATTTGGCTTGGTTTTCCTTCTACTAATTCTGAAGGAATCAGAAACACAAGACAAAACGCCAAAATTAAAACTAATTTACTCTTCATTTACATATCCTCCTTAAAATATTGAAGTAGATTATATGAAAAGTATATCTATAATGGGTCATTATGTAAATTAAAGAATTATATTCTTTAATTTGTATCTGGGCTCATTTCAGTCCAATACGAAAAAACAGCACACCCCCGTTTTCATACGGAGCCGTACTGTTTGTTTTTTCCTATAAAAATATCACTCGAAACTCCTCAGTAAATCCCCTGCCTCTTCATGATCAGGTTCCAGAGCCAATACTTTATGCGTATATGACAGGGTTTCTTCTTCCAGTTCAAGTTCGTAACAGCACACAGCCAAATCGTATAAGACGGCTGGATTATGGTTACTCGGATCTGCAACCAATGATATCTCCAGAAACCGTTTTGCATCCTCATACATATACATCTCATATAACAGCTGCCCTGCCAGAAATGCGAGACCTCCTTGCTGCTCCATCACGTAGTAGGACGACCACATCGTATGAATGCCAGACTGAATATCGAGCATCTCCTCATCACTTGCATCAGGAAGAAGACTGGAAATGTGGGTCGCACTGTGAATCAAGAACTCAGCATCATATCCACCCAGACGCCAAAACGGTAAAATATGCTTCAACTCCATACTTTCTATTCGAGAGTCTACCCATTGTTTCATGCTGAAAAAGTCATCCGGTCCAAAACGTTCAACAAATCGATGGTAGGCGAGACGTGTATTCACATAACTGATGGGTTCGTCCACCATCAACATGCACCCAACATTCAGATCTTTATAATGATGTGTTGTGAATCGTGTATGGGCACCTTGTTGTTCCAAGACATACTGAATGGCATGGTAGTTGGCTGTTAAAGAAAAACTTCCGTGCAGAACAAATTCAGGCGGCTCTGCGAACTTCCAATTATCCAGGCGATGATCCCCTTTATCAGCGGTAATCAACACATAACCTGACTGTGACAGCTTGTTCAACCGTTCGAGACAGGACAATCCAATTGCAGGGAACAGAATGTGCGAATCCTCCAGTTCCTCTTTGTACAATGTGATAAGCTCCTGATACGGATAATTATCCGCACTGTATTCCGGCGCGCGGCGATACTCATAACTCAGCGTCATGTTCTTCAGCATCTCAGCGGGCTCAAGATCAAGACGACGATCCGGAGACTGTACAAGCAGATCACACTCATAGATCTCGCCATCCCCAATGTAGATTAATTCCTGTGGAATGCTGTCAAAAAAGTAATTAGCAATCAACAACAACGGTTGTTTCAGATCACCGGGCTGAATAACCGTGCCTGCAACGACCAGATTCAATTCCGTATCCGCTACAGCGTCAAAACGCGCAAAATCCAATATACCTTGTTGAATAAAGGATTGCATGGATGGATGCTCCTGCCAACCTAGCACATTCTCCGCTACGAGATCCGTCATCACATATCTGAAAGGCGGTAAAGGTATTCCAGCAAATTCCTTTAACTCAAGCAATTTCAGGAGAACTTGATGTGCCAAACGCCCTACACCCGCTCCAAGTTCAAGAATGGTTACGGTCTCGTTGATCTTTCCTTTGTTCGAAAGGTCCTGAAGAAAGCCAAAGATCATCTCTGCATACGCCGTGGCAATCAACGGATTACTCGTAATATATTGAGGGACATGGTTCTCTGTCCAAGCTTGTAGCCCCTTCTGCTCATAATAAGCTCTCTGCCAATCCCAGACCGGAGCTTCACTGTAACGAAAACGTTGACTTTCATTTGACGTCATTAAACGGAAACCTGCTTTCTATCACTAATTTCATACGTTTCTCAGATGATCACGTATTATTTGATGTCCAATACCATTCAATCTCTGTAATGCATTATATCATAGAACCCTACCTACTCGATGAAGTTCAGTTTTCCCCTTCAACAGGAAAAAAACCTGCTTTTTAGGGCAGGTCCTTGAGGCCTTTCAATTAAGAAGACTATTGATCTAGTTTACTTAGGCAAGGACGCTCAACATTAGTCGGAATATACAGCTCCATCAAAGTTCTCAGGGCCTACACGGATCGTACCGAGCAAGTTGGAACTGATAAATGCAGTGTACGTCAATTGAGGTGTGATAGGCGGGTTGAAGTCATCTGCAGAGAACGTAATAATCTGAGGTGCAAGGACACTCAAGCTAAACGTAGACGTTGCGGAATAGATCACAGGGTCCGTAGCCAAAGTCCCCCTAACAATTGTAATAGTTACACCAACGAGTGCCAAAGGAAGTTGCACAGACACCGTTCCTTTGAATTGTACCCGTGGGTTTGCCCCTGCTCCTGCTGTTTGCAGACCAATCTGACCGAATAATTGTGGTGTATTAATAACCAGGATTGGTATTGCAATAGAGTTAGCCAAACTCGCATTCTGAGATGTTCTTGCATCAAGAAATTGACTCATGAAATCTACCTCCTATGGGTTGGGATAAGGTAGTATATGCGAGATTTGAGATATGGCATGGACATACATCGTGATTCGAAAAAAAGGGCATACTAGAAAGACACCATTTACAAGATACCTTTTACTTCAGAGCTTACATGCAGACAGAAAAAAACCCTTGCTAGGCAAGGGTTTTAAGAGTATGGGCCCTACAGGACTCGAACCTGTGACCAATCGGTTATGAGCCGACCGCTCTAACCAACTGAGCTAAGGGCCCTAGACATAATGTATAACGTGCAGATGATGGCTGTGAATCATCCAAGTGAAACTAAATTGCGGGGGCAGGATTTGAACCTGCGGCCTTCGGGTTATGAGCCCGACGAGCTACCGGGCTGCTCCACCCCGCGTCAGTAAGAAATATTAAAACAGCGACTTAATTAATATACACCATTCTATCCCAATAAGTCAAGGGGTAATGTCAGGGAATAAAACGTACACCGTAACGTCCTTTACGTGATCGATAAACTTCCACTTCCGCTGGTTCATTATGACCGTAAATCCACCCATCCTGCTCCATACGTTTGGCCAGACACCCTGCCTGAAATTTGGTTGCATACAACTTGCTGAAATATACCCAGTGCATACCGCTCGTCCTTTCCGGAGTCGTCATTTATTCCTGCTTTTTGTAGAATACCCCATTTTCATAAAAATAGCCGCCAAAGATTAAAATCTTCAGCGGCTATCCTTAACTTATGATATGACTACTACATCAAATCTCATTGAAACGTAGCTTTAGGATCCTTTTTCAATTTCTCCAGCATCTCGTTTCCTTTAGCTGCCCACTCACCAAGTGCTTCTTTTGGTGTCTTTTTGTTCTCTAGTACCTGGTTGAAATATTCCATACCTTTTTCATTGACTTGCCATAAACCTGGGGATTTTTGATACATTTTATCCAGATTGGTATTTGTTGGCGGAATCGGCTTCAGCGAATAGAATGCTTGAATGTTATAATCCAGGCCGTCTTTGGGCTTAATGAAACTCTTCCGTGATACCATCTCATAGCTGCTGCGTGCTTTAATCTTAGCCCAGTCCTCACTGTTCATGTACTTGATCAGTTCCCACGCATCATCCGGGTTCTGAGCCGCACTATTAATCGCCATGAGGTTGCTCAGGTAGATGCTACCTCCAATTTCAGGAGCTTCCGGGTGAACTGGAGGTGTTACCACATCCCAATCCACTTTCGTAAAGTCTTTCATTTTATCCGCATTTTTATTGGCATCAATTAATTGATTAATATAGCTGTAATCACCAATAACCATGGCTGACTTGCCACTCAGGAATAGGTCACCCTGTACAGGATCATAACGCCCACTCGGATTCTGATCCTGTGGCTCGTCGCCTTTAGGAATAACTTTGTCAATCGCAAGTTTGCTGATGGTGCTCCACACTTTCTCCCATTGAGGAGAATCTACTGTCATCTTCTCTGCTTTGTCATCAAACGTCTTCAGCTGCAACGAGCTGTAGTACTGCTGCATGGAGTAGTACGGCGGACCACCCTGATATGTCGTGAAGGAGAAACCAAATACATGATCTTTACCTTCACCTTTCGTTAGACGGGTACCCAGATTGAAAATATCATCCCAAGTCATATTGTCCGTTGGCGGTTCCACGCCTGCTTTTTCAAACATACCCTTGTTATAGAACAAAGCGGAGGAGGAAAACGTTGGTGTCAATGCATAGATGCTCTGGTCCCCAAGGTCCTTAATTCCCTCCAGCACACTAGGCACAATATCACTGGTATCAAACTTGTCTTCCTGCATCAATGGGTCCAGCTGTTTGACCAGATTCTCCTGAATTAATGATTTGACTGTAGAGGTATCCGCCACGATGACGTCAACCGGATTATCCCCAGTCATAATCTTCTTCAGACTTTCCATCGTATCCGGAGCTTCCTGCTGTTCTTCTGTGTTACCGTACCCATACATACTGCTCTGATCAACGGCAGCCACAATCTCGATCGTTACATTGGGGTGTGTCAGTTCAAAAGCATCGGTAAATTGCTGACGGAAGTAACTGTCATCCTGTCCGCCCCACATCGTAGCCACACGCAATACGCGCTGCTCCGTATCCTTCGCCTCACTTGCCGTACAACCGGCAATCAGCGGCATTGCCAGCGTTGCTGTAGCCATGACGGCTAAAACACGTTTTCCCCACATACTGTTCTTCATATCCCAGTTCCCCCTCTAAATTATCTTGGCGGTGTAATAACAATGCGTTCACCGTCAAATTCCAATGTAGCCCGGTTATCAATGGATAAGGCCTCCAGATACTCTTTAGGCACCTGAAGTCGCCCTGCACGGTCAATAATGACAAATGCTTCGTGAATGTCCGGCATACCCGCCTCGGACAAGCTGTGTTCATCATCCAGATTCGGGTTGCGCTTCACAAACTCGGTACTGGTCAAGCCGTCCCGGATCGCTACGATCCGGTCTACCTTGCCAGCAAGCGTCAAGTCATGGGTAACGATGACAATCGTAACGCCGAGTTCCTTGTTCATTCTTCGGAAAATGCCCATGATTGTATCACATGTCTCGGAATCGACCGAACCGGTAGGTTCATCTGCAAGCAGAATTTTGGGACGATTGGATAATGAGATCGCAATCGCTACCCGTTGCTGCTCTCCTCCTGACAATTGATGCAATTTGTTATGCATCCGATCCTTGAGACCTACCCATTCGAGCAACTGTTTCGCGTAAGCACGATCACGCTTGCCTCCCAGAATCATGGGAGTCTCCACATTTTCCAGTGCAGTGAGATAAGGCAGCAAGTTACGACCGTTATTTTGCCAGATAAAACCTACCGTATGACGTTTGTATTCGACCAATTGAGCATCTGTCATCTTGAGCAAATCCCAGTCTCCCACAACAGCCGTACCAGCCGTAGGACGATCAAGTCCGCCCAGAATATTCAGCAGCGTGGATTTACCGCTACCGCTGTTACCGATGATCGCCATCATTTCACCTTGATTGACAGTCAGGTTGAGACCCTGAAGGGCAACGACTTCCACATCGCTGGATTTAAAAATTTTGACAAGTCCTTCGCATTGGATCACGTTTACCTCTCCTCTCCCATTTTGACTGCCTGGTGAACTCGCAATCTGCGAATCTGCCAGAGCAACATCGTTGCACCAATGACCAGCATCACTACGGTGACCCCATACAGTTGCAACATATCTTGCTGTTCAAACACAATCCGGAACGGAGGTACCTGAGCAGATACATTATCCGTCGTTTGCAGGAATGGCAGGAATAAACGACTGGATACCTGACCAATCCCAATACCTAGCAGGATCGATAGACCTGCTGTGAACACCTGCTCCAGCAGCAGCATGCCGCTTAGTTGTGCCCGGGATAACCCCATGGCCCGTAATACACCAAACTGCACAACACGCCCGGACAAATTGAAGAACCAGTACAGCACGTATCCGATCAACGAAATAATAACCGATACCAGGAATCCAAGGCTCAGTATCCCGAATACGCCACCTCGAGACGGATGTTTAGCCTGAGATACCAATTCTGTGCGGACGTCACGTACAGATGATAACTCAATGCCTTCTGCTGCAAGTTTCTCCATTAGTGGAGCCACTTTGGCATCCGGTTCCATTTTCAGCCACACCTCATAAGGAATCAAAGGCACCTGATCATAGATATAATCCAGATTCGCCACGAAAAATGGCATCTGATCCGGATACTGCGCTGGCCAGTAAGGTATGATCCCAAACACGACGAATTCAATCGCCTGTCCCTGTACACCCATGGAGACGAGGTCTCCAGTTTTGAGTTTGAACTTGTCAGCAAATTTGGAAGAGATCAATGCAGCCCCTTCATATTTACCAAGCAAGTCAAGGTACTTGTAGGGATGTGCCGGGAACAGATCGTTGCGGAACCATGCCACTTGAGCAAAGTCCACATTATCAATTCCGACCAGCATCCCCTGTCCGCCCGATTTACCAGAGACGATAATATTGCCTTTGGTCTGTAGCACGCGTGCTGCATGTTCAACCCCGTCTAATCTGCGGAACACTTCAAATGGAGGTTCGGAGTAGATGACTTTGGATGGCTGCGAAGAACCGCCACCACCACCTGGAGCACCTCCACCGCCATTGCCTCCGCCGGAACCACCACCAGCAGAACCTCCTCCTCCATTGCCGCCACCTTGTTGACCTCCACCCGTACCGCCGTTCTGTCCGGAACCACCGGGTTTAACCTCAGGTGTTCCTTCCCATACAGTCTGCATAATCACATCAGAACCATAACGGTACAAGGTACGCTCAGTGGAATTCAGATCAATCGTCCGAGCTGCAGCCGAGTTGTACACCCCAAGTCCCAGTGTCAGTACAAGGAGGATCATCAGCGGATAATATGAAGAAGATGAACGCGATAACTGCGTTAATGTCAGATACAACGGGACCGGGAGAAACTTGCGACCGATCAACTGAATAAGCTTTAATATCCACGGGAACAAGCGCAGGAAGAATAGTCCAAGCGCAAAGATCGCGAGTGCGGGTACAAAGAATAGAAACGGCTGTACCTGCAACTGATCGGTTGTCATTCCGGTCTGGAAGGTCAACATCTGACGTTCATAGAACAGGTAGTATCCATATCCAGCCAGACCCAGCAACACAACGTCCAGGAACCAGCGCTGCCATACTGGAGCACGGTCTGTTCGTGCTTGCCGCCGTTTGGCAGATACAATGGTTGCCCGTGCATAAGTTATCGCAGGGATAAGTGATGCGATGATCGCTACAAGGACCGCTGCTACTCCCAGGAGAATAGCTTCTTTTGATACACCGATCGGAATAGACTTCCGATCTACGAACGAGAGAAAGCCACTTGCTGAACCAATACTCTTGGCCATAAACCAACCGAGAAACGGTCCAATAATCAACGCAATAACGCCCAGGAATATACCTTCAAGCAGGTAAAGAGAGAAGATCTGCCGAGCTGAAGCTCCACGGCTACGCAATACCGCAATATCACTCTCTTGCTTCTGTAATGACTGTCTGGCGTTCATCGCAATAAAATAAAAGACCATCGCAATCATCGGTGCTGCCAAGGTAAACAACATGGTCTGCAGTTGCAGACTCTGACTGCGGAACTGCTTAAGCAGATCACCAAAGGTGATGTCCACTTTTGTATCTTTCAGCCGCTGGTACAGATCGATATCCAGCCTTTCCAGCATGGAAGTCAGACCTGATAACTGGCTGGTTTGAATTTCTTTCAGATCAAAGGCATAATACCAACGTGAATTTTGAAGTGGAATCCCTTTTTCCTTCAGTAAAACATCATTAAAAACCGATTCATCCACATATAGTCCATTCATCATGCCGTCAAATCCTTGTACCCAGTAAGGACTGTTCGGATCATCTGCCTTGAAGGACCCCGTAATCTTTACACGTAACGTGATATCAAGACCGCTATACACCGGATATTCCAGAATATCGCCGATATGCAGGTCGTTACGGTACATACCCTCTTCCAACATGACTGCCTCGATCGTGTCATCTTTGACCTGGTTTCCAGGTTTCACCCCGGCAGAGTAATTCACCTGTGCATCCAGTCCACTCATCGTGCCCAGACTCATACTGCGCGCCCTGCTGGCATCCACTTTGGTTGGATCTTCCGGGCTCACTTCTGTGCTGCGAATGGATCTCGAATTCACATAAGTATGAAAAGGAAACCCGATGTCGCGAGGGACATCCTCACGAATATAACGATCTACTTCATCCAGCCCCCGAGTGTCTGTCTTCACGCCACCAGGTGCCTGATAACTCATCAGCAACGAACCGGCTGGCAACCCTTCACTGTTATCCTGCAGCGTTTGCGCGACGACCCGTTTCAACGCACCATCGGCATACATTGGAATACTGACGGTGAACGCTACCGCCACAATCAATCCGATCAGTGTGCTGAAGGTCATCCAGCGCGTGTTCCACATTTTGCGGAACAGCAACCGAAGCAATGGCAGCCCCATTAGCGTCCCACTACTTTCTGACCTACGGTCAGACCTTTCAGAATCTCGACATCTGTCGATGTCTGCTGTCCAACTTCAACGTCCACTTCACGCTTGCTGCCATCACTCTCCACCACTTGTACATACGTTCTTGAACCGATGGAGCGTAAAGCGGATACAGGAATCACAATCGCGTTCTCGGTACGCTGCGTTACAATCGAGACCGATAGTGGTGTGCCACGTTCGACGCCTTTTGGCATTTTTGCAAGTGTGACGATGACATACTTATCCAGCGTTTCCTTGGTTGGAGGCGTACCGCCTTCACCCGTCCCTTCGCCACTGCCGCTTCCCGATGCTTCCGCGATAGGCATAACTTTAATTTTGCCAGCGACTTTACCAGCTCCATTAATATCTACTTCTGCCTTCATACCGGCCGAGAACTTCTCCAGATCTTCCTTGGCAAAGGTAGCTGCCACAACCAGATTCGATGTATCCGCAATCGTAGCAATCGGATCATACGCTTTCACAGTTGCACCCTTCTCTACCTGCACAGCAATAACGGTGCCGCCAAACGGAGCGGTCAACGTGGCTTTGCCCAGTTGTTCCTCCAGATCAGCGAGTTCCTGGCGTAGTTCTTCAAACGCAATCGTTGATTCTTCGAACTCTACCGGGTCCATCTCATCCTTCTTGCGGAGTGTTTCCTTCATTTGAACTTCGGATTTGCGAATAGCCAGTTTCTTGCCACGGATCTCCTTCTCTACACTCTCCACATCGAGGACAGCAAGAAGTTGACCCTTTTTCACTTTATCCCCTGGTTTAACATTTAATTCTTTGACATGCATGCCATCAAGCGTGAAGTACACCTTCTCTTCCCGCTGACTCATCATCTTGCCGCTACCACTTACTTTTTT
Source organism: Paenibacillus sp. 10L310 (assembly GCF_056395745.1). Taxonomy (NCBI): domain Bacteria; kingdom Bacillati; phylum Bacillota; class Bacilli; order Caryophanales; family Paenibacillaceae; genus Paenibacillus; species Paenibacillus sp. 10L310. The sequence continues at coordinate 244,322 of NZ_JBFTKC010000006.1, read as the reverse complement.
CTCCAACGTTTCCGTCCGGACTTCATATTCCGGTTTCTTGGAGATCGTTGGTGGTGTAATAGGCGGAAGTACTTCTTCCTCTGTTTCTGACGGCAGCAATGAGCAGCCGGACATCGTTGCAACTATTATCGCACCGAGTACAATAATCGCTGCGCGTTTCCCCCTCTTCGGAGCGGCCCCTTTACTTGATAAATCTGCCGTCCGCCATTTCATAAACATGGTCCGCAACCTCCAAAATTGTAGGATCGTGTGTAGTCATACATATTGTTACTTGTTCTACTTCAATAATATTGCGGAATACGGCCATGACCTGAGCGCCCATCTTGGAATCCAGTTCCGCTGTAGGCTCATCCGCAAGCAACAATCTGGGTCTATGGGCAATCGCCTTGGCTATAGCCACCCGCTGTTGCTCTCCCCCGGACATCTCGAAAGGTCGGTGCTTCACCCGTTTGGATAATCCAACCAGATCCAGACAGTGACCAACCCTGTCCTTCCATTCCGCTCGCGGAACGTCCGCCATTCGCAGCGACAGTTCTACATTTTCCCAAGCAGATAATAAGGGCATTAGTGCATACGCCTGGAAAATAAAACCGATCTCTTTGCGCCGCAAAGCGGTCCGCCGCCGGTCTCCCCAATCCTGAAGAGGCTGACCAGAGAACAGAATGTCTCCACTTGAAGGCTGATCCAGTCCACCGAGCATATTCAGCAGTGTTGTTTTGCCTGAGCCCGATCGCCCCTTCAGCATGACCAGTTGTTGCGGATTCACTTCCATATCAATGCCTTTGAGCACATGGATAATGCGACTGCCTGTCTGGAAACTGCGATGCACGTTACGCACCTCCAGTACAGGTCCATCATATGGAGGCAGCATATCCTTCTTTGGTTTGATCTTCTTCTGGGGTTCATCAACGGTAGTGACAGCAGCTGCAGCCACTTCATCTGAAGCGATTTCACTTTCAGGTAACGGAGGTTTACTTGTCGGGTAATCGTGTTCATTGTTGTATGTATTTTCCCCCGACTCCGTCGATGCCTCCAACGGTGTTTCCCCCTGTTGATGTTCATCGCCTGACTGGCTCTTGGCAGGTCTTTTTCTGAGAAATAAATTCTTCATGCCAGCAATCACGCTCATCCTTTCTTGAAATCCCGTTCATTTCTTCAAAAAACCTAAAATTAGAAATCTGTTCCATCCTACACTGAATTATAAACGACCGATCACAACTAAAAGTTACAAGCTTTTTACAACGGTAGAGAGAAAAAGTTAATATTTTGATGAACAAACAAAAAAAGCACCCCAAAGTGCGGGATGCCTCTTGCATATTCGATGGTTTTGCCGCTATGACGGCAATCATTACAATTTTGATACCGTTCATTCCTGAACATTTTTTTGAGGTATCAATGATATTATTTACCAAATGAAGAAGGATCTTCACGCCAGGATTTAAGCAACTCAAAGTCACTCTCCTGAATCGTTCCCTGAGCCAAAGCCACATCCATCAGCGCCGTGTAATTGGACAACGTCTGAAGTGGAATTCCAGCATCTTCAAATGCTTTAACACCTTTATCCAGCTGGTAGCTGAAAATGGCAAGTACGGCGAGAGGTGTTGCGCCTGCTACACGTACGGCTTCGGCTGCTTTGATCGAGCTTCCACCTGTAGAGATCAGATCTTCGATGACAACCACTTTCTGTCCTTCGGTAATCAGACCTTCGATCAGGTTCTCCTTGCCGTGTCCTTTCGCTTTATCACGAATGTAGGCCATCGGCAGATTCAGCTTCTGAGCCACCCAGGCAGCATGCGGGATACCGGCGGTTGCCGTACCTGCAATGACTTCTGCATCCGGGTATTGGTTCCGAATAATCGTTGCAAAGGCTTCAGCGATATCGTTGCGAATCTCTGGATAGGACATCGTTAAGCGGTTATCGCAGTATATTGGTGATTTGATGCCGGATGTCCATGTAAATGGCTGCTGCGGACGTAACGCCACGGCTTTGATTTTCAAAAGTTGGGAAGCAATATGATTCGGAATCTCATTCAGTTCGATCATGCGTTCAACATCTCCTTCAAAATGGTTTCTACCGCTTCACGCGGATTGGGGGCGCCTGTAATGGGTCTGCCTACAACAATGTAATGACTGCCTCTGGCGATGGCTTCACCTGGCGTCAAGACGCGTGTCTGATCTCCCAGACCGCTACCCGCTGGACGAATTCCCGGTGTAACGGTATGAAAAGCACTGCCACACGCTGCCCGAATTGCGGGCACTTCCAGTGGAGAAGCAACAACTCCATCCAGTTCGGCCTCTTGGGCTAGTCCTGCATAACGGACCACAGCAGCTTCCACACTTCCCGGGATGCCAATCTCGTTATTCATCGTTTCCAGACTTGTACTGGTGAGTTGGGTGACTGCAATGATCTCGGGCTTGCTAAGGGAAGGATCGGCAGCGATTGCTGCCTCAGCACCTTCACGTGCAGCACGCATCATAAGGGCTCCACCCGCTGCATGCACATTGAACATGTCTACACCCAGACGTGTGATACTCTCAGCTCCGCCACGAACGGTGTTGGGAATGTCATGCATTTTCACATCCAGAAAAACGGAGTAACCTTTGGATTTCAGCTCCCGAATAAAGTCAGGTCCTGCTGCGTAGAACAGCTGCATACCCACCTTGAGATAACAGGGAATGCCCTCAAGAGCTTGTACCAATTCTTGAGCTTCTTCCGCTCCAGGATAATCGAGTGCCACCATCAGACGGCCAGCCATTTCATTGAAACTCGCTTGATTCATCACCAGCGCTCCCCTCCACTTGCTCATTTTTTCCGTTTTTGCCCGATATAAAGGACATCCCGCCAGCCCGCAGGCTGACTGATGTCCTTCATCAGAGAGTTATTTATTTTACAAAGACAGGCATTGCTTCCGAAGAGAAGTTGATCGTTTGCAGCATGATCAGCAGCGCACGAATCGTATCCAATGAAGTCATACATACAATGCCGTTTTCTACCGCTTCACGACGGATACGGAATCCATCACGCTGCGGTGTTTTGCCTTTGGTGAGTGTGTTGAAGACAAAGTTTGCTTCGCCGCTACGGATCATATCCAGAATGTTCGGCGAACCTTCACTTAATTTGTTCACAGTCGTTACCGGAATGTTCGCTGCTTCAAGCGCAGCTGCTGTTCCGCCGGTAGCCATGATTTTGTAACCCAGTCTGTAGAAACCTTCGAGCAAAGGAACCGCTTCGTCTTTGTCTTTGTCTGCTACAGTTACTACGATCGCTCCGGTTGCCGGAATTTTCATTCCTGCGCCGATGAGACCTTTGAACAACGCTTTAGCGTAATTCGGGTCACGACCCATAACCTCACCTGTAGACTTCATCTCAGGTCCGAGGGTTGGCTCTACACGACGCAGCTTCGCGAAGGAGAAGACCGGAACTTTAACAGATACATGATCCGATTCAGGCCACAGTCCATCGACATAACCAAGATCTTTCAGTTTCACACCCAGAATGGCTTGTGTTGCCAGGTTTGCCATCGGAATGTTGGTTACTTTACTCAGGAATGGTACGGTACGGGATGAACGTGGGTTCACCTCGATAATGTACACTTGGCCATCATGGATAACAAACTGGATGTTGACCAGACCAACCGTTTTCAGTTCTTTCGCAATTTTGATTGTAATCTCTACAATTTTCTCTTTCAAATCCTGGGACAGATGTTGAGGAGGATATACCGCGATGGAGTCACCAGAGTGAACCCCTGCACGTTCGATATGTTCCATGATTCCCGGAATCAATACCGTTTCACCATCACAGATGGCGTCAACCTCAACTTCTTTCCCCATCATGTAACGGTCGATCAGGACCGGATGCTCCGGATTGATTTTAACCGCCTGTTCCATGTATGTCAGCAATTCAGCATCGGAGTATACAATCTCCATCGCACGACCGCCGAGTACATAGGAAGGACGAACCAGTACCGGGTAGCCCAGACTTTGAGCTGTTTCTACCGCATCATCAACGGAAATGACTGTTTTACCTTTTGGCTGTGCAATCTCCAGACGGGAGAGCAGACGTTCGAACTTCTTACGGTCCTCCGCCTCATCGATGCTTTCCAGATCGGTTCCGAGAATCGTTACACCTGCATTACGCAATGGTGCTGCCAGGTTGATGGCTGTTTGACCACCGAACTGTACGATAACTCCTACTGGCTTCTCCTGTTCGATCACGTTCATGACATCTTCGAAGAAGAGCGGTTCAAAGTACAGGCGATCCGATGTATTAAAGTCCGTAGACACCGTCTCCGGGTTATTGTTGATAATGACTGCTTCATAGCCTGCTTTTTGCAATGCCCATACTGCGTGTACAGTTGAGTAGTCGAACTCGATCCCTTGACCGATCCGGATTGGTCCTGAACCCAGCACCACAACTTTTTTCTTGTCTGAAGGGATAACTTCATTCTCTGTCTCGTAAGTTGAGTAGTAATATGGCGTTGTTGCTTCAAACTCAGCCGCACATGTATCTACCATTTTGTACACTGGGCGCAGGTTCTCTGCTTCCCGACGAGTTCTAACTTCCGCTTCAGTTGTTAATGTGCCTCCTGGTTGACCTTGCGCACGCAGTTCAGCAATGGCACGGTCTGTGAATCCAAGGCGTTTCGCTTGATACAGAATGTCGGAAGACAATTCGGATTCTTCGCGAATGCGATCTTCAAATGCGATCAGACCTTCGATTTTGTCCAGGAACCACCAGTCAATCTTGGTCAGATCCTGCAGCTGTTGCAACGTATAACCTCTGCGGAATGCTTCGGCAATCAGGAAGATACGCTCATCATCTGCTTTGATCAGACGTTCGTTCAAGGTCGCTTCGTCCAGCGTTTCGGCATCCTTCAGGTAGAGGCGATGTACGCCAATTTCCAGGGAACGAACTGCTTTGTGAATCGACTCTTCGAATGTCCGGCCAATAGCCATTACTTCGCCTGTTGCTTTCATCTGAGTTCCCAGTTTACGGTTCGCCGAGATGAACTTGTCGAACGGCCAGCGTGGGATTTTGCTCACGATGTAATCCAGTGTAGGCTCAAAGCAAGCATACGTTTGGCCTGTTACCGGGTTCACGATTTCATCCAACGTGTAACCCATGGCAATTTTGGCAGCCATTTTTGCAATCGGATAACCCGTTGCTTTGGAAGCCAGAGCCGATGAACGGCTTACCCGTGGATTTACTTCGATAACATAGTATTGGAAGCTGTGTGGGTCCAGTGCAAACTGTACGTTACATCCACCCTCGATGTTCAGGGCACGGATGATTTTCAGGGAAGCTGAACGCAACATTTGATATTCACGGTCCGACAATGTTTGGCTTGGTGCTACGACGATACTGTCACCTGTATGAATACCTACCGGGTCAAAGTTTTCCATGTTGCAGACAACGATACAGTTATCGTTTTTGTCTCGCATAACCTCATACTCGACTTCTTTCATACCTGCAATGCTCTTCTCGACCAGACATTGCCCAATCGGGCTGTAACGAATTCCCGCTGCCACCGTCTCGCGCAGCTCTTCTTCGTTCGCACAGATTCCGCCGCCTGTTCCGCCCAGTGTATAGGCTGGACGCACGATGATTGGATAACCAATCTCATTCGCAAATTCAAGTGACTCTTCAAGTGTCGTTACGATGACACTCTCTGGTACAGGTTGTTCCAATTCACGCATCAGGTCACGGAACAGATCACGATCTTCCGCTTTCTCGATGGATGTCAACTGTGTTCCGAGCAATTTCACATTTTCACGTTCCAGCACGCCAGCACGAGCCAGCTCTACAGCCATGTTCAGACCTGTTTGACCACCCAGTGTTGGCAACAAACCGTCTGGACGCTCTTGACGAATGATTTGGGTCACAAAATCCAGTGTGATAGGCTCGATGTATACTTTGTCAGCCATGTTTGTATCCGTCATAATGGTCGCCGGGTTGCTGTTGATAAGTACAACTTCCACGCCTTCTTCTTTCAGAGCCTGGCAAGCTTGTGTACCGGCATAGTCGAACTCGGCCGCTTGACCGATGACGATTGGACCGGAACCAATCACCAGGATTTTTTTGAGATCTTTGTTAATCGGCATGTTATTGTGCTCCTTTCACTGCGGCTGCCAATACGGCTTGACGCGGCTTTTGCGGGTTAGTGATCTTGTGCTCGCGAATCATCTCGATGAAGCGGTCGAACAGATAGCTGTTGTCGTAAGGACCCGGGGCTGCTTCAGGGTGATATTGAACCGAGAATGCCGGGAATGATTTATGTTTCAGACCTTCAATGGTCTTATCGTTATTGTTGATATGTGTAACTTCCAGGTCCGTGCTCTTCACAGACTCTTCGTTTACAGTAAATCCATGGTTCTGGGATGTGATGAAACAACGTCCGCTCTCCAGTTCTTTCACCGGGTGGTTTCCTCCGCGATGTCCAAACTTGAGCTTTTCGGTGTCTGCTCCTGCTGCAAGTGCGAACAACTGGTGACCCAAGCAGATGCCGAAGATCGGGTATTCGCCAAGCAGTTCACTGATCATGTTAACCGCGTGAGGTACGTCTTTCGGGTCCCCAGGGCCGTTGGACAGTTGAATGCCGTCCGGGTTCAGGCGACGAATCTCGTCTGCTGTTACATCGTGTGGAACAACAACTACGTCACAGTCACGTTTGCTGAGTTCGCGCAAAATTCCTGTTTTAGCACCATAATCCACGAGCACAATACGCTCAGCCGTTCCCGGGCTGTTGTAGACATGCTCTGTAGAAGTCATTGGCACCTGGTTACGCAGCTCAGCAATGGTGGTGTCTCCCATCATCTCCAGCAGTTCTTCCACAGGCTTCGATCCTGTTGTGAGAATTCCCTTCATTGTGCCGTGGTGACGAATCCGGCGAGTCAACATGCGTGTATCAATTTCGCTGATTCCTACGATGCCGTATTCCTTGAGCAGATTGTCTACGCTATATTCCGCACGCCAGTTGCTTGGCGTTGGCTCATGACGACGCACAACGAAACCGTGTACGTATGGACGAATCGACTCAAAGTCATCACGCGTAATGCCGTAGTTTCCGATCAGCGGATACGTCATGGTCACGATTTGACCGCAATAGGAAGGATCCGAAAGCACCTCTTGATAGCCTGTAATTCCCGTATTAAAAACGACCTCACCTGTAGTTTCACCTTCAGCACCAAATGCTTTCCCGGTGAACAGTGTGCCGTCTTCCAACAATAATCTTGCCTGTGCCTGCATCCCATTTCACTCCTCTGTGTTTATCAACGTTGAATGCATTGGGGTTGAACATGGGGGACGTTACGATTGTGCGGCTCCGTGGGCAGAAAACCCTTTGATCGCTGTTATCCCCGGATTACTTTTTATCATTTTTCAAATGATGTAATCCGGTGATAAAGGCGAACGCTTTGCTTCTTCGGGTCTTTTCTGTCCGCTCCGCAGTTACGTTGGTGTCCAAGTTCAAAATCATGACATTCAACTTTGCTTGTTTCGTATGTTAGACTCTCGGCATGATTTGCCTCGAGTTAGTTGAAAAGATGTTACTGGTGTAAAAGTTATAGATTAGTTTTAGAGTTAAAAAGATTTGTTGTTTTAAAAAAGTTAATAATTACTGTTACTGATTTAAAGAGTTAAAGATATAGAATTACTGTTTTATTAATTTGCTAAGTTACCGTTTTACTGTTGTACCGTGTTATTCCACACGCTTTTGCCATCCACCCATGTTTGTGTGGCCCAGCCTTTCAGCTTCCAGCCTGTGAATGGTGTGTTTCTTCCTTTGGTTGCAAACGTTGCAGGATCAACTGCTTTTTCCTCGTTCAGGTCAATCATCGTGATATCGGCTGGTGCTCCCTCTTCCAGTTTGCCTGTATCCAGTCGGAATACACGTGCCGGATCAGCTGTCATGCGTTTCACCAGGAATTCCAAGCTCCACAGTCCTGTTTCCACAAACTTGGTGTACAGCAGCGGGAAGGCTGTTTCGAATCCTACGATTCCGAAAGGTGCCAGCTCCATGCCTTTGGCTTTCTCTTCTTCACTGTGTGGCGCGTGATCAGTTACGATCATGTCCAGCGTGCCGTCCAGCAAACCTTCGATACAAGCCTGCACATCGCGTGGTGAGCGCAGCGGCGGGTTCATTTTCCAGTTGGCGTCCATGCCCGGGATATCTTCATCCGACAACACCAGATGGTGTGGACATACCTCAGCAGTTACTTTAATGCCGATGGACTTCGCTAGACGAATCAGACGAACTGATTGCTCTGTACTTACGTGACAGACATGGTAGTGAACTCCTGTTGCTTCTGCGAGCAAGATATCACGGCCAACGTGGATGGCTTCGGATTCATTCGGAATCCCTTTGATGCCGTGACGTTTCGAAAACTCACCTTCTGTCACATATCCACCAACAACCAGTGAGTCATCTTCACAGTGTGCGATCACGGGCATATCCATGCTTGCCGCGAGGCTCATGGCATCTTTCATCATTTGAGCGTTTTGTACGCCTACACCGTCATCTGTGAATCCAATAGCGCCTGCTTTTTTTAATGCGGCAAAATCGGTAAGTTCACGACCCAGTTCATTTTTTGTAATGGCTGCATAAGGCAACACTTTAACCAGATCAGCTTCTTTGGCTTTATCCAATACCAGTTTCACAACTTCCGCTGTATCTGTAACTGGTCTCGTGTTCGGCATGCAAGCGATTGTTGTAAAACCACCTTGTGCTGCTGAACGGGCACCTGTCTCGATCGTCTCTTTGTGTTCGAATCCAGGTTCACGCAGATGCACGTGCATATCGATCAATCCCGGAATGACCAGTTTGCCTGATGCGTCTGTCACACTTTGCGCTGACTTTTCGGCATCCAGAACGGCTTGGTCTTCCAGACCAGCGATCTTTTTAATTTTACCTTCATCTATAATGATGGTTTTCCGTTCAAGTTCCCCTTGTTGGTTCAAGACGTTTGCGTTTTTTATAATCTGTAGCATAATTGCCCTCCGCTTCGGTTCTGTCCGGCTTACCAGGCAAGCCGGATGATTTTCTTTATCGTGTACTCTCTTATTGCTCTATAAGAACTACCGTACCGTCAGCCTATGACCCACAGCCAGACCCTGTTACAGTTTCATCGCACGTTCCATAACCGCCATGCGGATTGGAACGCCGTTTGCCATCTGCGGGAAGATCCGGGATGCTTCACTTTCCACAACCGCGTCATCTACCTCGACGTTGCGATTCACTGGAGCAGGGTGCATGATAATGGTGCTTGGTTTTAGGCGTGATGCCCGTTCTTCCGTCAATCCGTAGTGTTCGCGATAATCCTCAGCTGAAGTAATTAAGCCATGTTGATGACGTTCCAGTTGAACACGAAGCATCATGACTACATCTGCATCCAGCGCTTCTTCAAGACCGACATAAGGAGCATGCTCTGCGAGTTCCGGTGCCTGCATCGTTTGCGGAGCACAGAAGCGTACATCTGCACCAAACTTTTGCAGTGCCCACAGGTTCGAACGCGCTACACGGCTATGCAGGATGTCACCAATGATGGAGACACGCAAGCCCTTCAGTTCGCCAAATGTTTTCCTCATCGTGTAGAGATCCAGCAGTGCCTGTGTGGGGTGCTCATTGTTGCCATCTCCGGCGTTCACGAGTGGTACATTCACTTTCTGAGCCAGTTGTTGCAGAACGCCTGCCGGTTTCAACCGGATCACGCCTGCATCAATGCCCATCGACTCAAGTGTTCGTACCGTATCGTAGATGGACTCTCCTTTTTCCACACTGGATGCGGCTGCTGTAAAGTTCAATACTTGTGCGCCCAGGCGTTTCTCTGCCATTTCGAAGGAGAAGCGGGTACGTGTGCTGTTCTCGAAGAACATGTTTGCAACGAAGCGTGATTCCAGTACCGGAGCCAGTTTCTCTTTCTGCGCTTCCCAGTGAGCCGCTCTGTTCAGAATGGACTCGATTTCTCCTCGACTAAGTTCCTTCAGTCCAAGCAAGCTTCGGTCTCTCAATGCTGTCTGTGTAATCATTATGCTTGCTCCCCCCGGTTCTGAGTGATTTTGACTTCATCCTGTCCGTCCGTTTCCATGAGTGCAACTTCGATCTCCTCTGATTTGGAAGTCGGCACATTCTTGCCGATAAAATCAGGTCGAATCGGAAGTTCCCGGTGTCCGCGGTCTGCGAGTACAGCCAGCTGAATGTTCTGCGGTCTTCCACAGTCCATCAGGGCATCCATCGCTGCGCGAATCGTCCGTCCGGTATAGAGCACATCATCGAACAAAATCACTTTTTTGTTATGGATCGAAAGTGATTCAGGTGTCATAATCAACATTTCCTTGCGATTCGCTTTATTTTCCTCCAAGCGGTCATCGCGGTAAGGAGTCACATCCAGTTCTCCCCAGGGGACTTTGGCGCCTTCGATTTCTTCAATCTTGGCGGCAATCCGTTCTGCCAGGTAAACCCCGCGTGTACGGATACCAACCAACACACAATCGTCGATTCCTTTGTTTTTCTCCAATATCTCATGGGCAATCCGTGTTAATGCGCGGCGGATCGCCGTCTCATCCATAATGACATGTGTCTCTGTGCTCATGCGTTCAGCCTCCTCAGGATTTCCCTTCAGCATCATGGCCCCGTGACGAGGAGAAAAAAAAAAGACTCCTTGCCGTGTTTATTGGCAAGGAGTCTCCGAACTTCAGACCGCTCTGAAGAAAGTTTACTCTCGGGGATGCATCGCTTCATTTGCCGCAGCAAAAAAACGATGTATCGTTCACGTTACCTTGCCAGTCTCACGGGACTGATTTAAAGGTGCTATTCATGTCGTTCATATTGCAGAACCTCACAGGGTTCTGTAATCAATATGTCCGTTTGTCTTCATGAATTATGACAGAAAGACAACCCCCTGTCAACACCTCACCATCGCAGGTGAAAACCCTCTGCTACGTTCTTCTTAGAATCAGCAGTTAGGCTGAAAAACATCCATGCACAATACATCTCATTGGTTATTCATAATTATACAACATTTCTGCATATTTATCCATAGGCAAATGAGAAATTTGATATAACCAAAATAAACCTCTGACTATACTCAAGTAGAGACAAAACACTTCTTTTTAGAACAGACAGTGAGTTTCATTTTACGCAATATATGAAGGCTCTGAATTAGTACCAAGTGAAATGGGTACAGTTTATAAACATGAACCGATTATAAGATACTGCAATAATGCCGATATACATACGATTCACAAATATGAGTCATAGAAATAAGTTAATCCCTACATTTATGTACATTTAGGAGGAAGTCATGCGTCACATTTGGCACGTTTACAAAACAGACTGGTTGCATATTCTGAAGGTTCCCACAGGTATATTTCTAATTGTGGCTATTATTCTACTGCCCGGGGTGTATGACTGGGTCAACGTGAAGTCCGTCTGGGACCCATACAGTAATACCCAGGGGATCAAAATTGCGGTGACAACTGAGGACGAGGGTGCGACTGTTGAAGGAACCCATGTTAATATCGGAGACGAACTGGTATCCAGCCTCAAACACAACGAAAAGCTGGGCTGGACTTTTGTGGACCAGGCTGAGGCTAATCGGGGTGTGCAAACTGGAGAGTATTATGCAAGCCTGCTCATTCCGGGGGACTTTTCATCCAAAATTACAGGCATCGTTAATGGGAAGCTGGAGCGACCGGAAGTAATCTATACCGTCAATGAGAAGGTGAATGCCATTGCTCCTAAAATCACAGGCTCTGGTGTATCTGCCATAACAACACAAATCAATGAAAATTTCACTGAAGCCGTCAGTGAGGCCGTTCTGACCAAGCTGAATGAAGCCGGGGTTGAGATTAATTCCCAGCTTCCAACATTACGCAAAATGGAGAATGGCATTTTTACGCTGGAGAAAAATCTTCCGGCTATTCAAGCCGCAGGTCAAAAGGTTCTGGAAGTAGAAAAAGCCATGCCCGAGATTGTAAAAGATGCTCAAAAGATCGTTGAAATCGAGAAAAAACTGCCTGAAATCAATGAAGCAGCACAGTATGTGCTCAAGGTGCAGGAGTATTGGCCACAAATTAATGATGCGGCTTCCGAAGTGCTGGCTATTCAAGAGCGGATACCGGATATACAAAAAGCGGTAGAACGCATTCGAGAAGTGGATGAAAACTTTAGCCAGGTATCAGATGTCATCCAAACGGCGCTGGATAAAACCAACAAAGCTCTGTCTATCGTAACGGCAGCAGAGCAAGGTTTGGACAAAGTATCACAAATCGCTGGCAACGGGATTGAGCTTGCAGAGGGATTAAATCAGTTCGTGGATTCCAGTGAAGAAGCGTTTCAGACAATTGGCCCGACGATCCGCCAAAATCTGCTGCTGGTGCAGCAGATTACTAACGCTACAGGAGACGTATTTGCACAATTGCAAAATTCGGATCTTAATAACCTTCCTACAGTAGAAGATCTCGACCGGATTGCTTCACGTTTAGGGGTTGCGGTAAAACTCGTGGACAGTATGGCAGAACTACTGGGCAACATCAATAACTTGCTTCCAAGCCAACCACTTGCCGATAAAATCACACAACTGAACTCCGTTTCAGATAAACTTCAGTTGCAGATCCGCTTGGCTGGCATCATCAGTGATGCCATGCGTCGTAATACAACTCCACCAACAGACGTCATCGCTCAGTTAAATACTCTCTCGAAGGACATCAGCAGCGGGATTGGCAATATCTTAAACACCTATGAAAGTGAAATATCGCCTGCACTTGCAGCTGGTGCGGATAAGCTCAGGTCTACCCTCTCCACTTCAGCAGAAACTCTGCAAGGAGCAAAAGATCGTATTCCGGATATTGCGGACATTCTTGCATCAGCCAAAGAAGGAATTACGTTTGGGCAGGCAGAGTTGACAAAAATCCAGAGCGAACTGCCTCAAATACAATCTAAGATCCATCAGATATCAGAGACACTCGCGAACAAAAGTGAAGGTTTTATCCAAGCTCTGAACACAGTTTCTTCATTAATTCGAAACGATCTACCCAAGCTGGGAAACAAACTGAACGAAGCAGCTGATTTTGTTCGTAATGATCTGCCTACTGCCGAGAAACAGATAGGCAAGGCATCCGATTTTGTACAGAATCAGCTGCCGGAGGTCGAAAAAGGAGTTCACCGTGTTGCCGCGCTTGTACGTGATGATCTGCCAGCATTGGAAAGTGCCATCAGCAAGGCTGCTGACAAACTTCGGGAGGTCGAAGGTAATAACCAGTTTGCGGAGCTCGCCAAACTTTTGCGCGGCGATATTGAAGAAGAGAGTGCTTTCCTTTCGAGTCCCGTGCAAATCAAAGAACAACAGCTTTATCCGATTCCGAATTATGGATCGGCCATGTCACCATTTTATGGCGTGCTGTCCTTGTGGGTTGGCTCAACACTGTTGATTTCTCTGCTTCGTGCCGAAGCTGAGAATCCAGGGAGCAAGTTCCGGGGATATGAATTGTATCTTGGACGTCTCGCTACTTTTCTGACCATTGGGTTACTTCAGGCGATATGTGTCACCCTGGGAGATATCTTAATCCTGGGTACCTATGTTGCAGATAAACTGTGGTTTGTCCTGTTTGCCATGCTGGTGAGTGCCGTATTTGTCACCATAACGTACACCCTGCTGTCCGTATTTGGAAATATCGGAAAAGGGATCGCCATTATCTTCATGGTGTTCCAGTTCTCCAGCTCCGGCGGTACGTTCCCAATCAGCATGACATCACCCTTTTTCCAAGCATTGAATCCGTTCATGCCCTTCACGTATGCGATCAGTCTGCTGCGTGAGTCGGTCGGCGGCATATTGTGGTCTACTGCCATCAAGGATATTCTGTGGTTGTGTATGTTCATCGCGCTGAGTCTCATTGTTGCTCTCGCTTTGAAACGTCCACTCAGCAGTCTCACCAAACGTTCAGCCGAGAATGCCAAGAAGACCAAAATTATTGCTTAACTCATTTTGCTCAACACTAATTAAGAAAAGGCCATTGGACTTTACATCCAATGGCCTTTTCTCGTTTCATTATATGAATCGATACATTTACTATTTGACTATTTCACTGAGCGTTCCTGTTCCAACTGATTATAGGATTGTTTGATTGTTGTTAATGTTTCTACATGGCGATAGATGTTGTTACTTGCCGTAACGATAACACATAACATGATCAAGCCTATAACCACTTTTTTCCCCAATCCCGGACGAAGGCTGATGACGAAACCTCCACCCAACAGGAAGAACGCAAACAGATAATGTCCCGCATACAGGTACATATCATATTGAAATACAGCCAGACCAAAGCCCACGACGACATGAAGCAAAAAGGCAAACAGAATATATGGCACAATGGTCCACACTTCACGTTCACGAATGCCCTTAATGAAGCCCATGAATGCCAGTAGTAAAACAAAGATACCTGTCATCTGCACATAGATTGGATTGGAACGTGATAGATCCGTAACAAAGGCTGCCATGCCCGGGTCCAGTAAATGCATCTTCGGTGTCAGCATCGGATTAATGGTTAACATGTTCAATGCTTTCCAATGAACAGCGAACTGGAATGGTGTTGCATAGCTTGTTCCACCATTTTGAATGCCCAACAGCCAGTTACTAACCCAGCTACGGCCCCCAAAGGCAACATACTGAATGCCAGTTAATACGACGATGATCAGAACCGCCAGTGCCATGATGCCGATGTATTTTTTCAAATTCGCCTTATTGCGCCATGTATTCATATTAAAGAATGTGGCAGCAGCAAATGGTACGATATTGGTCGAGGTTAGTCCAAAGTTAATCGATGCAAGCAATGCATTGGGTACATAACGTACGTCCTGACGCTCACGAGTATACTGCATGTAAACCACCGACAACAGAATAACGAACTGTACATAAGGATACGAATCCGGGATCAACGCGGTATACATCAGGTATGAACTGAAACCAAACAGTAAGGCAAACAGCAGCGGTACGATGGTCGGTTTATCTTCTTTTTGACTCAGGAACAGATACGCCAGCACCACCGAACCCGCATTCACCAGCGATTGCAAAATTAGAAAGAACCAGTTGCCTCCCAGAAGTTTCGCTACAGCCGCAAGGGTGACTGCGAGAAAGGAAATCAGCGGATGGATCACGGAAGAACTGTTGTCCCCATAATACATTGAAGGATCAAAGTTGAATAAATTAATTGGAAACAGCGTCGTATTAAATGGGCTATACGCCCCAAGCATCTCTGCATTATTTTCAATGTACAGAACATAAGAGCCGTTCATTAAACCATAGAACAGAGCAAATCCCGCAAACAGGTAAAAGGCTGTCCAGTTGGCTCTGCGATTATAAAATAAGTGATCTAAAAAGTTCATGCTTTCATTTCACATCCTGATTAATTAAGTTCTAAAATACCAGTAATAGTAAGCCACCCATAATACATGCCACACCTATCCAGCGTAAAGGGCCCACTGTCTCTTTAAATACCAGCCGAGCTATGATAAGAGTCCACACATATGTTAATGCGTTCGCAGGCAACACTACGGTTAATGGAAGAAACTTCAGCAATACAATATTCAGCAACGCACCAGTTCCGTAGAATCCAAGTCCCATGAGTACATGCAGACGATTGCGACTGGATGCATAAGCTTTCAATCCGGCCCCGCCCAATGCACCGCACATCGTCATGACGATTAATACGGCAATCATCCAGCTATCGATCAACACTGGTTAATGTCACCCCGATTCCAAGCAACACAACTGCTGCCAGCTTTTGCACCGTAATTTCTTCCCCAAGCAAAAAATACCCATAGATTAAGGCAAATACGTAGCTGGCACACATCAGAGGATAAGCAACAGAGAGTTTTTCCAGAGCAAAAGCTTTAATCATCAAAATCGCTCCAAGTCCATAACACAGAAAACCAACACCCAGGTAAATCCACTCGGTTAGTCCCCATTTCCAAAACAATTGACCCGTTGCTGTCAGAAAAGCGGAAACGAGCATCAACCATTTACCAGTATGACGCGATTTTATTTCCCCCACGTTAATGCCTCCATGTCCGGAACACGCTTGTTAATAAAGTATCGTTGACTTACAAGTTGCATGACTGGAAGGTCGGATAAGGAGTCCGAGTAGGAACATGACTGGTCATAATCAATGACCATATTCTTCTCACTCAGATAAGCCTGAATTCGGCGTACCTTCTCTTCCCCTTTGCAGTTGCTACCATCAACTCTGCATGTGTAACCATTCTCATGACGGACAAGTTCAGTTCCAATTACATGATCCACCCAGGGAAAATTATTAAAGTATTTCATATAGGCATGCGGAGATGCAGTTACTAGCAAGACATGATACCCTGCTTCTTTGCGATGTTGCATCTCTACACTAGCCTCGGCAAAAATGGACGTACGCAAGCGAGTATCAAAGAAATGTTCGAGATCTTTTTCAGACATACGCTCAATTTCTTGAAAGTAGGATCGTTTGACTTGTTCAACCGTCATGAAACCTGCCTTGAATAACACGGTATGTAATGCAATGACAGGTAATCTCCATACCTGCCACGGGTAACGGCGAACACCGTAATGCACAAATTGAAACATGGAATCACTGCGTATGATCGTTTTATCAATATCAAAAATTGCGACTTTCGTGCTTTTCACCCTGATCCCCCTCAGCCTTTATTCAAAGATTGCAAAGATTGTAACAACACTTATCACATACAACATAACCGTAATTAATATAGGCTTGTCCTCAAACAGCACACGATCGGGCGAACCTCCCTGGTTCTTCATGTGGATCAGATACAGGTAACGGAACATGCCGTAAATGACCAATGGAATCGTCCACATGAGATGAATGGTACGATCTGAAGTGAATGTAAACAGGGAATAACTGATAATTGTAGCTGTCGTCACAATCGTATTGAATTGATCCAGTAACGTAATGGAGTAGTTATCCAAAACCTTACGGTGTGATCCCGTATTTCCTTCAAGCAACGTAAGTTCATTTCTCCGTTTGCCAATGGCCAGAAATAACGACAACAGCATGGTACAGATCAAAAACCACGGCGTGAATGGCACATGGATCAGCACACCCCCTGCAATGGCACGAAGTACAAAGCCGGCTGCAATGGTCATCATATCCAGGATAACAAGATGTTTCAGCACAAATGAATACGATACATTCAACAGGAAATAGACGATACATAACACCCCGAATAGAGGGTTCATCATGAAGGCCGTTCCTACGGAAAGGATTAATAGAATAATGCCAAACAACAAAGCATGACTCGGATTCACCTGCCCAGAAGCCATAGGACGATACTTTTTCACCGGATGCTGTCGATCCCTGTCCCGGTCTACAAAGTCATTCAAAATATAAACACAGCCTGCAACAAGGCTAAATAGAATAAAACCAAGCAACGTCGCAAGAATGGTTTCAGTCCGAATCTCCTCAAAAGAGAATAGTAACGCAGCAAATAACAGCAGATTTTTAGTCCACTGTTTGGGTCTTAACAATCTGATTAATCCTGACACTGTACTGCCTGTTCCTGTAGCCGGTGAGGACACCGTACTTGTTCGTGATGATAACAATTGTAATAACTCCCTTCAACAACAACTTCTGTATATAACAAATAACGTAAAGATCTAATCATATGTTGCTTGTATAATTTTGTAAAGGGAGTAAATGAAAAAATTCTAATATGGGCATAAAAAAAGAGACCGTTTCCGGTCTCTTCGTTAGTACATGATTGAACTATTGGGTAATGCGATTAAAATTCAAATTGTACGTCGCTCAGACGACGTTTGATCTCAGCAATAACACGTTTCTCTTCCTCTTCACCCTTCGCTTCAAAGGTTACGGAGAAACGAACGAAGTTACCCGCATCATCCCAAGGTACGGATGAGATCAGTTTCTCCCGGATCAGGAATTGGGAGAAATCTTCGCCTGATTCGAAGCGACGTCCGCCAACCACACCTTTTGGTGCTTCTACATACAGGAAGAATGAACCTTTAGGTTTTTCAGCCTGGAAGCCCAAATCGTTCAATGCGGCAACGAGCATGTCATGACGGCGAGAATATTTCTCTGCAATTTTTTCCGTAATTTCAGGGTGATTCAATCCATAAGCAGCAGCCTTTTGAATCGCGATGAACTGACCGGAGTCATTGTTGTCCTTCACGTCGCTGAATGCTTTGACTACAAGCGGGTTACCCGCTACAAATCCGATTCTCCAACCTGTCATGTTGTAGGACTTGGACAGAGAGTGCAGCTCTACGCCGACATCCTTAGCACCAGGTACCGAGAGAAAGCTGAACGGTTTTTTGCCATCATACGTCAATGCTGCATATGGAGCATCATGTACAACCACAACATTATATTTCTTAGCCCATTCAACGACTTCAGTGAAGAACTCCACCGTCGCGCTTGCGCCTGTTGGGTTGTTCGGATAGTTCAGGTAGAGCAACTTCGCACGTTTTGCGATGTCTTCCGGGATAGCCGTCAGATCAGGCAAGAAGTTGTTCTCTTTCGTCAACTGGATGTTGAACACTTCTCCACCCAGATACTTCGTATGTGTACCCATAACCGGGTAACCTGGAACGGTCATGATCGTCACATCACCCGGATTGATGAAGCATGAAGGCATCATCGCCAAAGCCGGTTTTGAACCAATGGAGTGCACGATCTCAGTATCTGCATCGATACCTTCTACGTTGAATACGTTTTTCAGGTAGGAAGCAGCAGCAGCTTTGAATTCAGGAATACCATTGTCGGCATAACCACGGTTCTCAGGTCTGGAAGCTTCTTCTGCAAGTGCAGCTACAATGCCTGCATCAGCCATTTCGTCCGGTTCACCTACACCAAGGTCAATCAGTTCCACATCGGGAAAATCTTTTTTGGCCGAAGCTTTGGCACGTTTGATTTTCTCGAATTTATAAATGTTCGTGTCTTTACCATAGTTGGAGCCACCGATACGGTCGGCAAAATTAGTCTGAATGTAAGTTTCTTGGTATTTATCGATACTCATAACGTTGTTCATCTCCTCATTTGACGCAAATTTCTACACTTTAATATGAAGCATTTGCGTGATCAAAGCCATGGACAAAGTATCCGAACATTTGTACTTTCTTGGAGCTGTTAACGACTGCGTAGCGAGGCGAGCACGTCTTCCATATCTTGCGGAATCGGAGCTGAAAATTCAAGGTATTCTCCCGTTGTTGGATGCACAAATCCAAGAATGGCCGCATGAAGAGCCTGTCCTTGCATTTTGATGCCTTTATTCCGTCCATAAGTTGGATCTCCTACAAGCGGGTGACCAATAAATTTCATGTGAACCCGAATCTGGTGAGTACGTCCTGTCTCCAGTTTCAATTCCAGCAAGGTGTAATCATTAATCCGCTCTGTAACGGTAAAATGCGTAACGGCATGTTTACTGTTACGTTCTGTGACCGTATACATTTTGCGGTCATTGGTATCCCGTCCAATCGGTGCATCAATGGTACCTTGATCATGATTAAGATGACCATGAACAAGCGCAATATACCGTCTATTCACCGTATGTTCCTTCAACTGAGCAGCCAGTGATGCATGAGCACGATCGTTCTTGGCAGCCATGATCAGGCCGGATGTATCCTTATCGATACGATGCACAATACCAGGACGCAACTCCCCATTAATACCCGAGAGGTCTTTGCAGTGATGCATAAGTGCATTAACGAGGGTACCCGACGTGTGTCCTGGTGCCGGATGCACCACAAGACCACGCTGTTTGTTGATCACGATCAGGTCGCTATCTTCATATACCACTTCCAGCGGAATATCTTCGGCAATGATCTCCACAGCAGCTGGTTCTGGAATCTGTAACTCAACCAGATCCCCTTCGGATAACTTGGCATTGGCTTTGACTACAGCACCATTTACCGTAACCATTCCGTCTCCGATCCACAATTGAACTTGGGAGCGAGATACGTTATCCACGGCTTCCGTAATATATTTGTCAATTCGTTCTTTTTTATGTTCAGCGGCAACGGTCCATTCCATACGTTCATTGCCATTCATTAGTTCTTCGTCGTTAATCTGTTCCTTATTCGGATTACTCATGATGTTCATTCCCTTCAATCTTCGCGGCTGCTTTTTCGCGCCGTCCTTCAAGCAATGTCTCCACTATGATCAACCCTACACCGATGCAGATTGCCGAATCGGCGATGTTAAAAATGGGAAACGTATAACTTCCAAAATTAAGTTGTACAAAATCTACAACTTCTCCGGTCAATGCCCGGTCAAGGAAGTTGCCAATTGCTCCACCAAGCACCAAACTAAGCGCCACAGGCAGCAATTTGTGCGGGGTATCTTTTACCTTTTGCAAATACCAAATCAAGGCAACGACCACAATCAACGTAACCACGATAAAGAACCAACGCTGGTCTTGCAGAATGCCAAATGCTGCTCCTGAGTTACGATGTGATGTGATGACAAAGAAATTGCCAATGACCGGAATTTCTTCTCTGAGTTCCATCCGCGTTGCAATCAGATACTTGGTTCCCTGATCCAATAAAAATACGATAAAAGCGAGGATATAATACACCACGTTTGTTTGTCACTCCGTTCTTGTCTTTTCCAAACGATACCAGGCTTACGCCAGACTTGTTTATTGTAGCACAGCTGTTTGGAAATCGTCCACGACGCGCTACATCGCAATGCTTATGGCAAAAACGATAACATTTCCCTTCTGTAATCTTGCCCTCAATGGCACATCCTACAATAGAGTCAAAATCCGGATTTCAGCATGAAAGCAGAAAGGGGAAAATCATGTCACATTTTACTAACGAACAGCTACAATTTCTACGTTCCCAACTGATGTCCGATAAGCGCGATATTGAACATAGACTTTCGGAAAACGAGCATTATGGCCTTGGAGATTCCCTTAAACTACAGACAGGTGAATTATCACCAATTGATAATCATCCTGGAGACATAGCTACGGAGGTGTATGAACGCGAGAAAGATATTTCCCTACTGGAACATGATGAATTCCAATTGGAACGAATCGATTCTGCACTGCACTCCATCGAAGAAGGACATTACGGTACATGTGCGGTCTGCCAGCAACCCATCCCTTATGAACGCATGGAAGCTGTCCCCTACACCAAATACTGCAAAAAACATCAACCAGAAACTGTTGTCTCTGAGAACCGCCCTGTAGAGGAAGAATTCCTTGCCCCGGCATTTGGTCGAACCAGTCTGGACGAGCGTGATGATCAAAATGGCTTCGATGGTGAAGACACCTGGCAGATTGTTGAAAGCTGGGGCACATCGAACTCACCAGCCATGGCTGAAGGACGCGATATCGACAGCTATGATGTTATGGCGATTGAAGCCACCGATGAAGTGGAAGGCTGCGTTGAAGCGTACGAAAGCTTTGTTGCCACGGACATCTATGGTCATGACGTCTCCATCGTGCGCAATCGGCAATATCGCCAGTACCTGGAGAACCGTGAGGGCGAGGGTCTGTTAGAACCGGATATGGAGACGGATGACACGTATTAATTGCATTTTGATATCATTTGCTTTTTTCGCTTAATCGCTTAGTATGTGTTCATATCAAGTTGGCGCTGGACAATGCGCACAATATCAGCGATGTAATCTCCAACAATGGGAAGATTGAGCGCCCCAAGTAGCTGCAAAACGTAAATGATCGTTGCTGCGAAAAAGGTAAACCCAATCGCAATCCCCACACCTCGTGCGGCTCCAGACAACAGGTTAAGTCCAATCAATTTCCATGGTCTGTTCAGCAATTCTGTGTATTGCGCTATTCGTGAACGTTCCAGTTCATTCGCCAGACGGTTCGTCAGGGTATGTAACTCTTCAATTTTGTCATGGGAATTGAGATTATCTGATGTTGATTGTTGTGAAGTGGATGCGGTTTGCTTGTCATGTTCGCTCATGTTTTGGTCAGTTCCTTTGATCAATATAGATTGACTGCACTATAGAATCATTGCCTTATTGCCTAAAAAACAAACGAGCCCAGAACCAGGGAATATGTCCCTGCCTCTGCGGCTCGTTTGTTTATACTCTATATTCTGTCCTAATTGAATGGGACATGCTCCGAATTACGCTTCGATGTAAATACCGATCGATTTGCCTCCGGCTTCAACGCGTTCCATGGACTCATTCGAGCCAAATGTAACTTCGGTTACGAGAACATTTTCACGCAACACATCATCAAACGCCTGAATAGCTTCCTGAAGGGATGCATCCACATCCAGTGTCAAACGTACTCTTTTCTCAATCGGCAGGTCCAGACGTTTCCGGGTATCCTGCACAGCACGAACCACTTCACGGACCCAACCTTCCTGTTCCAAGGCTACCGTGATTTCGGTATTCAGCGCAACCGTCAGACCGTAACCTGATGCTGAAGCAAAACCTGATTTGGCCTGTTTATCAACCAATAATTCTTCGCTCGTTACTTGCAGCTCTTCGCCTTCCGGTGAAACGATGTTCAGTACACCTTCCGAAACCACTTTACGCGTCTCATCGGCTGACATTCCCTTGAAGAAGTTTTGCAGGAACCCTACGTTTTTACCGTATTTCTTACCTGCAACTTTCAGGTTCAGCTTCAATGTAAAGTCAACGAATTCCGCATCATTATGCTCCGTACGGATTCCTTTTACATTGATCTCTTCTTTGATGATCTCTTCATAACTTGTCAGGTCAAAGCCTTTATCCAGGGAAACGATCAATTCAGACAGCGGCTGACGTGTCTTGATGCCTGTTTCGTTACGAACGTTACGGGCAAGTTCAACCACGCGGCGAGCCGTCTCCATATCCTGTTCCAGTCCTGCATCAATCAGCGCTTCGTTAGCTACCGGATAGTCTTCCATGTGCACACTCTCACCTGTTGCAAGGTTCAAATAGATGTCTTCTGCCAGCATCGGTGTGAACGGAGCAACCAACTTCGCGGTAGTCACCAGTACCTCAGTCAATGTACGGTAAGCGTCCAGTTTATCCTCTGTCAGCCCACTTCCCCAGAACCGGTCACGGGAACGACGGATGTACCAGTTACTCAACTCATCAACAAATGCTTCAATCGCTTTGGAGGAGTTCAGATAATCGTTAACCAGCAATGCTTTTTCTACAACCAGGATCAGGCTGTTCAGTCTCGACAGAATCCAGCGATCCAGCTTGTGTGCGGACAGTTGGAACGGGTGCTCCTGTGGATCAAATCCATCAATGGTAGCATAAAGCGTCAGGAATGCATGGGTGTTAACCAGCGTATCCACCATTTTGGATTTTGCTTCCCCTACGATACCTTTGGAGAAACGTTTGCTGTTCCACGGTGCACTGTCAGACAACAAAGCCCAGCGGAATGCATCTGTACCGTATTCTTCAATCACTTCCCAAGGATCGATAACGTTACCTTTGGATTTGGACATCTTCTGTCCGTTCTCGTCAAGAACGTGTCCTGTAGCCATAACCGCTTTGTAAGGCGCTTTGCCTGTCAAAAGGGTAGAAACCGCCAACAAGCTGTAGAACCAACCACGTGTCTGGTCAATCCCTTCACAGATCATATCCGCAGGATACTGCTGTTCGAATACTTCTTTATTTTCAAATGGATAGTGTTGCTGGGCAAACGGCATGGAGCCGCTGTCGAACCAGACATCGATCACTTCCGGTGTACGTTTCATTTCATATTTGCCACAAGAGCTCATGACTTTAACGTCATCCACATATGGTTTATGCAATTCAAGATTCTCAGGCACATCACCTACCGCACGAGCACGCAATTCTGCAATGCTGTGTGGTGCAAATTGTTCGCCAGTCTCCTCGCACACCCAGATGTTCAGCGGAGTTCCCCAATAACGATCACGGCTGATGTTCCAATCCACCAGATCCTCAAGGAATTTCCCGAAGCGACCTTCACGAACGTGACCTGGGTACCAATCCACTTCACTGTTGTTGGCAATCAATTGGTCCTTGATGGCTGTTGTTTGGATAAACCAGCTGTCCATCGCATAGTACAGAAGCGGTGTATCACAACGCCAGCAGAATGGATAGCTGTGCTCATATTTTTCTTTGCTGAACAAACGTCCATGCTCAGACAGATATCTTACGATATCAATATCACAATCCTTCACGAAACGTCCGGCAAAGTCAGTAACCTCAGCGACAAATTTGCCTTCCAAGTCCACCATGTTCACAAAGCTGATCCCATTCTCACGGCATACACGGTAGTCATCTTCACCATGGGCAGGAGCCATGTGTACGATACCCGTACCACTTGCATCCGTTACAAAGCCTGCACCCAGAATGATGTTGGCTTTCTCAGCCTGTACGTAGTTGAACGGAGGATCATACGTTTTGCCAACCAGATTGGCACCTTTCAGTGCACCGATGATCTCATACTCACCCTTGGTATCTTTCATCACTTTTTCAACCAGATTGGTTGCCATGATGTACACTTCATCACCTTGACGAACACGGGAGTAGTCCATATCCGGATTCACGGCAAGTGCAACGTGTGAAGGCAGTGTCCAAGGTGTTGTCGTCCAAGCCAGTACAAATTCTCCGCTGTCATTCAGTTTGAATTTCGCTGTAGCACTCAGATCTTTGACGTCTTTGTACCCTTGTGCAACTTCATGGGAACTCAGTGTTGTCTGACAAGAAGGACAATACGGGCTCACACGGTGACCACGATACAACAGGCCTTTCTCATGGATTGTCGCCAGGATGTTCCATACACTCTCGATGTAGTTGTTATCAAGGGTGATATACGGGTTATTCATATCCGTCCAATATCCGATACCTTCTGTCAGATCACGCCATTGTTGCTCGTATTCGAATACGCTCGCTTTACATTCGTTAATGAATTTCTCCACGCCGTAATCTTCGATTTCCCACTTGTGGGAGATACCAAGCTTTTTCTGTACACCCAGTTCTACAGGCAGACCATGTGTATCCCAACCCGCTTTACGAACGACACGGTAACCTTTCATCGTGTTATACCGTCCAACAAAATCCTTGATTACCCGTCCCAGTACGTGACCGATATGCGGTTTTCCGTTCGCTGTAGGCGGCCCTTCATAAAATACGAAGTTTGGCTTGCCCTCCCGGTTTTCGATGGACCTTTTGAATGTATTCTCCGTTTTCCATTTATCTAACACGCGTAATTCTCTGGCACGTGCCTTCTCTTTGACGTCAACTCGTTGCATGATGATTATCTTCCCTTTCTTTGGTTGGATTGTGGACCGTCCACAAAAAGCGTTTCAATCCCCCTAAATCCCCCTTGCCAAGGGGGACCCCATAGGCGCTCCGCCCTCTGGACACCCGGGATGGGTTGTCGTTGGCGGATCGGTGGCGGTTATGGGCGAGGGTTAATGTGCGTGATGGCGGCCATTTTGCGGCTGTTCCCTGCGTGAACGCCGCATGGCCTTACCACGAGGCGGGTGTTGCCGGGCGCTTTGCTTTCCCGGCGAGCGGCTCTCTCCCTGAGGTCCCTTCGGGCCTCATGAACGCTCGCCTTAGCGAAACCCGTGTGCCGGGTGCTTCGCTCCCCCGGCGGGTGGGCTCTCTCCCTGAGGTCCTTTCGGGCCTCATGGACGCTCACCTTAGCGAAACCCGTGTGCCGGGTGCTTTGCTTTCCCGGCGAGCGGCTCTCTCCCTGAGGTCCTTTCGGGCCTCATGGACGTTCGCCTTAGCGAACCCGTGTGCCGGGTGCTTCGCTTCCCCGGCAGGTGGCTCTCTCCTTGAGGTCCCTTCGGGCCTCATGGACGTTCGCCTTTTTTGGACACAAAAAAGCCCCGTCCCTGGAAAGGGACGAGGCTATACTCGCGTTACCACCCTAATTCTGTTCATCACAAACCACATCCAGGCAAACCTGGGTATGCTCTGTCATCAACAGCGCTTATGCCCCGCTATACTACCGCAGGGTGCCGTTATAACGTACGGCTTACGGTTCGGCTTACACACGGCAATCATAATCACCGCTTCAGCGTCACTTCTCCGGGGAGATATTCGGCTATAACTCATCCATTGGTTTGCACCAACCACCAACTCTCTGAGGGATGAGATCATAACGTACTGAACCCGTCATGGAATCACTATTCATTATGAATATAGTTATAGCCTCTTTGCAGACAAAAGTCAACCAGGCGACAGACTAATAAATTTCTTTCATCTCCCGCTCACGGTCACGCACTTCCTGCTCCCGGCTCTCCAGCACTTCCCAACCATCCTGAGTCAACAGTTCAAGCTGCGCTTCAACAAGCGTGCGGAAACGGGCACGATAAATCGAGGCCTGCTTTTTCAGTTCTTCCACTTCCAAAGCAATTTTGCGAGATTTGCCCAACGATTCGTTCACGATCCGGTCTGCATTTTTCTCTGCTTCCTTCACGATCAACTGCGCTTCTTTCTTCGCATTACCCTTCACATCATCAGCAGCTTCCTGCGCAATGATAATCGTTTTGCTAAGCGTCTCTTCAATTGTAGAAAAATGATCCAGTTTCTCCTGAACGGACAGCAACTGATTGCTCAGCTCTTTGTTCTCGCGAATGACGCCTTCGTAATCTTTGATGACTTGATCCAGGAATTCATTGACTTCATCCTCGTCATACCCGCGCAAACGTCGGGAAAATTCCTTGTTGTGTATGTCCAGCGGCGTTAATGGCATGCTGTCCACCTCCTGTTAAAGTTCCTTCCCGTCCAGAGAAGGTTTGCAGCATATGGGTACCACCCAAGGGGCCGTATCGTTGATGCCTAACCTTGGCAACGTATACGGAATGCAGGATCAGAATTGCATCCTCCAACGTTCATGTAAAGCTTTGACTTAATGTTTATCGGATACACCGCGTATTTTCTACACCTTTATGATAAACATTTCGACAAGAAAGCGGATTTTCCTGCAACAGACTCAGGCAAATTTGCCGATTTTCACTCGGCAACGCCCTTTTTTGGTCATCCCATCCTGTTCCATAACCTTGAAGCGGCCAAATCCCTGAATGGATACGACATCACCCGCTTTTAGCGACTTGGAGGGATCTTCCTCAACTTTCCAGTTCACACGGCAGCGACCAGCTTTGATCGGAGCCAGCACTTTACTGCGACTAAGCCGATACACATCTGCGCAGATTCCATCCAAACGAAGCGAAGCGACCGTAATGTCCATCGTCTCCAGTTTACTCTCTGACCATCGCATCTGATCCAAAGAAAGTAACTCTGTGAACACATGTAACCGATGCACCTGATTCAGTTGAAGCGATAAAAAAGCGCCGGTTTCCGCCGCCACCACTGTATGGCAACCGTCCTCCAGCACTTGGATATCCCCGATCTTTCCACGTTTCATCCCAAGCCCGAGCAGGGAACCCATATAGTCCCCATGCTCCAGCTCCGAGATTTTCTGATCATCAGACGTAATACTGAGCACCTGCATACCCATATCCTCATCATCCAGATACATATAATCAGGTGCAACCAGCGCACGCTTGCGTTCAGCAGCCTCGTAACCACCATCCAGACGAATCTGAACGTCGTTACGGCGATTGGCAAGAGTCTGTAATATAAAAACCTGTCTTGGATCAAGAAAGTCAGTTAGCTTCATGTCATGATACTTACCCGCCTGCTCAACCCAATCCGAAGCCTTATCTACAAAATCCCGCTCATCATGGCTAAAATGTTCGTAAATTTCACCGCTCATCTATGTCACCCTACCCTAATAGTCCGTGTTCAAAAAGACCGGTTTTCAGTACCGAGAAGATGGGATAAAGCTAGAAATGGAGTAGCGGAGCGTAGAAAAAAACTACGTGAGCAACTACAATGTTTCCGAAGGAAACATACTTCGTAAGCCTCCCGCTTATTTCGGCTGAATTCCATATTCGATGCTGACGATGCCACTAGGCATCCTTCGTAATCAAAAGCGGACTTTTTGAACAACCTCTAATATGCAAAATACCGGAGTATGGAGATTAGCCCATTAAGCGCAAGTTGCAGAACGATCAGCGCCACAATCGGGGAAATATCCAGCACACCGAACAAAGGCGGTATAAATCGGCGAAACGGACTTAGATATGGTTCCACTAATTTGCCCAGCCATTCACCGATAAAGCTTTCCCGTGCGTTGGGAAGCCATGACATCAATATGTAGACGATGACCATGTAAAAGTAAATTTGATATGCAAAACCCAAAATATTAACTAACGACTCCAAAAACGGCTCACCTCATTCTGTTATAATCTTGCTCGCTGTCAGCCAGTATTTCCGTAATTGATCCCTGAATTTCAACCGTATCTGGCGTACAGAGAAAAATGTTTCCGCCGATTTTGGAAATACCGCCACCCAATGCATATACCGTGCCACTCAGAAAATCAATAACGCGCAACGCTTGGTCCTGGCGAATTCGTTGCAAGTTCACCACAACGGTACGATGCGAACGCAGATGGTCGGCAATTTCCTGAGCCTCGTCATAAGAACGCGGTTCATACAGGACAACTTTAACATTTTTCTGGGAATGAATGCTCACCACATTATTCCCCCTTTGGTTTCTACGTTTATCGAGACTGGAGGTTTCAGCTTCCTGATGTTCAGATTCATTTTCCTCCTGCGCAGCCATTCGTTCACGTTCCACAATCTCTTCCTCTTCCTGAAGTCCGAGGAAATTCATAAATTTATTCATTACGCCCATCGTGAACCCTCCTCTTTTCCTACGAGAATCGATCCTAGCCGTACCCAGGTTGCACCTTCTTCAATGGCCACTTCAAAATCATTGGACATCCCCATCGACAGCTCAGTCAATGGCTCTGCTGTAAGGGCTTGTCCATTTAATTGATCTCTCAGCTCACGCAATCCACGAAATACGGGACGCGTCAGCTCCGGATCTTCCTCATGAGGTGCCATAGTCATCAGGCCAACGACCTTGAGATTGTTGAACGAACGAATATCACGCAAAAAAGAACTTGCCTGTTCAGGCTGTAATCCATACTTGCTCTCTTCACCCGAAATATTCACCTGCAAAAACGTTTCCACTTGGACGCCAAGTGAAGCAGCTTTTTTATCCAACTCCTTCGCCAATGACAAACGATCCAGTGAATGGATGTAACGAAACTTGCCAATCACGTCTTTCACCTTGTTTGTCTGCAAATGACCGATAAAATGCCAGGTACCCTGCTGACCAAAAGCTTCCCATTTGGCCTGTGCATCCTGCCACCGATTTTCTCCAATATGCTCAAGACCATGATCCAGCACCGATCCCGTTGTTTCAAGTGAGACATATTTCGTGACCGCAATCACATTCACATCATCACGATGACGGTTACTGCGCCGACATGCATCCTCGATCTTCTGATTTACCTGTTGTATACGCTCCTCCAATGACACAGAGGGTCACCTCTCTTCCAGCCCAATCCAGCTCGCCATCCGCCCTGTAACACCATTTTCCTTCCGATAGGAGAAAAATAGTTCGGGATGACAACTTGTACACCATGTTGTACATTCGATATGATCCGGCATTATTCCTGCTTTCATCATAATGTGTCGATTACATTCTTTCAAGTTTAACATCGTTTTACCGTTATTCACGGCTCGATATGCTTGTTTAGAAGCAGAATCCTCGTATTTATCATTAACCGGGGAATCATCAAACCAAACCCGTACATGCTGCATGACCGCCTCATCCACTTCATAACAGCAATCCCCAATCGACGGACCGATTGCAACTCGAATGTCCTGCCTACGGCTGCCATACTCCCGTTCCATCGTCTCCACCATGGATACAGCGATACCCGCGACTGTGCCTTTCCAGCCGGCATGAGCAAGACCTACCGCCTGCTGCACAGGGTCATAGAAATAAAGCGGAACACAGTCTGCGTAGAAAGAAGTCAACAGCACACCAGGCACATTCGTGACCAATCCATCCGTATCCTGCAACGCAGATTCACGATCAAGTAATCCTCTGCTCCGATCTTCAGCGGTAATTACAGCCACATGTTTGCCATGCACCTGCTCTCCACAGGTCCATGCTTCTGCTGCAAAACCAAGCTTCTCGATTACAAGCCTGCGGTTGTTAAGTACAACTTCAGGATCATCCCCCACATGATAAGCACAATTAAGCGTAGCATACGGAACTTTTCCAACTCCACCATGTCTCGTCGTAAACCCGACTGACAGCTGTTCAAATTGCTGTGTCCAGGGCTCAACATATAATAATAACGGATCAGGACCGAAATCTGAATTTGGGTTCTTGGTCCGTTCAAGTAATTCTTTATCCAATACAAAGGGTTCCATTATCTCACCTCACCACTTCCAGTGTACCAAATGAGCCACATTCTGTCTCATTTATATCGTTCGACGCTGATTACGTTCTGACCGTTCAATGCGTTCCACTCGCTCTGTGCGGTTATGCTGCTGTTCATCATACAGGCGCGCTTCGCGATCACGCTCGTCATACGTATTTTCCTTCACCTCATCCATCTTCACCAGTATCACATCTGAACCAATCTTCACAATGTTTCTCCAGGGAATCACCAGATCCGTTCCCCCGCCAAAAAGACCCATAAAACGGCTGTACCCTGGCACAACAATCGCTTCAATTCGTCCCTGCTTCAGATCCAGCTCCAAATCACTGATCTGACCGAGGCGTTTACCATCCGTAATGTTAATGACATCCTTTGTCTGAAAGTCCGAGATTTTCATGCCTCGTGCCGCTACTTCGCTCGTATTTACTTTCATTCATTCCCGCCCCCTGTTATTCCTCTTCTGCCCGTTCTTCACGCTTCTATACAATATATGTTTCAGGGGCGAAAAATGTCCTGTTTTTCATCGAATGTGGAAACGGTCCAAAACAAAAAGACGACCAACGGTATACACTGCCCCGATTGATCGTCCTTCTGCCTTTGCATCGTGTTATGACTTTACATGTTTTTGCATCTGCTGTATCGCTGATTTCTCCAGACGTGATACCTGAGCCTGGGAAATGCCAATTTCATCAGCCACTTCCATCTGGGTTTTCCCTTCGAAAAACCGCATCGACAGAATCATTTTTTCCCGCTGACCAAGACGATGCATCGCTTCACGAAGTGCAATTTCCTCGATCCATGACACATCTTTGTTTCTGTCATCGCTGATCTGATCCATAACATAGATCGGATCTCCACCATCATGATAAATCGGTTCGAAGAGCGAGACCGGGTCCTGAATGGCGTCCAATGCAAAAACAACATCTTCCTTCGGCACATTCAGTACTTCCGCAATTTCAAATATCGTCGGTTCCCGGGAATTTTTATTCGTCAGGCTGTCACGGACCTGAAGTGCTTTGTAAGCAATGTCCCTCAAGGAGCGAGATACCCGAATTGGGTTATTATCACGCAGGTATCGACGGATTTCACCGATAATCATCGGCACCGCGTAGGTTGAAAATTTGACATTCTGGGATAAATCAAAATTATCAATGGCTTTCATCAGGCCGATGCAACCAACCTGGAACAGATCATCGACAAACTCCCCCCGATTGTTAAAACGCTGAATGACACTGAGTACCAGACGCAGGTTGCCATTCACTAATTTCTCTCTTGCTGAGCGATCATGGTGTTGCTGAAGGGAATGAAACAATTCCCTCATTTCAGTGTTGGTGAGGACAGGCAATTTTGCGGTGTCCACGCCACAAATCTCGACTTTGTTTCGGGTCATCGTGATTTACCTCCCAAGGAGAAACATTAATGTACATTATCTCCGGGGCAGGCTTTTTTATTCGTACTTGGCACCCTTGCCAGTAATACCCATTCTGACCAATGATGTATTTCAGACCATTTTATTGAACTCCTTGCGGAGTCTTTTAATGATTCTTTTTTCGAGTCGAGAGATGTAGGATTGGGAGATTCCGAGGAGATCGGCTACATCTTTTTGTGTCTTTTCTTCCCCATCCGTCAAGCCAAAACGAAGCTCCATAATCATTCGCTCACGCTCCGTTAATTTTTCCAGTGCCTTGTGCAAAAGTTTCCGGTCTACCTGCTCTTCAATATTCCGATAGATTGTATCGTTTTCTGTACCCAATACATCGGATAATAATAGTTCATTTCCATCCCAATCAATGTTGAGCGGTTCATCAAAAGAAACTTCAGTTCGGATCTTACTATTACGTCTCAGGTACATTAAAATTTCATTTTCGATACAACGTGAAGCATAGGTTGCCAGTTTGATTTTCTTTTCCGGGTCAAATGTATTAACTGCCTTGATCAATCCGATCGCTCCAATGGAGACCAAATCCTCAATATTGATTCCTGTGTTTTCAAATTTTCGTGCAATGTACACCACCAGACGCAGGTTGCGCTCAATAAGCATCGCGCGAATGGCCGAGTCTCCAGAGGATAATTTTTGCAGCAAAAATTCTTCCTCTTCCCTTGTCAAAGGCGGCGGAAGTGCCTCACTTCCCCCAATATAATAGATCTCTTCACTTTTGAGCCCCAACAAAAATAACAGACGGTAATATTGCAGCTGCGCCACCAGTTTCCATTTCACAAGCATGTACGTTCCTCCTATACCACATTCAGCGGCTTTTCTGTTGCTCCCGCAGAGAGAGCCGTAGACTGCGCAGAAGCAGCGTCTTGCACAAGTTCAGGATGAATCACGGCCTGGTATTTCCCATCCGACGACAAAACACCTCCATCCAGACCAATAAGTACCCTTGTCGTCTCATAACATGTTTCCTCCATCGTCACCTTCACCCGGTCCGGCTTCATTGCCAGCATAAACGCAGTCCCTTTGTTAATGCCCCGATAAGGCACCAGCCGCAGTCGATCCTGCCACTGAAAACTTTCCTGATCAAGCTCCAGAATAAGGTTGTCCGGCGCCTCATCCTTGAGTCTACCCTTCCATGAAGCGGGTAACATGTCTTGCCATAACGAAACCTCCATCACCATGACCGGCATGCGCGATAAGGGATCTGTAAGTTGATTGCCCGTATCCAGAAGGCCTGTACAAGAAATGACTACCTCATCGATGCAGACCTCAACTTTACCCAAATAGGTCGTCATGCGATCCGTTTTCCGTTTTGAGCTCTGCACAGCTTTGAATAAAAACAGGACAGAAAAAAATACGATAAACGTGAACCAGAAAGCAATTTTCAGATCAAAT
Organism: Paenibacillus sp. 10L310; assembly: GCF_056395745.1. Lineage (NCBI taxonomy): Bacteria > Bacillati > Bacillota > Bacilli > Caryophanales > Paenibacillaceae > Paenibacillus > Paenibacillus sp. 10L310. The sequence goes on along the minus strand of NZ_JBFTKC010000006.1, from coordinate 211,204 downwards.
GACATACCGCCAGAAGCCGTGAACCAAATGCCGTTAAACAACTCACCGGAGCTCTGAAGCATGTAATGCACACCCAGAATACCTCCGGCAGCGACAAAATTAATCACATAGAAGGTACCGAGCGTCCTCGCAAAAGCCTGCAGACCTTTAAAACCAAAAGCAATCGTAAGCATGACCAGCGAGAACCCGAACTTGATCAGAAAGGTGAACATAAAATCAAACTCCGGTACAAACATCATGACCACATATAATGCACCCACAATGGCTGACAGCAACCATCGCCACCAAACCAGCTTTGTCTTGCGCATCCAGGCGGTCATTCCGATGAGTGCACCGTCAATACACAGGTTTGTCAAAAAAATCAGATCCACATAAACAACCAAAGTCTTCACCTGCCTGCGCGCAACATATCGAAATACCGGTACCCGATATCCTGATATTCATGAGCATATTCACAAGTATACGGAGCCCCCTGTTCAAAGTCTGTCTAATCATGGGGGTGTGGTTCCAACTTTTTTTGTCGGAATTGCTCAGGCCCTTTGTTCAGATTTTGTTCATTACTGTATGCTATGATATCTAAATAAACAGAAAAAACCCGGTCGCTCCATAAGGAGTACCGGGTTTCCAATAAATTGATTTGCGTATTAATCGTTGTTATTATTGCGTGAACGATTGCGTAAAAATGTCGGAATGTCCAGCTGATCATTGCTCGGCTGATTTCCGAAAGGACGCAGGTTCGGCGAACGCGTATCTGTCGTCTCCGCTGTTGCTGGAGCTGGCTTACGTCCTGGTGGTGGTGGAGCAGGTTTATCTTCAAAACCAGTTGCGATAACCGTAACCTTAATCTCCTCTTTCAGGTCTTCGTCAATGATGGCACCAAAGATCATATTCACTTCCGGGTCGGAAGCAGAAGTTACGATCTCTGCCGCTTCGTTCACTTCATACAGAGACAGATTAACGCCACCCGTAATATTCATGATTACGCCGCGAGCACCTTCAATAGAAGTTTCCAGCAAAGGACTCATAATGGCTTTCCGTGCTGCTTCTGCGGCACGATTCTCACCAGTTGATTCACCAATTCCCATAAGAGCTGAACCACGTTCGTGCATAATCGTTTTGACGTCAGCAAAGTCAAGGTTGATCAGACCCGGTACAGCGATCAAATCAGAGATACCTTGTACAGCTTGACGAAGTACGTTATCCGCTTGACGGAATGCTTCAAGCATAGGAGTCTTTTTGTCTACGATTTCGAGCAAACGATCATTAGGAATCACGATCAGTGTGTCGACTTTTTCCTTGAGAGCTTCAATACCTTGCTCTGCATGGCTGGAACGCTTGCGTCCTTCAAATGTAAATGGACGAGTTACAACACCAACGGTAAGTGCACCACACTCTTTAGCGATTTCGGCAATAACCGGAGCCGCACCTGTACCTGTACCACCGCCCATACCGGCTGTAACAAATACCATGTCTGCACCTTTCAACGTGTTCATGATCAGATCGCGGGACTCTTCCGCTGCTTTTTTACCTACATCCGGGTTGGCACCAGCACCAAGACCACGAGTCAATTTATCACCGATTTGCAATTTATGCTCGGATTTCGCCAGGTGTAACGCCTGAGCATCCGTATTCACCGTAATAAATTCAACACCTTGTACACCATTTTCAATCATACGGTTGACTGCATTGCTTCCGCCGCCGCCTACACCGATGACTTTAATTTGAGCCAAGCTCTCCATCTCGAAATCAAATTCCAACATATTATTCCATCTCCCCCTCAATGTGCATGGATGGCCCGTCCAATTTTTGATTTGAACCGAATCAATTTCATATATCGACGAACGAAAGCGTTTATTTTAGTACCGGCGCATTCAGACGGCTTCAAGAATGTATGAAATGGATCCAACCTGTTATATAAATTCGCTGAACATATTCTTCAGCCGCTCGAACAGACCGGGTTTTTGCTCCGATTCCTGTGCCGAATTTGGCTTCGGACGGTTGGTCGGTTTCTTGTTGTTATTATTGTTGTTGTTGTTATTTCCACCGCCGTTATTGATCGAGGGACGAATGCGCAAACTGCGAATTACACTGTGCAATATGCCGACTCCGCTTGTAAACCCGGGGTCACGCACACCAATATAATCCGGAACTGCAACTCGTACCGAAGCAGCAAGCTCATGCTGAGCGACCTGCAGAACCCCCGGCATAGAGACCGTACCTCCCGTTAGTATATAACCTCCAGGAAGCTCGTTGTAACCAAGACGCTTCACTTCTTGGGATATCATCTGGAATATTTCTTGAACCCTAGGTTCAATAATTGCTGCCAGATCCTCCTGTGAAAACTCCTTGTCTACATTACTGCCAATTCGGGTGACTTTGAACATCACATCCGCAGCAGCATCATCCAACCAGGCGCAACCATATTTCAGTTTCACTTTCTCTGCCTGATCCGTTAACGTGCGTAAGCCATAGGCGATATCATTTGTTACGAATTCCCCACCTATAGGCAACGTTGATGTTGCAACAAGACTGTCTTCTTCAAAAATGGCGATGGTTGTTGCACCTGCTCCAATATCAACAAGCACTGAACCCATCGTTTTTTCATCTTTGGACAAAGCCAGTTGACCCGCTCCAAGCGACATGAGAACCAGATCGCTTACTTTCAGACCCGCTTTTTCCACGCAGCGCAAAAGATTATGTATCGCGGTTTTTGCACCCGTTATGATCGTTGCTTCAACTTCCAGACGAACACCAATCATACCACGGGGGTCCTGTATGCCCTCCAAGCCATCCACAACATATTGCTTGGCGACAACATCAATAATTTCCCGTTCCGGCGGAACTGCAATGACTTCGGCTGCTTTCAACACCCGTTCCATGTCTTCTTCTCCGATTTCACGATCCTCGTTAGACACAGCCACGACGCCGTGACTGCTCATCAGTCCGATATGATTTCCCGAGATTCCAACATACACTTCGGATATTTGAATACCTACCATACGTTCTGCATGATCCACTGCGTTGCGAATCGACTGCACCGTCTGATCGATATCTACGATTACACCTTTGCGAATTCCCTCCGAGTCGGCAGATCCAACTCCTATAATATTAAAGGTTCCATTATTCATTTCCCCAATAATAGCGCGAATTTTGGATGTACCGATGTCCAAACTAACAATGATGTCATTGTTGCTCAAGTCTGTGGCACCTCCTGACTCCAATAGTAAATTACGTTCGAATTTAAACACTCTTAAAACATATTCAACACACTTCAGGCTTTCCCTCTTTTTTCTACAATGTTTTTGGGTGTCAAAATCTGGTTGCCAGACATAAAACATTGAAGAAAAAAGAAGGAGGCAACTCATGTGCCATAAGTTCAAGTGTATCATTTTTTCTTCATCTCAGAAAGAACAAGTTTCATTGCTCTGACGGGGTCAAACCCCGACCTGCCTAGGCTTTCATATTCAGTCCAGCCTCATAATGGCAAAGATCAGGGGCTTGCTCCTGGTTCAGCATCATCTTCCGGGTCATCCGGGATGAAAGGGACATAGGTATCTGCCTCAAGCATAGTGATTTTCCCAGGCCGTTCGGTCTCAATCACCTGATTCAGATACTCCACTTTATCCGATAAAAGAGAGACGGTTGTAATCACTTCAAACTGCGATTTGGTATACATCCGAATCTGATCCGGAAATGAAGGCGTTGGATTCGGAATAATTTCCGAAATATCCGTCGTCAATTCATTCGGAATTTTAGCCAGTGTCTGACTCAGTTTGGCTTTGAGTGGATCATCAGCCTTCCATTGGGTCAATATGGGCTTCTCCACAGCAACACCAATTGTTGCCGGAACCGTCAAGCTTGTCCCACTAGCTAATATCGCTTTGAGCGTACCGTCAGAACCAAGCTCATAAGCAACCGTGGCATATTCCTGAACCTTGATATGGATAATCCCAGGAAATTGCTTGTCCACTGTAACGGTGGAAATCGCCTTGATGGTCTTGAGACGCTCAATAACCTCGGCTGTACTTGTCCCAAAAAATTGTTCGCCTTCTTTCAGTCCGCTTTTCTCCAGCAGTTCTGAAGTTGCTGTATATACATTACCCGTAATTTCAATTGCCGAAATCCGACTCATGGAAGAACGAAAGAATAATACAGCCAGCAATACAATAAATAATAATAAGAGAATAATTACAATTTTGCGGCTTGTGTTTCCTTTTGGCCGATTCTTCTTCAGAACCGGAATTTGACTTTTAGGCATAAGTAGCGCTCCACAAAGCCTCAGGTCCCCTCCCTTCAAGAAGGGGACGCCAAGGACGTTAATTGGCAAAATCCAACTGTTTCGAAACGGGCGACTGTCGCTCAACCGATGCTCCAAGACTTTGGAATAACTTCTCGATCTGATCGTAGCCCCGGTCAATATGATGCACTTGCTCCACAACCGTTTTGCCTTGAGCAGCCAGACCAGCAATTACCAAGGCTGCACCTGCACGAAGATCGGTTGCTTCTACTGTAGCCCCGTACAGACGGGGAACACCACGGATAAATGCTGCGTTCAGATCGACTGAAATATCAGCCCCCATCACATTCAGTTCATCCACATGTTTGAACCGGCCCTCGAATACCGTTTCCTTCATCACACTGAATCCGTCTGCCAAACTGAGCAGCACCATGATTTGCGATTGCAAATCTGTCGGAAACGAAGGATACGGAGAAGTCACAATACGGTCTACTGATTTTGGACGGCTCATACAGCTCACCGTCATTATATCATTGCAGACTGTGATTTGAACACCAGTGCGCTTCAATACATGTATAAGTGAAGTAAGATGAGCAGGATTGCAGTGTGTAAGCGTAACATTGCCTCGTGTTGCTGCTGCTGCAATCATTACGGTTCCGGCCACGATTCGATCCGGTATAATCTCATACGAACAAGGTTTTAGTTTCTCAACGCCATTGATCGTGATTGTGTCCGTTCCTGCACCAATAATGCTTGCACCCATAGCATTCAAAAAGTGTTGCAGGTCCTGGATTTCAGGTTCTCTTGCGGCGTTGCAGATGGTTGTCGTCCCTTTAGCCATAACGGCTGCCATCATGATATTCTCGGTCGCTCCCACACTTGGGAAATCCAAATGAATATCTGTACCCACCAGATTGTGCCCATGACAGATAATCTGTTGGTCCTGCTCTTCAATCAAAGCTCCGAGCGCTTCCAGGCCCCGGAGGTGAAGATCAATTTTGCGTTCTCCAATGGCACAGCCTCCTGGCTGATACACTGACACTTGCCCAAACTTAGCCAGCAATGGTCCCATCAAAAAAATGGAAGAGCGCATCTGCTTCATTAGATCTTCTGGCACATCATATGACCGGATAGACGAGGTATTAATCGTCACTGTTCCCTGTTCATGCCGACACGTGCATCCAAGCCGTTCCAGGATATACAGCATCACTTCAATGTCCAGCAAGTGTGGAACGTTATGCAGTGTAACTTCTCCATCTGCCAACAAACTTGCGGCCATAATCGGTAAAGCGGCATTTTTTGCTCCATGGATGCGTATGGATCCTGAGAGGGGTTTCCCGCCTTCAATCACCAATTTGTCCAATGTATCACCTCCGGGGTTTACCGCTCACCCACTACGAAGACTTCCGGTACCAGGTTAATACCGTTTTGAGATGATATAGTGCTCTGTATCTGCTGCATTAGGGTGATAACGTCCTCTGCTGTTGCTTGGTCTGTATTAACAATGAAATTGGCATGCATGGTGGATACCTGTGCGCCTCCCTGGGTCATTCCTTTCAGCCCTGCTGCTTCAATCAGGCGGGCTGCATGATCACCCGGTGGATTTCGGAATACACTACCTGCACATGCCATCTGCAGTGGCTGTGTGCGGCGCCGGCGGTCTTTGTAAGCCGCCATCGTTTCCGAAATGACGTTGCGCTCTCCATGCTGGAGTTCAAACGTAGCTTCCAGCACAATGCCTCTCCGATCATGCAGAACAGAGTGGCGGTAGGCAAAATCCATGTCCTCCTTGCTGTAACGCACCAATTCCCCTGTCTCCAGTACAATCTCAGCGAATTTGAATATCCGTGACACATCCGATCCATGCGCGCCTGCATTCATGTATACGGCTCCACCGACAGTGCCGGGGATACCGCTGCCGAATTCCAGACCGGTCCATTCCTTTTTGGCAGCAACCACGCTGAGTTTAACAAAAGAATGCGCCGCTCCGGCGGTTACACCGCCTTCGTGAAATTCGGCATAATCAAAGCCCTCGCCTGGTTTCACCACAACACCACGTATTCCTTTGTCCGACACCAGCATGTTTGAGCCCCGTCCAAGTTGCATCCACGGAATCTGATAAGTGTGAAGCAATTGAACGAGATTCATCATCTGCTCTTTATTCTCGGGAATGACCAGTGCATCCGCAGGACCGCCGATCTTCCATGTGGTGTATTTGGCTAGTGATTCGTTTTCAAGAACTCTGCCAACATTATTCTGGGATAGTAACGATATCCACTGAAGCATGTTTGCTTCCTCCTTTGCTTCAAAACCGATGAGCACGGTATGTTCTGTTGTTACAGACCGTGTTCTGGCGCCATGGAACGATGGTCACGATTTATACGGTATCTTATGTCAGCCCCGTCTTGTGTGTGACAATCGCCCACAATCGCACTTTATCGGCGTGTAGCAAGACGCTGAATTTCATGAACAAGCACTTCAGCTGCATCGGGTTTCCCCAGTTTCCGGGATGCTTCAGCCATTCGTTTGCGTCCCGATTCATCATTCATAATCTTGGCGATGGCTTCATACAGGACTTTGCCTGTAAGATCCTTCTCCAGCATCGTGAGTGATGCGCCTCCACCTTCAAGCGTGCGAGCATTGGCTTCCTGATGATTATTAGTCACGTTAGGTGACGGAATCAGAATCGAAGGAATACCCAGTGATGTAATCTCCGCAAGGAATGATGCACCTGCGCGGTTTACAATCAAGGATGTGCAGGCAAGCACCTCAGGCATATTATGCACGTAAGGCAGGACATGCAGGTGGTTTGGCATCGTACCCAATGAGCTACGAATGGCTTCACGCGTTTCATCAAAATAGGTATCCCCTGTAACGTAAACTACATGTACATCATCCAGTTGTTCCAGCAATGGAGCCATGTCCACCATGGCCTGATTGATTGCTTTTGCCCCGCGACTGCCACCAACCACAAGAACAACACGGCTGTTCATCGGTACACCTAACGTTGCAAAACCACGATCACGGCTAGCCTGGGCTACCGTAGTCGCTCGCGGATTACCGGTGTACATCACCTTTTTTGCGCCGGAAAACGATTTTTCAGAACCTTCAAAGCTAACGGCAACCGTGTCCACATAACGCATCAAAAATTTGTTCGTCAGACCAGGGATGGCGTTCTGTTCATGAATTATACTCGGAATCCCCAGTTTTGTTGCTGCATATACCACAGGTCCACATACATATCCACCTGTACCAATCACAACATCCGGTTTGAATTCCTTCAGCATTTTTTTGGACTTGCGTACACCTTGAATGAAACGCATGACCGTTTTCAGGTTGTCGATGGACAATTTCCGCCGAAAGCCCGTAATATCAATGGATTTAAAAGGAATATTTTCTTGGGGAACCAGTTTACTTTCCAGACCTCTGGTTCCTCCGATGTATAGAAATGTAGAGTCCGGGTTCTCCGCCTCGCATTGTCTTGCTATGGCAACGGCCGGATAGATATGTCCACCCGTACCGCCACCGCTTAGAACGACTCGCATCGCATAGTCACCTCGCATAACGGGATAAATTCACTAAAATGCCCAGTGCTGTGAGCATGAGGGTCAATGATGATCCGCCGTAACTGATCAGAGGCAATGTAATGCCCGTAACAGGCATCATGCCAATGACAACACCAATGTTAATAATGACCTGTACGGCGACCATACCTACGATACCAACACCAAGCAGACTGCCGAAGGCATCCGGAACGGTCATGGCTACACGCATCCCTCTCCACACCAGCACCAGAAACAACAATAATACAATCATTCCACCTATAAAGCCGAGTTCTTCGGCCAAAATACTAAAAATAAAGTCCGTTTGCGGTTCAGGTACATAACTGTACTTCTGCCGGCTCATACCCAGTCCCAATCCCGCCAGTCCACCAGGACCAATTGCGTATAAGGATTGAATGATCTGATATCCGGCACCCAGCGGATCGGACCACGGGTCCAAAAACGCTGTGATGCGCTGCAACCGATAGGGTGCTGCAGCAATCAAAGCTGCAAACCCCGCTACGCCGCCAAGAGCAAGCAAGCTCAGATGTTTCATTCGCGCTCCGGCTGTGAAAATAATAAGCATCGATGCGCCCATCATCACGGTGCCAGTCCCCAAATCAGGTTGCAACATAATAATCCCAAAAGCCAACCCGATCAATCCCAGCGGTGGCAGAAGCCCCGATGTGAAGGTTTTGATTTTACCCGGTTCCTTACTCAGCCAGTGAGCGAGAAACAGAATCATGCCCAGCTTCATGAATTCTGAGGGCTGAATACCAAACGAACCAATGCCCAGCCAACTTCGTGCACCACCGCGAACCACACCAATTCCAGGAATGAGCACCGCAATGAGCATAATAAAACAGGCAATCAATATAGGCTTGGCATATTTCCTCCACACCCGGTAGTCTACATTAGCAGTTACGAACATGGCCACAAGCCCAAGCACCGCAAACAGGGCCTGTCTTTTTACAAAATAAAATGAATCGCCATAGTCATGAAAGGCAAGCACCGAGCCCGCACTATATACCATAATAATGCCGATGGCAAGCAATGCCAAAATACAAATCAGCAACCAAATATCTGGTGCCGGTCGCGTCTGTTTCATCAGGAGGCCACCCCTTGCATGGAAGTAGGGGCTTTTCCACCCCCCTACTTACAAGTTATGCGCCGCCTCTTTAAAAATGCGTCCCCGCTCTTCATAGGAAGCAAACATGTCCCAACTTGCACATGCCGGGGATAACAAAACGACATCACCGGCACTGGCAAGCTTCGATGCTTCCTGCACAGCAACGGTTAACGTCCGGGCAGCGTCCTCCTCATTATCGACGACCTTAATTTGCTTTAATCCGGCAAGTTCCGCGACCTTGGCAATTTTTGTCCGTGTCTCGCCAATTGCAACGACAGCTTTTACCCGTTCCTGGAACAAGGGTAACAACTCCATCATGTCTGACCCGCGATCCAAACCTCCAGCAATTAATACGACCGGTTCCTTGAACGAATTCAGGGCCATAACCGTAGCTTTCGAATTGGTCGCTTTGGAGTTGTTGTAGTATGCAGAACCGTTATGCTGCAGGACATATTCAAGTCGGTGTTCAACTCCCTTGAAGTCTGCAAGCGGAGCAGCCAGCACCGCAGGATCAGCTCCTGCCGCTACGGCAATAGCCACAGCAGCCAGTGCATTTTCCACATTAAATCGCCCAGGAAGGCCAATGTCCTCAACGTCGATAATGATGTGGTGATCTTCGTTTTCATCCGCGTAAATTACCTGACGCTTCACATCATCCTCTTCTCCATCCACATAAGGAGGATCTGCATACACACCTGTATCCAATTTCTCTGTCACGGAGAAGGGGATCAATCTGCCTTTGATGTAAGGAATCAGACCACGACATACCGCATCATCCCAATTCAAGATGGCTACGTCGTCAGGCTGCTGATTGGCGAACAGTTTCGCTTTGGCAGCCACATAATCATCCATGTTCCCGTGATAATCCAGATGCGTCTCTGCAACGTTAAGCAAGCTGGCAATCTGAGGACGGAAATCAACCGTTCCTTTGAGCTGGAAACTGCTAAGCTCAACAACCATCCAGTTATCTGGAGAAGCTTGCTCTGCCGCTTCACAGAGAGGTGTTCCGATATTACCGGCAACGATCGGCTTGAGGCCAGCATGCTCCAACATTTTACCCACCCAAGTGGTGGTTGTTGTTTTGCCGTTGGATCCCGTAATCCCGATCATGGGTGCAGCACATAGATGATAAGCAACCTCTACTTCGGTCACCACTTCAATGCCCAATGCCAAAGCTTGCTGCACAGGAGCTGCATGGTATGGGATACCGGGGTTTTTGACAACCAGCTTCACACCAGTGTGAATCAGATCATCCGGATGCCCTCCGCATACAACAGAAATTCCCAAAGCCTCCAATTCGGAAGCTTCGGGACATTGATCTCTCTCTTTTTTATCATTTACTGTAACCTTCGCTCCAGCGCGATCCAGCACTTTGGCGACCTGTACGCCGCTTTTAGCCAATCCGAGCACAACGACTTGTTGTCCGCGATATGATTCAGGATGGTTCATGATCTACAACCCCTTGTTGAGATAAAGTCCAAGAGCGGCCAAAATTGCGCCTACCGCCCAAAAGGTAATAACAACCCGCCATTCTGACCAACCACTTAATTCAAAGTGATGGTGAATGGGGCTCATTTTGAATACACGCTTGCCACGAGTCTTGAAAGATACCACTTGAATGATGACAGACAGGATCTCGATAACAAAAATACCGCCAATGATGACAAATAGAAGCTCTGTTTTGGTTACAATGGCTACCGCACCAATCGCACCGCCAATCCCCAGAGAACCGGTGTCTCCCATAAACACTTTGGCCGGATGTGCATTGTATACCAGAAAACCGAGTACGGCTCCGATCATCGCTGCTGCACACACTGCTGCCGGCATCGACGTGGCTTGCATCGCCACAATGGCAAACGCGCCAAAGGCAATCGCACTTACCCCTGATAGCAAACCATCCAAACCGTCAGTAAAGTTAACCGCATTGGTAATGGCAAGCATCATGAATACGACAAACGGATAATAGAACCATCCGGTCCAGTCAAACGAGAATGACGTTCCCGGAATAGAGATGGCTGTGCTGTGTCCATTCTGGATCAGCAAGAAACACATCACTGCACTGAAGAACAATTGGCCCAGCATTTTTTGTCTGGCCGTCAGTCCCAGCGAACGTTTGAACACAATTTTGATGTAATCATCCAGGAAGCCAATCAGCCCGAATCCCAGCGTAGCCACGAGCAAGACATAAAAGTCTGTATTCTTGACTGCCGAAAATTTCAAAAAGGCCAATGTGAACGCAACTAAAATGACGACTCCACCCATTGTAGGTGTTCCGCTTTTTTTCAAATGGCTCTGAGGCCCATCTTCCCTAACTTGCTGTCCGAATTTCATCCGGCGTAACAGCGGAATCAGGAGCGGTGCGGCAATCACCGCCAGAATAAATGAAACGCCGATTGTTAACAGTAATACCTGAAAATCCATGGGTTCACCCCTCTAGTCTACTCGATTCTGTAATGGTGCTATTAGTAGTGCTTCGACCACGTCTTCCAGCTTCATGCCTCTTGAGGCTTTGAACAAGACAACGTCTCTGGGATGTAGTTTCTCCAGTAGATAACGGGTCATTTCTTCTTTATCTATAAAAGCATGCACAGCCTCTGTAGGCATATGCTTGCTTGCTCCTTCAGCAATCTTGGCTGATAGCGGACCATATACCAGCACCATGTCCATTTTGGCCGATGTGATATACTCTCCGATTCCGTAATGCAGATCCTGCTCTTGGGGACCGAGTTCAAGCATATCACCAAGCACAGCCACTTTCATGCGGTATCCTTTCAGACCTTCTAGTACATCGATTGCGGCCTTCATGGAGGTTGGACTTGCATTGTATGCATCATTCAGCAGGGTTAGACCACTAACGCCTTGCGTAACCTCAATACGCATGCCTGTCAGTTTCAAGCGAGACAATCCCGCGGCAATCTGTTCCGTCGTCACTTTGAAATGACGGGCTACTGCCAAAGCAGCCAGACAGTTAACGACATTATGCGTTCCTAGCAGAGGTAGCGTAAATGCATGTTCTCCAGACTGTTTGGTGGTGAAAACTACCCCGTTCTGCGCATTCATAAGTCCGGTAGGATAGTCATCATTATCGGTTTGCAGACCAAATGTAAACCGCTGCAATCCATCGGGTTGTTTCGTTGCGGGCTCTTCAAGGACTTGTGCAATTAAAGGCTCGTCTCCGTTGTAGATCAGTAACCCGCCAGGCTTCAATCCCGCTACAATCTCGGCTTTGGCTCTGGCAATCTCCAGTCTGGACCCCAGCTGAAGCAGATGTGATTCACCAATATTGGTAATGACCGCTACATCAGGCTGCGCAATAACCGACAGATCGTTAATTTCCCCGCGACCACTCATACCCATCTCCAAAATGATAATCTCGGTATCCGGGTCCATGCTTAGTACAGTCAGTGGTAAACCAATGTGATTATTGAAGTTGCCTTGCGTCTTATGCACTTTAAACGTCGTCGAGAGAATGGCATCCACGATGTCCTTTGTTGTTGTCTTGCCGTTGCTGCCTGTAATGCCGACTACAGCCGCTTTATTCTCCGTTAGATAAGCAGATGCGAGTGCTTGCAGTGCGACAAGTGTGTCGTCAACAACAATGACAGCTCCTTGTGGCGGAATACCATGATCCTTTTGCCAGATCGTGCCTGCAGCCCCCTTCTCTAGACAGGCTTGCACAAATTCGTGTCCGTCAAACCTTTCACCCACTAGCGGGATAAATAAACTGCCTTCCAGAGGTTTACGCGAATCGGTAAACACCCCTTCGACCATTACATTGCCATGAGTAGCAACGTCACTTAATGTTCCTCCACACATCTCGGCCAATTGTGCCAATGTTCTTTTTATCAATTGGATTTGCCCCTTATCGCTTCTTTGGCTATGATTCGGTCATCAAAATCGGTTTTGGTTGTGCCGATAATCTGATAGGTCTCGTGACCCTTGCCCGCAATCAATACTACATCGGCTGGGCTTGCCATTTCAATAGCTTCATGAATCGCCTGGCGTCGATCCACAATCATCATATAACGTTCAGCAGGAACGGATTCTTCAATCAGGCCCTGTTCAATGTCTTTGAGAATCAGATCCGGATCTTCTGTCCGCGGATTATCGGAAGTAACCAGTACAAAATCACTATAATTCGCAGCAATTTTCCCCATGAGAGGACGTTTGGTACGGTCCCTGTCACCACCACAGCCAAACACGCAAATTACACGCCCTTCGGCAAATTCTTTCACCGTCCGCAACACATTCTCCAGTCCATCCGGTGTATGGGCATAATCGACAATAACAGCAAATGGCTGTCCTTCGTCCACTCCTTCAACACGTCCATCCACGCCTGGAACCGTCTCCAGACTGCGCTTGATCTCTTCCAACGGAATACCTTCCACCAGCGCTGCAGAGATGGCTGCCATTGCATTGTACACATTGAATTTCCCTACCATGCGCAAGCGAATATCTGTGTTGCCTGCAAATGTATCTACGTGGAAAGAAGTTCCCTGAGACGTGATTGAGATTTGGGATGCGCGTACATCCGCCTTTTCACCCATGCCATATGTAATCACTTCAGCCGCAGTCACAGAGATGAAATAATCCGCTGCCGGGTCATCTGCATTGATAACAGCGAATTTACGCTGTGAGACATCTTCCGTATAACCGTTACCTAGACGTGCAAAGAATAATCCTTTGGCCCCGCGATATTCCTCCATGGAATGGTGGTAGTCCAAATGATCCTGCGTCAGGTTAGTAAATACCGCAGTACGGAAATTTGTTCCCTTTACTCGCCCTTGTTCCAATGCGTGAGAAGAAACTTCCATAACACAGCAGTCCGTACCCTTCTGAACCATATCATGCAGACTACGCTGCAGATCAAGCGCCTCTGGTGTTGTTCCTGACATCGGGTAGGTGCGACCGTCATACCGCATTTGAATAGTACCGATCAATCCCGTCTTGCGTCCGTAATCACTCATGATTTTTTCAATCAAATAGGTGGTCGTTGTTTTTCCGTTCGTTCCCGTTACACCAATCATATTCATCTTCTGGCTTGGCGAGTCAAAAAAGAAATCTGCCAAAACAGCCATCGCAAATCGGCTATCCTTCACCAGCAATTGTGGTACAGGCAGATCCAGTTGCCGTTCAACCACTAATGCAACTGCACCGGCATTTACAGCTTTTTCTGCATAATCATGACCATCTACTGTATGTCCCGGAAGACAGATAAACAGATCACCCGGTTTTACCTGCCGGGAATCTGTCTGAAGGTTTTGGCATTCTGTATTTGATTCGCCCACGAGGCGGGCGGTGGTCAGCATCGATGCAAATTGTTTTAAAAGCACATGAATAACCTCACTTTTCCAATTATACTTCTGTTTTAACATATGTCTGTATTTATTAATATCGTCAATACAACCCTATAATGAAACGCACTTGAATGAATTTTGTTGCGCTAGAAGCTTCAAACTACCCCTAAGCCCCGTTATTCATCCTTTGTGTGATCATGTGCATCGTTCAGTACATTCCCCATATAAATGCGGATGGTTGATCCCTGATCTACCCTCGCCCCAGGTTTGGGTGCCTGATTAATCACGTATTTACCACTGCCAGACTTCGCCAGCATAAAATTCATGTTCAGGTCTTCGTACAGATCTTCAACAGTAGCTCCTGTCAGGTCTGGGACTGTCACGATTTTGGTTTCACCATACTTGTATTCTTTGGCGACCTGATCCTTCCGAACAGGGACATTCATATAATGCAAAGCATCTTCAAGGATGTTCTGCACAATCGGGGCGGCAACCACGCCTCCGAACTGAATTCCTTTGGGGTTATCAACTGCGGTATAGACCACAATCTGTGGATCATCTGCTGGTGCAAATCCGATAAAGGATACGATATGCTCGGTCGAGGAATAACGTCCGTTGATAACCTTCTGGGCTGTACCTGTTTTGCCACCGACCCGGTATCCATCAATGAATGCTGGACGCCCGGTACCTTTTGCAACAACACTCTCGAGTGCTTCACGTACTTGTTTGGATGTATTCTCCGAGATCACCTGACGAACCAGTTCCGGCTTGGCTTCTTCCATGACTTCTCCTGTGACCGGATGGACCCACGCTTTCGTAACATAAGGCTTGTAAAGTTTACCCCCATTGATGGCCGCTGACACAGCTGCTACTTGCTGGATGGGCGTTACGGATACACCTTGACCAAAAGCCGTCGTTGCAAGCTCGACAGGTCCCACTCTGGACAGTTTGAACAGAATTCCACTGGCTTCTCCGCTGAGGTCGATCCCTGTCTTGGTACCGAAACCAAAGTCTTTAATATAGGAGAAGAGCGATTCTTTGCCCAGCCTCTGCCCCAAAGCCACAAAGCCCGGGTTACATGAGTTCTCCACAACTTGCAAAAAGGTCTGACTTCCGTGGCCGCCCTTTTTCCAGCAACGCAGACGGGCTCCACCCACCTCAACATATCCGGGATCAAAAAATTGATCCTGTTGCAGATTGACCTTTTTCTCTTCAAGCGCTGCTGCCAAAGTAATGATCTTAAATGTTGAGCCCGGCTCGTAGGTCATCCAGATCGGTAAATTGCGATTGTATATCTCCGCTGGATATTGCTGATAATCGGCAGGTTCGTATCCCGGCCTGCTGGACATCCCCAAAATTTCACCCGTTTTGGGATTCATCGCTATGGCCAATGCTGAGTTCGCCTGGAACTTCACCATGGCCTGATCCAGTTCTCTCTCCATGATGGACTGAATGGATTTATCAATGGTCAGCTTGAGGTTAAGGCCGTCCTTCGGTTCCACATACTTCTCGGATGAGCCCGGCATTAGCCTTCCGGCCGCATCG
The DNA here is from genome assembly GCF_056395745.1 of Paenibacillus sp. 10L310. Taxonomy (NCBI): domain Bacteria; kingdom Bacillati; phylum Bacillota; class Bacilli; order Caryophanales; family Paenibacillaceae; genus Paenibacillus; species Paenibacillus sp. 10L310. The sequence goes on along the minus strand of NZ_JBFTKC010000006.1, from coordinate 195,454 downwards.
GACAAGTAGGACACACTGCCATTCAAACCATTCAGCTTATCATCATACTTCTTCTCGACACCCGTTAAGCCCTGATTATCAATGCCCGTAAAACCAAGAATATGGGCAGCCAAATCATCATAAGGATAAAAACGTTTATTGTCTTCAGCAACAACGATACCCGGAAGCTTCAAATCACGGATGCGCTGAGCTTTCTCCATCGTAATTTTGCGGCCGCCGGGTTGTAGTCGTACAATGAGTTCTCGTTTCTTGATGGTTGCGAGCACTTTTTCTTCCGTCATCCCAAGCAATGGGGCCAGCGCTTTAGCCGTCGTTTCAGCTTCTTTAACCTGAGCCGGAATGGCCATAATGGTTGGTGTTGTCACATTATAGGCCAGAGAGGTTCCATTTCGATCCAGGATCTCCCCTCGCTTAGCTGAGTAAGGAATATTACGCCGCCAGGATTCTTCTGCTTTTGCTGACAATTCAGGGCCTTCCCCGAGCTGTACATAAGCAAGCCTGATCATCAGGGCCGAAAATAACAAAACTAAAATCATTAAACTCCATAGCAACCTGCGTCGCAGATTTACGCTTGATCCCTTCACGAAAAGATCCCCCCACTCGTCCCAAAATCATGACATTCGTTCCATTCATGAATATTCAGGACAACCGGGGGTTAGAACAAGCTGTCAGAGCTCTCTAAGGAAGCGTAGCTCCGTTTGTTGCTGGATCGTCAGAGGATTCGGATTCATTGGCAGGAGTCTTGTTGTTATCTGTTTCGTCTGTTTCGTCTGTTCCGTCGGTTTTACCTTCTCCGCCCGAAGGCTCTTGTTCCTTCACTTCAGCTTCTGACGACGGATCAGAAGAGATCGGAGCCTCATCGGCTATACCTGTCACTGCAGCTTTGGCAGTTTGCAAGTTCAACTGCACAGTTCTCTGCTCACCTGCGACCTGCTCGGTTTGCTTCACGACATAACCCTCGCCCTTGACCGTAACCCCCACTTTCATGAGAGAAAGTACTTCAAGGGCATCCCGGAGAGATTCACCTGTTAGATCGGGAATCTTCATCTTGCTGCTTTCTTCCGTTAGCAGATAGATTCGTTGGCCTGGATTCATAGAGGCGCCAGCAACCGGATACTGCCGAATTACATTATCACCTTGACCAAGTGTCACATAAGCAATACCTGCGCTTAGAAGCTGGCTTCTGGCCTGTTTGGCTGTCTTGCCACTCAAGTCAGGCGCCTTGGCTTGCACGACAGAGACTTCTTTTGACTTTTTGTCAGGAGTTTTGGCTGTATCTTTGGGTATCCCCATGTATTGAAGAGTCTGGCTGACAATCTTTTTGAACACCGGCGCAGCTGCGGTTCCTCCCCCAATGTTGGTTCCATCCGGTTGGTCAATGACAACAAGTATAGCAATCTTCGGATTATTCACAGGCGCGAATCCAATAAACGATACAACGTCTTTTGACTTGCTGTATGCTCCGTTAACAACCTTTCTTGCTGTACCTGTCTTACCAGCTACACGGTAACCTTCAATATAGGCGTTACGACCGGTACCAATCGTTTGGTCTGCAACCACTTGTTCCAGATAACCGCTCACCAGTTTGGAAGATTCCTTGGAAATCACCTGACGAACAACTTTAGGTTTGATGACTTCCGTTGTTCCATCATTCGGGTTCTTGATCTCCTTCACCAGATGTGGCTCCAGCAATTTGCCGCCGTTGGCAATCGCAGAGATGGCTGCGACCTGTTGAATTGGTGTTACCTGTACAAGACCGTGACCGTAAGCAGCAGTAGCAATCTCGGATTTGTAAACCAGTGGCTTGATCGGGGACGCTGCCTCATTTGGCAGATCAATACCCGTCTTTTTGCCGAAGCCGAATTCGTCTATGTAATGACGCAGACGTTCGCCGCCAAGCATGTTGTAACCCAAGTTAACAAAAGCAATGTTACTTGACCGTTTGACACCTTCGAGATACGAGATCCAACCATAGGAATGACCATTATCACTAATCGGGAAACCACCGATATACATGCGTTTGGATTCAAAACTTGCATTGGGATCGAAGAGTTTTTCTTCAACAGCCCCTGCTAGAGTAACTATTTTGAATGTACTACCTGGCTCATAGATGGATTGAGTAGCATGGTTGATAAAATTCTTTTGATCAGGTGTACTCCCATACGTATTCGGGTTAAAGGTTGGCCAGTTCGCCATCCCTAGAATCTCCATCGTGTTTGGGTCCGCGGCAATGACCGTCATGCTCAGTGGATTATACTTGGCAACGGCTTCTTTCATTGCATCCTCAATGTAGAACTGGATCGTATCATCGATGGTCAGCGTAAGGTTCTTACCGTTCTGAGGTGGCAGATAGTTATCCTGTGAATCCGGAAGTTTAATGCCTTTGGCATCCTTCTGATAATTCAAATATCCATCTGTACCTGTCAGTGCTTCATCATATGAGACTTCAAGTCCATTGACAGCTTTCCCATCACGGCTCATATATCCCAAGAGGTGAGAAGCAAGTGTTTCTTCAGGGTAAAAACGCTTCGACTCCTGAGCCATCACAATTGCATTACGCGCCTTATATTCATCTTGCAGTTCTTCACGCAATTCGTTGACTTGTGCCGCAAGTTCAGGACTTATTTTATAACCTTCACTGCGTACTTCACGTTGCTGATAGAAAATTCCATCTTTATTTTTGGCTGTTACCAGAGCACGCATCTCACTCTCATTTTTCCCTAGAAGGGTAGAGAGTTTCTCCGTGACAACATCCTGTATGCCAAGTTCATCGATCAAGAGGGGATTGACCGAGACCGTGTATGCAGGCGCATCGGTAGCCAAAATATTACCATTTCGATCCGTAATCGTTCCACGTGCAGCCTTAATCGTCTGTTCCCGCTCTACCAAACCGGCTGCCCGTTCCTGCCATACACCGCCATTCACAACTTGAATGAAAAAGATTCGGGTTACGAGTACAAGAAAAAAGAGGGTAATACATCCCCCTATAAGCAACGTGCGCATCTTTATTCTTTTTATCATCGGAACACCTCTTTACTTACTGCTTGCTGTATTCGAGGACGACTCAGTACCAGTTGATTTCGTACTTGTTGAGCGAGGTACATAAATGACATCCTTACCGGAAGCTTCAACGTAACCAAGTTGTTTTGCATTTTCGATGACCTGGTTGTTCAATGTTTCTTTTTCCACCTGTAGGTCTGCAATCGTCTTTTCATACCCCTTAATATCCGAAATAGTGGACTGCGCCTGCTTGTTCAGATCATAGATATGAGCATAACGAGACATCAAGGCTCCTCCAACAAGGATAACTGCAACCAGGGTAATCAGATACAAAATCTTCTCGCGTGCCGGAAGACCCGTACGACGGGTCACCACTTTGGTGGTTTCTTTGTATCGTTGCTGGGTCACACGTTCCTGGGACGCTTTTTCTTTTACAGCGAGATTACCACGTGTATATGCCATACTCCGATTCTCTCCTCCACTCTTGATCTACAATTTCTCGGCTACGCGCAGCTTGGCTGAACGAGCACGTGAATTTTCGGTCAATTCCGTTTCCGTTGGAATCAACGGTTTTCTGTTAACTAAACGCAGGGTCCCCTTGCCGCCGCATACACACAACGGAAAATCGGGTGGACATGTACATTTTTCCAGATAACTGCTGAAAATCTGTTTACATATCCGATCCTCAAGGGAGTGGAAGGTAATAACAGATACACGTCCTCCTGGTGCCAGACAACGAACAGCCTGATGTAAGCCTTCTTCAAAGGCACCCAACTCATCGTTGACGGCAATGCGTAATGCCTGGAAGCTGCGTTTGGCAGGATGTCCACCTGTACGGCGAGCTGCCGCCGGGATGCCTTCCTTGATCAGTTCCACGAGTTCACCTGTCGTCTCAATGGTAGATTGCGCTCGTTTTCCCACGATAACACGGGCAATTCTTCTCGAAAACTTCTCTTCACCATAGCGATACAAAATTCGAGCAATCTCTTCTTCTGGCCACTCATTCACAATCTCTTTGGCCGTCAGCATTGCATCCTGGTCCATTCGCATATCGAGCGGAGCATCGTGATTGTAGCTGAATCCACGTTCTCCTTCATCAAATTGCGGGGATGACACACCCAAGTCGTACAAAATACCGTCGACCTGTGGTGCACCATCCTTCATTGGTACATCCAGATCCTTGAGTACCTGTTCCAGATCTCGAAAATTGGTTTTCACCAATGTTACACGTTCTCCATAAGCCGCGAGCTTCTCGCGAGCATTATCCAAAGCCCAATCATCCTGATCAAGTGCGATCAGACGTCCCCCTGGACCGAGCTTGGAAGCAATCACGGAGCTATGTCCGCCACCGCCTAAAGTGCAGTCCACGTATATACCGTCCTGCTTGATGTTTAATCCCTCTGTTGCCTCTTCTTTGAGTACGGTTATGTGGTGAAACAACCTGCACCCCTCCTGACTTTATAAATCAAAATTAAAATCGACCAGCTTTTCGGCAATGTCGTTGAATGCTTCTTCGGATTGATTGAAATAACTCTCCCATATGCCTTTGCTCCAAATCTCCACCCGGTTCGACACGCCAAGAACAACACAATCCTTGTCCAGCTTGGCATACTCTCTTAAATTGCCCGGCAGATTTACCCTGCCCTGTTTGTCCAGTTCACATTCGGTTGCACCCGAGAAAAAAAAACGGGTAAACGCACGTGCATCAGATTTCATCAATGGCAGTGCTTTGAGCTTCTGTTCCATGACCCCCCACTCCTCCATGGGGTACACGAAAAGACACTGGTCCAAACCCCGTGTGACAACGAAAGACGGTCCCAGAGATTCGCGGAATTTAGCCGGAATGATAACCCGACCCTTATCATCAATGCTATGTTGGAACTCCCCCATAAACATTGGCCCACTCACTCCTCACCCGTTTCTCCCACTTTGCCCCACTTTCCACCACCTAAGCATAATAGATTCGCACAAAAAAATCAAAACCCTTCTTGCATGACTTGATTTTTTAATTTTTCAGCATAAAAAAACGTCCTTGATCCTGTCACTCAGGATCAAAGACGCTTCCCTTAAACGGGCAATCGTATGTCTACCCGCACATGAGCCATATCATCAATAAACCATTCTATACCTATTGAATCATTTCATCAGCTTGTAATTATTGGATAGTGCTTAAAATTTCCAGCTATCCAGGTATTTCTCTTGCTCAGCTGACAAGGAGTCGATGCCAATATGCAGGCTTTCAAGTTTATAGCTGGCAACCTGCTGGTCAATATCATAAGGTACATTAACAACGTTTTTACCCAAGTTTTCATAATTCTCACTTACATAACGCAGACCAAGCGCCTGCAGAGCAAACGTCGTATCCATGATTTCGGCAGGGTGACCATCTGCTGCACCCAGGTTCACAAGACGACCTTCTGCAAGAAGGTACATTTTACGACCGTCTTTGAAACGATATTCCTCAATGTTGCGACGAACTGTGCGAATCGATTCGGAACGTTTAGCCAGTTCAGGTTTATTCACTTCAACATCAAAGTGACCTGCATTGCTCAGGATCGCTCCGTCCTTCATCACATCGTAATGCTCACCTGTGATAACATCCTTATTGCCTGTAACTGCGATAAAGAAATCGCCCAATTTGGCGGCTTCCACCATCGTCATGACCCGGAACCCGTCCATGTGTGCTTCTACCGCTTTGATTGGATCGATCTCGGTTACGATCACATTTGCACCAAGACCTTTGGCGCGCATCGCTACACCTTTACCACACCAGCCATAACCTGCTACCACTACGTTTTTACCAGCGATAACCAGGTTAGTTGTACGAATAATCCCGTCGAATGCAGATTGTCCAGTACCGTAGCGATTGTCAAACAGATACTTGCAGTATGCGTCATTAACCGCAACCATCGGAAACTTCAATTGGCCTTCTTTCGCCAATGCTTTCAAACGAATAATACCCGTTGTCGTTTCTTCTGCTCCTCCGCGAATGGTTGCTGCGAGGTCAGGGCGCTCGGATGCAATAATGGTTGCAAAGTCTCCACCATCATCAATAATGAGATCAGGCTTCACCTCAAGCGCACGCAGTTGCAGTGATTTGAATTCCGCAGGCTCCGGGTTGTACTTCGCATACACCGTAACGCCGTCTTCCACCAATGCTGCGCAAACATCATCTTGTGTAGACAATGGATTGCTATGCGTAATTGTTACTTCTGCACCACCCGCTTGGATCACTTTTGCCAAGTAAGCTGTTTTCGCTTCCAGATGAAGACAAATGGCAACCTTCAGACCTTTGAAGGGCAGATCCTGTTCGAACTGGCGACGAATGCGGTTTAGTACCGGCATATGCGCTTCTACCCAATCAATTTTCAGGTGACCCTCTGAAGCGAGTCCCATATCTTTAACAATACTGTTTTGCAATGCAGGTGTAGTCATATCATATCCTCCTCGTTTTGGTGTTTCTTCTATTATAAAGGGCTCTATAGTGCAATAACCTTGTGCTCTCCAAGGAATTCACTTGAGGCCTTAATCAGTTCATCGATCCACTCGGTGCCATAACGATTCAGGTAAAAGAGTGCATTATGTACTCGTTCCTGTGGTTTGCCCGTTGGGAATAAGGAGTTCTGAATGCCGTTCCAGTGCCTTAGACTCACATTGTGTTTATCTTCGATAGCTTTGTGAGTCTGCTGTTTCAGATACTGCATTTGCTCGTTGATTTTACTCAAATTGGTATCGCCAATTCGTTCCAGCCCCGGATGAATCTCCGCGATCTCATCTAGCAACGGTCCATACAGATCAAGAAACGCCTCCTGAACCTTGTCAAATTGTTCATCTACCTGGAACGTCTCCTGCTGTGCGAGCCATTGCTCCTTCTTTTCTTCCATATGATATTGAACATCCTGAAAAGAAAGTCCATATTGTTTCATATGTTTGTGATGAATATCTTCCATAATGGTGAAAGACAACCGCGGCAACAAAATGGGCATTTGCAGTCCGAACTGACGGAATGCTTCCCGTGTCAAACCCCAATATGCAATTTCACCTTGCCCCAGAATAACGGCGGCTACCGGCAACACGGAATCTTGCATTAATGGTCGTGTCAATACGTTGTTACTGAAGCGCTCCGGATGTTCACCCAGTTCCTGAAGCAAACGTTCCTCTGTGAAAGAAACCAAACCTTTGCGATCACTATATAAACCGTCCTTCAACAACAAGAGCAGACGCGTACCTTCATGAATGTAGAACAGATTGGCTCCATCCTCCGCTACTTCGGCAGGCATAGCATAACCAGCTTGTTGTACCAGCGAAGCACCTTGTGTGTATGCGCTGCGCAGCACTTCATTTTTTCGTATCAACATCTCAAACACGGGCTGTTCCAACCTGCGTAAATCTGGATCCGATGCATCCATTAGAACAAGTCCACTACTCGCAAACAAGGCAGATATCATGCGGGCAAATGCATCACTCAGATTTGAACTGGATTGATGGATCTCTGTGATGCATTTCATCAGTCCTGGTTTATGTATCGTATCAGGTAAAAGATGTTCCACCTGTTCGAGTACATTCATCCACTGCTGCGTATCCACATGAACATTACTCACAGAATCCCTTCCTGCGAATCGCCCTTGTAACTTAACCTTCTTCATGTCTCCCTGATGATCAGGAAGATATGTGTGGTTAACCTCATCCCAGTCATGGTCTTCACCGGCAATCCAAAATACTGGGACTACCGGGCGTTGAAGTCTTTCTTCCGCTTCACGCGCAGCTGCCACTACGCTGGCGGCTTTGTATATGACGAACAGTGGTCCGGTGAGCAGACCGCTCTGCTGTCCTCCTGTAACCACTAGTGCATCTTGTTCTGCAAGACGTGTGATGGACGCATGAACCTCTCCATGGTCGTTCACCCTCTTATTATATATACGTAAATACTCTGCCAGATCACGACGATCAATACGTGTGTTTTCCGATTGGTCCAGCCACTCGGCACGCGCCTGAAGTCCTGATTCCCAGCGAATGTCATACTCGTAAAGGCCACGCGCAGCATCTCTTGAACAGATATAATCTTCTGCAAGTCTTGATCCGCTGCGGAGTGCCTCGGTAATACCGTTCATGAGGTCTGCCTCCTATTCTGCTTCAAAGAGCCTTTCTTGATTGTACCGAATTCAAGGCCGCTTCGTCAAAAGAAAGTGATTAAAATACGAAAAAAACCGCCGAACGAGTCGGCGGCATTTAATACATCAATAATAGCATATCGCATTAATATTCCTATTATACGTAAGGTTCTGCAACCCAGTGACCTTTGGAAACCTCAATCAATTGAGCATTTTCCAGGTTGTACGGGTCATTTGCAGGACCACCAGATCCATTTTGAATCGGGCTCATATGCTCTTCCGGCAGCAAGATGCGACGTTTGTTCGCTTCCACTTCCGGATCAGGTACAGGGATTGCTGAGAGCAATGTTTTGGTATAAGGGTGGATAGGGTTCGCATACAGTTCTTCACTTTCTGCGAGCTCAACCACTTTACCCATGTACATTACAGCGACACGGTCACTGATATGTTTAACCATCGACAAGTCATGCGCGATAAACAGGTAAGTCAAGCCGAGACGTTGCTGAAGTTCTTCAAGCAATTTAACGACCTGTGCCTGAATGGATACATCCAGTGCAGACAATGGCTCATCACAGATGATGAATTTAGGGTCTACAGCAAGTGCACGCGCAATCCCGATCCGTTGTCTTTGACCACCGGAGAATTCATGTGGATAACGAAGAGCATGACTTGGATTCAAACCAACCAGATCAAGCAATTCCTCCACTCGTCTCTTGCGCTCTTTAGAGCTGGAAGCCAGACCATGAATATCGAGGGACTCCCCGATAATATCCATAACATTGAAACGCGGGTTAAGAGATGCATATGGATCTTGGAAAATCATCTGCATATCTTTACGCATTTCTTTCATTTTACGCGGAGACAATTTGTAGATATCCGTTCCGTTGAAGTTAACATTTCCGCCAGTTGGCTCATAAAGACGCAGAATGGTACGACCTGTTGTCGATTTACCACAGCCAGACTCGCCTACAACGCCAAGTGTTTCACCTTCAAAGATATCAAAGCTTACGTCATTGACCGCTTTGAGAATGTTACCTTTACCCAAATTAAAGTACTGTTTCAAGTTTTTCACTTGTACCAGAGGCTTATTGCTACCTTTGATAATACCAGCCGGAGCTGGTTTTTCCTTTTTGGGCTCGTCCAGACGAGGCAAGGCATTCAGCAATTTAATCGTGTATGGATGTTGAGGGTTACTAAAGATTTCAGCAGTTGTTCCTGTTTCAACAACTTCGCCTTCCTTCATAACAACAACACGGTCACACATACCCGCTACGACACCAAGGTCATGCGTAATCAGCATGATCGATGTTCCAAGCTTTTGCTGCATGTCTTTCATGACATCCAGAATTTGAGCCTGAATTGTAACGTCAAGTGCAGTTGTCGGTTCATCCGCAATCAGGAGGGATGGACGACATGCAAGCGCGATCGCAATCATAGCACGCTGACGCATACCACCAGAGAATTGGTGAGGATAATGATTCATGCGGATAGCCGCATTCTTGATACCTACAAGTTCCAACATCTCCAAAGCCGCTTTATTCGCCGCTTGTTTGGACATGTTCTGATGCTTGCGCAATACTTCGGTAATTTGTTTACCAATTTTAATGGTAGGATTCAATGAAGTCATTGGATCTTGGAAGATCATACCGATATCTTTACCACGAATCGCTTCCATTTGTTTGTCTGTCTTATTCAGCAGGTCTTGCCCGTGAAAAGTAATTTCTCCGCTTTTGACCTTCGAAGGCGGGGAGGGAATCAATTTCATGATGGTTTGGGCGGTAACACTCTTACCACTACCCGATTCACCTACGATCCCCAGCGTCTCTCCTTTGCCAAGTTCAAAACTCACATGTTTAACGGCATCAAATTCACCAGAACGTGTTGAGAACGACACACTCAGGTCTTTGACTGTTAAAATCGGCTCCATAATCCCACCTCCTGTTTCTATTTACGTAATTTCGGATCGAGTGCGTCACGCAGACCGTCTCCGAGCAAGTTAAATGCAAGCATCGTAAGAACCATCAGACCTGCTGGGAACCACATCCGCCACGGGAATAGCGTCCAGCCTGTAAGTGCATCATTGATCATAGAACCAAGTGAAGATCTTGGTGCTGATACACCCAATCCAAGGAAGCTCAGGAACGCTTCAGCAAAGATTGCATTTGGAATGGACAATGTCAATGTTACAAGAATCGGTCCTATTGCATTGGGCAGCAAGTGGCGGAACAATTGACGCCCTGTGCTTGCACCCATGGACCTTGCAGCAAGAATAAAGTCTCTGTTTTTGAGTTGCATAATTTCACCACGCACAATCCATGACATGCTGATCCAGCCTGTGATGGTGAGAGCAATGATAATCGTTGTCAGACTTGGTTCCAATACAACCAGCAACAAAATTACAACCAGCATGTACGGCAAGGAGTAGAGGATTTCTGAGAACTTGTTCATAATTCCATCTACACGTCCACCGTAGAAACCCATGATCGCTCCATAAATAACCCCGATTACAAGGTCAATCAAAGCTGCGGCCAAACCTACAGTAAGGGATACACGTGCCCCTACCCAAGTTCTTACCCACACGTCACGTCCAAGCTCGTCCGTACCGAACCAATGCTCCGCACTCGGCGCTGCATTGGAATTCAGCAAATCATTGGAATAATAATTATAACTGGTAAACAAAGAAGTTGGACCAATCACAGAGAAAATCACGACAAGAACCAATACACCTAGACTAATCATAGCAGCCTTATTGGTTGCAAGTCTGTACATAGCATCTTTAAAAAGGGATACACTTTCTTGCGGTTTAACCGCTGCCTGACTAGTCAGGTTCGTGTTCGCCGTTTCATTCTTTTTATTATTCGTGCCAGACAACGTTATGCCCCCTTCCGGCTTTCTAGCTTAATTCTAGGATCAATTAGCACGTAAGCGATATCCGTAAAGAAACGCGCCAACATCAGTAGGATACCATAAAAAATCGTAATCCCCATGATCATGGTATAATCCCGATTTGTGATACTTTCTACGAATACCTTTCCTATGCCACCAATGTTAAAGATCTGTTCAATAACTACGGAACCTGTGATGATATTCGCTGTCATTGGACCAACATAAGTTACTACTGGTAGAATACCGTTTCTTACAACGTGTTTAAACATAATTGCAGGCCATTTCAGACCTTTGGCTTTAGCTGTTTTGATATAATCTGCATGCAAGACTTCAAGCATGCTCGAACGCGTCAAACGAGCGATAAAAGCAATCGGAGATGCAGATAGCGCTGCAACCGGAAGAACGTAATCCAATGGACCATCAAAGCCCATAACGTTAAACCAGCCTAATTTAGTAGCAAAGAGATACTGCAATAGTGACGCAAGCAAGAAGCTCGGAACAGCTATCCCTATGACAGCGAGGATCATCGTGATATCATCAATGAGTTTACGATGGTAAACTGCAGCAATAAGTCCCAGTAAAACACCCACGATAATGGAGATAACAATCGCAAATACTCCAAGCTTCAACGAAGCAGTGAAAGTTTCATTGATCATTCCCGCCACATCTCGATTGAGATATTTCATCGATACCCCAAAGTCTCCCTTAATGATTCCACCCATATACTTCAGGTATTGTTCATACATCGGTTTGTCCAATCCATACTTCTGTTCCAGCAAGGCACGAATTTCAGGTGAAACTTTTTTCTCGGCTGTAAAAGGGTCACCCGGAATCGCCTTCATCAGGAAGAAGGTTGCAGATGCGAGTATGAAAAGCGATAGCAGCATAAATAGCAATTTTTTCAAAACGTACTTAATCAACCCTTGCACACCTCCACAAACAATATTTTGTATACAAATCGATTGTAGAATTAGACTGAAATAAAGTCCAATCCATTTATCGGAAATTTCAAGAATTATAAGGAAAATCGGTGCACATACAAAAAAATCGGGATATATATGGAATTCCACATATATATCCCGAAGTAATCATATTAGACTTCAGAACAACTTATTTCTCTTCCAGATATGCACGAGTGTAGTCAATAGCTCCACTGAAATCAAGTTGTACACCTTTCAGGTAAGGCTTGGTCAACGATACATTAGTGTAGTAATAGATTGGCATTACACCCATTTCATCTTGAACCAGAATTTTTTCAGCGTCAGCAAATGCAGCCATACGTGCAGCTGGATCAGCAGATTTCACAGTGTCTTTAACATCTTTGTCATACTGTTCATTGCTGAACTTGGAGTCATTGTTAGTGTTTCCAGTAGTCCACATTTCCAAGAAGTTGTACGGATCGTTGTAGTCAGCAGACCAACCTGCACGAGCTACTTGGAAGTTTTGGTTTTGACGGTTCTCAAGGAATACGCCCCACTCTTGGTTTTCCGTTTTCACATCAACACCAAGGTTTTTCTTCCACATATCAGCAACAGCCAAAGCAATTTTCGCATGATTGTCACTTGTGTTGTAGATCAAAGTAACTGCTGGCAATGTTGTGTAGCCTTCTTCTTTCATACCTTCAGCAAGCAATGCTTTAGCTTCTTCTACATTTTCAGTGAAGTAATCGTCTTTGTGCTCATCACGGAATTCGCCCTTTTCACCACGGATACCTGGAGGTACAAAGCCAAATGCTGGAATTTGTCCACCTTGCGTTACTTTATCAACAATGAGTTGACGTTCGATGGACATCGCAAATGCTTTACGGATTTTAGCATTGTTAAATGGAGCTTCATTTACATTGAACTGGTAGTAGTACGTACTTGCAATACCAGTAGCTTTGAACTCATCTGGCAACTCTGCTTTTACAGAAGGAATTTGATCTGTTGGAATCTCACCGTTAGGTGCACCAGTGTAATCCAACTGTCCTGATTTGTAAGCTTGCAGTTCGGAAGCACTGCTACTTGTTAGAGACATATTAATTTCAGATAATTTAATATCAGAAGCTGCATGGTAAGCATCATTTTTCTTCACAATAATTTTTTGACCTTTAGCGAATTGATCCATAGTGAATGGTCCGTTAACGATCATGTTTTTGTAGTCTGTGAAGAATTTGTCATTGGTGTCAGCAGATGCATGTACTGGGTAGTACGTGTAAAATGCTGTCAGACCCAAGAAGTAAGGTGTTGGGTTTTCCAACGTTACTTCTAATGTGTGTTCATCAGTAGCTTTAACGCCTACTTGTGAGAAATCTGTGATTTTAGTACCAGTGTATGTTTCATCTTTGCTGAGGTTGTAACCTTCAGCACCTTTGATGTAGTACAATTGGTATGCATATGGAGAAGCTGTTTCCGGTTTCAAAGCACGTTCCCAAGAACGAACAAAGTCTTCGGCAGTGATTGCATCACCGTTACTCCATTTAGCATCCGGGTTCAAGCTAAAAACATATTTCAAACCATCTTCGGAGATTGTCCAGTCTTTAGCTACGCCAGCTTGTTCTTTACCGTTTTCATCGATGCGTACAAGACCTTCATACAAGAATTTCAGAACTGTGTTGGTTTGGCTGTCTTTTGCTTGAGCCGGGTCCAACGTAGGAGGTTCAGCAGTCAGGTTGATTTTCAGAATTTGATCTTTAGCAAGACCATTTCCTTCGTTTGCAGAACCAGTATCGGTGTTACCTGTGCCTTCGTTTTTCGATCCGCACGCTGCAAGTACGGTACCGAACGCCAAAATCAGCGTCAAAAGGACTAATAGACTTTTCCTTTTCATCTAACACGTTCCCCCTAAATTGATATGGTTTATATGTTTATAGATTATACAACCACCGGTCAAAAAAATCTACATTACTTTTTCAGAAAGTAATGTTTTTTTCAGTTTTCGACAAAATCGACACATTTTTCGCCTCTTTTGCGTTATGTAACCTCACATCTGTTGCATGAAGTATCTAAATAATCCAAATAAAGTAAACAAAACATACCCGAAACTCATGATGACGAAAGACATGCGCCATACGGCCCGGAACATTCTACCCCTATCGACCTTCCCTTTTAGTCGATTTTGCGCACCCCCGATGAATCCAAGTGCTACTAGTATGAGTATTAATGTCAGATAAAAACCAAAATTCGAATCAAATGTTAAGTTGAATAACGCTGAAACTGAAAATACAAGAAAAAAAGTGGTTACATCCATTGCCATTCGCAATGCTTTACGTTTGTCTTTTTTCCATACATACATGCCCCAATAGACAAGAAAGAACGGAAAAAAGGGCAATATGCTTAATACAATAAAAAGTCCCATTAATTCACTCCTTCCGGTTGCATTCCTTCAATCAGATGAAGCAGTATTTCATGTGTAGGTGCAACAAGGTCCAACTTCTGTGCCATCTTTATAATATGACCGTTAATTGACCTCACTTCTGTACCACGTCCAGCGAGAACATCTGCAAGCATGGAGGAAGTATTCGTGGCAGTAGAACGACAGACCGATATCAGTTGATCCCACATATCCTGATCCAAACATATTCCACTTGCAGAGTAGATTAACAATACTTCATCATATAACTGGCGCATTAGCCTCTTTCGTTCTTCCTTGACGATCAACTCTCCATTAGGGATTCGCCATAGTGCCGTGAGCGGGTTAATGATTGAATTAATCAATAGTTTCCTGTATATCAGCTTATCGATTTCATTCGACACTGTACAGTCAAATCCTGCCTGCTGCAACGATCCCGACAGAGTAAATGTTCTCTTCTCCTCTATAGAGGTAGAAGCTCCTATATGTATGTTGTACCTCCCCAGCCTAGTTTCACCTGTACCTGCACGAGTCACCTGACTTTGTGTTCGCTTCGCACCTTCTGTTGTAACCGCACTACACAGAAGCGACTTTGGCAAAGCCGCTTGAAGTTTTGTAAGATGGCCCATCCCATTCTGAAAACAAGCGACATTCAGCACATGATCTTGTAATGGAGTAATCTCATCAATGAAATCATCAATGCTTGTCTGCTTAACCATGAGCAGTAACCATTCTCCTGGTGTGTTCTTCCATGTGTCAGTCAGCTTACTTATTGGTTTCGCCTGTATTTGATCCGGTAGAATATGTATCTCCTCGTCTTGTTCCACAATGGTTACTCCATTATGGCTGAGGAGGTCTGCCTGAGCTGTTGTTCTGGTCCAAAATCTGACCTGGTTACCTGACGCCAGCAGTTTCCCGCCATACAAAAGACCAAGTGCCCCCGCTCCTACGATGTCAATGATCATATGATGCACTCCTCTCCGCTTCAGTAGTTTCTCTTCTATTATCTATAATAGAACAAAAACACCAAACTAAAAACCCGTCATACCTGCCGTTGTGTAACGGAGGTGTGGCGGGTTCATACCTGACTTTCACAAATCAAACGTCTGAATTTGTTATTCAATTCGTTCCAGATTCCCGTTGGCATCCATCTTGAAACGTGTCTTAAGTTCCTCTTCTTCTTCGGACAAAAATGCGAGTCTGCGAGCCCGATCCATAATCTGAATCAAAGCTTTGTAGTCGTCATTCACCACTCGGTAATCCGTCTGTACTTCATTCACTTCCTTGGAGAGACGGTCATTCTCAAGACGTAGTTCAAGCAATTCATCTTCTTTCTCCCGAAGCTCCTTCTCCAGCATCTTGAGTTGACGACTACTCTCCTGCACCGTTCCCTTCCATTGTCGCAGGAAGCGGATTACTGCATCCATCGATAATGAATCGTCTGAGATCCCATCTGATTTGTACAGATGTTCTTCAGTGTCCAGTGTAGACAGTGCTGCAACCTGCGGTCCGAGCATAGCTGGTTGCTTTCTGAGATAACTTCGTTTTTGTCGTTGTGCCTTGGCGTTACTGATAGCAGAATCATACTTTTTACGTACACAACTGTTCCAGCGAAAACCGCATGCGGCAGATGTTCTGCCTATTTTTTCGCCCACCTCTTCAAAAGCGGCCAATTGTGTACTGCCTTCCCGAATATGACGCAAAGTAACCTCAGCCAATATCAAATCGTCCTCTGTACTCCAAGCATCCTGTCTCACTGCAGTCATGCTATAATACCCTCCTAACAACATCCTAAAATAACCGTCCGCATTACCGGAAGCCCGGTATGTGAATTAGGTATAAAAGCTGCTTCATTCATTCTTATGCCTCTCATAGAGTTCATAGAATTGATTTCATACTAAAATGTATTTCCACATTCAGGCTTGCTCATACGTGACATACGTAAAACATATCCCTCTATACTTACTTTGAGCAAAAAAAGAATTCGCTTTCATATCCAAATTTGTTTACACGTTTTTCCTTTCCCGGTATAATGTTGTGTAGACAATCTATGAACGTACTTAGGAGAGGAGGATTTACCGTGGCACGCATGTTTCGGGTACTCGGGTTCTTCACGCTTGCAATTGGCCTGATGGCTTTTGCGGGAGATCTGGTCGAAATGGCTTTGCTTTTTTTCCTGCAGACTGCGTTTTTTGTCATTTTGGGATACTTGAAATTTACCGAGCGAACGTACATATTGCTCTTCTGGGGTTATATGATCGTAACATTCACGGGGTTCAGCTACTGGACCGTATTCGAAATGGGTTTGCCGCTCTAATCCACCTGCAGCATCAAAGTGATCCGATATCTGTCGGGTTGCTTTTTTGTTGTGTTCAGATTAAATGAATGTTCATGGTGTTATGTAACCACTAAGGATATTTCACGTATTTGTTTCATATATTGTCTGGAAGACAACAAGCCTGTACGATTGTCATTTAAGAAGTGGAAAGGAGAATGGATCGGTGAAACGTCAACACGGCATTTCCGCCTTTATATTATGCATCATTTTATTCCTCCAGCTACCTTTAGCCTATGCCTATGGAGAGTCTTCACCTGAGGATACACGTGAGATATTACAAAAAAGTCTATCCATCGTTGAAATCGATCACGAAATCGAACGCATCACCGAAAGGCAGAAGCAGCTGGGTCAACAACACGAGACATTATCCGTCCAGCTGCAGGAACAGGAAGAGCAGATACATATTCAGCAAGATCGGGCCGGAGCTGTAGTGAGGTCCTACTATACAGGAGAACGCGACAGCCTCCTCATGACGGTCCTGGGAGCCAGATCATTCAAAGACCTGTTTGTACTGTATGATTATTACCAGATTATTATCGGACGGGATCAGGCTGTGCTGGACAAGTATCAGGACCGTTATCGCAATCTGCAACAGACTTCTACTCAGATTCGTCAGACTACAACAGAATTAACCGAAATGAAGACTAATCTTCAAAACCAGCGGGAACGTGTAGTCGCCTTGCAAAAAGAAGTGGATGCCCAAATAGCCACCAGCGGAGATGCGGCAGCGATTCAGAAACTGATGGATGAATTAACCCTTTATTGGGAGAATATCGGCATCTATGAGGTGAAACGATATTTCAAAGCATTGGCATCTGCCATGCAGAACCTGCCTGATTTTATCCAAAAACAAAACGGAGGTATATCCACGACTGGAACAACGTATACGATTCGAATTGGGCAGGATGAGCTTAATGCATTTCTACGTTCCCAAAATTCAATCTTTGAAGACTTTGCCTTTCAGTTTAACCAGGATAAGATTATAGCTTCCGGTCAGCGGGATCAGTTGCAATTAAGCATTGAAGGACATTATACGGTTGAAAATGAACCGCAAAACTCCATTCGTTTTCATGTGGACAAACTTGTATTCAACCAGCTTGAATTACCAGACACCACTCGCCGAATGCTGGAAAGAGAATTTGACCTTGGGTTCTATCCACAGAAAATCCTCTCGTTTGTGAAAGCAACCGATGTTTCGACAAGTGAAGGCATACTGGAAGTAAAACTAGCTATATCCTTTTAAAGAGGTTGTTCAAAAAGTCCGCTTTTGATTACGAAGGATGCCTTGTGGCATCATCAGCATCGAAGTTGAAATTCAGACTTTTTGAACACGAACTCAAAGTTAATTCGTCGTTCTAATACTGTTTACGTATTGATTCGCTGTAATTTCTCCCTTTAAGAATTGTTGTACTTTTTTATGAAAACGAGTTATTAGAGTATGACTTTCGGTCGTTGCAGCAGGGACATCTTGGGTGGTCGGGAACCAGGATTGTCCTTTTGTCATGTCATAAGGTCCAACGAGTTTCTCAGACGCCAAATCCAGCTCCTGTTGCTTTGCGGGCAACCGGTTAACCTGTTGGTACCATTTCAGCTGTGTCGTAGCGGACGTCATTCCTTCAATCCATCTACTGGCCTCCTCAGCCTCAACCGAACCCGCAGTAATGACAAGACTTCTGGATTTTACAGTTTCCAAGGTTTCGAAAGAAATCCGCTTCAAAGAATCTTTATCAACTGTACTCCCTTGATCCGCATCCAATAATTGAGATAACAATGATACAACCATTGGTATGTCGTTTTGGTCAGCAGTTGGAGAGAACCCTGAATTGGTAGACTCCAGCTTAATAAGGGGCTGAATCTGATTCATCAACTGAATCCCTTGCTGAAGATCCCTTGTTTGCGAATCTAATTGTGTTCGTTTAACTTGATCTGGTGCCATTCTCGGTTCCAAATGATTCAGCCACGCATTTGTCCCGTACATATCATTGATGTTCATTGTAATTAAAGGGGTGCCTTCCGCAATGGCTTGTTGAGTAAGTTTGACCCACTGATCTTTATTGCGAGGTAATGACTCCAGACCAGCTCTCTTCAGAAATGAAGATTGGGCAGCCAGAATGTACGGATCAAAATCAAAAGGCATTCCCCACTGATAACCATTCCACTCTGTCACTCCCCGTAACCCAACTACCGTATCTCCTAGCGACTTTGATAATGTGGTTCCGTTTAACGGATACAGGTACCCTTTTTGGGCATAGTATTGCACTTCCTCACTATCAAGCAGAACAACATCACCGTTCTCTCCTAGTGAAAATTCAAGATCCAAAACATGCTTATATGTATCCGGCTTCTCATTCCGAAGATTAATCTCTACCAGCTGGGAAGCAGCAACTTCTTTAGCTATTTTTTGAAAGGCTTGGAACTCTTCATCCGACATGGCCACTACAATCTCCAGCGGAGCTTGAGCATCTTCATTACGGGACGAAGACCCAGGAAAAGCATCCTTCTCCTGATCGCGTTCCTGATTGAGCTGCGAACCTCTAAAGTCAAAACTCGGTGACAAGATCGTTAACGAAAGCAGCAATACCGCGAATAAAACAACCTGATGTCTACGCTTCATTAACTTCCCTCCCTGTTCACCTAGTTTTTTCCTGCAGCAATTATTGTAACAAATAAGTAGTACTCTTGTCCTACCCTGCCGAAAAACACTTTTTCGGATTTTTGCATAATACGAGCATATCGAGTTCTGTGTAATAACGCTTACTTATTTTTTCAGCAAAAAGCCGGCTCCTGGAGCCGGCTTCAATAACAACATTTTCCGGGAAATAAATCCCCTGAATTTTACAATAAATCAGCTGCAAGTTGTGCCAGCTTGGACCGTTCTCCTTTTTCGAGCATGATGTGTCCGCTGATTCCCTCTTGTTTGAACCGTTCCACGATATACGTCAGACCATTACTGGCAGAATCAAGATACGGATGGTCTATCTGTTCGGGGTCTCCCATCAAAATAATCTTACTGCCTTCACCGACCCTTGATACAATGGTCTTCACTTCGTGGCGCGACAGATTCTGGGCTTCATCAATAATGATAAACTGTCCAGGTATTGATCTTCCACGAATATACGTTAAGGCCTCCACCTGAATACTGCCAAGCCCCATTAGGATTTTATCGATATCTCCGGCTTTTTTGGTGTCAAACAAAAACTCCAGATTATCGTATATCGGCTGCATCCATGGACGAAGTTTTTCTTCCTTCTCACCAGGCAAATAACCGATATCTTTCCCCATCGGAACGACAGGACGAGCAATCAACAGTTTTTTGTATTTATGATCATCCTCTACCTTAAGCAGACCTGCTGCAAGTGCCAGCAAGGTTTTTCCTGTTCCGGCTTTACCGGTGATAGTAACAAGCGGGATGTCATCATTTAAAAGCAGTTCCAGTGCCATGCGTTGTTGTGCGTTACGTGCACTAATACCCCAGACATTATCATTACTGAGGAAAAGCGGCTCCAGCTTTGTTCCCTCTGTGTTCACTTTAAGCAAAGCCGATTTATTGGTTCCCATCTCATCCTTGAGAATGACAAATTCATTCGGATACAACGAATAAGACAACTGCAATGGTTTGATTGGTAAAAAACGATATGTGTAAAACTCATCAATCACTGACGGATGAACTTTTAGGGCCGTATAACCTGGATATAACTCACTGAGTCCTGCCGTCCGATCTGATAAGTAATCCTGTGTGAACAGACCAAGTACATCCGCTTTGATACGCACAAGTACATCTTTACTGACAAGCACGACCTGACGTTCAACTACTTCCTTTTCATTCTCCTCAATCTGATAATTCAGTGCGACAGCCAAAATGCGATTATCGTTGGACACTTCACCAAACATTTCCTGAACTTTCACGAAACTCCGATGATTCAGCTCTACTTTCAGGTTACCTCCATTAGCCAAAGGTACCCCACTGTGCAAGTGACCCAGCTCTCGTAATCCATCTAACAGTCTGGATACATTACGGGCATTACGCCCAATTTCATCGGCATTTCTTTTTTTGGAGTCGATCTCCTCCAGTACAACCGCGGGAATGATTACCTCATGTTCCTCAAAGGCAAATATGGCATTGGGGTCATGCAGAAGCACGTTGGTATCCAATACAAAAATCTTTTTCATTCAATCCCCTCCAAAGCGGCGTCGTTAAAGGCATGAATAGTGTGATCTTTCAGCAGCGGCATGGACAATCATGATCCCATACATAAATGTATTCGACTAGGGCAAAATAATTGTCAACCATTCTGAAAAACTCCAAGAAAGGATGAACATTTATGAAAATATGGGTTTGCACGCTGCTTCTGATCTTTATACTTACAGGTTGCAACAGTTCCACACGTAGCGCTTCGCCGAATCAAGGTACACATGCGAAAGGTTACGGAGGAAATGTAACAACTCAGCAAGATCAAGGGAAAGGATCTCACATGCTCAATGCACAGGAAGATCGGATGAATCCTTCACGTTTGGACCGTCTCAATGAGAATACAGGTGAAGTCCATGATACCAACATTGCAGATGATGCAAAGAGTGGCCGGATGCCAAATGAAAAACGAATCAATCACCTTAAAGCCCTTGCCAAACAAGTAAAAGGTGTTGAAGATGCGAACTGCGTCATACTCGGTAATACAGCTGTAGTTGGCATCGATGTTGATGGTGAACTGGAACGTGCTCGGGTGGGTACCATTAAGTACGCTGTTGCCGAAGCACTTCGCAAAGACCCCGAAGGTATAGATTCCATCGTTACTGCTGATGCAGATGTCACTGAACGAATTAAAGAGATTGGTGAACATATTCGTCAAGGGCACCCAATTTCGGGTTTTGCTTCAGAACTCGCTGACATGGTGGGACGAATTATCCCTCAACTCCCGAAAGACGTCAAAGTCCGTCAAAATCCGGATGAACACATGAATCAAAAACAACAAATGCAGCAGCTGCATTCATCGGACAAAAGACAACAAAAAGCCCAGTGATCTCTCACTAGGCTTTTTTCATGGCAGCAAAAACCTGCTCATCTAATTTCTCAGCAGCACGCTGATCATATATTTTGACATATTGAGGCACAGAGGACAATTGAGCGCCGTAAAACAGAGCATTCCTCACCGCTTCAATTGTAATGTCGAAACAGCACATATTAAATGGAACGTCCAGTAGCGGATCTTGTCGTACCGCAGCACGTCCGTTCACTGCGTACACCGTCTCTTCTCCAAAGACAGTTACCGTAATGAGCGGATTAGTAATCATGTTATTCACTAAACGTGAACGATGATCGATCGCTACACGAAAAGTAGAAGCATTCTCCGCATAAATCCAGGAGATGGCTGTTGAAGTCGGACCTCCGGATTCTACATCCACTGTGCTCAGAAGCACAAAGGTCTCATTCTTGAATTGCTGTAAAAGAGATTCAGTTAATTGTGTGACGGCTTCGGACATTCAACCAGCCCCCTAACCTTCTTTATGCAATTCTTGTACTTGGTTTATGTTATTATAGCATACCGATTAACGTGCTTCCAATCCCAAAAGAATGAAGGTTATTCGCCTGAAGGTGAAGCCGTTACTTTACCTGAAAGTGTATCTTGTAAAGCCTGCTTGGCATTGGCGAGTTCCGTCTCATTAATGTACACATATGGACTTCTCCACTCTCCGGTAACCGGAGTATAATGCACATCCGAAGTGGAAATGTTCCAATACGTTGAGATAAAGTTTTTCATTTGTTCCGATTCCACATCTGTCGTCATATTCTTGTCAACTGCACCAATCACTTTGCTGATCTTTGTAATGCCCCCAAGAGATTTCATCTGATCCAGCATGGAGTTCAGCACTTGGTTTTGACGTTTGTTACGATCAAAGTCATTGGATTCATCAGTCTTTGGATTACAATTGGATTTGCGGTAACGAACAAAATCTAGTGCTGCTTTACCATCGAGATGTTGTGCGCCTGCGACCAGATTGATATCTGTACCATCGGCTGTATCTCTATAACACATATTTTTATCCACAGTCACATCCACGCCACCCACGGCATTGACAGCATCACGGAATGCCTGGAAATTCAGGACGGTTGTATAATTAATATCTACATCCAAATACTTGCCCATCATTTCTTTCATCTGATCCTCTGCATTTTTGCCAGTGGTTTTTTCCTGTGCTTTGAATCTTGGATAATAGGAATTCAGCTTGTTGGATTTGTACCCATCCAATTGAATACGCGTGTCTCGAGGCAAAGATACAATGGTTGCCGTCTTGGTCTTCGGATTCAACGAAGCCACCATAACAACATCTGAGAGATATGTGCCAGTTTCAGGACGGTTATCTGTGCCTAATAACAGCATCGTGATCGGTTTGGTTGTGGCTGACATCCCGGGAGGTACCGGTTTATCGATGCCTGTATCCACGACTTGATTGTATACCCAGTACGCATATCCACCGCCTACCACAATGGCAATAACCAATAGACTTAAAAGGATTCTGCCAAAAGCATTCATTCTCTTTTTCTTCTTAGGCTGCTTGCCCTTGCCATTCTTCGATCCAGAAGCACCCGATTGCGTTGGTGCCTGTCTCCGTGGAGGCAGTCCGTTCGAATTTGAGTTCATATCTTCAACACCTTTATCACATCTGTTTTTGTCTAAATAAAAGACAACCGCTTTCCCTAAGGAAAACGGATGGTCTGTACAAGACAGGATTTATGAGTTTCGAGCGGCAGCTTCCGCTTTTTTCTTTTGACGACCTTCAATAAAATAACGCACTCTCACTAATAACATCAAACCAACTGCCACCAGCAAACATTGAATGATGGGAAGCTTGTCGATCTGAAAAATAAGAAGCATGAATGTGCCCATCGCCATCAAAATATAGAGAACGATTTCCTTACCAAGTGGCAATTTCTGACGTACCCGAAACACCTTATTATATACGTAAGTAATCAATACAAAGATGACGATGTAGGCTACGATCGGGTGTGATGCGAACCATGCTTGCATGCACAGCCAGCTCCTTTCGTGTTCATGCTAGGATAAGTTAACTGGTTGATGGAACAACACCAACAACATTAATTACAAAGCTCTGCAATATGACCGTTTCGGATTCGGATCGTTCTTTTGGTCGCTGTTATCCCCAGATTTTTTTGATCCATTTTTCAATGGTAAAATCCGGGGATAAAGGCGAACGCTTCGCTCCTACAGAATCGATTCCGTATCCTCCACTACTTTAGTGGATTGTAATCAACGCCGATGGTGCATATGTGTTCCATCAAATGCTAACTTATATAGTTTATTTTGTTGTTATTAGGCTTTAGAAGCCATTTTGCGTTGTTTTTCTGCACGCTCACGCTCGGATTTGTTCAGGATCTTTTTACGAAGACGAATAGATTTTGGTGTAATCTCACAATATTCATCTTCATTCAGATATTCAAGCGCTTGTTCCAACGAGAAGATAATTGGAGTTTTAATTTTAACCGTATCATCTTTACCGGAAGAACGAACGTTAGTCAGTTGTTTTTCTTTGCAGATGTTAACAACGATATCATTGTCACGTGTATGTTCACCAACAATCATACCTTCGTAAATTTCAGTACCCGGCTCCAAGAAGAGCGTACCGCGATCTTCAACGCCCATCATGCCATAGAACGTAGATGTACCCGTTTCAGTTGAGATCAACACGCCTTGGTGACGTCCACCCACTTGACCGGATACTACTGGAGCGTAGCTGTCAAATGCATGGTTCATTACACCATAACCACGAGTCAATGTCAGGAAGTTGGTGCTATATCCGATCAAACCACGTGCTGGAATTAGGAACTCCAGACGAACTTGACCACTACCTGTGTTAACCATGTTAACCATCTCTGCTTTACGTGCGCCCAGGCTCTCCATTACGGAACCCATGCTCTCTTCAGGGATATCAATCAACAAACGCTCAACAGGTTCCATTTTCTTACCGTCAACTTCTCTTACGATAACTTCTGGTTTGGATACTTGAAGCTCATATCCTTCACGACGCATGTTTTCAATCAGGATACCCAAGTGGAGCTCACCACGTCCGGAAACGATAAATGCATCCGGGCTATCCGTTTCGTCAACACGAAGGGAAACGTCTGTTTCCAACTCTTTGAACAAACGCTCACGAAGTTTACGGGAAGTTACCCATTTACCTTCACGACCTGCGAATGGACTGTTGTTCACGAGGAACGTCATTTGCAGTGTTGGCTCATCAATTTTCAGAACTGGCAAAGCTTCCGGGTTGTTAGGGTCGGCAATGGTTTCACCAATGTTGATGTCCTTGATCCCTGCAATGGCAACGATGTCGCCTGCTCCTGCTTCTTCCGTCTCAATACGTTTGAGACCTTGGAAACCAAACAGTTTCTCGATACGTGCAGTTTTACTCTTACCATCACGCATAATAACCGTTACCGATTGTCCTTGACGGATCACACCGCGGTTAACACGACCAATGGCAATACGGCCAAGGTATTCATTGTAGTCCATCAAAGTAACGAGGAATTGAAGTGGTTCTTCAACATTTTCGGTAGGGTGTGGGATATGACTAACGATGGTATTGTAGATCGCCATCATGTTGTCATCTTGTTTGGCAGGATCATTATCCATGCTGGATGTTCCGTTCAATGCGGAAGCATATACAACAGGGAATTCGAGTTGTTGATCGTTGGCACCCAGTTCAATGAACAGGTCCAATACTTCATCAATAACCTCAGTCGGACGAGCCGCTGGACGGTCAATTTTGTTTACAACAACGATTGGTGTCAGGTTATGCTCAAGTGCTTTACGAAGTACAAACTTCGTTTGTGGCATACAGCCTTCATAAGCATCAACAACGAGCAATACACCGTCAACCATTTTCATGATACGTTCAACTTCACCACCGAAGTCGGCGTGTCCTGGTGTATCCACAATATTAATCAGGTAATCTTTATAAGTTATAGCCGTGTTTTTGGCCAAAATCGTAATACCGCGTTCACGCTCCAAATCGTTGGAGTCCATTACGCGCTCCTGTACCGTTTCGTGATCTCGGTAAGTACCGGATTGCTGGAGCAACTTGTCAACGAGTGTTGTTTTTCCGTGGTCGACGTGGGCAATAATCGCAATATTGCGAATGTGTTCTCTTGAATGCATGTTTTGTATCCATATCCTTTCCAATTTCAAATCATATCTACTTAAACTTCCCGCAATTTCGCAGGTTACTCACAAAATAAGCGTCGGTGATATCCCGACGCATGTCTATATCCCTTATATTATAGTTTATTATAGGTAAAAATCAAGATATTTCGCACGAAAAGACCACTGGGAATGTTACCAGCCTCTCCCTTGACGTCCTCGTCCAAGTAATAACCAGACTCCACCCAAGATCAAAAGGACAGCAAGTACATAGATTATTCCCGTTTGCAACAAGGTAAATCCGAATAATATGATGGACACCGCACCAAGGATCAAAGCTGCAGGTAACACATATTCCGGTCTTCGTCGTTCAGCCATCCCATATTCGAGTAACCCTATGGCGATCCCTAGCAAGAATGCTGGCCACAGCCTGCTCATAAGTCCAGCACCCCATGTATTCGTTATACTGAATAAAACACCATACACCGTTAGTATGCCGGCAGGAACGAGTGACCACGATGGTGAAATACGCGCATAATATAACGCATGAAGGGCGATGCCTGGCAGCAGGATCAGCAAAGGCCAGAAATTACGACCAATAAATCCAAACACGCCAAACTTGCCAAGCAGAATAATAATTCCCGCAGCTGCAATAAATAGTCCAATCGCTTTTTCATTTCTCATCCTCAATCACCTCTTATACTATGGCTATGTACTTTATTTCTTCATAAACGATACGCATTCCATGCTGACTGTTGATATTCAAACCTGTAATCATGCTTCTAGTGTATCCGATGTTTCGGCAAAAAACTATACTTTATGTCGCACTTTGCGTGCGCCCTTTACCTGTATTACCCTAAAATGTGCAACTTATGATTAGCCCAATGGTTGTTGTATTGACAAGCGTATTCTGTCACCACAAAACCGCCTAAACCGGACGGTTCAGACGGTCATATGTTCAAGCTTTTATCCAAAATTAAACTATGCGTTCTTACGCACAAATTTATGTGCGCCTCCAATCGCAACCACAAGACAAGCCATGGCTACGGGTAGCAGCGTATGTACCTCTGATGCCATACCTCCCAGCCATTCTCCTAACTTGGGGTCTTTCATCACCATCTCACCTGCTGTGAAGGCCAGGATGCCTGATCCGACGAATACAAGAATCGGAAATCGCTTCAACAAACCAACAATTAAGCCGCTCCCCCATACGACGATGGGGATACTGATTGCAATCCCAATGACGATCAGAGCCAAATCTCCATCTGCCAAAGCCGCTATGGCCAAAACATTATCCAAACTCATTACAAAATCGGCAATCAGAATGGTTTGAATGGCTTTCCAGGTCGTAGAAGCTTCTCGAATATGTACTTCATCCTCATTTTGAAGCAGCAGCTTTATTGCAATCCAGAGTAGCAACAGCCCACCTGCCGCTTGGATAAAGGGAATTCCCAGCAATAATACCGCTACAAAGGTTAACACACAACGCAGCAGTACCGCACCAAAAGCTCCCCACCATACCGCTTTTTTGCGTTGTATTGGTGGCAGATCCTTGCTGGCAAGCGCAATAACAACCGCATTATCTCCACTTAATACCAGATTGATCATTAAAATTTCAGTTAACAGCCATAGTGTATCCATGTCCTCATCCCCCCACATTAACTTGTATGTCGGAGTTGTCCATGCTATTCTTAATGATTGAACCGTATATAAGGAGTGACATATATCATGGAGCTATTTAGTCCCACATTCTGGCTGGCTTTGCTGAACGTTGTCTTTATTGATCTAATTCTGGCTGGGGATAATGCCATCGTCATTGGTCTCGCAGCTCGAAATTTGCACCCTTCCGTGCAGAAAAAGGCGATTCTATATGGAACTGGCGGCGCACTTTTGATTCGAATTTTAGCAACAGTTGTTGTTTTATGGTTGCTTAAAGTTCCGTGGCTCTTGCTTGTGGGAGGCATACTTCTGATCTGGATTGCCTATAAATTATTGGCGGATCAGGGAGATGAACACAATGATGTCCAGGCGGGAACTTCCTTGTGGACCGCTATTCGTACCATTGTGATCGCGGATGCAGCCATGGGATTAGATAACGTGATTGCAGTTGCTGGAGCAGCGCAGCAGCATCTCGTGCTTGTCATCCTTGGACTCCTGATTAGTGTACCTATTATCGTCTGGGGCAGTACCCTGTTTATCAAGCTAATTAATCACTTTCCTTGGATCATCTATGTCGGAGCCATTGTTCTCGGGTATACGGCTTCCAATATGATCACTGAGGAACAGCGACTCTTGCCTTACTTTACGGAACATCCGGCATTGCGCATTCTCTTTATCGTTGTGGTTATTGCAGGTGTAGTGTTTGCAGGTTATCGCAAACGCTCCAGCAGTTCCGGCCACAAGGGATCTGGCGGGGAACAGCAGCGCTCCTATTCGTAGGCTAATTTAAACTAAAAATTTCATCCTGAATACAGCAAAGGACTGAACGATATTTCATCGGACAGTCCTTTTTTGCAGTTAACATAGCCCTTATTATGTCAGCTATGCTAATTTTTATTGAGTTTAGAACCAGTCATCCTTCATGCCATTGTCGCCTGTCGGATTCGTTACCACAGAAGTTTCACCGGCGTGCAGTGTGATCGTTTCAGTTTGTTCCACCGCTTGATCCACCCATTCTGACAGATGGCTCATTGTTGATTCTATTTTATCCACAATTCGAAGATTTGGATTGGTTGAAGGTGACTTTGGCACAAAGAGAGTACAGCAATCCTCATATGGCAAAATAGAAATGTCATACGTTCCGATCTGTTTGGACAGGGTAATGATCTCCTGTTTATCCATCATAACCAGTGGTCGCAACAGTGGCAGATCCGTCGCACGACCAATGACATTCATACTCGGAAGAGTCTGACTCGCTACTTGGCCCAGGCTATCCCCGGTGATCAGTGCTAATGCCCGCTCACGCTCAGCAAGTTTGGATGCAATTCGCAGCATTGAACGTCGCATCAGCGTAATAATCAGATTATCCTGACCCAGCTGGGTAAATGCCGTTTGGATCTCCGTAAATGGAACCAGATGCAGCTTGATTGTTCCTGCATGATCAGCAAGGGCACGGGCCAAATCAATGACTTTCTCTTTGGCGCGCTCGCTTGTGAACGGGTAACTGTAAAAATGTACACATTCCACTTCAAGTCCACGGCGCATGGAAGACCAGGCTGCCACCGGGCTGTCTATTCCACCTGATAGCAGTACCATTGCTTTGCCATTCGTGCCCAGCGGAAACCCGCCGACTGCCGGAATGGTTTCGTTGAAAATATAGGTACCCTGATCCCGAATTTCCACTCGCAGTTCAATATCAGGTTGACGAACATCAACACTTAATTGCTGAAACTTCCGAAGGATCGGGGAACCGACCAAATGGTTCATTTCATGGGAAGAGTTCGGGAACTCCTTCCATACCCGCCTTACATTTACCTTAAATGTGGTGCCTTCCTTGAATTCGTCTTCCCTTTCGTCCATAAACGCAACTGCTGTTTTCACAATCTCATCAAGCTCGGATGGAGTAACTTTAACCGGACTAATCGACATCACACCGAATACCCGCTTCAGCACCTTAATCAGTTCAGTATGTGATTCACCGCCAAGATCCACATAGACACGGCCATATTCTTTGCGAAGGCTCGCTCCTGGATAAGGTTTAAGCAAAGCTTTCACCTGTGTAATGATCGTTTTCTCAAATCGGGCACGATTTTTCCCTTTTAACATAAACTCTCCGAAACGGAGAAGTAGCATATCATATTTCATATCCATTACATCCGCCTTTCGAGGGGCCGCAACTGCGCCACCATCTGATGTAAAGCCTGTTCAAGCAAGGCTACATCTTCTTCTGTATGTTCATCTCCAAGACTAATACGCAATCCGCCACCAGCACAAGCTGCATTTCTGCCCATCGCAAGTAATGCCCGACTCGGTTCAGCCGAGCGCGAAGAACAGGCAGATTGGGTCGATATGGTTACGCCAAGTTGCTCCAAGGTGTGCAGCGCCACTTCTGCCTTCATCCCGGGATAGGAGAAGTGTACAATATGAGGTGCACCCTCTGGGCTACTGTTCAATTCAAATTCAGGAATAACACGTATTGTTTCCATCAATCGATCACGGAGCACCGTTGTACGCCGTGCAAAATCAACCTGATCTTCTGCTGCCATTCGTATGGCCTTTGCCATGCCTACCAGCAAGGCCACGTTTTCTGTGCCTGCTCTTAGGCCCTGCTCCTGTGAGCCTCCTGACAATAGTGGCGTAAGCTCCACTCCACTTCGAACATACAGGAGACCTGCTCCCTTCGGTCCACGAATTTTGTGAGCAGACAGACTGTACAGATCTGCACCCCAATCGGCAGGTCTCGCCTCCATTTTCCCAAAGCCCTGAACACCATCCACATGGAAAAGCACGCGTGGTGCTTTCTTTTTGAGCTGTTTACCGATCTCTGCAATCGGATGGATGGCACCTGTTTCATTGTTTACATGCATCAGACTCACAAGCACCGTATCCGGTCTGATCGCGTCTACAACCTGTTGAGCGTCTACCACACCATCGGAATTCACGGGAACTAATGTCACTTCCCATCCCCACTGCTGCAATTGCATAAAACTTTCGTACACCGAGGCATGCTCGGTAGCCGTAGTGATGATGTGTCTGCCTCGTGACTGATAACGTAATGCCGCACCTTTTATCGCAAGATTGTTACTCTCTGTCGCACCGGAAGTAAATACAATCTCTTCAGGCTTAACGCCGATTGCCGTAGCGCATCCAGATCGAGCACGACGCAGCAACTGATCGGCACGCTCTCCATACCCATGGATGGAGGACGGATTACCGAATTGTGTCTCCATAATTTCGGCCATCGTACGAATCACATCAGGATGGGGAGGTGTGGTTGCAGCATAATCAAAATATTTCAAATGAGGTTAGACCTCCCTTATCTCTTCGTTCTTGAACCTACAGTGAGCATTGTAACACGATACCCATACAACACAAAAAGACCAACCGGGAACAGGCGTTTCAAGCGTTTCTGCTCCCACATTTGATCTCATCCTGCCTATCATGTGTTTTCACAACTGTCTATCTGTGAGTTTAGATCACATATTTCGACTGTGCCTTCTCCACCTTGGAGATATAATTCTGAGTTTCGGAAGGCAGACGGTTAAGTACACTCATAAGTTCGCTATCACTCGACACGCCCAGACGTGAAACACGGCCCGGTCCTGCATTATACGCGGCAAGTGCCATCTTCACTTCTCCACCGAAACGCTGGAGCTGAAGGGAAAGATACTTCGTACCCGCATCAATGTTCTGGGCAGGATCAAATGAATTACTCACACCCAGCCCTGCAGCCGTGCCATCCATTAATTGCATGAGCCCTTTGGCACCGGCAGAGGACACCACATTTGGGTTAAAATTGGACTCTGTGTCAATGACGGCCTTGATCAATGATTCAGGAACACCGTATTTGGCACTTGCCTCGGCAATCAAAGATTCATAATCCGTAGGTACAGATGCACCGGAATCCACGATTCCTGTATTGGATGAAGATAATAAAGACTCAACGATGTTATTGGAGACAGAGGACGATCTTGCCGTATTTATATCCGGATTGTACGTGCTTCCGAGTTGCAGCCACAACAGACCATCACTGGATCTTTTGGAGACCGTCGCGGTGGAATCTGTATTGCTCGTCGTATTGGCACCCGTACCTAACAGCCCGTCCATCACATTGGCGAAATCCACTGTTGAACCAGCATCCGATTGTGATCCACTGGTTTGGTTATTCACATTGGACAATTGCAGTTCCAACAACTGCCGCGATCCGTTTGGATCAATCTGCATGAGATATACCCACTCCCGTATAATTTAAGCGTATTATGACCTTATTCTACATCGTTTTACAGCAAGGTTCCATTGTTTTCAAAAAAATATATGAATCTCTCCACATAACCTGCGCATATACGAAAAAAACCTTCTGTAGTTCACCGCATTTGAGTGAGAACAGAAGGCTTTTGAATGAATCATTTTACACGTTAGCGAGCGAATGGAATCATGAAAAAATAACTCAGCGTAGCTACAACACCCAGTCCAATGGACCAGGCTCCCGCTGTCTTACGACCATTCACATAGGCATAGTAACCCAGTACGGCTGCGGCCGGTCCAAGTACGATTGACCACATGAACAAAGACGCGATCCCGAAGGCAAGTCCCATGTAACCCGCAACCTTGCCTGTTGATTCCATGACCCGGTCTGCCTCATGCTTCTCAGGTACAGGCTCTGCCCGTTCGGTACCTCCAGTTCTTACGACAGTCGGAGGAGCGAACTCTGCCCCGTATTCTTCCCGATGTGCTTTTCTGGGATAATCGACGCGCATACGCTGTTTTTCACCGTCAACATTGATTTTAGGGCGATCCTGAAAATTAAACTTATTATCGTCATTTTTCATTGGGAAGCACCTCCGTTATGAATAGGGATGACTGCTCACTTCGGTTTGAACGTGTGACAGCATGTTGCAGAGGATGTACGTGCATGATCATGGTGATCGGAGTCAAATGTCTCACCGGCAAATTCCTCATGCAGACGACGGGTGGCGTGTTGGTCGATGTCAATCATGATGGCATCAGCGTGGCAGAAGTTGTTCTCTCCCCAAAAGTTGCAGTTGGAGACGCTGCATTTGACAATTGGTTTGTCTTGGCTCATTTTTTTATCACCTCGACTACTATTGTCTCCCCGCCACAAACGTGATATTCCCCGTCAAAATGCCAGATGATGACATGATTACACCTCGTCTGATTCTCACTAAAATCACAAAAAAACCGCCACAAGGGCGGTTTCGTCCAATTTCATATTCAGGTTTAAACGTTAATTAGGCGTGATTCCGTTGATTTTGCATACGGCGCTGAGTCAGGTAATCACTTTCATAATATGCCAGATCATCGCGCAATTCTTCGTACGTTTTGGAAACCTCAAGAATGACATCCCGTACTGCACGGATTGGCTTGTCACGGAAACGAATGGCATCTTGTCCTGTGTAAGCGTATCTTCCGTCTTCGGAATAACATTCATTTTTGGGATAGAAAAAGCTGTTTACGCATTGGTGATACGTATTATAAAGAGCCTTTTCGGCAAAATCGACATCAAAGTTGGCACGACGCAGCACAACGCCAAGTTTTTCGTAAGAAACTTCAGAAAAAACGAGCAAATGACGGAGATCTGAAAGAAATCCTTTGTAGAAGGCTGTTGATTCTTCCGTCTGATTCTGATCCAGTTCAGGCAAAGCATTCTCATTCAAAAAATTTTCAATCCGATCGATAGCCGGTTTTAACTTTTCCCTAGTTGACTCACATGTTTTCTGTACATTGGCTGCTGACATAAAGGTAGCTCCCCCTTAAATAAGTCCTTACATATAGGTCGGCCAACGGTGGTTTTCCCCTGACCTTTGAATTCTCAGCTATAATCCTACCATAAAAAGATGACGAGCGGTATCCCTTAATCATGCTTTCCGCTTCTGCCGTTAAACATGCCTATTATACGCAGTTAGACTCGAACCCGCCTGCATAAAAATATCCGCTTTTTCTAACGATAGATATAACCAGTGACAACGACGAAGCACTGTTAATGATTGTTCAAAATGAACGAAGGAGGTTCCATCCACCATGTCCAGACCGAAATGGATTAACTGGGCCCTTGCAGCTGGTGCAGGAGCACTCGCTCTGACGCTCCTGCTTCCAACATCCAATCGTCCCGAACCTAAGCCAGGTGCCCTGTCTGACTCTGCTCATGAGGAGCACACGAGTAAGCATCGTCTGAAAGTGCAGGATGTCAAAGCAACCGATCTTCTGACCCGTATGGATGCCAAGCAACATCTCAGTATCATGCTGGAGAAAACCGCCACAATGAATGCTGCTCAGGTTAGCCGATATGTGAATGATCTCCAAAGTTCACATGAACATATCAGATCCATTCATCTGATGAATACCAATGGCTCATTTAACAAGCCCTTTGATCACGCCTCCACACAAGGAAGCAAGTTGGAACAACAGAAGCTTCAACATTCGCTCAACCTTGCCAAAAAAGCGGTAAACAAACGTCAAAGTTTTGAATCCTCTTCTTTTCCTTTGGGAAAAGAAAAATACTTTGTTATGGGGCAACCCTCCAAAGATGGCAAAAGAGCTGTAATTGCCTTGTTCAGTCAGAACGTATTAAATGCTGTTGAACAACATCAGCGCAAAAATCTGCGCATGATCCCTTATCCGCGTGAGGGTAAATTCAAAATTGAGTCTGTTCACCCGGATACGCTTAACGAAATCACAGTAAAAACTGGACATGATAATGCAAATGCCAGTCATTTTTATGAAAATGAAATCGTCATCCGTTTTCGCCAAGATCCCGGTGAACGGGATCTGCGTATCATTAAATCCGATCTGAGAGCGCAATCTGCGCGCAAGCTGGGATACACGTATGTTTTTCGGTCAGAACACATGAGTTACAAACAATTGCATAGTTATTTCGATAGCAAATGGAATCCACTCTATATGGAGCCCCACTATATGTATTTAACCAATGATACTGTAACTGAACAAACAGATGTAACGATACCCAATGACATTTTGTTCTCCGATTATCAGTGGAACCTGCCTGCGATTGAGACAAACAGAGGTTGGAATATTACCAAGGGAAACAAAGATGTCATCGTAGCAGTAGTTGATACGGGGGTTGATATGAATCATCCTGACCTGAAGGGCAAGCTCCTTGAGGGTTATAATGTGGTCGAGCCGGGAAGCCAACCGATGGATGATGTGGGACATGGAACACACGTCGCAGGCATTATCGGCGCTATTGTCAACAATAACGAAGGCGTGGCAGGCATGAGCTGGTATAACAAGGTACTCCCGGTTAAAGTACTCGACAACTCAGGTTCTGGTACCACATATGCCGTTGCCGAAGGCATCATCTGGGCAGCCGATCATGGAGCCAAAGTTATCAACATGAGTCTAGGCAATTATGCTGATGCGCAATTTCTTCATGATGCCATTAAATACGCTTTTGACCGGGATATCGTCCTGATTGCAGCTACGGGGAACGATAATACCGAGCGTCCAGGATACCCTGCTGCTTATCCGGAAGTATTTGCCGTATCTGCTACGGACCCGGATATGAGCAAAGCTTCCTATTCCAACTACGGGGACTATGTGGATGTGATGGCTCCGGGGTCCAGTATCGCCAGTACCTATCCAAACAATCAGTATGCAGCCTTGTCTGGAACGTCCATGGCTAGCCCTCATGTAGCCGCACTTGCAGGTTTGATTCGTTCGTTGAACCCGGATTTGACCAACACGGAAGTGATGGATTTGATGCGCCAAAGTGTTATTGACCTCGGTGATCCGGGTCACGATAAATATTGCGGCTATGGTCAAATCGATGTCTATAAGGCACTGCAAGCCGCATCAGGCAACAGCGCTCCTTTGCAGTTCTGGCCACAACATGTCAGACAACAAATGGATAATACGATGAAAAAGTATACGCAGTAAGCGTAATGAGGATAATCTGTAAAAAACACAAAAGCAGCTGCGCCCCGGGGCGTACGCTGCTCTTTTTGGTTTATATCCAATTCCCCGGGGCACCCGCTGCGATTAGCGTTTGCGAGAAGTTGTGCGGGCTTTGCTTGATTTTTTCACGGATTTTTTCTTCGGATTATGGCTGGATACATAACAAGGATCTTCTTCTTTGACAACAACAGGATACATGTGGTGATGAATCGGAACACAGTGATGTTTTTTGATCACTTCAATCGGGTGGATTACAGGCACGATTTGTGGGATGTAATAATCCTCAACAACCTGGATCGGGTCACAGACAATCGGGCAAAGCGGTGGACAGTAATGGTTCATTTCAAAACCAACTCCCTTTCTGGTGATACTATAACCTATTGCAACAGATCGAAAGTGGATTGGATGTATGTCCATAGTCCGAAAAATTATATGAGCGGTAGCCTGTCCGCCACTGTCCCACCCTGCCCAGGTGTTACTCTGTCAATGACTTGGCACAGTACACGAAGTCCTTCACACAAAAGCTCAACGTTTGTTACCGTGAAGCAGATACGCAGACTTGGTGTATCCATCTCCCCTACATAACAGGCGGAACCGGGGAGGAAAGAGACCCCTGCAGCAAGTGACTGATGATGCAACTCACGCATATCCAAGTTACTCGGAAGTTGGAGCCACAGATTGAGTCCTCCCTCTGGCAAGCGCCATTGCATGCCCATAGTAGCATGCTCTTCCAGCACTTCAGATGCTGCACACAAGCGAGAATACAATTCATCCCTCAATCGGGATACATAGGCACCGTACTGATTCTGAATGAAAGATTGCAGTGCCTTTTGTGTAAGCAGCGGACTCCCCAGATCCGCCGTAGATTTCGCGGCCACAAGCCGGGTCAATACACTTCCGTCTGCGATGGCGCAGGCTATACGGCAACCGGGAGACAACACCTTGCTGAAGCTTTTGATATATACGACATGACCTGTCCCATCCATCGATTTAATTGAGGCCGGGGGAGGGTCCCGAAAATAAAGATCTGCAAACGGATCGTCCTCCAGAATGAGGCAGTGGTAACTTTGCGCGAGATTAAGAAGTTGTGCTCGTCTTCTTGCGCTCATCGTGATACCTGTTGGATTGTGATAGGTCGGGATCGTATAGATCAGCTTGGGTGGATAGGTATCACATAATCGGGTCAACAGATCAATACGCATGCCTTCGTCATCCATCGGGACCGTAATGATCTTCGCGCCTCTACTCGTAAATACATCAATGGCTCCGGTATAGCTTGGTGCCTCCATGTATACAACATCCCCAGGTCCGACAAAAGTTCGTGCCACAAGATCGATCCCCTGCTGAGCACCACTTGTAATTAACATGCGTTCAGGTGCAGCCTGTAGTCCACGCTCGGCAAAGTGTTCGGCCAAGATCTGTCTAAGCTCCCGATCCCCCTGAAAAGATCCGTAAGCTGCCATACGCTCTGTATGATCAGAGGAGAGTCGGTAGGCGCTGTCGATAATCTCTCGTGTAGGCAACAGTTCAGGCTGAATCGCTGACATATGAAGTTCATACCGCACTTGAGGTGACGTATCAAAATGTCTCCAGAGCTGGGCTCGCGGTAAATAATCCACCAGTGCCATCTGCCAATTCCATGACGTACTGGATTCACTGTTGGCATTGTTTCGTTGCGTTCGGTCCACATCCTCCATCTGATCCACGTTCAATGTACCTCTCACATAACAACCTTTCCCCTGGGAGCAGGTGATCAATTGAATCGCTTCAAGTTCAGCATACGCTTTGGATACAGTGACCAGGCTGACACCCAAATCCGCGGTCATTTTGCGAACAGAAGGAAGTCGGGTTCCGGGTTCAATGAGTCCTGATCTGATGCGATCGGCAATCGTTAGCGCAATCTGCACGTACAATTTGGTACTGCTTCCCCGCTTTAATTCAATATGCATATGTGCTCCCCCAACTGTTATGATCTTCATTTTACTGTTATAGTGTAGTCCGTCTATTATAGTTTATAATATCAGTATAACAGTGAATAACAGGAGATGAGAATAACATGAGTATCCCTTGGTCCAAAATGGCACAAAACACCCCGTCCTCTGTCGTTCGCGACATGCTCCAGGCCGCTCAGGCACCTGGAATGATCTCTCTAGCCGGTGGATTACCAGCCCAGACTTCATTCCCGCTGGAAGCCATACGCGTTGCATATGAAAAAGTATTTATGAGCGGAGCAGCCGCTCTTCAATATGCGGAGACTGAGGGTTACCGTCCTCTTCGCGCCAAAATCGCCGAACGTCTTGAATCCAAGGGCATTCCCGCTTCACCCGATCACATGCTTCTCACTACGGGTTCACAGCAATCCATTGACTTGGTTTGCCGCATCCTTCTCGACCCAGGTGACCGCGTATTGGTTGAATCACCAACCTACCTCGCTGCTCTGCAAGTCATTCATTCCTATCAGGCTGAATCTCACGGCGTAGCCTGTGATGATCACGGCATGTTGCCTGAATCTCTGGAGGAACAGCTCCAGTTGCATCGTCCAAAACTTGTCTATATTAATCCCACGTTCTCCAATCCTACGGGAAAAGTATGGTCGCGAGAAAGAAGACAGCAGGCTGTGGATCTGTGCCGCAAGTATGGTGTACTCATTCTGGAAGATGATCCCTATGGTGAAATTCGGTTTAATCCGGAGCAATTGGATGTCCCTGCTCTCGCAGAACTGGATGCAGTATCCTATGACGGCCCTTCCAACGTTATCTACACCAGTACATTCTCCAAAACGGTAGCACCTGGCCTTCGTACGGGCTGGATACTGGCTGCCCCCGATATTGTCAAAATGGCAGCACGAGCCAAACAAGGTGCTGACTTGCACTCCAGCAGCATTGACCAAAGAGCGCTTCATGCACTACTTGAATCTTTCGATCTGGATGCGCATATCCGCCATATTTCAGAGGATTACGAACAACGCATGAAAACACTGACTACTCTTATGGCAGCCAAAGCTTGGGAAGGTATCTCGTGGAATTCACCTCAAGGTGGCATGTTCTTGTGGCTGCAATTGCCTGAAGGCATGCTTGCAAGCA
This sequence comes from Paenibacillus sp. 10L310, assembly GCF_056395745.1. Classification (NCBI taxonomy): domain Bacteria; kingdom Bacillati; phylum Bacillota; class Bacilli; order Caryophanales; family Paenibacillaceae; genus Paenibacillus; species Paenibacillus sp. 10L310. Next base: position 156,960 of record NZ_JBFTKC010000006.1, on the reverse strand, counting down.
ATCTGTTCACTTATGGAATCCAGGAGAAAGTGTGCATTGTCCCTGGTGATTCCTTCTATGCAGGTACACCAGAGTTAAACCGCATGCGGATCAACTTTACTCATACGGACCCTGAGCTCCTTCCGGAAGCCGTGGAAAGAATGGATCGCGCCATCCAACGTTGGCATGCTTCCTTAACATCGGACAGTGTTGTTACACTGTAATGAACTGTCATAAACGTTTGACTATTCCATTAGCATATGAAGATTAATAACTTGATATGAGAAACAAAAATAAGGCGGCAGGCCCGAGAATATCGGAACTGCCGCCTTATTTTTATAGAACCTGTTATCAACAGGAGTTAAGTTTTTTTAGATGTTCATGGGTCCTTCTGATCAGTCAGGCCATCGGATAATTCATACGAGTTGTCCTCGACTGATAGGTGGACTACATTGTGTTGCAATAGTGTTGTTGTTGCAGTTAGGAAAGCTTACCGTAAGCCGGGTTCTGTGCTCTTCGTGGTTCATACGGGAACTACCCTCCCACCAGAAGCGACAATCATCTATCTAGGCCATACATTGCTGCACAGCTCAAGCGACCAACCTAGACACACCTCGGGCTAAGGTTGCCTCCTCCGAAGAGGCGGCTGTGTCCCATTAGGTCTTGCTCCAGATGGGGTTTACCAGGAACGAAGTCACCAGCGTTCCTCGGGGTCTCTTACACCTCGGTTCCATCCTTGCCTGTGCCGGAAAATCCGGCCATCGGCGGTCCATTTCTGTGGCACTATCCTTCAACTCGCGCTGACTGGACGTTATCCAGCATCCTGCCCTGTGGAGCCCGGACTTTCCTCTCGTAGCAACAAAGGCCACCAGCGATTGTCTGTCAAGCTTTCCGAACAACATTACATAGTATACAGGCATTTAGGTTCCCAGACAAGCTTAATATTACTGGGAGCTGCACAGCAACGATCTTTTTAGATAAACTGGAATACTTCCGTATTTACCTCTGAAGCTGTAACTTGCGTATCATATCGTTTCTCTTCCAAACGGGAACGAAGCCAATCCGCTGTTTTTGGTTTCATAATCTTCTCGGAATTATGTCCCGGGTCGATGATACACATACCTGCCATTAACGCATCATGAGCCGTGTGGTAATCGATATCTCCAGTCACAATAACATCCGCACCTTTGAAGCGGGCAGTGAGCGCGTAACGGCTGCCAGATCCGCTAAGAACCGCTGCTTTTTTGATCTGCTTGTTCAGATCTCCTACTACCCGCACATGAGGCACATTGAATTGGGTCTTCACGACCTCCACTAGCTCACCTAATGTCTTAGGATCCCTAAGGGGTCCCAAGCGTCCCAGACCGAGCGTACGGCCCTTTAAATCCATTGCATAGAGGTCATAGGCCACTTCCTCATACGGATGAGCCTTAAGCATCGCCTGAACGACCTTACTTCTCAGACTTTGGGGTACGATGGTCTCAATACGCATTTCTTCCACACGTTCCATCTGCCCTTGGGTACCGATAAACGGTTGAGTCCCTTCACCAGGTACAAATGTTCCTGTACCTTCCGTGTTAAAGCTGCACTTGTTGTATTGACCGATACTCCCCGCTCCGGCTTCCAGAATGGCCTGAAGAACCTGTTCATGATGGGTACGAGGCACAAAGACAGCCAGCTTGTACAGATGATCTGTGTGTACATCTTCCAGCGATTCTTTACTCTCGATGCCAAGTGCATCGGCCATCCAGTCATTCATCCCACCCTCGGCCACATCCAGGTTTGTATGACTGATATAGACAGCAATATCATGCTTAATCAGCTTTTCATACAATTTACCCATAGGTGTATCTGTACTCAGTGACTTAACCGGACGGAAAATGATCGCGTGATGAGCGATAATCAGGTTGGCACCGATACGAATCGCTTCGTCCACCACCTCATCCGTCACGTCCAAAGCTACTAACACGTGACGGATTTCTTTTTGCAAACTGCCAAGCTGGAGACCAATGCGGTCATCCGGTACAGCCAGATGTTTGGGAGCGAGTTGCTCCATCAGTTGAATTACAGTTTGACCTTTGGCAAACATGCCAAAACCTCCTTCAAGTTTGCGATAAGACGCTCTACCTCAGCCGCCTTGTCCCGGGAAGAATCCTGATCGGATTTGGAGATGGAGTTAACAACCCCTTGCAGTTTGACGATCTCACTTTCCCATTTGGAAAAAAATACATCCGTCGGTCGATCAACCAAATAAGGCCCCATCCGTAGTAGCAAATCTTCCGTCAATTCTGTCCCGCCTTGAAGCGGACGTGCACGATACACCTCTACATTGGCAATCGGGCTTACAGATTGTGGCATCGCCGTTATAATCTCATAAATCTTGCCATCTTCTTCGAGCAACTGTTCTGCTACAACCACCCAGTGATGCTCCAGTAACCAGCGTCTGAGGATATCCTCACCCACATTTGGTTGCAAAATAAGTAACTGGACTCCTTCCAGTTTGGATAAACCTCTATCCAAAATAGAAGCAATCAAGGCACCGCCCATGCCTGCGATGGTGATGACATCCACTTCACCCGCAGAGATCACATCAAGACCGTCTCCACGACGCACCGTGATTTTTTCTTTCAAGCCAGCATCGCTGACTTGTTTGCATGCAGCATCATGAGGGCCAGGATTGACTTCCCCGGCTACTGCACTTGCAGCTTTCCCACTGCGGATTGCGGCTACTGGCAGCAACGCGTGGTCTGAACCGATATCAGCCATCCGGCTGCCATCGGGAATTTGATCATGTATTCGCTGTAATCGATTCGAAAGTTTCATGAAGCACCTACACCATTCATTTAATTTATTGATTTGCATTGAACAAGGAAAAGCGATAAAATAAAATCCAATAAAACATTTCAAGGATGAATTTCCAAAACCAAGAAATCAAGACGTTTAAATTAAAAATAAAGGAGACCCCGCCGCCGCTAAAGCGTCTTGCGGAAAGTCTCCCATAGTTCGATTATTCGAGGAAATCCTTGAGTCGTTTACTACGACTCGGGTGACGCAACTTACGAAGAGCCTTAGCTTCGATCTGACGAATACGCTCACGCGTAACACCAAATACCTTGCCGACTTCCTCCAGCGTTCTCGTCCGTCCATCGTCCAGACCAAAACGTAGACGAAGCACGTTCTCTTCACGTTCAGTCAATGTATCCAATACATCTTCGAGCTGTTCTTTCAGCAACTCATACGCAGCAGCATCCGCCGGAGCAAGTGCTTCCTGATCCTCAATGAAGTCACCCAGATGGGAATCATCTTCCTCACCAATCGGTGTTTCCAGAGAAACCGGTTCCTGTGCAATCTTCGTAATTTCACGAACTTTCTCTACACTCAGATCCATCTCAGCAGCGATTTCTTCTGGTGTCGGTTCACGCCCAAGTTCTTGCAACAGCTGACGGGATACCCGGATCAGCTTATTAATCGTCTCCACCATGTGCACAGGGATACGAATGGTACGCGCTTGGTCAGCAATAGCACGAGTGATCGCTTGGCGAATCCACCATGTTGCATACGTACTGAACTTGTATCCTTTTTTGTGGTCGAACTTCTCAACCGCTTTGATCAGACCCATATTACCTTCCTGAATCAAATCAAGGAACAACATTCCACGTCCAACGTAACGCTTGGCGATACTGACAACGAGTCGTAAGTTAGCTTCAGCCAGACGACGCTTGGCTTCTTCATCCCCGTTCTCAATCCGTTTAGCCAGTTGTACTTCATCATCTGCCGACAACAGTGGCACACGACCAATTTCCTTGAGGTACATACGGACAGGGTCATTGATTTTGATACCTGGCGGCAAGCTCAGATCATCATCAAAGTGGAATTCGTCCTCTCCCTCTCTGGTGTTGTTCTCGGAATCTTCACTAGGACGAAGTGTAACCTCTTCATTATTTTCATTCACTACATCGATACCCAGATCGCTCAGTTGCTCATAGAACTCATCCATTTGCTCTGCATCCTGCTCAAAAGGAGAGAGTTTCTCTATAATTTCCTTGTAATTCAGCGAAGCTCTTTTCTTACCTGATTCAATCAATTGATCTTTAACCTGATCCAGTGTCAATTCTGTTTCTAGTTCAGTATGCTGATCATTCGCCATAATTCGACTCCCTCCTCCCTAGAAACATCTAATCATCAGACGTTCACTGTCTCTCTAGGGCAATCATTTCAATTGCAATCTGTGCCGCGCGTACAGAATCACCTGCCCGCTCTGCAGCAATCATTTCTTCTTTTTTCAAATCGTACTCTTTCTTACGCGGATGCTTCAGCACTTCCCTGATGCAATCATCGAGCATTTGAATACTCCATTCACCTGGACCATCCATCATCGAGATTGAACTGACCGTTTTTTCCAGACGATCGTCATGCAGTGAAGACATAAAACGGCTTGTATCCGACGGTTTGCCTTGCGCATAGTAGGCATATAGATAAGCAGCAATAGCTGCATGATCATCCAAGTTAAAAGCTTCACCAAGATGCTCATTCACGTACTGGGCAGCCTCATCATCCTGCAACATCCAGGCAATCAGTTTGCGTTCGGCAGCGTGATAAGCCGGCAACAGATTGGGTGTAGGCACCTGCCTATTTTGTTGCCTACCATTATTCCACCTTTTCGGGTTATTATCCCCAAACTGGAGGTTATTTTTCATCGCCTCCCGTTCTTCATTACACTCCTGCTTCAATGTTTCGAACGATACGTCCACTTCTGCAGCCAGTTCACGAAGATACACTTCCCTTTCTGTTGGAGAAGGTAAGGGTGCAATCAACTTTACTGCTTCTTTCGAATAGGCGATTTGTCCGCCACCCTCTAGCAGTATATGGCTTTTTTTTAAGTTTATAAGTTTAAATTTTGTAGTTGTCACGGCACCGTCCACAATCTGGTTTCGGAACCGTTCACCACCATGCTTCCGGATAAAATCATCCGGGTCAAGTCCCTCGGGAATGAGAGCCACTTTGACCTGCAATCCAGCTTCCTCAAGAATAGGGAAGTTTTTGAGTGCAGCAGCCTGTCCTGCTCTGTCGCCGTCATAACATATGATGACTTCGTCGCACATCCCTTTGAGCATCAGTGCCTGATTCTCGGTTAACGCAGTGCCCATTGCCGCTACACCATTCTGGATATCCTGGTCCCATGCGGAGATGACATCACCATATCCCTCGAACAAAATGGCTTGTCTTTGTTTGCGAATTGCATTCTTGGCATGATGCAGATTATAGAGAACACGGCTTTTGTTAAATAACCGGGTTTCCGGTGAATTTAGATACTTCGGTTGCCCATCTCCCAATATGCGTCCTGCAAATGCAATCGGCTTACCGCTCCTGCCATTAATCGGGAACATAATCCGGTCTCGGAATCGATCCACATATCCCTGACCTTCATTTCGGGGTGACAGAAGTCCACCCTTTTCCATCTCTTCGAGTGGATAGTTACGTTTCTCAAGAAATTGTACCAGTGTGTCCCAACGATTTGGTGCGAAACCAATCTGGAACTGGTCAATCAACTTGTCGCCAAAACCTCTTGAGCGTAAATACTCCATGGCTGACTTGCCGTGCTCTGTATTTTTCAACAAAAAATGATACAGCTTCGCGGTAAGCTCATAAGCCTCCAACAGACGTTCTGTCTCCGGATTCACATGAGCAGATTCACGCCCTTGCCAGTCCCCCATAGAGATGTGACTTTCTTCCGCCATCGTTTTGACAGCCTCGGGAAAGGATAACCCTTCGATTTCCATCCTGAATTTGATGGCATTTCCGCCCGTGCCGCAACCGTAGCAGTAGAAAATTTGTTTCTCAGGTGTAACGGTGAACGAAGGCGTCTTCTCGGAATGAAAAGGACAGAGGCCTTTCATATACTTCCCCTGTTTGGTCAGATGCACAAATCGGCTCACCGTATCGACAATATCATTCTGCTGTAACACCGATTCAATAATACTTTCGGGTATACCGCCTTGTCCGGTACTCATCTCTGGCCACCTTCATCTCTTCAACACGTAAATATAATTCGATAAACTTACACATTCTCCTGCAAATCTTTTAAAAGTTTTGTCAGTTTATGTTGAAACATTTCTCGATCCTGCTCTGTGAAAGGCTTTGGGCCTTTCCCGTAATGGCCTCTTTTTCGTGCTTTGGCCGCAGTATGACGAGAATCCAACATGAAATCAATGTCACGATCGTTGAACTCACGACCACGAAAGGACAAAACATAACAACGTTTGCCAAGCGCAAGTGCCGCAAGTCCATAGTCCTGAGTGATAACCACATCATATGGCTTAATATGATTAGCAATATACAGGTCTGCGCTCTGATCACTGCGATCCACTTGCACGGTTCGTACCCCTTCTCCTCCTTGAAGCAAATGATCAAATGAAGAGACTAACAATACGGGGATGTTGAAAAGGCGAGCTGTTTGCGCAATCTCGGTTTTGACCGGGCAAGCATCACCATCCACAACAATGTGGCGTATATTTAACTCACTCAAACCCAGACCACCCGGTTTCATAAAATAGCTGCATATTGTTATATACGACCCCGGCCAGGCAAAATCCTTCTGCCGGAACGAGGGAAATCAAAGGCTAAAATACGGAGCGGTTGTCAAAAATACAATTCACAACCCGTTCCGTATATTTATACCCTCATATATCCTTCTTTAATACTGAATTTTAGCTTTGCGCCAAGTCTGTGGAAAAGGACTCATGAAATTCGCCCAATTACCAAACCAACTTGGAAAAATCAGCAAATCCTTTCAAGTCACGATCAATAGCCGCGAGTAAGGCAAGTCGGTTCGCCCGAACAGCTTCATCTTCAGCCATAACCATGACCGAATCGAAGAATGAGGTAATACCATCCTTCCAGGCAGATGCAATAGCCAGTGCTTCAGCAGCATGATGCTGAGTCAACGCCTGACGATATTCTGCATTCGTTTTGCTCCATGCCTCATGTAACTGACGTTCTCCATCTTCTGTGAACAGTTCTGGATGTACGGAAGCATTGGATGCTTTGGCCGCCAGATTACCCACACGGTTGAACGATTCAACCGTTGTTTTGAATGCGTCTCCTGTCATAACAGCCGCCATCAACGCTTCACCTTTTGGTACAACAGCGCTGATATCATCGAATCCGGAAGAAATTACGGCATCCACTACGTCGTAGCGAACTGTTTCGGACAACAATTTTTTCACACGAAGACCAAAGAAGTCTTGCAGATCTTTACGAACCTCTTCATCTGCACGTTTCAACAGGTTCATCTGGGCATGCACTTGAAGTGCTACTCCGAACACGTCTGACAATGTCAGCGGAAGCTTGTGATCCAGCAAAATCTGTACAATACCTGCAGCCTGACGGCGCAGCGCATACGGATCTTGAGAACCCGTTGGAATAATGTTGATGGAGAAACAACCCACGATTGTATCCATTTTGTCCGCAGCACTCACAATGGCACCAACAAGAGAAGCAGGGGATTGATCTCCAGCGAAACGTGGCTGATAGTGTTCAAATACCGCTTTGGCCACTTCTTCTTTTTCGCCAGCTTTACGAGCGTAATCCTCACCCATCACACCTTGCAGTTCCGGGAATTCTCCCACCATCAGTGTCACCAGATCGAATTTGCAGATATCTGCTGAGCGGCTAACGGATTCAGCAACATCACCGGATACTTGCAGTTTGGTAGCAAGTCCATCGGCAATCTTGCGAATACGACGCACTTTATCTCCAACCGTTCCCAATTCTTCCTGGAAGACGATACTTTCCAGCTTCGACAATGCATCCTTAATCTGTAGCTTCTGATCTTCCTCATAGAAGAACTTGGCATCAGACAGACGTGCACGCAGAACTTTTTCATTCCCTTTGGCAATAACGTCCAGTGAATCACTTCCACCGTTACGTACCGTCACGAAGAATGGCAACAATTGTCCTTCATTGTCCAGTACAGGGAAATAACGCTGATGCTCACGCATGGAAGTAATCAATACTTCTTGTGGAATATTCAAGAATGAGGAGTCAAATGTCCCGAACAATACGGTAGGTGTTTCCACCAGGAACAGAACTTCCTCCAGCAAGTCTTCCTTAATCGCAATATCCCATTTTTTCTCCGCAGCCAGTGCCTGAATCTGGGATACAATCATCTGTTCACGTTCCTGGATATCAGCAATGACATGTTCGGAACGCAACACTTCCACGTATGAAGACGGAGTGGAGATCACAGCCTCCTTACCGAGGAAACGATGTCCGCGAGTTACATTACCCGACTTAATACCTGTCACTTCCAGATCGATAACCTCACTGCCGAGCATAGCCACAATCCAGCGGATTGGACGTACAAATTTGAAATCATAGGAAGCCCAACGCATGAATTTTGGGAACGTCATGGCATGTAATACAGAAAGTAATCCTTCGCCAACTACAGAAGCCGTCTCCACACCTTTGCTGCTCTTCGTTGCATAGATATATTCGACACCGTTCAGTTCCTTGAACGTGAACTGGTCCGGTTCAACACCTTGACTGCGGGCGAATCCGAGTGCAGCCTTGCTCCAATTGCCACTGTCGTCCAGGGCAATTTTGCGTGAAGGACCTTTCACTTCTTCCTCGATATCTTCCTGCTTTTCAGCCACATTGTGAATCAAAACAGCCAGACGGCGCGGTGTAGCATATGCATTCACTTCACCATAAGCAATGCGGGATGCGTCAAGCCATTTCACGACACGCTCTTGCAGCTGTGCGATTGCTGTGCGCATAAAGCGTGCAGGTACTTCTTCCAACCCGATCTCGAACAACAAATCCTTAGACATGCTCGGCTCCCCCTTTCTTGATCAGCGGGAAGCCTAGCTTCTCACGCTCTTCCATATATGTTGCAGCGACTTGGCGAGCCAGATTACGAACACGTGTGATGTAACCCGTACGTTCCGTTACACTGATGGCTCCACGTGCATCCAACAGGTTGAACGTGTGGGAACATTTCAGCACATAGTCATATGCCGGGAATACCAGATGCTGCGCCATGGCCTTGTTTGCTTCTTCTTCATGCATGTTGAAGAGTGTAAACAGCATTTTGACATCAGATACTTCAAACGTATATTTAGAGTGTTCGAATTCTGGCTGACGGAATACATCACCATAAGTGATACCTTCCACCCATTCCAGATCAAACACATTCTCTTTATCTTGAATGTAAGAAGCCAAACGCTCCATACCATACGTAATTTCAACAGCTACCGGATTTGTCTCGATCCCACCGACCTGTTGGAAATACGTAAATTGTGTAATTTCCATTCCGTCCAACCATACTTCCCAACCAAGACCTGCACAACCAAGGGAAGGATTCTCCCAGTTATCTTCAACAAACCGAATATCATGTTTGAGCGGATCAATGCCAAGACGTTTCAGACTTTCCAGGTAAATTTCCTGAATATTGTCCGGAGAAGGCTTGATGATGACCTGGAACTGATGATGCTGGTACAGCCGGTTAGGGTTCTCACCATAACGTCCGTCCGAAGGACGACGGGAAGGCTCCACATAGGCCACTTTCCAAGGTTCGGGTCCAAGCGAGCGTAAAAAGGTCATCGGGTTCATCGTACCTGCCCCTTTTTCCGTATCGTATGGCTGGACAATAATACAGTTATGCTCGGCCCAGAATTGTTGCAGCGTTAGAATCATCTGCTGAAAATTCATAATCATGCTCCTTTTCAATGGTTTGTTAGCAAGCTTAGGACGGTGAAGACAACAATAAATAGCCCCCGTCCTACGCCTGTTGTACAGACGTAGGGACGAGAGCTATTCCCGCGGTTCCACCCTACTTGGCTTAGATCAAACAAGATGATCCTGTTCGTTCCAGCCCACTTTTCCGTGTCCATTCATGCTCCCGAGTGCCGTTTCAAAAACCGATTCAGCCAGGCTCCCACCATCCCCGACTCGCTCATTCATGATTCCCAAGTGTTATACAACGACTTGTCTCCATAAATGCAATAAATCCAGTCTTTTACTTTCTCGTTCAATGCATGTCTCATAAAGAGAAATTATATTTCATAATATATAAAATCTAGTATGAAGTCAAGATATAGTTTCATTTCCACCAAAACGCCTCAAATCCCGTACTTCTCCATCTGATCGAGGAAAGAACGGGATTTAAGATTCAGACCAAGCTGATGATCCATAAAGGCACGCATCAACTTTTTGATCTCATCACGGGTAGATTCACTCACTGATATATTCCCCAAGCGCTGCAGATCCAACTGTGCGAACAAACGCAACAACTTCAGAGCCTTTGGACTAACTGACATCGCTGGAGGATCAAAATGTTTGCACGCTCGACACAAGACGCCACCTAGTCTGGGACTTATAAACAACTGCTCATCCGGTCGCTCCTGATTGCAGGAGATGCACTCATCGAACTGTGGACCATATCCGGATGCCTGTAATATTTTCATTTCGTACAGACTTGTAATAACAACCGGATCTTTCTCATCCTTCAACGCCTGCAAACACGCCTTTAACTGTTTGAACCAAAATGTACCTGTCTCTTCATCCTGAAGCACCCGATCCAATAGTTCACACGCATAAGAGGCATAAGAGGCCTTGACCAGATCTTCACGCAACTCATGATAGGATTCAACAATTTCTCCAGCGTTCAGTGTGCCTAGACCTGTATTGCGAAAATATACATATTGACCATACGTAAACGGCTGCACCAGTGCAGCATGTCGGCTCTTGGGCTTTTTGGCACCGCGGACGAGTACCCCTACTTTCCCGCCGCTTTCGGTGCAAAGTGTAATGATTTTGTTCCCTTCGCCGTAGTCCATGCTGCGGATGACAATCCCTTCCACCCTGTATAGCATGCCTCGTCACCTAACCATTCCCGAATCAGCCAGTTATCCTTCGGCTTCTTCATCTTCAATCACTTCCCTTGCATTATCCGACTCCTGTCCTAACGAGTTACACGCCTCGGTATATAACAAATAGGACTCCACATCCCCCGTCATCGCAAAAACCTTCCACGAAAAATCTCGCATCGGAATTTCATCCTCTCTTCGGAAATGACGTCTGCATCTACCAAATAGGATGGAGTCTTGCAAGGTAAACTATGTGTTGCAATTACTGGATACAATTCCGACGATCAGTCACGTCCAAAGCCAAGGTCACGCAGAACCCGATCCTGATTTCTCCAGTCTTTTTTCACTTTAACCCACAGGTCCATGAAAATTTTGGAGCCAAGCAAATTCTGAATGTCGTGTCGAGCTCGTTTACCCACTTCTTTCAGAAGGGCACCTTGCTTGCCGATAATGATCCCTTTTTGGGAATCCCGTTCCACAAAAATGACTGCTGAGATATAAACGACACCATTATCTTGCACTTTCATATCTTCGATCGTTACAGCAATGGAGTGAGGCACTTCTTCACGAGTCATTTGCAGAATTTTCTCACGAATCAACTCGGCACATACAAACTGCTCCGGATGGTCAGTAACCTGGTCATCAGGATAGTACTGTGGACCTTCTGGCAAATACTTGCCGAGCTGTTCCAGCAACGTGCTGACATTGCTGCCAAGCATGGCAGAGACAGGAACGATTTCAGCGAAATCGTGAAGCTTGCGATACGTCTCAATGAGTGGCAACAGTGCTTCCGGCTCAATTTTGTCAATTTTATTCATGACAAGAATGACAGGTGTACGGATGTTTTTCAACTGTTCCGCAATATAACGGTCACCGCCACCCAAGCCTTCCGAAGCATCAATTAGGAACAGTGCTGCTTCTACTTCTCCGAGCGTATTCAGAGCAGTCTGGTTCATGTAATCGCCAAGTTTGGATTGACGTTTGTGAATACCCGGTGTGTCCAGGAATACGATTTGCTGATGTTCGGATGTATACACACCATGAATTTTATTACGTGTGGTTTGTGGCTTGTCCGACATAATCGCAATTTTCTGTCCGATCACTTGGTTCATCAGTGTCGATTTACCTACGTTTGGACGTCCAATAATGGCTACAAAACCGGATTTAAATGCTTGTTTTTTCATATGTTCCTCCTCAGGCGCCTAGGCCTGGAATATTGGTTTATTTTTTGGCAGAATTCAGATCAGAAGGCCCAAAAGCCCAAGGTAACAGTTCAGCAACGGTGGTCACTTGCAGATCACCTTTCAAGTTCCCCAAGATGACTTTCATATCAGGTTCACACAGTTCGTACATGACCTGACGACATACGCCACATGGAGCAATCGGACCATCCGTGTCTCCCACAATGGCAATCGCTGTGAAGCTGCGAGGCTTCTGCCCACCTGCAATGGCACTAAACATCGCTGTACGTTCAGCACAGTTACCTGGTGTATACGCAGCATTCTCAATATTACAACCATGATGCACATGACCTTCACTGTCAAGCAAAGCCGCGCCAACACCAAAATGGGAGTAAGGCGTATACGCCTTCGTACGTGCCTTAATTGCTTCTTGCATTAACAAACTGTTATCCATTAATAATCTCTCCCTTAGGGTGCAATATAAAATCAAACTAGTGCATTTACACTGGACACTCCGCTGTCAGAACAACCTTCCGAGCGCTGTTATCCCCAGATTTTTTTGATCCCTTTTAATAAGGGAAAATCCGGGGATAAAGGCGCACACTCCGTTTCTTCAGGTTTTTTCTGACCTCTCCGTTATCGTGTTTGCATCAAGTAAATTTATATTAGTGTGTAGTATTAAAATCAAATCAAAACAAGGTTAAAACAAAATCAGTACAAATCTAGCCAGCTCATCACCGGCTTAATGAAAACGATACAACCGATGATGACAGCGAATACCGCAGCCAGCAGAACTGCCCCGGCCGCGGTATCCTTTGCCGCTTTTGCCAGCGGGTGGATATGGGGGTGTGCCAAGTCAACCGCTGCCTCTACAGCCGTGTTCATCAATTCAGTCACCAGGACCAAAAAGACAGCGGTCAGCACAAACATCCAATCCGTTCTTGAGATTCTGAAAAAAAAGCCGGCTAAACACATCAAAATAGCCACTCCCGTGTGAACTCTCACATTACGCTGAGTCCGCAACCCATATGCGATTCCTTCCGCAGCATTGCGGAATACCAGACCCCAGGAGCGTCTTCTCATTATCGTGTCAACCCGGCCTGGGCCAATACCGCTTCTTGTTTGCCCATCATTTCAGCCTCACTTGCTTCATCCTGATGGTCGTATCCAAGCAGGTGCAAGAAACCATGGACAAACAGAAAACCAAGTTCACGTTCAAATGAGTGTCCATACTCTTCACTTTGCAGGATGGTCCGTGGTACGGAAATGATGATGTCTCCAAGAACATCCGGCATTTCTTCCATTTCTTCATCTTCGTCCAGCTCATAGATAATATCGAGCTCTTCATCCACCGTCTCGTTCATTGCAAAAGACAATACATCCGTAGGACGGTCAATACCGCGATAATCACGGTTCAACTCATGAATCTGCTCATCGTTCACAAAAGTCAGAGCCACTTCCCCGTCTGCAACACCTTCCGCTTCTCCTGCGAGATTCAGCAACTGTTCCAACATTGCAATCATCGGTTCTGTAATTTCTTTATCCTGTTGTTCATTATTCCATGCCAGATTAAGACTCATTCTTTCATAACTCCTGTCTGCTCATATTAGAGGTTGTTCAAAAAGCCTTACTAGCTTCATCCCATCTTCTCGTTACTGAAACCAACCTTTTTTGAACACGAACTATTATTAAATTAGCCTGCTTCGGGTGAAGTTGGCTTTGTTTTCTTAATCTCCTCCGGATATTCTATCCTGGAGTGGAAGATACCCATCACCGTTTCCTTCAATGTTCTGGCGACGATATCCAGTTCACGCATCGTAAGGTCACAATCATTAAATTGATGATCGTCCAATCGTCCTTTAATAATCTTCTCAATCATGGACTCCACTTGCTCCACTGTCGGTTTGCGCAAAGATCTCACAGCAGCCTCCACACTATCGGCAATGCCAACAATAGCCGATTCCTTGGACTGAGCCTTCGGCCCAGGGTAACGGAAATCTTCTTCCGTGAAATCAGGCTCAACGCCTGCTTCTTCCGCCTGGCGCAGTGCTTTGTGATAGAAATAGTGGAGAAATGTCGTGCCGTGATGCTGTTCAGCAATATCCCGAATAGGTCTAGGCAACTTATAATCCTTCTGCATTTCCACCCCATCGCGCGCATGGGCAACGATAATGGATTTGCTCAGTTTCGGATCAATTGAATCATGTGGATTCTCCATATTGTTCTGATTTTCAATAAAATAGATGGGGCGCTTCGTCTTGCCAATATCATGATAATACGAACCGACTCTGCAGAGCAATCCGTTAGCTCCTATGGCTTCTGCTGCTGCTTCGGACAGATTTCCTACCATAACGCTGTGATGATAGGTACCCGGTGTCTCCGTCAGCAACTTGCGAAGAAGCGGATGGTTCGGATTAGATAGTTCTACCAGTTTGAGCGCTGACAAAATGCCAAATGAAGTTTCAAAAAATGGCATCAGCCCAATAACCAGAATGGCAGTCAGTACGCCACCAGCAAATGCAAACCCAACACCATACAGTGTCGTGGTTCGGTTCCAATCGCCCGAGTCAATCAAAGCCAAGGTGAAGACGGCTATGGACCCGAACAGACAGACCATAATGGCCCCTTTCAGGATCGTTGATCGCTGGCTAGCCTTATGAGTTGCGAAGATCGCAACAAATGAAACCAATACAGCAAAGAAACCTAGTTCGAAGTCAAAAAGTTGACCCTGATGTGTATTCAAAATAATGCTGGACAACATACCGATCAAAATCGAACATACAAAGGCAAGCGAGGTATCCAGTAACAAGGCAATTAACATCGCTCCTACCGCAACAGGTGCAAGGAAGCCAACATAAGACCTCTCATTGGTCTGGATAATCGCCGTCACATGCATAACCACAATCGTAATAATAAAAATGAGAACAAGCATCAACAGCTGGGCATTATTATACTTAAAATGTGTTCCGCTGCCTTGCTGAATATACATCAGAATGGCTGCTGACAACAGGCAGGAAAACATAAGAAGTCCAAGCTGCGGCCAGTAGTTCACTTCATTTTTCAGCAAATCATTCTCACCCAGCAAAGTATACATCTCCGGGGTGATCATCTCACCCTTGGCAACTAATGTGTCCCCTTGCTTGATAAAGACGGTTTGCGTGTTCTCACGCGCCTGTACTTTGGCTTCCTTAGTTCCCTCTTCATCGTAGAAGCGGTTCGCGGTCACCACAAGGCGAGCAAGCTCTTGCACGACCTCACGTTGCGTACGCTTACCAAGAGAGCTGACACTCACCATCTCGGCTACTTTGGCACGAGCAGTGGTTGCATCGCTGATCTGATCCGTCATTAACCGGGCAACAATATCCCTCGCAACCGGCTTCATCTCCTGGATATCATCCGATGTCAGACGTGAGATTTTGATGTAAGTTTCTTCGGGAATACGGTAGCTTTGCTCCTGTACCACATTTCTGATTTCTTCCAAAAGAGTCTCGGAGTATGTACCGGCTTTCCGATTATTATTGATATAGTTGGTCACAAAATCCTTCTGGCGCTGTGGAATTTCATCCCGATAAATATCAATCTTATCCTGACTTGAAATCTGATCATCCTGATTTAATCGATCTACACGATCAAGCAGGGTAGTCATCAAATTTTCGTTTCGCAACTGGACAATCTGAAATATCGGCTGTACCCGTTCAGCAGCTTCTTCCTGTGCTTTGAGTGTGGCCTTGTTATTCGGAATCTGCATGGGCGCAGCAATGTCCACTTCACTCCGTGTCCCTTCCTGAATATCATAGCGCTCAGGGAGCAGTTTGGAAGCCAGACTGACGTAGAAAAGAATCACCAGAAACAAAAACAGAAGATAGCGTGCCCACACGCTATACTTCCATCCTGTAGCCTTATTCTGAAAAGATTTGCCTTTTGACGGTTCCTTCGAGGTCACTTTAGACAATCCCTTTCTATGCTTGATTTTCTGCGGCGTGGTTGTAAGCCACGATAATTTTCTGGACAAGGGAATGCCGTACAACATCTTGCTCGGCAAAATAGACAAATCCAATCTCGTTAACTTCGTTCAAGATCGTATTCGCTTCCACAAGCCCGGATTTCTTACCACGCGGTAAATCAATCTGTGTCACGTCTCCGGTGATGACCATTTTGGAGCCAAAACCAAGACGGGTTAGAAACATCTTCATCTGTTCCGGCGTTGTGTTCTGTGCTTCATCCAGAATGATGAAGGAGTCATCCAGCGTACGCCCCCGCATGTAGGCGAGTGGCGCGATTTCGATTAACCCTCGCTCCAGTGCCTTCGCGGTCTGTTCCTGTCCCATAACGTCATACAGGGCATCGTACAGCGGTCTCAGATAAGGGTCTACCTTCTCTTGAAGATCACCTGGCAAAAATCCAAGACTCTCTCCCGCTTCAACAGCAGGCCGTGTGAGTACAATGCGTTTGACGCTGCCTTCTTTAATTGCGGCAACAGCCAGTACAACAGCAAGGTAGGTTTTACCCGTACCAGCAGGACCAATGCCAAATACAATATCACGTTTTTTAATTGTAGTTACATAGTGCTTCTGTCCAATGGTTTTAACACGGATTGGTTTACCTCGGTATGTCGTTGTAATCTCGCCCTTGAACAGATCCAATAGCTGGTCTGCCCGCATATCCTTGGCAAGTTCAATCGCATACTTCACATCTCTCTCGGTTAACACATATCCATTGCGTATCAATTGCAGTAACACATCAAATAATTGTTCAAGCGATTCCACCTGTTGTGCGTTGCCAAAAATCACAATCTCCGCTTCACGGGATGCAATCTGGGCGGAAATCTCGGATTCAATCAGTTTAAGAAAAGTATCTTGGGGTCCAAAAAGAGATTGGCCCTCTCCCGCACTCTGGAGGGAGATTTGTATGCTGCGTGTTTGCTCTGACAAATATCCTCATTCTCCTTGACTATGGACTAGCGGAAGTTCTTCCGCAATGCTTTCTTCTACTTCAAATAAGACTTTCATATAAACTTTACCATTCTCTTTCTTCTCATGCAAAATTTTTTCACTTATAATTTTTGTTCCTTTGCCGTTTTTGGCGATAATATCGTTCCTTGCTCCTTCCAATCCTTTCGTTCTGGCCCATTCTATCGTCTGTTGTTGCTCATGCTCTCGGGTCTCCAGATCTTTCTCTGTCAGCCAACCCATGGGAAGTGTAAAGGATCGCCACGTTAATGGTTTATGATTACTCTCGGTATCAAATGAACTGAAAGGTGTACTTCCGTACCCCCACAGTTGAATCGCCCAATTCCCCAGCACCATGTAAAGACGTTCTTTGCTCTCACCTGTCATTGTATTATGTTTTTGCACCAGCGGAACCTCTACCTGATACTCACGCCATACCAGACCACGAACTTCGCCTTTGGCAACGATGGTTTTGGTGTTCTCCTCATCTCCGAGAATCCCCGAGATCAATACCTGACCCTTTTTGACACGCATGTCCTTCTGAACAACAGGGCGTCCCTGCTCCGCATAGATTTGAGTGACCACAGCATCTGACTTACTGATCAGATGTCTGGGGTTCAGTAATGGTTCGCGCTTTGGTTGGGCAGATTCTACGACCTGAATGGTAATGGTTGTCCCCTCTTTGCTCACGCCAATCCAGGTTACATCCGGCAGAGCGAGTGCAAGCTGCCTGGAGAGCTTGTCTTGGCTTTGCAGACGGAACCCCCATTGCAAAGGATATATGCCCTCTTTCTTCGCTGCTGCAAGCACCTCGTCGGTGGGAATGGTGACGTTACCCTTGACCTCCACACTCCATACCATGGACGACAACGCAAACAAAGCTGCCACAAAAAACAGCATACCCCCAAGAAAGAACTTCCTCCGCAGTAAACGGGCCGCAAAAAAGGGGAAACCGCTGCGATGGGTTACTTTCACCCTGCAGCCTGTCCGTTTCAACACAGGACGCAACCTGAAAAAATGCGGCAGCAGAATGTTCATCTCTGCCACGCGTCCATCGTGAGCACGCAGGTTCCAAACTTCCAGTCCCTGCTCTGCCACCGTGTTGATTAATGTTTCAATGTCTCCCCCAGTGACCGTGATTCGGACTGCTCCCCGCAGTTTATACAGACTGGGCTGCTTCATCCGTTCCCCTCCACTCCATTCATATGAATATCCAGAATCGTTCCTTCAACAGCTACTTCATCCGGCAAAATATTACGTATCACCAAGGCAGTTCCTTTGATCTCTAACTGGCCTTGGGAAAGAGCCAACACGATACGATCCGGCGTGAAATGGATGACACCGCGATGATTCTCTATATACAGTTGCTTACTGCCGATCAGGGTTAACCGTGGCATATCATAAAGCACATCCTGCGGCAGATCCAACACTTCACTGGTCCATCTGCGCAGCTTGCGGCTGATCCGGGTCATTCGAAGGTCTTCCCCCTTCCTCTACAGTTCAACTTATGCGCAGATTCAAGAATTTATGAAAATTCCGGGGCGTGTTAGGGACGAATGTTGAGAAAAAAGGATAGAACACAGAAAAAGCCGTCTCCGGCGGCTTCATGCTCACCAGAGACGGCTTTATTTCCGTCCAGCAACTTAACTTATTTACAGTTTCCCTCTTGTACCAAACGGCTGTTTGGAACGAGGAGAACCCAGTACTTCTGCCCACAGGACACCTGTGCGAATGTCTGCCGGACGAAGCGGAGACGCTCCCGATCCATCGCTGCTGGTCTCATCCCAACTGGAATCAGACACAACTGGCCGATTCGCAGAAGAGATGCGATTCAAGCGTTCTTCGATCAAACGTTGCTGTTCTTCCATGCCTCTCATCTGTTCCTCAAGTGAATTTGCCATCGCACTCATCGTGCCCTCACTTCTGTAGTCAGTTGCGGGGCGAGAAGATGCAGCAGGCTCCGAATACGGCTCATCATACTGATTCTCATATTGCACGTCATCATACCGATCATCATACTGTTCATCATAGCGGGGGTCTGTAGGTCCGGAAGACTGCTGCGGAGATGAATTGTCTCTTGAACGTTCATCCCGGCCTGAATCACCACTGCCTCCAAATGTAGGCATCCCGTTGGCAGGACGCTTTTTGTTCGGATCAGCCGATTTGGCAGCTTTCCCCAAGAAGGAGAAGAGTGCAAAACCGATGACGGCCACAATATACAGATTATCAAAAATCCATTCAAATAGGCCCATATGCACTCACCGCCTATCTTCCGTTTTTGGAATCACCCTGATCGTTGGAATTCGAACCTTCACCAGGTTTTCCCAATGTGTTACGCATTTGAGTATCCGCTTCAATGTTCTTCAGGTTCATATAATCCATCACACCGATTTTACCGTTACGAAGTGCCTCAGCCATTGCCAAAGGTACTTGGGACTCGGATTCAACAACGCGTGCTCTCATTTCCACTACGCGTGCTTTCATCTCTTGCTCTTGGGCTACGGCCATTGCGCGACGCTCTTCGGCTTTTGCCTGAGCGATACGTTTGTCAGCTTCTGCTTGCTCTGTTTGCAAGAAGGCACCAATGTTTTTACCTACATCAACGTCCGCAATATCAATGGACAGGATTTCAAAAGCAGTACCAGCATCCAGACCTTTGGACAATACAGTACGAGAGATCAGATCCGGATTTTCCAGGACGTCTTTGTGAGAATTGGAGGAACCGTTCGTACTTACGATACCTTCACCAACACGGGCGATGATCGTTTCTTCACCAGCACCACCGACGAGACGATCAATGTTGGCACGAACCGTAACCCGTGCTCTAACTTTAACTTCAATACCATCTTTGGCAACCGCAGAGACAATCGGTGTTTCGATAACTCGTGGGTTAACGCTCATCTGTACGGCTTGTAATACGTCACGACCTGCGAGGTCAATCGCAGCAGCACGTTCAAATTCGAGTGGAATGTTGGCACGTTGTGCAGCAATCAGAGCGTTTACAACACGGTCAACGTTACCACCGGCCAAGAAGTGACTTTCCAGTTGGTTCATTGAAAGTTTAAGACCGGCTTTAGTTGCTTTAATCATTGGATTAACGATACGGCTAGGCGTTACACGTCTCAGTCTCATCGCTACCAGTGTAATAATACTTACGCGTACGCCGGATGCAATCGCTGAAACCCAGAGCATAACCGGGAAAAAGCTGAAGAATACGCTCAATACGATAATACCTACTACCGCAATGAGCAAAATCGTAATCATAGATGTGTCCATTTAATTTCCTCCATTTGCAATTTGAATTTGATAAAAATGTTTGAGAAGACACTCATGAGTCCGCTGCTAAATGAAAGAATACACCACCTCGCTGGCAGCTTCAGCATGTGGTTATGTACATTGCCGAAGCGTTAATCCGCTTCGACAACAGAGCGAGTTACACCGGCAAAGCTTGCTGAACCACAATCCGGGTACCTTCCGCTTTAATCACAATAATCGGAGTATCGATGGGAATAAAATCTCCGTCGGTCACAACGTCAATTCGTTCCCCTTCAAACATCGCTGTTCCCGAAGGACGAAGCGGTGTCAGACTGATTCCTTGCAGACCAACCAGCTCTTTACGTTCTGTGGCTGATGAATAACCCCGATCCGCAGACATGCTATCACTCAGTATGAAGCGATTCCATATCCCTCGATCCTTAAAGAGAATTGAGATGATCGCAATGACTACCAGTGCTGCTCCAAAAGCGATACCCAGAGATACAAATGCATCACTCGTATCATAAGCAGCCCTTACAACACCGGCCACAAGCGCAATTGATCCCAAAATCCCCAGAATACCAAAGCTCGGAATAAACATCTCCAGAATCATCATGATGAGTCCGACGGTAAATAGCACCCATGTCTCTGCTCCGGCAAATCCCGCAATGTAATTACCCGAGAAATACAACACGAAACACACGATACCTACAATACCAGGAACTCCAAAACCAGGAACAATCAATTCAATGATCACACCCGCGATTCCGAGGAACAATAACACAGTCATCACAACCGGATTGGTAAGAAAAGAGGAAATATTCTCCGCTGTTGTTCTTTCTACCTTAAATACGTCATCCTGACTGTAACCGAGCCAAGCTGCCGCTTCTTCCGGTGTGTTGCTGATGTGGTCGGCATAACCAACTTTCAGCGCTTCTTCAGCCGAGAGAGCAATAATTTCACCTTTTTGTTTGGTTTTATTGATCTCTGGCATTTCAACAACGATGTTAACATCCGTCATTCCAGCTGCAATCTTGCCATCACGACCACTGATTTCAGCCGCTCCCTGCATTTTGCTTTTCCAGAATGCAACAAGCTTTGGATCATCAACATGTTTACCCGTACTGTCCACCATTGCTGCCGCACCAATCATACTGCCTGGTGACATTACGATCTTATCAGCATTCAGAGCCAGAAAACTCCCGGCTGAAGCAGCATCTCCACGGACAAATGCAACAGTCTCGATTGGACTGTCCTTAATTAGGGTACCCAATGCTTCTGCAGTGTCGACACGGCCTCCCGGCGTATTGATATCAAGAACGATCAGGCCAGCATTCATCTCTTCTGCTTGCTTGAACCCGCGTTCCATGAACTTGCCAAGTCCCTGCTCGATTGGTTTATCAACCGGAATAATATATACGGCACCACTCTTCTCAGCTGCATGCGCTGACGGTGATCCAATCCAGACAGGAAGCAACAGCGTCAGCAGCATTAAGAGCATCAATGGCCCCGTAAGCTTCTTCCGGCGCTTTCCCTTCACAATAGTCCCCCCTTTTCCATTAATGTTATACTGTCCAGCTTATGGTATTTATTACGTGCAATGCAACATTTCGTTTCAAAATCTTAAAATTATATTTGAAAACTCGATCAATTGCAAGAATAAAAATCCATAATAATATATATTAACCATTAAAAAGGAATTTCGTCACCCTAAGGACATCATGCCTTCTGATAAATGGAAAAAACACCTCCTGACAAGTCAGAAGGTGTTTATTGATTTGCTTTATTGCAGAAATTGTTGAACTGCTTGATTTACCAGTTTGCCGTCCGCTTTGCCTTTAACTTTCGGCATAAGGGCCGCCATGACTTTCCCCATCTCGGCTTTCGAAGAAGCACCGGTTTCCTGGATGGTCTGCTGTACAATAACTTTAATTTCTTCTTCGGTAAGCTGTGTGGGAAGGTACTGGATGAGTACTTCAATTTCCGCTTTTGCATTTGCCGCGAGATCTTCACGGCCCGCTTTGTCAAATTCTTGGAGGGCATCTTTGCGCTGTTTGATTTCACGACTCAGGATATCAAGCACTTCGTTGTCATCCAAATCTCTTTTCAAATCTATTTCAAGATTCTTGATCGTCGAACGAATCAACCGAATGTTGGAGAGTCTGAACTTGTCCTTACTCTTCATCGCTTGCTTCATATCTTCGTTCAATCGTTCGCTAAGATTCATGTAATTAAAATCCTCCTAAAACTTTCTCTTACGAGCAGCCTCGGACTTTTTCTTGCGCTTTACGCTTGGCTTCTCATAATGCTTACGTTTCTTCACCTCAGCCAATACGCCATCTTTAGCGATGGAGCGTTTAAAACGACGAAGTGCAGCATCAATAGTCTCGTTTTTGCGAACTTTAGTTTCAGACACCAGTTTTCCCTCCCTCCGACCAGACCGTCCAAGAGCAATAACACGGTTCATCATCTTACATTATAGGCGAAAGATAATAAAGGTGTCAACCTCAATGTAATGATCACTTATTTGAATCCATTTTATAACTCAAAGGTATTATGAAATGAATTCATTATATAAGCATTTGGTCACACATTCGTGGATTTAATGCATATGACTAAATCCTCAATATTAGTACCCATTAGCTCGTTTATTTGTGAGAATCGGACAGACTTGTTAACACGCCAAGTCTGGTACCACCCAACAAATGGTAATGCAGATGATGAACGGTTTGTTCTCCATCCTTACCACAATTGTTGATTAAGCGATATCCTGTTTCCTCCACGCCAAGACGCTTCGCCGCTTCTTGAGCAGCCAGATGAATCTCGCCGATCAATGGCAGATCTTCTGCAGTAACTTCATTCATGGAAGCAATATGTTTCTTCGGAATGACAAGAACATGTGTCGGTGCAGCGGGCTGGATGTCATGAAAAACGATAACATGGTCATTCTCCAGTACTTTATTGGAGGGAATGCTGCCCTCTACAATTTTGCAAAATAAGCAATCCATAGTTCATACCCTCCTTTGTATTCCAGTGTATGTATTCCCCTCTATCATACTAAAAGTAAAAACCCACGTCCAATCTTTAGACACACAACCAGGTATTCTAGGTCAACTCTCCATCTATCATCGAGCGAACACTATACAACATTGGATGTATACCAAGCTCTTTTATCGAAATATGGTTTTATCACGCACTTTTCCCAATTAAACAAATATGTATGGTTAATGACATACAAAAGGAGATTGGTTAATTTGACCGTTTATCAACATGTGCAGGAACTTATAGGTAATACACCTCTGCTTGAATTAACTCGTTATCCATTACCGGAAGGAATCCGCCTGTTCGCCAAACTGGAATTCATGAATCCCGGAGGAAGTGTGAAAGACCGGATCGGCAAGTTTTTATTGGAGAAGGCCTTGGCACGAGGAGATGTTAAACCAGGTGGAACGGTGATCGAAGCTACTGCAGGCAACACAGGAATTGGTCTTGCAATGGCGGCTGTAGGCCTGAATTTAAAGGTCATTTTCACGGTACCTCAGAAGTTCAGTGTTGAGAAGCAGCAGTTGATGAAAGCCCTTGGTGCTACGGTTGTCAACACACCCACATCCGAAGGAATCACTGGTGCCATACGCAAGGCGGAATCGCTGGCGAAAGAAATACCGGGTTCGTATATTCCAGGTCAGTTCTCCAATGCAGATAACCCACTCGCACATTATGAACATCTGGGTCCTGAGATTTGGCGTGATCTGAACGGGCAGGTGGATGTATATGTCGCCGGAGCCGGGTCTGGCGGAACTTTCATGGGAGTATCTCGCTATTTGAAGGAGCAAAAACCGTTAATTAAAACATGTATCGTAGAACCCGAAGGTTCGATACTCGCAGGAGGTCCATCGGGACCACATCGTACAGAAGGAATAGGGGTCGAAACGTTATCTTCTTTTATGGATGTGAGTTACTTTGATGCCATTCATACGATCTCAGATGAAGATGCCTTTGAGCGGGTAAAGGATCTGGCCTTGTTGGAAGGCTTACTGGTAGGAAGTTCCTCAGGTGCAGCTATGCAAGCCGCATTAAACGAAGCTGTTCACGCAGCTCCCGGAAGTAACATCGTTGTTATTTTCCCGGATAGCAGCGAACGGTATTTAAGCCAAAATATCTATAATGGAGGACAATGAAATGAGACCAAAAACCAAGCTGATTCATGCAGGTATTGTTGGTGATCCACACACTGGAGCAGTGAGTGTACCGATCTATCAAGTAAGCACGTATGAGCAAGAATCGGTTGGCGTACACAAAGGATACGAGTATTCACGAACAGGCAACCCTACCCGTCATGCGTTGGAAGAAGTCATTAAAGAGCTGGAGGATGGCGTTCGAGGTTTTGCTTTTAGTTCGGGCATGGCTGCGATTCACGCTGTACTATCTCTGTTGAAAACTGGAGATCACGTCATTCTGACGGATGACGTATACGGCGGGACTTACCGCATTTTCACCAAGGTGCTGAGTCGTCTGGGGATCGAGTCTACCTTTGTAGATACTACCTCACCACAAGCACTGGAAAAGGCTTTGCAATCCAATACAAAGGCCATTTATGTAGAAACACCTACCAATCCGTTACTCAAGGTCACCGATATTACTGCTGTAGCGAAATGGTCAAAACAACATGAGTTGATGTTCATCGTGGATAACACGTTTAGTACACCTTATTGGCAGACCCCGCTGGCTCTGGGAGCGGATATTGTATTGCATTCTGCAACGAAATACATCGGCGGTCATAGTGATGTCGTGGCAGGACTTGCGGTTGTCAACAGCGAGCAACTTGGTGAAGATCTGCATTTTATTCAAAATGCAATTGGCGCAGTCCTGGGACCCATGGATTCCTGGTTGTTAATGCGAGGTCTTAAAACATTGGGATTACGGATGGAAGCGCAAGAACGCAATACAGAGCAGCTTGTGACATTTTTGAATCAACATCCAGCAGTAAGCAAAGTCTATTATCCCGGGTTGCCCGACCATCCACAGCATAAGCTTGCTTCCACGCAAGCGAGAGGTTATGGCGGTATGGTTTCCTTTGATGTAGGCAGTGCTGAAAAAGTAGATGACGTGTTAAGCAAAGTCCGTTATTTCACATTGGCTGAAAGTCTGGGCGCGGTGGAAAGTTTAATTTCTGTCCCTGCCCGAATGACGCATGCCTCCATTCCTTATGAACGTCGGCAAGAATTGGGGATCACGGATGGTTTGATTCGTATCTCCGTTGGGATCGAGGATGTTGAAGATTTACTTGAGGATTTGAAATCTGCATTAAGTTGAGGGCATTTTGAAGTCCATGCTGGCCGATACTCGCGAATGGGTAGTCGACGATTTTCTAAGGAACACAGGAAGTCTTATTTGGCGTTCAGGCTCTCATTTGAAATTATAAGGATCAGCAGGCACGTTATTTCCCAAAACACCCTCAAAAAAATGCTAAAAACGGCTGTTTATCCGGTTATAACGTGTATCAGATTCCTTAAAATTCTGAGGGCGCTTCAAAGCCTTGAATAAGATGCCTCAGATTCGTCAGCGCTCACATCATGCTCCGCTCCTCCAACCGCGGGTAAGAGAACAGCATTGATTCCACACGAAGCGAAGCTTTTTATCGGAATAGAGAATTAAAGCTATGCGGTGTCTTGATCGTTAGCTCGCACATAGGAACGTTCTCGCATATTCAGGGTAGGTACGCCTCTACTGCGGCAACGTTCAGAGCAGCTTCTGTTTTCAGTAAGTTTAAATACACGTTATGTGCCATCCGTTCATCATCGACCTTACACTAATTAGATTCAAAAAAAGGTCATGCCTTACAGAAGTTCGCTTCTGCACAGGCATGACCTTTTTGGATATTCGGTATGTTGCCAGTTGTATTGCAATGACTATCGCGATACATCAGGCTGAGACTCTGTATGTGATAAGACCTCTCTATTTTATGCTGTACGATGCCATGAACGGAACATCCATCCTCAGCTAGTTATTCTCGAGGATTTTCATAGGGTGCATAAGAATGTGTCACTTTAGTTATGACTGTTTTTTCTAATCTCAATAGTACGGTAAAAGGGTTAATGCTGTAAGCGCAAATAACGGGAGCACCAGTCGGTTAAAACGTCTACGGCCATAACCATAATACGGATAAGGTGTAGGGTAGCCGTAACCTGGATAAAATCCGCGAGTATGACCTATTGGATAGTTTGCTCCAGGCATTGCATTTGGAGCCCAGTTCGCATGATTCACCATGGCTTCCGGTCCAACGGGAACAGCCAGGTAGATCATTTCGTCATCCACATTTTCCATAATGCCATCGTAGTGCATACCGTCATTCATCTGTACACATACATAACGGTGCATGTGTTCCTTACATATTTTCTTTGCTTCCACTTTTTCCACTTGCCAACGCCTCCCTGATTCAGCTCTTGATCACCTTTTCATGGTATTCAGAACTGGGCGAATTGACACTACTGACGAAAAAACACAAAAAAAGAAGCACCCCGTGAGCGGCTTCCTTGGAAGTCTGCTGCGCGGACATCTATTCAGGAAACGTCCTGATCAGATGTCCGCCGGGGTACTTAAATAAAGTTTGTCGGCTTAACTGTAGTATAACAGCGGGATGAACCTGTATCTGTGATGTAACTCACTCCGCTAAGTTATAAAAGCAAGAAAAGAAATATTTTCACAAAAATAACATTCCGTAATAGTGCGTGTTTAATAGGCACCATTCATAATCAAAAGCGGACTTTTTGAACAACCTCTAATATTCATTTTGCTTGGACTATTAGAGGCGCTTCTATGATCTATATTGCTTACACATTGCCCTCTACAGAGTCTCCAAGACCACACGTGAGCCGTTTCCGGCCTCACCTGCTGGAATCACCACAAGTTTGCGCGGCAAGCGTGCACGCAGTTCAGGCACGTGACTGATGACACCAACAGCCAATCGATCGTCATGCAATTTTTCCAGAGACGTAATGACGGTATCCAACAGTTCAGGGTCAAGGGTACCAAACCCTTCATCCAGGAAGAAGAATTGAAGTGGGTACTGACCTCGCAGCTGAATCTGGGCCGACAGTGCCAAGGCCAGTGACAACGAAGTCAAAAATGTCTCGCCACCTGACAGCGTTGATACCGGTCGTTTGACTCCCCCGTTGGCATCATCACAGATCACAAAACCACCACCGGAATCCACCTCCAGTGAATAACGCTGTTTGGTCAGGAAGCGCAGACGCTGAGATGCCGCATGACTAACCTGCATCAGTTGCTCTTCGGCAATATACTCAACAAAAGCATTGCCTCTGAACGCGGATTGCAGCTTGCTGAGCAGTTCGCCTTGACGGCTTACCTCCACCCGCTTGTTCTCCAGTTCGGTCCAGCGAACATGTCGCTGCTCCACATCCTCCAAATCACGTTCTGCACGTGCTTTGGCACGAAGGGAAGCCTCATCCTCAATTCGGATCTGCTGCAAACGTTCGGTGCAGGCTAACCACTGTTCCTCCGATACGACAGCACCACCCAGCTTTTGTTCCAGTTCACGCAACTGGGATGCCAGTTCACGCTCACGTTCACGGTGCTGCTGGATCTCCCCTGCCAGTCGCTCTGCTTCCTGTGAAGGAATTGCCGCGGATACAACAGCATCATCTGAGTCAAACGGAGATTGTTCCAGCAATTGCTTCCACCGTTCCTGTGCTTGTTGCAGATGTTCTGTAGCCGAGGCGGCTGCCTGTTGAGCCATAACGTCTTTCTTAGCTGATTCCTGCTTCAGCGTGTCCGCCTCTTTGAAGCGTTGTGCCGAGTCCGAAGCTGTTTTCCGCAGTCCATCCAGACGAGCCTGAGCCGCAGTAATCAGATCTTCTACCCGTTGCTCCCCAACCCACTGGCGCAAGCGTTCTTCCTTCTCGGCCAGCTGTTTGCTATTGCCCTGCCACTCCGTTTGCCACTGAATCAGTTGTTTGTCCAATTCAACCAGTTTCTGCTGGAGAGATTGAATGATTTGGTCTTTTTCCTCAAGGAACGTCACGCTTTTGTTCAGACGTTCCTTGATGTCTTCGGCGCGCGCATCGCGCTCCTGCATCGCCTGATAGAGGGCCTTGGCCTCCTCCTGAGCGATGCCGGGCAGTTCCGAGGCCCAGCGGCTCTGCAAGGCAGCCGCTGCGGCCTCGCTCTCGGCCAGCTTGCGCTCCGCCTGGGCGAGCCCGGCACGGCCGGCCTCTTGCGCAGCTGCCGCTTCCATGCGGCGCTGCTGCGCGCCCACAGCCGCCTGCTGCAACGCGGCGGCTTCGGTCTGGAGCGGCGCTGCTGCGCCAGCCAGCGCCTGCGCGGCTTCGCGCAGCGCAGCGGCACGCGATGCCCAGCCTGCCGGGGAGCGCCCGTGTTCGGGCGACCCGGCGGGCTCAGGCTCCGCTGCCGCAGGCGCGGCCTCGGCTGCGGCCGGAGCTTCGCCGGCCGCAGCGCCAAGCTGCGTCAGCAGGCTACGACGTTCGTGCAACTGCTGGCGCAGCCCAAAGCGCAGCTCCTGCAGCTCCGCGTGCAGGCTGCGCAGCAGTTCCAGGTCCGCGTCGCCTGCGTGCGGACCTTCTCCCGGCGGCGCAGCCGGGAGCGGGTGATGCGGCGAGCCGCACACCGGGCATGGCTCGCCGTCGTGCAGCTCGGCGCGCAAAGCCGAGGACAGCCGGTGCAGCTCCTGCTCCCGCATCGTGCCACGCAACTGTTCCTCCGCAAGGGCCAGCAGGCTTTGTTCGCGGCTAATATCCTGCTCACAGGCAAGCAAGGCCTCAAGACCTGATGACGCCTGTTCTACCAGATGCTGACGCTGATCACTCAGGCGTTTTTCTTCCTCAGCCGCCGCCTTCAGCTTGTCGGCTCCCTGTTCTGCCGATTGCTTATAGGCCTGCATGTCAGCCTTATTTTGCTGCAACTGCTCCGCGGCAGTATCCACACGATGTTTCAGTTCTAGCGCAGCTTGAAGTTGCCTGCGTTCCTCTGACTTCACTTCATTTGGCTTGAGGCTCTCCTGTAGTTCCTCTCGCCGTTTGCGTCCGCGCTGTTGCAGTTCCTTTTCTTTCTCAAGCTGCTGTCCCAGCGTAGTTTGTTCGCTCTGCCCCTGTTCCAGCAACTGCGCGAGGCGCGAGCAATCGGCTTGAAGTCCGTCCCGTTCACGTTGCAGCTCTTTCGCTTGTTCGAGTTGCTCCAGGCGCAGCAGAAGTTTCGGTTCTTCCTCAGTCATTTGCTTGCGTGCCGTCTCAGCCTTCTCCGCTTCCTGAACAGCCAGACGCTCATGTTCCAGTGCTTGCTGATGAGCTGTCTCGGCAGTATCCTGCCGCTGCTTCTGTGTAGTCATGGCATCTCGAACCGTCTGCAATGCAGGCAGTATTGTATCTGCCGCAACGGATTGTTTCAGCCGTTGTTCGCCTACCTCTATCTGTGGTTCCAGTGCTTTCAGCTTCTGCTGTTCATCCGTCCGGGCCTGCCGTTCGTTACTTAACTCACGAATTTTGCCCAGTTGTTCAGCTTCCTTCACAGCTTCATCCAGCGCTTTGCGGGACAATTCAGACTGCTGAACAGCGGTTTGAAGAAGCCGTTTCGTTTCTTCCAGCGTCTCCTTACTGGCATTGCCCAGTCCCTGTTGCTCCGCAGCAAGAGATTGGTGAACCATATCATTATCCTTGACCCGCCGACTTAATTTGATGGCCAACTGGTCCCCATACTTCTCCAGATGGAATAATCGTTGCAGCATTTGGCGACGTTCACTGCCTTTGAGTGACAAAAACTCGGCAAACTTTCCTTGCGGAAGCACCACTGCCCGTGTAAAATCATCCATCTTCAAACCGATCACATCTTCAACGCAGCGATTCACATCTGCCAATTTGTCGGCAAGTACCTGTTCTTCGCCATTAACCGTCTCTATGAATTTGCTGATCGTGTTACTCACCGAAACTTCATTATTTCGTTTGAAACGTCGCTCTACCCGGAACCTTCGAGTGCCTTCCGCCGACATCAGTTCAAATGTAAAAGCAACCGACAACGAATCCTCTGCATGATTCATAATGCCTTGCGTCCCGTTCACCGCGCGTTCCACTTTTCCGTACATGGCGAGTGTGATGGCATCGAGCAAGGAAGATTTACCACTGCCCGTTGGACCGAAAATACCGAATAGCCCCGTCTCTGTCAGCACGGTAAAATCAATCTCCTGCATCTCCCGGTAACTTTGCAGTCCGGCAACTTTTAATAGAATTGGCTTCATCTTTCCTCGACCTCCTCACGCGCACCCGGCTCGTCTTCATCCACAAGTTCCAGGAAAAGCTGTACCAGGCTGTCTTCCGGTTGTGCACCACCGGTCTGACGCTGATAAAATTTACGGAACAGTTCGTGGACCGGCAGCTCGGATCGTTGTTCCAAAAGTCCTGCTGCAGCCATCTCGGGATACACCGGGCGAATATGAATGATACCTTCATGTGATTTTCGCAGCTGCTGAATCTCCTTCAGGGACATCGCCTCGTCCAGCCACACTTCCATGTCGATAAAAGCCTGTGGATCACGCCCCTCATCCAGCCAGCGATATACTTCTGCCAGACCACCACGGGCCTGCCAACGTACAAGCGGACGCCCGGACGTTAACAAAACTTCTTCTACCTGTGCTGCTCCACCCGGCGCCAGATCAACCATCGTGACAGACTTGCTCTGCCCTGCTTCCGAGAAGCTGTAGGCGAGAGGAGAACCGCTATATCGAATCACACCGTCTCCTTTGACAGCCTGTGCACGATGAAGATGCCCAAGCGCCGTGTATTGCGCACCAGTCGATAAAGATGATGGATCCACCGTGTAGGCCCCACCGATCTGAATCGGACGTTCCGAATCACTCTCAAGTCCGCCGAGCACATAGATATGGCTCATGGCCAAGTTCACGGTATCCGGGCGAAAAGAAGCTGCCAGACGCTGCATTAACATGCCCACCCGGTGACTGTATGCCTGACGAAGCACATTTTCGTCCCCATCTGTTGTCAGCAGTTCATTCAATCTGGCTTCAGAAGGATAAGGTAATGCGGCAATCTGTGCAATTTCTCCGGTTCGCTTTGCATGGATGGTTACCGCTTCTGAAGTAGGCATCCCTACGAGTGTAATGCCCTGTCTGTTCACAAGTGGAGTTACAGAAGCTACACGTTCTGGCTGATCATGATTCCCTGCAATCACCACAAGAGGTCTTCCATGCTCCGTCAGACGTGCTGCCGCTTCATAAAAAAGCTGTTCCGCCGCTGCGGGAGGATTAACCGAATCATACACATCTCCGGCCATCAATATGGCATCTGCCTGCTGCTCATCAGCGACCCTGACGAGTTCATCAACAAAATCTTCCTGTTCACGCAGTCGGCTTCGTCCTTCCAGCGTTTTTCCCAAATGCCAGTCCCCTGTATGCAAAATACGCATCGTCCGTTCCACCCCTCTCCCATATGAAATCCATGGTTTTAAATTCCGATCTTTTACAATTTCACTGCATGTCCACCATCAAAAAAGTACAGCCATTTCCGGTCAACTTTCCGACCCAATATATCTTCAATGGCCCGTCCATACAGATCTAGCTGGAAGCGATAATTTTTGGTGAGTTCATCCAAACCACCACGATGCTCCAATACCCGATCCGTCTTGTAATCAAGCAAGACAAGCTCGCCGTCCACCTCATACAGACAATCGATAATCCCCTGTACAAGCACGGTTTCATTTTCAATCGTTGCCTGCATTTTGCTATCTTCATTTATTATCTGCATATCTGAGTTCGCCGCCCGTTCATGTAGCCATTCCACAGGGGACTGATGTGCCGGAAGTCCATACACAAACGGAATCTCCCGTTTCACCCACGCTGCACGCAATAATTCTTTCCCTGGTTCTGTATTGAAAAATCCGGCCAGTTCTTCAGGTTCGATAGCCGCAGCATGATGGGGCAGCAAAATCTGAAGCTTAATCAATCGCTCAATTGTCTGTTCAATAAGTTGTGAATCAACAGATGATCCATCTATAGGAAGATGCTGCATCAACGTATGATACACGTTCCCCCGTTCTGCCCCTGTCAACTGCGTTGCCTCCATGAATTTGGGACGACGCAGGTGCAGTTTGAAAGACGTACCTGCAGATCCCGCATCCGGAAGGTTCACCGTACCGTTTGAATCTGTCCGTGATCCAGTCTCACGCTCGTTAGATTCATCGGATACGCCACGTAGTACATGGCCTGCTTCATCTTTGGTGTAATTGATTTCTGGGTTGTTGTGAGCCAATAATTTCTCGGACTGTTCTCCCAGTTCCTCCATCACCTCTACGGACTGGATATCCTGCATCGCAAGTAACGTTTTCAACTCCGTGACAGATGTACTGGCTGCTACTTGAGTTGCTGCTTCATAGGGGTACGTCCATGAAAGTCGTTGATCAACCTCGTTGATCAGCCGTGTCTCCTCTTGTTGAAGAGCTACTATGTCTGCACCTTCATCTCCAATGTTTTGGTTAGCCGTATCTTGTGCACTCTTCGTCAGCTCTTCTACAGTTGAAGATGTAACCAACTTCACGGGTTGGACGGCTTTTAGTGCAGCAATTCGTTCTTTCCGTACCTCATTTATCCCGTCTTCTTCTCCGAGTGTCAGATCTACCACATGGTCACGGGATACCTGATCTGCGGAAATAATAGAGATCGCCCATCGTGATTGATCATCTGCAAGACAAGCTGAGAACGAATCATTGCTTCCAGCAAGTTCACGCAGCACAGCCGCATCTGGATGTCTCATCAGGGATGGTCCAATCCAGTCCAGGTAACTCCGTCCAGCAGCAAGCAGATAGTCTGGCAATGCCAATTCAGGGCTATCCTTGACCTGAGACCACGCGAGCGCTTTTTTCGCGGCATCTTTTACAGTACCCAGCAGAATCATTTTCTCTTTGGGACGGGTCAACGCAACATACAGCACACGCATCTCTTCAGCAAGCAGTTCAAATTGCGCACGACGACGAATCGCCAGATTGGCTAATGTAGGATAGGCAACCCGATTCTCACGATCCACAAACCTCGGGCCAAATCCCAATTCCTTATGCATTAGAAACGGTGCGTTCAAGTCTTGCTGATTAAACATCTTGGATATGC
Organism: Paenibacillus sp. 10L310; assembly: GCF_056395745.1. Taxonomy (NCBI): domain Bacteria; kingdom Bacillati; phylum Bacillota; class Bacilli; order Caryophanales; family Paenibacillaceae; genus Paenibacillus; species Paenibacillus sp. 10L310. Next base: position 123,590 of record NZ_JBFTKC010000006.1, on the reverse strand, counting down.
CACCGACAAAGACAATTGGAAACTCCAAACCCTTACTCCGGTGAATCGTCATGATACGTACGGCGTTGTCCTGCTCACCAGAACTACTTGCTACAGTCCCTAGGTCTCCCCCGTTTTCCCGCAGTCTGGAAACATAGGTCAGGAAACGGAACAAGCCGCGATTCGCAGTTGATTCCTCATATTGTCGTGCGCGGTCGTACAATGCCTTAAGATTACTTTGACGTTGCAGCCCTCCTGGAAGACCACCAACCCAGTCCAAATAACCGGTTTCCCGATACATACGCCAGATCAGTTCACTTAGACTGCCTTGCCTTGCCTCAAGTCTCCACTGCTCCAATTGACGCATAAAACGAATTAACTTTTGCTGTAATTCCGAGCCTGAGATCTCCGTTATGCCCAAATCCTCACTTGCATGTCCCGCAACACCAGCATCTTGCATTCCATCTGTATGCAATGTATGCACATCGGATTCATAGACATCATCCAGGATCTCTGCCTCGACTGAAGCTGCTGTCTCCCGCTGTCCCTGTTCCATCTCTGCCCAGGCTTCCGGCCACTGCAACTGGACCATATTGGAATCAGGATGATTATCCTGCCGGGATTGTTGTACAGCATTAGTGGAGGAATCGCTCCAATCTCCCGCAGCCGATATAACCGCATCATAGAATGACTGTCTTTTGTCACCAAGCCGAATCTGTGCCAGTTCCTCTTCATCCAGTCCAACAATCGGGGAACGAAGCACGGAAGCAAGCGGAATATCCTGCCTTGGATTATCAACAAGCTGAAGCAGAGACATCATGATTTCCACTTCTGTAGCCTGAAAATAGCCCTTGCTCTGTTCTCCTCCAGCAGGAATTCCCTGCTGTCTGAACTCCTCAATCATGAGCGGAGCCCACATCAAGGTTGAACGCAGCAAGATGACCATGTCACCGTAACGTGCCGGGCGCATCGTTTGCAGAGCTTTGTCATATACATGAAGGGCAGGTTTGTCCGTGTCTCCAACCATCTCCCGAATACGCCTTGCGATTGCCCTCGCTTCCAACTGGGCTGTTTCAAGTTCGGCACTCTCCAGTTCTGCGGAGACCGATGCATCCCCATTCTCATCCGTACTCTCTGTCAGATCAGGACCACCACCCTGACGATCGATCAGCATGAGTTCAGGTGTATACGCCTCATCACCAAGTGTTTCTGACGGGAAGGTAGCCCCATATGCCAGTTGAGCTCGTTCATCGTAAGCAATCTCTGCCACACCTTCGTTCATGAGTTGCCGGAATATCATATTGACCGAATGCACGACTTCTGCTCGACTACGAAAATTCCGCGCAAGATCAATACGTTGACCAGTACGATGCAGACGTTCTTCCACCATTCCGTCCTCATTTGTGCTCGCTCCATACTGGCGATACTTGTTCATAAACAGACCTGGCTCAGCCAACCGGAAACGGTAGATACTCTGTTTGACATCACCGACCATGAATCGGTTACCCGGGTTTTCTCTGGAGATCAGTTTCACGATATCTTCCTGAACCGTATTGGTATCCTGATATTCATCAAGCAACACTTCATCGAATCGCGAACGGTACTCCATAGCCGCATCGGAAGGCATCGACTGTTCAGGCGTTGAATCCTCATGTCGCAAAATGTGAAGACAGTAATGCTCCAGATCACTGAAGTCAACTTGCCCACGTTCCTGTTTGGCCTGTCGATAACGTTCTCCAAATGTACTAACCAACCTCGACAACTCCTGCATGAGTGGTGCCGCTTGCTCCAACTCCTGCCAGAACGCAAACGCACTTCTTCCGAACAATGAACCTTTCAGGTCGGTAACTGCCTTTTTCGCGGCCTCACGGAGTTCCTTCACCTGATCCTGTAAAGCCGGGTCCGTCTGATCCTTTTTGCAAGGTTTCAGTTTGCCAAATGCAGCGGGTTGAAACACTTCAGGCAACCTCTCCCATGGCATAATCTCAACCGCAGACAACAGTTCTTCTACCATCACCAGGTCTTCTTTTAACGTATCTGCATAAGGTGCCGGACCTTCAGGCTGCATGGAAATATGAATGCCTTGACGGAGCAATCCTGCTGCACCACTTAAAGCAAGAGCCGCATCACGCAAAATACTCTGAACCCATGCTGAATGTCCAAGTGCCTCTACACTTTCCACCTGAAAAGCAGACGCCATCTCTGAGAGCCAATGATCCGGCCAGGAATGACTGCGGGAGAAATCATACAAACGTTGCACCAGTCGATGCATCGCATCATCGTTTCGTTCTCCACTGAACCAGTCCACTAATTCGCGGAATGTACTCCCTTCATCTTCTTCGCCATACTTTTCCTCAAATAGTTCTTCAAGCAGTTCCTGCCGCATGATTTCCGCTTCATTTTCATTCAGGATACGGAAAGCCGGGTTCAACGGAATTTGCTGATAATAACGGCGAATGACTTCCATACAGAATGAATGCAGCGTTGTAATAGATGCCCGTCCAAGCAGCGACAGCTGCTTACGCAGATGCTCTTCTCCAGGCTGTTCTTCCAGCGCACGTTCCAACGCTTCCCGAATCCGTTGTTTCATCTCGGCGGCGGCCGCTTTGGTAAACGTAGCTACAAGTAAACGATCCACACTGTATCCTTGGGAGGGATCTGCGATCTTGCGAATAATTCGTTCAACCAGCACGGCTGTCTTGCCTGATCCCGCCGCTGCGGCAACCAGTATGTCTTCTCCGCTTTCCGAGATGGCACTCCACTGGTCATCACTCCAGAAGCTACCCTCCGGTTTTGGCATATTCGTCATGATGTTTCCCCTCCCTTGGTGTGAGATAACATATCCCAGATTTGCTGTTTGCCCGGTTTGGACAACAGGTTATACTCATTTCCTTCTATATTCTCATCAAACTGACAAACAGGCTTATACGGACAGAACGTGCACGCCACTTCCTGCTGAATACGATAAGGCTCAATGGCCACATCCCCATCCGTAATTCGGGTACCAATCTCACGGATATTACTGCGAACCGAAGCAAGCAGCGTATCCCATTGCTCTGGCGTAGCTACAGCGGCGCTACTATAAAAGCTTCCGTCCGCCTTAAGAGCAACTGGAATAATAGCTGAATATCCCTTATCCAGGGTGTTGTCCATTTGAGCGATTGCGTCCCGATCAGCCAGAAGCAAACCTTTCATTTTGAACCGTTTCAGTAGTTCTTGTCCTGCCTGCTCTGATGTCATGCCGTTTGCAGATTGCAACAGCGGGTTATGCACATGGAAATACAACGTTCCTCCCGGCATCGCCGTTTCCCCAAGCCATTCTTCGGCAGCACTAAGCAGCACCTCCAGATAGGTGAGCATTTGCAATGACAGACCATAGTACACTTCATGTAACTTGAGGTCCGTCTGGCTTGATTTATAGTCAATGACACGCAGGAGCAGACCATTCTCTCCTTCTGCGACATCTACACGGTCAATTCGACCCACGATCTCCATCACACAGCCGTTCTCCAGTTCAAAACGTAGTGGCGGCAGTGTTTTATCGGGTCCAAAATCAAGCTCCAATCCAATCGGTTCAAAACTTCCACGTCTGGACTGTTCACCAAGAATAACCGATGCCCGGCTAACAATGTCCTTCAATTTGCGGAAAATATAACCGTATCGCTTGGTGCTTAGCAAAATCTCCCCTTGCAGCTGTGGTGCAATCTGCTCCACCGTTTGCTCGGCTTCCTGACGGCATTGGTCTGGAGTCAAACTGCCCCAACTACGATTTTCTTCGCGCAACCGCATAGCCAGCTGGCTTAGCGCAGCATGAAACAGCTGTCCGATATCAGGAGCCTGAAGGCGATACAATTGCCGTTCTTTGAGGCGCAGCCCATGCGAAGCAAAATGGGAGAACGGACAAGCTACGAAACGCTCCATTCGCGAGACACTCGTCCTCACCTCTGTGCCATACAGTCTGCGACTGGTAGCTGTACGTAATGGTAATGCTCTATTACGATAAAAGATTGATCCCATCAACCGTTCCAGCTGAGGTCTGCTTGTCTCTCGAGATACATGCCAATTGTAGACCGCCCACCACATTTCAGGGATGTCTTCTCCGCGGCGCCATTTGCGCAATTGTCCAATGAGCGTTGACAGACTCTGACCCGGATGGGTGACATAGGACCAATGCGCTTCTTCCGAGTTCGCAACCGGCGGTTGAGCGAGTAATGGCTGTTCTTGTAAACCAAACATCTTCCGTACATGACGGACAATCTCGGAAGGAAGCAGTGCTTTCCCCTCATCATCAGCAACCGGGTAACTCAGCCACAACTGGCTGCTTGCCGCTGTAAGTGCCGTATAGATCAGGAAACGTTCATCCAGCATCTGCCTTGTTGCACCTGGTCCAAGCGCCATGCCTCTTTCCGTCAGTAACGCTCTCTCCAGTTCCGTTAATACGCCATCATCCTGAGGTACGGCGGGTAATTCACCATCAACGGCGCCAAGGATAAATACGTATTTGATGTCCTGAAGTCGTGTACGGTCCATAGAACCAACCAATACCTGATCAAGTGCTGGTGGTACCAGACCCAGCTTCAGTTCCGTCAATCCGGTCTCAATCATCCCGGCAAACAGCGTGATATCCAGCCGTTCATTCCCCATCATATCGACCATCTGATCCAATAAATCCAGCACAGCTCCCCACATCTGCCGATGTTCTCTCGACCGTTCGGGGTCACCTTGTGCCTTAGCTTCAGCAGACATGTTCTCCAGCTTCCATGGGATTTCAGCATCTTCCAGCAATCTGTATAGTGCCTCGCACTGGGCTTTGGCTGTCTTTGCCTTTTTCATTCGCTTCTCAAAAACACCCAAGGAATCTGTAATGACCGTTCGGCAGCTCTCCATTAAAGAAAGCATCTGGTCCCGTCCTCGACTACGGCCATCCTGACCGTTGTCTTCCAGCGACAGGCTTGGTACATACTTCCATGGTTTGCCGTCAGTCCAGCGATACCCGTGAATACCACAAGCCAGTACATAATTCTCAAGCTGGTCCATATCTTCACGAGTGATGGAACCATCACGCGGAAGCAGCAGATCCGTTTTGACACAACGAAATACATCCTCGTAACGCCAGTGGCGCCGAACAATATCCAGTGCGGAACGGATAAACTCGGATAATGGATGATGAAGTTCATTTCTTCTGCGGTCCAGAAAGACGGGTACGCCATAATCCCTGAATAGAGGTTCAGCTATATCAGCGTAGGTATCCAACTGACGAACAAGTACCGCCATGTCCCGATAACGCGCACCTTCGTTTTGTGCCAGGCGCCGCATCTCACGCAGTGCCCCCTCCATCTCAGCTCGTCGGTTCTCCGCTGCAACCAGTCGGATTCCGGAATCAAGGCCTTCACTTTTCCAACGAATTCGCCGGTCGAAACCAGCCTCCAGATGAGCAAGTCCCGGACGATCCTTATATCTCAGTGGAATCTCCGAATCTAGCACGGTTATATCGCTCGGTACACCCAGTTCTTCAGCCATCCCTTTGAGACGCGCATAGGCACTTGCCGTGGGATAAAACAGTTCCAGTTCTCCAGGCAGTGCGCCGTGATCATAAGGACGATCCATTGTCAGGGCAATCGTCACGGATGAGGATTGCAACATCAGCCGACCAATCACACTCATCTCCTGTGGTGTGAATCCCTGAAAACCATCAATCCAGATCTGGGCATCCTGCAGCAATGCACTTTCCGACAAACGATCTGTCAGCTCGGTCAACGTGTCTTCATCATCAATATATAAATTGGTCAGTTCCTGTTCATAGTCACGATATATCAGATTCAAGTCATGCAACTTGTCCTCCAGAATCGGCGAAGTGGATGAGGTATTCCCTCCAGACATCCCTTCTTCCAGCAATGACGGATCAACTTCATAACGTTTAAATTCACTATATAAGTCATTTAATTCGCCTATAAAACCCAGCTGGCTGCCGGATGCACCAAACAGCTTTAATTCTTCCTTACGGCGCTGGATGACCTTGTAGAGCAACATCTTTTTGCCTTCGACTCCGATCGGAATACGAGCAGAACCACCTGCTTCTTGCATTACACGATAGGCTAGACGGCGAAAGCCGAGCACTTCTGCACGCATGGTACCTTTGATTGCTCCAGAAGACACCAATGCCTGCTCTGTTCGAAAAGAACTCTGTTCGGGAACGAGTAAAATCAAAGGTGTGCCTTGCGGCTCCTTTTGAAGCAGGGATGTAATTTCCCGGGTAATCAGCAAGCTTTTTCCGCTGCCTGCCCGGCCAATAACAAAACGAACGGACATGTCTAATCCTCCAAACCACACGTACAAGATTTTAATTCCCAGTATAACATATCTGACTTGGTTCGGAACATACGTTTGCCACTATCCGGTAAAACCGGAGATCATCTCCGTTAACACAGCAAAACAGCAAAAAGCCCGCAGCTATCACACTGTGGACTTTTGACTTGATCTATACTTGATTGGAACGAAAATCATACGATTAATTCTTTTTACTGCGCACTTCGAAAATAGCAAATTTCAGGTAATGTCCTTCATCCACGCCCAAAATTTGTGGGTGATCCTTACCGGCTGCTTTCCAGTCGATCAAACGAAGCACTTTGCCTGCATCTTCTGCTGCATCAGCAATCGTATCTAGAAATAAGTCTGGACGCATGTGATACGAACAGCTGGCTGTTACCAAATATCCACCCTCATTGACCAGTTTCATTCCTTGCAGATTGATATCTTTATAACCGCGACATGCACCTTTAACTGCTGATTTCGTTTTGGCAAATGCAGGAGGATCAAGGATGACCACATCAAATGTTTTACCGCCAGCTGCCAGCGCTTTGGATGTATCCACTTTCTGTTCGGCTGCACGTGCACGTGCGGTACGTTCATCCAGTCCCTTCACTTGTTCACGCAAGTACTGGAATGCATCAGCAACTACGAATTCAACCCGGTCAGTGAAACCGTTCAGCTCCACATTTGTTCGTGCACTCTCAATGGCATGCTCCGAAATATCAAGACAAGTCACTTTTTTAGCTCCATATTTGCAAGCATTCAACGTAAAGCTGCCCGTGTGTGAGAAACACTCCAGTACAGTGGCACCATCCCAATATGGGAATGTAACTACTTTACCACTTTTATTCACAGGCAAGAGCTGCTCTGTGCCATCCTGCTCGGTCGTTTGTAGTGTGATTCCACTCTTGTAGCCCCAACCCTTCATAAGCGGTTCAATGGCTGCACGATTCTCGCGTTGGTCGAAGAAGTAACCTGTCTTCTGCCCTTCCACGATATCCACTTTAATGAGTAGTCCATTCTCTGTAACCGTGACATGTCTTGGGCAATCTCCGTACAGTGGACCTTTGGTCTGCTCCAAACCTTCCAGTTCACGAATCGAGACATCACTGCGCTCGTATATACCTTCCGGCTGCATTACTTCAATGAGTGCCTGTACGATGGCTTCACGGCAACGATCCATGCCAAGTGTAAGCAACTGTACAACGAGAATGCTGCCGAATCGGTCAACGATTAATCCTGGCAGAAAATCAGCTTCGCCGTAAACGAGACGGTATGCCTCTCCATCCTGGATAAAACGTTCCCGGTGACGCAAGCAATCGCGGAAACGCGCTGCAAAAAACGCGGTGTCCATCTGTTCGGACTCCAGAGGTTGATACGCTACAACCCTTACAGTGATCTGAGATGCAGGATTGTAATAACCTGTCGCCAGATAGCGACCTTGATGATTCAATACATTGACCAGATCTCCCGGTTCCGGGTTTCCGTCAACAGAGGCAATTTCATTGTTAAATATCCATGGATGTGCATGTTCAAGCCGCTTTTTGCGACTGCGTTCGAGTGTAACTGATGGCAAGGTAGATCCACTTCCTTTAATTTAATAGTTCAAAAGATAGGTTTGGTGCGGCGCGTAGGTGGCGTTTCGGTTACGAATCGATCTTCCGATCGCTGTTGTCTCCAGATTTTTTTGATTCCCTTTTTTAAAGGGAAAATCCGGAGACAAAGGCGCACGCTTCGCTTCTTCAGATTCGATTTCGTCCCCTCCACTACGTTTGCACGAATCACCGTATCTTTCGAATTGGGGTGCAGCAGTTAAGTGACGTTCCGGTTACGAATCGATCTTCTGATCGCTGTTGTCTCCAGATTTTTTTGATTCCCTTTTTTAAAGGGAAAATCCGGAGACAAAGGCGCACGCTTCGCTTCTTCAGATTCAATTTCGTCTTCTTCGCTACGTTTGCACGAATCACCGTATCTTTCGAATTGGGGTGGGGTAATTTAGGTCGCTTCCCTCTGAATTCCTTTAGGCTTGTCATGGTTGTCTTTTCTTACTCATAGGATGAGTTAAGGAACCGGATGGAAGGAATGATATTTCTATGTTTAGAGATGTTATATTGCCCTTACTCTATGGGCTTATTATCTTTTTTGGTGGCATGAAGCTGATGGAAACGGCCTTGCAGCGCATGGCAGGGCCCATGTTGGCAGATTGGCTCAATCGTGCCACCTCTGCTCCATGGAAAGGCATGGCCTTCAGTGCAGGTGCAACGGCCCTGTTACAGAGCAGTACTGCGGTCACCGTACTCACCATTGGACTGGCTAATGCCAGATTAATTACCTATGGACGAACACTTGGCATCATCCTCGGCACCAACATCGGGACATGCCTGACGACGGAGCTGGTGGGACTGCAGATCGGACGTGCTTCCCTGCCGCTACTCGTCCTGTCGCTAACGGGCTGGGCCATGTTTGTTGTTCTTGGTGAACGCAATCTGGCCGCTCCTGAACGCACGCGTCAGACTCTGTTTAACATCCAGTACAGCTTCCTCGCAGCTGCCGGATTTGCACTTGTTATGACAGGCATTCAGGTGATGCAATCCATTGCCTTACCCTTGCGGAGCATGGGCGTATTTCAATGGTTTCTCGACCGCTCGGCCGACAGCTTGTGGTGGGGCTTCCTGGCAGGTGCATGTCTGACAGCTCTCATTCACAGCAGCGCTGCTGTCATTAGCATGGCGATTACGCTCGCTGCCACAGGAGTATTGCCTGTGGAGATCGGCATCGCCATTGTGATCGGGTCCAATGTGGGGACCTGCATCACCGCTGTGATTGCTGCCGCGGGTGGAGCATCCGCAGGCAAATTTGTCGCAGCCTCCCATGTTGTATTAAACATTGCGGGAGCGCTGCTATTTATGCCGCTGATCGGCCAGCTGCATGCAGCTTCGGCCTGGCTGTCAGCGGACAACGGGGCACAGATTGCGCATGCCCAGACCCTTTTTAACATCACCAGTTCACTGCTCGCTTTGCCATTCTGTTACTTGCCAATCTGGCACAAAAAACCACCGGTCCACGCCCCCGTGGCGAAGTCACCCGTGGCTTGATGATCTGCCTATCCGGACCCACAGAGCGCGCGGCTAACTGACTCGAACAATAGTGCATTATACGTTAATACCTAACTTGTTCAGGGCTACACGCAAGATATCATCGTTATTATCATATCCGCTCTGCTGCTGTAAGGACCATGCTTCTTCCGGAGCATACCAATCCACACCCTTGATTTCTTCAATCTGAGGCTGTAGATCACCACTCTCGGCTTCAACGAGATAATAATGAACTTCCTTGTCCACCGGGCCAAAATCTGCATGTTGGTACGTGTAAGCAATGATATCAACCGGCTCTACAATGCGACCCACCATACCTGTCTCTTCCAAAATTTCGCGCAGTGCCGTCTGTTCGATTGTTTCTCCATCTTCCATTTTGCCCTTGGCGAGAGTTGTTTTACCATAACGATCTACGATAAGCTGAATTTGAAGACTTCCATCTTCCCCTGTTCTATAAACAACTCCGCCTGCTGAAATTTCTTTTTTGTTCATCGTGCTCTCCCCCATCAACTTCGATATCTTTATCTTATTTTTTGCAAAAGAAGGACCTCATCTCCCCGGGTAAGCTCCCCAAGGAAATGAAATCCTTGTTTCTGACGCCTCGATTATATCGCGGCGGACTTAAGTTTCTCTTCCAACACACGTACCAGCGTAGCCTGACTCTCGTTGACGCCAGCTTCAACCACTTTGACTCGGCACACTTTACCGACCATATCCATCGTTCCATCAAAGACCAGTTGAATGTAGTTGTCGCTATAACCATGCAGCTTGCCACTTCCCTCGCGGCCTTTGGCTTCACCTTCGGGAATAACATCCAGTACCTGTCCAACAAACTGCTCAGCGTACTCCAGCTGCATCTGCTCAGACAAGTCAATCAGTTCATGCACACGTGCATTTTTGACTTCTTCGTCCACCTGATCTTCCATTCGTGCTGCTGGTGTACCCGTACGCTTGGAATAAGGGAATACATGCATTTCGGAAAAACCGATCTTCCGCATCAACTCATAGCCATTACGGTACATCTCATCCGTCTCACCTGGAAATCCAACAATGATGTCTGTTGTAATCGCTACATCAGGCATTGCTTCCCGAATGCGAAGCATTTTATTGTAAAACTCTTCTGTCGTATACTTACGGCGCATGCGTTTCAACACCGTATCATCACCCGCTTGCAGCGGAATATGGAAGTGACGAACAAGTTTGTCCGAACGTTTGATCACGTCGAGCATACGGTCGTCGATCTGGCTGGCTTCAATCGAGCTGATTCGAATACGCTCCAAACCCTCTACCTTATCCAAATCCCACAGCAGATCGGTCAGATCATAGTTCTCCATGTCATCCCCATATCCACCTGTATGAATACCCGTGAGAACAATCTCTTTGTATCCGGCGTGTACGAGTTGATGCGCCTGTTGAATAATGCTGTTCGCCTCACGACTGCGCGAGAGACCACGAGACCACGGAATGATGCAGAACGTGCAAAAGTTATTGCAACCATCCTGAATCTTCAGGAACGCGCGGGTACGGTCAGCAAAATCCGGTACGTCCATTTCTTCAAATACACGGGTTTTCATAATATTACGTACCGCGTTAACCGGTTGACGGGACTCCTGAATTTCATTAACATATGGCAGAATCTTGTCACGGTCCTGTGTACCGATAACCAGATCCACCCCTGGGATGTCCAGAATCTCTGCCGGAGAAGTCTGCGCATAGCAGCCTGTAACGGCCACAATCGCCTCCGGGTTGCGCCGAATGGCACGACGAATAATTTGACGGCTCTTTTTGTCGCCGGTATTGGTTACTGTACAAGTATTAATCAAGTATACATCCGCTGTCTGTTCATCAAAGTCCACTTGATCGTAACCTTCGTTTTTGAACAATTGCCAAATCGCCTCTGTATCATAGAAATTAACTTTGCAGCCTAAGGTGTAAAACGCCACGGATGGCATAATTACATTCCTCCCATTTCTCCGGATTCATATAGCACGCAAGTTAGTGCTGCCATTCCAGCTGTCTCAGCACGCAAAATGCGTTTGCCCAGTCCAACAGATACAGCACCTGCCTGATCAGCCTCTGCCGTCTCCTTCTCAGAAAATCCACCTTCCGGTCCAACCACGATCAATACTTCTGCACTTGCATCAGGTGCAAGCTGCTCTATAAACGGCTTCAGTGCATCTCTCAGCTGTTTACCGTTTTCTTTCTCATAACAATAACATACCAGGCTATAGCCCTCAAAAGAAGATAACAGCCCTTTCCAGGAAAGCGGCTGTTCGACGGATGGAATACGATTCCGGTGACTCTGTTCGGCAGCTTCCTTGGCAATTTTCCGCCACCGCTCCAACCGTTTGCCTTCTTTCTTGGCATCATATTGCACAATCGTACGCTCTGATAGGAAGGGTACAAATGATACCGCCCCAATCTCAGTACATCTCTGGATGACTGTTTCCATCTTGTCACCCTTGGGCAAACTCTGTGCCACGGTTACACGAATGCGTGCTTCATGGTCCATCTCGAGAGGTTCCACAATATTGGCAGTAACTTGGCCAACTTCAATGGTCTCAATTTCCACGAGTGCTTCTCTGGAGTTTCCGTCACTGACAATCAGTTTATCTCCAGGTTTACCACGCATGACCTTGCCAATATGGCGTGCATCATCACCTGTGATAATCACAGCGTGTTCATTAAACTGTTCTGCAGATACAAAATATCGCTGCATTAGTCAATCCACCCATTCTGTCCTGTTATGACTGGAATTCACCCCGCCTGATGGCAGGCGTGAATCCAATCGCCACAGATGATCATACAACTTTTACGTGTTTCTGACCAGTATATCCGTCCAAAACACGATACGCTTTTAGCGATATAATTCAATAATCAGACCTACCAGATCCATATACATGTTATTTGCAAATACATATAACGGTTGAATCGTTACAGCCTGCAATGGCGGGATAACCAGAATCAGCAGGAAAATAAAGATGGACCATTGTTCCACACCCTGCAGCTTGCGACTGAGGGGCCTTGGCAATACATCTTCAAGAATACGATAACCATCCAATGGCGGAAGAGGAATCAGATTAAACATAAACAGGAAAAAGTTCGTTATGCTGAACATAGGTAAAAACGTCATCAGGGCTGTAACCACTCGCTCATTCTCAATGTTGCCCAGTACGCCTGATCCAAACAGACAACCGTAGACAATGGCACCAATAATGGCGAGCAGCAGATTACTCAGAGGACCTACGACAGATACGATAGTCCCCATCAATCTTGGTTTGTCAAAATTCGCACGGTTTACAGGAACTGGGCGCGCCCAACCGAAGCCTGCAATAACAAGCAGTAACACACCCAGCAGATCAAAGTGCACGACCGGATTCAGCGTAACTCTTCCAAGCAGCTTAGCCGTTGGATCACCAAATTTGTTGGCAAAATACGCATGTGAGAATTCGTGAACTGTAAATGCGATCAGGATGGTCAGCAGGAAGAATGGTAATTGATCAATCGGAAGGCGAAAGAACCGCTCCAGGAAGTCCATGGGTTACCCCCTTCTGGCTACAAATGCCAGCCAATCCTCATCACGGTGGATCGCACTCACTTCAAATCCGGAGGCTACAAGTGCATCATGCACAACCTGCTCTTTGTTCTTCCAAATGCCGGATACAATATAGGTGCCACCAGACTCAAGCGCATTATAGACATCGTCTACGAACAACAAAATGATCTCAGCCAGAATGTTCGCCACGACAACCTTAACCGGCAGTTGTACACCAAGTGCAGGGTCCTGACTCCCAAGGACGGACAACAGATCACTCTCTTTAACCGTAATTTGTTGCTCCAGCCCATTCAGTTCCACATTCTCCCTGGCACTAATTACGGCAACTGGATCAAGATCGAGCGCCAGTACATGTTTTGCCCCAAGTTTTATCGCTCCAATAGCCAAAATACCAGAACCTGTACCTACGTCAATAACTTCCTCGCCGCCCTGAATAACCGTTTCCAGTGTGCGCAAGCAGAGGGAGGTCGTTGGGTGGGTTCCTGTACCAAAAGCCATGCCTGGATCAAGCTCAATAATTTTCTCATTTGGACTTTCAGGCGTATACTCTTCCCATGTTGGCTTGATCGTCAAACGTTCCGATACACGTACCGGCTTGAAATATTGTTTCCAGGCTGTTGCCCAGTCATCTTCATCCACTGTACGCGTCTCATAACGAACCTCACCTGTATCAATTCCGAATTCGGAGAGTTCCTCAACTCTCGGATTAACTTCTAACTGTAATGCAACCATGTCCGTACCTTCGGAGAAGTACCCTTTGATGACCGCAAAGCCTTCCGGAATATCATTCAATGGAACGTCGTATAACTCACCATACGTTGTGTCCCGTTTTTTATTTAAAGTACCGGACTCTTCAATCGAAACCCCTCCAGCACCCGCTTCATGTAAAAAATTCGAAATCATCTCCACAGCTTCTTCTGTGGTATGTATTGTTAGTTCATGCCATAACATACTTGGTTTTTCCTCCTCATTATTCAAACATCCCAACTATTGTACTACACAAGCTAGCCGGAGCACAAAGCCGCACCAGTAAAAGAAAAACAAAACAGGATATCCGCAGCCTGACTGCTCGAATATCCTGTCATCTATTCATACATATCTGTTTCATTTACTTCAGCATTTTGCATAATTCGAATCTCAGTTAGCAAAAACGCCCACCATTCTGCGTGATCATCTCTGCGGCTTGCGGGAGCGAATCGTTGGATACGGACACGGTCAGCAAAATTTCTTGTTTTAGCCTGTTGGCCGAGTCCTCTTTGGGTGTATCATACACCTGACCATTGGACAACATTTCCGTTTCATCGCTAATCAGGGCAAGTACATTCAATTCGCCACTAAATCCTCCAACGACGGCCGTAGGAGAATTATCGGAGCCCGTAACATCGTTTGAGTCCAATGCAGACGCTTCATTGCCAAGGCTCTCAATACTCAATTGGTTCGGGTGCAACAATTCCAGGGCTCTGCGTGCAGACTCAGCCTCAGTCCAGCTTGTAAAAACAGCTTCGAGGGTCACTGCCGAGCGATCTTCAGTCATGAAGCTCCCGTCCCTGACGTCGATCAGCCGCTTCACTGCGGCGTAGTGCTTCGATATCTTCATGATCCGCAGCTTCAGCGCTGAATTCCACGTCCTCATTTTTTGCGGATTGCATACGTTTCATCTTTTCCGTTTTTGTTAAGATCTTGCCTGGACGTTCATGTTCTGCCATTGTAATGCTCCTCCTTCAAATTATAATGAACTAATACGTGTTCCACTGTAACACTCCGATTGTAGTCCCATCCTCCGATCGCTGTTATCCCCAGATTCCTTCAACTCCCTCCTTAAAGGGAGAAATCCGGGGATAGCGTATGCTTCCGAAGTAGCTTTCTTGCGAAAGCTTTTAGGCGAACGCTTCGCTTCTTCAGATTGGTTCTACACTCTCCGTTAAAGTGTAATTATCTGTCCATCTTATATACATTTCCTGAAACTAGATCATTCCACCGGCTTGTTCGATTATAGACATAGCGCGGTGATGTACCGATTCATCTACGATGACAGTTAGTAATACATCTCTTCCTGTAGGGCCACCCTGTCCACCATCACTCATGCCGCTTGCAGAAGGGTCCGCCGCAGCCATAATTCCAGCACTGGCATTTGTTTGCATCGAATCGGGCACCCATGATGAAAAACTGCCGGAAACGCCCGGCTTGTAGGAAGCCCCGCTTGGTCCTACACCCGCATATCGGCTGAATCGATTAATTGACAGGTCCTCCACTCGCAATGCCTCCAGTTTTTTGGCCGCCCCTTGAGCCTGCTCCGGGCTGTGAAAGTACGCCAAAATATTTTTCTCGGTCATCCGCTTCACCTGCTTCCCTAATTTCTCGCATATCAGCTATGCATATCATTCTCGCCATGCTATCTTTCCGCAAGTTCGCTCAGAATATACCGAAATGCTCCCACAAATTGCTGTCGTTCTTTGTAGCATAAATCCATGGATTTCACAAAAACCACTGAACCACTAAAAAAGGCGTACAAAAAAGGACACCCCGCGGTAAAAACCGCTGTGGTGTCCTTTTGAACTTACTTTATTTTATTCTCAGTCGCCGCGGAAGGCGCGTTTCACTCTATCAAAGAAAGATTGTTCATGCTCATGTGTTTGCTCTCCATCCAGCGAAGCAATTTGGCGAAGCAGATCCTTCTGCTCGTCATTCAGCTTACTAGGTGTAACCACAACCACTTTCACATGCTGATCCCCCTGCCCCATACCGCGCAGGCGTGGTACACCTTTGCCTTTGAGGCGGAAATACGTTCCCGTTTGTGTACCAGCTGGTACTTTCAACTTCACTTTCTCGGTCAACGTTGGGATCTCAACTTCATCTCCCAGAGCTGCCTGAGCAAAGGTAAGTGGGATTTCGCAATAAATATCGTCGCCTTCACGCTCGAAGAAATCATGTGATTTCACGCGAATGACAATATACAGATCTCCAGCTGGTCCGCCACGCAGGCCTCCCTCGCCTTCACCTGTCATACGCAGTTGCGCGCCATCATCTACACCCGCTGGAATGCGGACATGGATTTTGCGTTGCTTGCGAACTTTACCGCTACCACTGCACGTTGTACATTTTTCTTTGATAATTTGGCCCGAACCGCTACAGTTCGAACATGCACGACGATTAACCATACGACCAAACGGTGTATTTTGCACGACTTCCTGCTGACCGCTACCTTGGCAGACCGAGCAGGTTTCCGGTTTCGTTCCAGGTTTGGCACCTGAGCCATGACAGGTATCACAGCCTTCGGTACGCGGAATCGTAATATCGGTTTCTTTACCGAATACAGCTTCCTTGAACTCAATTGTCATCGTGTACTGCAGATCATTCCCCCGTTGCGGAGCATTTGGATCACGTCGTCCACCGCCACCGCCGCCAAAGAACATGTCGAAGATGTCGCCAAATCCGCCGCCGCCAAAATCACCGCCACCACCGAATCCACCTTGATTCGGATCGACATGACCATATTGATCATATTGTGCACGCTTCTGACCGTCACTCACTACGTCGTAAGCTTCTTTAACTTCTTTAAATTTAGCTTCCGCATCAGCAGCCTTGTTTACGTCAGGGTGATACTGACGGGCAAGCTTACGGTAAGCCTTTTTAATCTCATCGTCGTTAGCCGTTTTACTAACGCCAAGCACCTCATAATAATCACGCTTTTCAGCCACTCTTCCACCCCCATATCATTCACCATATCGCACATCGTGACAAAAGGAAAGCCAAAGCGCGGGAGCCCCGGCTATGACTTTCCCTCTAATTCGAACGTCACCGATGTTTAATTCGCGTAGAACTACGAATTAGTTTTGTTTTTTATCTTCATCCACAACTTCGTAATCAGCGTCTACGACGTTGTCACGTTTAGCAGAACCTTGTTGCTCTTCAGCACCTTGTGCTTCTTGCTCTTGCGCCTGAGCTTGCTCATACAGTTTCACGGACAGTTGTTGAACGATCTCTGTCAGTTCTTCTGTAGCAGCTTTGATATCTTCCAGGTTGTCGGAAGCCAGAACGCCTTGCAGTTTTTCTTTGGCAGCATTCGCTTTTTCAACTTCGCCAGCATCTGCTTTTTCGCCAAGATCTTTGATCGTTTTGTCAACAGAATAGATCAATTGATCTGCACTGTTTTTCGCTTCAACGAGTTCTCTGCGTTTTTTATCTTCTTCAGCGTGCAACTCAGCATCTTTCATCATTTGCTCAACTTCAGCATCGCTCAAACCGCTGGAAGAAGTGATTGTGATTTTTTGAGTTTTGTTCGTACCTTTATCTGTTGCAGATACGTTAACGATACCGTTGGCATCAATATCGAAGCTAACTTCGATCTGTGGAACGCCACGTGGAGCTGGTGGAATATCACCCAACATGAAACGTCCAAGCGATTTGTTACCCGCTGCCATCTCACGCTCACCTTGCAGAACATGAATCTCAACGCTTGGTTGATTGTCTGCATACGTGGAGAACACTTGAGATTTGCTTGTAGGGATCGTAGTGTTACGCTCGATCATTTTAGTGAATACGCCACCCGCTGTTTCGATACCCAGGGACAATGGCGTTACGTCGAGCAATACAACGTCTTTCACGTCACCTGTCAGTACGCCCGCTTGTACAGCAGCACCCAAAGCTACAACTTCATCCGGGTTAACGCCTTTGTGTGGCTCTTTGCCCGTCAGTTTTTTGATTGCTTCTTGTACTGCTGGAATACGTGTCGAACCACCAACCAATACGATCTTGTCGATATCGTTAGGCGTCATACCCGCATCACTCAATGCACGACGAGTTGGTTCAAGCGTACGCTCAACCAGACCTTCAGAGATTTCTTCAAATTTCGCACGGCTCAGGTTCAACTCCAAATGCTGAGGAACGCCATCAGCAACTGTGATGAACGGCAAGGAGATCGTTGTAGTCAATACGCCGGAAAGTTCTTTTTTCGCTTTTTCCGCTGCATCTTTCAAACGTTGAACCGCTGCTTTATCTTTACTCAAGTCAATGCCTTGATCTTTTTTGAATTCACTTACGAGGTAATCAATGATCACTTGGTCAAAGTCATCCCCGCCTAGTTTGTTGTCCCCGCTAGTTGCTTTAACTTCGAAGAAGCCATCACCCAGTTCAAGAATGGATACGTCGAACGTACCGCCACCCAGGTCATATACGAGGATCGTTTGGTCTTCAGATTTCTCCATACCGTATGCCAAAGCTGCTGCTGTTGGCTCGTTGACGATACGCAGAACTTCCAAACCTGCAATTTTACCCGCATCTTTAGTCGCTTGGCGCTGACTGTCATTGAAGTAAGCTGGTACAGTGATAACTGCTTGAGTTACCGTTTGACCCAGATAAGCTTCAGCATCGGATTTCAATTTTTGCAGAATGATTGCAGAGATCTCTTGTGCGGAGTAGTCTTTGCTATCGATTGTTTCCTTGTGGGAAGTACCCATGTGACGTTTGATCGACATGATGGTACGATCCGGATTGGTGATGGCTTGACGTTTTGCTGTTTCACCAACAACGCGCTCTCCATCCTTTTTGAAACCAACTACGGATGGAGTTGTACGTGCGCCCTCCGGATTTGGAATTACGACAGCCTCGCCGCCTTCCATTACTGCTACGCATGAGTTTGTTGTTCCTAAGTCAATACCAATTACTTTGCTCATCCGAAAATTTCCTCCCTCAACAATTTAAAATGAATGGGTCTGATCTGACCCTTATTTAGATGTTCATGTTGCTAATCGTGCTCTATGTGTACAAACCTTTATATTAAACTTCGCCCACATTGTTCAACCATGGAGCCGACTCATTCCTTCCTATAAGGAATTTATGAGCTGACTTTAACCATAGCTGGACGAAGCACTTTATCTTTCAGCATGTAGCCTTTTTGGACTTCCTCAACAACGATACCTTCTTCGTACTCGTCGCTCTCCACTTGCATAATTGCTTGGTGGAATTCAGGATTGAACGGTTGTCCTACCGATTCCATAGCCGTCAGACCTTCATTATTCATCACGGTTTCCAATTGACGGAAGATCATTTGGATGCCCTTGGAGAAAGATTCGACCTCTGCTCCTTCCGGTACAGTAGCCATGGCGCGCTCGAAGTTATCAATAACCGGTACCAGTTCGGTGACCAGCTTCATCGAAGCGTATTTAGCCAATTCTTCTTTTTCCTTCTGCGTACGACGACGGAAGTTATCAAAATCAGCCTGTGCACGGACATAACGCTGTTGTTGCTCCTCAGCCTCTGCCTTCAGACGTGCAAGCTCATCCTGCTCCTGACCAGCCATCTCTTCAGCTTGTGCTTCTGCAGCGCCAGCTTCATTAATAGGCTCCTGCTCAGTTGCTGTTACCTCTTGTTCTTCTGTAAATGATTGCTCCTCTTTCAAGATGTTCACCTCCTTATACGAATGAAATGGTTCATTCCCGAATCTTATTTGAAACGATGTGTTAGCATCGCCGTCAAGTCACGGGATAGTGTATTTAAAATATGAATGACACGTGCATAATCCATCCGCGTGGGTCCTAAAATACCGATCGACCCCAAAGCCTCACCGTCCAATGAATAGGAGGCTGTAATCAGGCTACAGTTGGCAAAGGCTTCATGATCATTCTCAGTGCCGATTCGCACTTGAATACCAGATCCACCCGGCACGGGCATCATCAATTTCATGAGTGTTGGTGTCTCTTCCAGCAGGTCAAGAATATCTTTTACCTTTTCGATATCTTTAAACTCCGGTTGAGTCAACATATTGGTGGCACCACTGAGGAACAGACGATTATCATGTTCGTTGTCAAAGGCACTGTTCAGCACCTGCATAACTTCCTCGTAACGTGTAATATGCCGTTCCATCTCTTGCCCAAGTTCGGTATAAAGACGGGATTTCAATTTGTAGATTGGTACGCCCACAAGCTTGGTATTTAACAAGCGAACCACATTTTCCATCTCGGCTACCGAGATTTCTGGTGGAATCTGAACCGTCTTGTTCTCCACTTGACCTGTATTGGTCACGATAATTGCCACAGCTTCACTCTCGTTCAACGGAAGCAATTGGAAGTGACGTAAGGACGTATGGAATACTTCCGGTCCAAGCAGGATCGAAGTATAATTCGTCATATGTGACAAAATATTGGATGCATGCTGAATAACTTGTTCCATGACGTTCAATTTTTCAGCGAAGAACGACTTGAGATCATCCAACTCCTGAGGCTCCACCTGATTCCAAGGGACCAAATGATCGACATAATATCGATAGCCTTTATGGGATGGAATTCGTCCTGCCGATGTATGCGGCTGTTCCAGGAAACCCATATCTTCAAGGTCCGCCATTTCATTACGGATCGTCGCCGGACTGTATCCAACATCTCCCCTTTTGGAAATGCTCCGGGACCCTACGGGCTCAGCTGAACGGATATAGTCATCCACTATAGCGTTCAGAATCATTCGTTGACGCTCTGTTAACATGGTGAGTATCCCTCCTTCTGACTGTACTGTCCCATGTCGTTAGCACTCCGGTTAGATGAGTGCTAAGCGGTAATACAAAAATACCAAACTGACGTGAACATTGTCAAGTGAGTTTGATGAGTGGGCTCATCTATTTATAGTATAGACCAATGTCGACGAGTCCTAACAACTTTATTGAACATACTTTGAAGTAAAAAAGGACTGCATGTAGGGCAGAGGCTGACTCGGCTCGATTCATGCAGTCCATTCAGTTGTTATGCTGAAACGTTAAGCTCTTTTAATACCGCGATCTCATCGCAACAATCCTGCTTACTGCAATGAACACAGTCGGTCCATACTTTCTCAGGGAAAATCTCTTTTTCCACCACGGCAAAGCCGTTTTTGAGGAAGAAGGATACTTCATATGTCAACGCCATAACCTTAGGAATCTGTTGTTTCTCCGCTTCTTCTACCAGTCGGTCCAGCAATCGGGAGCCAATACCGAGCCCTTTGTGTCCTTCCGAGATACCGAGTGATCTGACTTCCACCAAATCGTTCCCCAGACGACAAAGCGATCCGCAACCCACCACTTCACCATCAACTTCGGCTACAACAAAGTGCTCCAGCTGTCGGTGCAGTATTTCCCGTGATCGCGGAAGCATGATCCCACGCTCTGCATAGCCCTTAATCATTTCATACAGTGGTTCAACATCTTCCGGCACGGCTTTTCTGCATATTACCGACATCCTGCTCTCCTCCTATTACCAAGCTTTCCAGAGGAAAGCTGACTTCGTAGTTGTTAAATTAACACGCTCTGTAAAATCAATATGAATAAATATACAACAGAGCGTATAGAATTTCAAGCTATGAATTCAGCGATATGGACCCGATAAACTCCGCAAAAACGTCATTTCCGAACAGGATACCCTGCTCGCTCAGTCGGAAGCCGTCTGCCGTCCGCTCAAGCAACCCTGCGTTCAACATTTTGCCCAAAGGCTTCGCAAACACTTCTTCCATGGACTCTCCGAACTGTTCGCTAAAGCGTGAGGCCGAAGCTCCCTCCAACATTCTCAGTCCAACCATCAGATAATCTTCCATAGCTTCCGGGCGAGCAATCTCAAAATGATCCAGACGAGGCAGTCCTGCTCGTGAAGCTTCAACATAAGGATTTATACCTTTAATATTCATATGCCGTTCGCGGCCCACATATCCATGCGCACCTGCACCCAGACCATAGTAGTCCTCATTACGCCAGTAGGTAATATTGTGACGACTCTCAAAGCCCGGCTTGGCAAAGTTACTAATCTCGTATTGTCCATAGCCCGCTTCTTTCATACGTCTCATTAATAGAAGATACATCTCCAGCTCATCATCTTCATGAGGAAGTGGTAACTGGTTCTTCTGATACAGGGTATGGAAAAGTGTATTCTCTTCCACTTTCAGGCTGTAGATGGAGTAATGCGGCAGATCCAGTTCCAGCGCTTTGTCGATACTCTCATTCAACATTTCAACAGTCTGGTTTGGCAAACCAAACATCAGGTCAATGGACAGGTTATTCAAGCCTGCTTTTCGAGCATTCTCCAAACTGCGATATACATCATCCGTATTATGAATACGGCCAATGCCTGTCAGCAGATCATTCTGAAAAGCCTGCACGCCAAAGCTGACACGGTTGACGCCGCCTTCTTTCATCGCAGCGAGTTTCTCCGCATCCGTTGTTCCCGGGTTGGCTTCCATCGAAAATTCAATATCGTCCGCCCAATTTGGGAAATACGTCTTCACGGAACGAAGAAATACGGCCATCTCATCCGGTTTCAGAGCTGTTGGCGTACCCCCACCTACAAATATGGTCTTGATCTCACCCGGTGGATTGGCCTTAACTGTATGTTCCATCTCCCGTTCCAGCGCTTCGAGATATTGCATCACGGGCTGATCTTTCAGAACGTAAGAGTTAAAGTCGCAATAAAAACATTTATTCGTGCAAAAGGGAATGTGAAGATACACCGCTTGGGGCGCACCTGTCTTCCGGCTGTGTGCTGCCAATGTCATGGCAAGTCCCCCTCTATTTGAAAAAAGGAAAGCCATCCGGCTTCCCTTTCAGCTTAGTTATTTAATATTCTGTGTTGTACCGATGTTTGCAAGCAAACGTCCTACAATTCAATTTCGATACACACATTATGTGATGTACCCGAAACAAAATATCGTTTATCCTTTCATACACATATTATTGATGTACCAAAAGGATTCACGTGACGTTTGCAAGCAAACGTCCTAGTCATCAATTTTCAGTACCGCCATGAATGCCTCTTGTGGCACCTCAACGTTACCAACCTGCTTCATCCGCTTCTTACCTTCCTTCTGCTTCTCAAGCAGTTTCCGTTTCCGCGAGATGTCACCACCATAACACTTGGCAAGTACGTTTTTACGCATTGCTTTTACCGTCTCACGAGCAACGACCTTGGTACCTACAGATGCCTGAATTGGCACCTCGAACATTTGCCGTGGAATCAGCTCGCGCAGTTTCTCACAGACAATGCGTCCGCGGTTATAGGCACGATCACGGTGAACGATGAAGGACAGAGCATCCACCTGTTCGCCATTGAGTACAATATCCATTTTCGCCAGATTGGACTGACGGTAACCGGACAGCTCATAATCCAGAGATGCATATCCTTTGGTACCGGATTTCAACTGGTCGAAGAAGTCATATACAATCTCGGACAACGGAATCTCATAGGTAATGGTAACCCGGGTTGTGTCCAGATATTCCATATTTACATATTCACCGCGTTTAGTCTGACACAGCTCCATAATGGTACCTACATAATCATTCGGTACGATAATATCTGCCTTGACGTATGGTTCCTCGACGTAATCAATCCGTCCCACTTCAGGATAGTTGGATGGGTTATCGATTTTCATCACTTCACCATTCGTTAAGGTGACGTGATAGATTACACTTGGTGCCGTTGTGATCAACGGAATGTTAAACTCCCGCTCGATCCGCTCCTGGATAACGTCCATGTGAAGCAGTCCAAGGAATCCGCAACGGAATCCAAAACCGAGTGCACTGGATGTTTCCGGTTCAAAGCTCAGAGACGCATCGTTCAACTGCAATTTCTCCAACGCTTCACGCAGATCAACATAGTCCGATGTTTCGATCGGATAGAGACCACAATACACCATTGGGTTAATTTTACGATAACCCGGCAAAGGTTCCGGTGTTGGATTTTTGGCATCCGTTACCGTATCCCCGACTTGTGTATCGCCAACATGCCGGATACCTGCAACGATAAATCCAACATCCCCGACGTTCAGCTCGTCCACGATGGTCATCCGAGGTTTGAACGCTCCAACTTCAATGACTTCAAATGATTTACCTGTCGCCATCATTTTAATTTTGGAACCGGATTTGATTTTGCCGTCAACAACACGCACATATACGATTACACCTTTGTACGGATCATAGTGCGAGTCAAAAATCAGCGCTTTCAAAGGCTGGTCAGGATCACCAGTTGGGGCCGGAACACTTTTCACCACTTGTTCCAAAATTTCTTTGATTCCGATTCCTGATTTGGCCGAAGCCAAAACCGCATTACTTGTGTCCAAACCAATAACATCTTCCACTTCCTGCTTCACCCGTTCAGGATCAGCGCTCGGAAGGTCAATTTTGTTGATAACCGGTAAAATTTCAAGATTATTATCCAATGCCAGATACACGTTGGCAAGTGTTTGGGCTTCAATTCCCTGAGCCGCGTCCACAACCAGCAGAGCACCTTCACATGCAGCAAGACTGCGTGATACTTCATACGTGAAGTCTACGTGTCCCGGTGTATCAATCAGATTCAATAAATACTCTTCACCATCATCCGCTTTGTAAGTCAAGGCTACTGCTTGTAGCTTGATCGTTATTCCACGTTCACGTTCAAGGTCCATTTTATCCAGAACTTGTTCCTGCATTTCACGTGAAGTGAGCGCACCTGTGTGCTCCAAGATCCGGTCCGCAAGTGTTGATTTGCCGTGATCTATATGTGCAATAATAGAAAAGTTACGAATTTTACGTTGTCTTGCCCGAATGTCAGTCATTCCTTACCCCCAGAAACAGCCTAGTGTCAATCACTTCATTATAACAGTTGAAGCACAGTGCATCAATCCCGTGATGTCTCAACTTTATAATAAAGTGTCTTCATGCACTCCCAGAGGTTATATTGTACCTTAAAATTATGGTATTTTATTCAGCAACGCCGCTAAAAAGAGAGACAACCCACTTGATCCCACTGTGTGAGAGATTTTGCAATAATCCAGCCGTTTTGTCTGCCAACACATCAACCGGAGCCTTATTTTGATCCGCCCCAAGCACTTGGCTTGGTGACTGAACAGGTACAAATGGTGGTTCTTTGATTTCCTTTTGGACAGGTGCAGTCGGGACAGATTCGGTAACCTGTGAAGTTGGCTCTGTTGTCACAGCGGTTGACGTGCCGTCTGATGAATTACCCATATGAAAGTTGCTGCCAGCCAGTTGCATTCCAAACAGCACACCCAGCAACATTAATACAGCGATGGATAACAGTCTTTTACCGAATCTGGACATATGCTTTGCCTCCTGTCACTCTCTACTATTTTGTTCTTCATACATATATAGTCCCTATCCACCCTGTGATGACGTTTCTGCACTGGCTTTGTCCACCTTCTGATCTTCCCAATACACTTGGGCAATCATGTCTGCTAGAATCTTCGATGTCCGTTGGAGCTCAGCTCCTGTGTTGTCGATGCCGCCAATCTCAATCAAAATGCTGTTGGGTGAAAGGGTTTGATTATACTCTCCATTGTTAGCTCCTCCGCCATCTTTGCCCCACACACCACGGGATACCCCAGGATACTTGGCTTCCAGTTTCTTATGAATTTTCGCTGCAAAGGCTTCATTCTGCCGCCAATTTGGATTTTCATGTCCAATAATGAAATACACTTTGGCGTAGCCCAAGTCATTAATAGTGGTTGTTGTTTTGCCATGACGTTGTGAATCGCGATGAATGTCTATGAGATACGTCAGATCATCATTTTGAGCGAGTGCCGCTTTTACCGTTTGACGGGAGTATTTATAAGAATAGTTCCAGTTGTAGTCCTTAACTTTAGTGGGGTAATCATCCTTGGCGTGTTCTACGCCGATTCCCAGCTTCTCCAGACTGTCTGAGAGGTAGGTTCCCACTTGAAACACATTGCCTGTTGATTTGCCTGTTGATGGATTATCACTTTTCGTACCTAGCAGTGGATTGTAGCCTTCCCGTGGATGGGAATGATAGATAAGAATTGACTTTTTGCCTGTTGTCGGTGAGCCTGAATTGTCTTTCTCACCATTCTTTGCTGGGGGATCTTCTTTACCTTCTCCATCTCCAGGCTCACTCGACTCAGGTGGATCCGTATTATCCTGGCCTGGAGAAATGTGCAGCTCACTACCGGGTTTCCCTCCACCTGCGGAAGCCGTATCCGTAAGACCGGGACCGGGCTGATAATCTTCGGGAGCCTCGGCTTTTTCGTTACCAGATCCAGGACGGAGCAGAACAGGTTGGTTGGAACCCATGCCCGGCATTTCTCTCGCAATCAGGCTCTTTGGATCTTGAGGATTTACATTCGTTAGTAATTGAAAAACAAATGAGGTGAGGTTTTCACCGGATATAGCAGACGTCTGTTCCTTCTGAGTGAGATGGGGCATCTCCATACCGAGCATATCAACAAAAAAGCGGCTTGATACGGCACTCGCAAATCCTTTCATGGAAGAAACGGGTGAATTATTCAAACGTTTCTCTGCCATGCCCCCCAGACCCAGTACAACAAAAAACAAGGCAGATATGATCATAAGCAACAACAACGTACGGCCCATGGCCAGCACGTGCAGACATCTTTTTTTCCACTTTCCAATATTCCAGGCCAATATCTTGTTCATTCTGCTGTCTCCTTCCCTGCTGGACAACTCTTATACTTCAACTCTATGAGCCGGCCTAATTTGATAGAACAGGAAAATGAAAGATTCCAGAAACAAAAAAAAGAAAGTCCGATAGATTCGGACCTTCTTCTCAGCAGTTTTAAGTTTTAATGTGTATAGGCCGCTACGTTATCCGGATTTACGGCATCATGGAGTGCAGCGTTAAGTCCTGTAGCGATAACATTGGCAATTCCCTCAATAAACTCATCGATTTCCTTTGGGGTAACAATGAGGTCATGACCTAGTGGCTCCAGTACCTCTTTCACCAGACTCAAGCGATCTTGCTCACCGATGTCGTCCAGCATACCCATGATCTGTTTGGTCTGATCCGTTTCCTGGCGGAAGTGTGAGCGCATCATCTCAATCACATTGTTCACAATGGTGGACGCATAACATACGGTTGGTACTCCGATGGCGATGCAAGGCACACCTAATATCTCACGAGTTAGGCCACGCCGTTTATTTCCAATACCGGAACCCGGGTGAATACCAATGTCCGCTACCTGAATCGTTGTATTTACACGTTCCAAGGAACGGGAGGCCAGCGCATCAATCGCAATAATGGCATCCGGCTTGGTCCGGTCTACAATCCCCTGTACGATGTCACTGGATTCAATGCCCGTTGTACCTAACACGCCGGGAGCAATCGCGCTGACTTCCCGATACCCTGGCGCAACCTGATCTGGCACCAATTCAAAATACTGACGCGTCACCATCAGATTTTCCACAACAAGTGGACCGAGTGAATCCGGGGTGACATTTAAGTTGCCCAGGCCCACAATCAAGACCTTGGATGTTTTGTTAATTCCGGCCTTAACCATAAAATCTTCCATTTCACGTGTGAACTCGGCAGCAACTCGCTCCTGTAACTCGGTGTCACCATTCCGTAGTGAAGGTACTTCCAAGGTGACATAGTGACCTTTCACCCGACCAATGGCCGTGGCTGCTTCTTCAGTCAGGACATCAATACGTGTAATCGTAATGCCCTCTTTTTTCTCTACATCTTCCCGTAGTCCGGGAATCGTCTGTTTCTGTCCACCTTGCGCCATTTCCTTGGAGTCGATCGCCAAATCGGTACGAACTGTATAGTTTTGCAAATCCAGTGTCATTCTGTCCTTGCCTCCCTTACCGCATTTGAGCATATTGTGTGGGAAAAAGGGTTTCTTTATACAGCATGTCGAACATCGTAGGAATATCTGTTGCATTTTACATGCTAGCGTGATAGAATATTTTAAGTTGTGAAACGTTTGTATTCATGCAAATGCCTTACAGGAGGTGAATGTAATGCCAAACATCAAATCCGCTGTTAAACGCGTAAAAACGAGCGACAAGCGCCGCGCACTCAACGCTTCTCAGAAGTCTGCACTCCGTACAGCTGTTAAAGCTGCTGATGCTGCTCTGGTAAGTAACGAAGTTGATACTGCAAAAGCTGCGATTCAAGCTGCTTCCAAAAAGCTGGACAAGGCTGTAACTAAAGGTCTGGTTCATAAAAATGCTGCAGCACGCAAAAAGTCTCGCTTGGCGAAAAAACTGAACGCTCTTTCCGCACAAGCGTAAGAAGCGTTACTTATACGATCCAATGGAAAAATCCTGAACAGCATAGGCTTTCAGGATTTTTTAGTATCTGATTCGATAAGTATAAGACAAAGATAAAGCGACCTTTATTCCGATGATTTAACGATCATGGAGCAAAGGTCGCTTTGTTTGTTATTCACACTAGTAATCTATTACGTTTACTTATCCATTCATGCACCAAGTCTCAATAAGAACAGCTCCAGACCAAGTACTTTATCCACCGCTCCTGTTTTCATCTGGTAATCCAGTTCGCTGAGGTGACTCAAAATCATTCTCAGACGTTCCGGCTGAAACTTACGGGCTTGCTCACCTGCAATCTTAACAGCATACGGATGCAGACCAAGCTGACTGGCAATCTGCTGCTGGGAGTAACTTTGTTGTCCCAACTCTTTCACCTGGATCATGATCCGAAACTGGCGTGCGATTAAAGCCGCAATTTTAATCGGTTCTTCCCGCTGCTTCAACAACTCATAGAAAAGAGCCAACGCTTTCTCCAGTCGCAAATTAGCAAGTTCCTCCACCAGTGAAAATACATTCTGCTCTGTACTACGGGCAACCAGTGACTCGATATCAGCACGTTTGATTGTCCCCCCATTACCCGCAAACAAACATAACTTATCTACTTCAGCAGACAGGGTCTGAAGACCTGTTCCTGCATAGCTGATCAACGTTTCCGCCGCTCCCGTCTCCAAGGAAACATCCCGCTGCTTCGCAAGTTTCACTATCCAATTCAATAACTCTTCTCCACTGAGTGGAGCAAAAGCAAGAACTACTGCCTGTTTCTTGACAGCTTTCACCAGTTTCTTACGCTCATCCAGCTTATCCCCTTGGGCCAGGAAAACAATCGTACTGTAATCTGCCGGATTTTCCATATATGTAAGCAGACGATCAACCTGATGTTCAATCTTGGATTCTTTACCTGCGGTGAACAGGCTCGCATCCCTTACGATAATTAATTTGCGTGGAACCAGAAAAGGTACAGTCTCTGCTTCTTCAATAACAACCTCCACAGCCGTTTCAGACAAATCATATGGAATAATCGCAAAATCACGATGTTCTTCTTCAATAACCTGTTCTTTTAACATATCCGTAAATTGCTGTATCTGGTACTTCTCCGTTCCGTACAGCACATAGATCGGTGCCGTTTCTCCATTACGTATTGCCTTTGTTGCACTTTTTACATCCATTCACGGCGCCTCCTTATCCCTCTTATCCTATCAGAAAAAGCGCAAGACAACAAAGGGACCTTACATCCAGTTGCGGATGAAGGTCCCCTGTCCTACATCTATATAAACGCAGACACCAGCAGTTCTAGAAAAAGCCGGTGCGCGGTCATACGACGTCAGTTGTTTGAACTGAGATAGGACGTTTTGTTACTTCCACTATATGCTTGTCATACTGAAAATGTTCTTTCGTTTAGAGGAGCGCACTCCCCATTTTTAATTATTTCGCAGGAGCTCCACCTGAAACAACAGGTACATTAAACGAGTTCTTCGCCGTTGTTCCGTCCTTGTCCGTTTCGTAATTAAAAAGGGTACCATCCTTTGACCAACTCGCTGACTTCAGTGTCCCCTCTATGCTGCGTTGTTCAACCAAATTTAGAACATCCGGTTCGCTCACAGGTTTGGAGTATATGCTGATTTGATCACCAATAAGCATAACTACATAGGAACCGTCAGGTGACTTCCATTCTTTTGGTGCTGCTGTTGTAGTCATTCCCTGATCCGGTCCTGCTGCGAATCCTTTGTTCCCTCCAGAAGCGTCTGCACCTGCACTGGAATCAGGTACAGTGTTACCTTCAACCGGAACATCTTCAGTCATATTAGGTGTTGTATCCTGAGAAGTGAAGGATTGGGCATCTCCATTTTCTGTTTCTGTTTCTGTTACTCCATTCTCTTCCCCATCTGCAGAAGATTTAGGAGAATCTCCTGATTCCTGAATTCTCTGCTCAGAATCTTGGTTCTGAGCCGGATTCTTCTGATTATCGGTCGAAGGAGTTCTGGACGAATTATCCTGCGGTCCTTTATTCGGAGCAGGCGTTGATTCAGTAGCCGGTTGTTTAGGTGTCGGATCTGACTGAACTTCAGGCTCCTGTACCTCATCTCCACCGTTCTCTTCAGGCATTGTTTCTACGTCTTGGTTATCTGGTTTAGTTGGTGAATCATTCGATTGACCCACAAACACATCGTTGCTGCTTGGTTGGGACGAAGTGGCAGGATCATAATTTTCAATATTCTTGCTTAATGAATTCTCATCCAAATTGCCGCTCTCTTGAGAAGCTCCAGAGCTCATCAGCATGGAATCGGCATTCTCAATCTGTTCAGGCGGATTTCCCCAGATGGCGAATCCCAATATAACTGCCGCAGCCGCTGCACCCATGGACATACGTCCTGCCATCGAGTTAAGCCATTTTTGCTTCGTTTTCCGCTCACTTGAACGTTGTAAATTCTCAAATGTAGCGGGGACAGGATTCATTTCCTGTATGGTGCTACTTTGTTCCTTCCGCGCTTCGTCAATGGCATCAAGCTGTGGCATAATCGCATCAACCAGACTAAATTTCGGGCTTACTTGCGGCAATTCTTCCAGTTCTCTGGAAAGAGCTCTGAGTAAACTAAAATTCTCGGCGCACTCCGGACACTTTGCCACATGCTGTAGCATCTGCGCGGTTTCCGCCTCGCCCAGATCATGATCCAGATAGCGGTGCATCCATTCCACCACCTCTTCGCATTTCATCCTGTCACACCACCTTTCTGATATTCCTGTAGTAGATTCTGTAATTGCTGCCTGGCTCTAAATAAATAAGATTTCACCGTATTCAACGGAAGATCGAGACAATCCGCAATTTCATTGTAGGATAAGTCCTGCAAATATCTTAGAACAATAACGGTACGATGATGCTCGGGAAGCTTGTTGATCGCATCCTGAATGTCCTGGGCCACATATGTAGACATGACCTCGTACTCCACATCCTGATTATCCTGAAAAACCATGTCATGTTCGTCAATGGAGACAGACGGCTTGGTTCTTCTGAATTTATCAATACAGATGTTCGTGACGATGCGTTGTACCCATGTTTTGAATTGGGCCTTTTCTTCGTATGAATTGATTTTGGTGTAAATTCGGATCAACGCTTCCTGCGCAGCATCCAAAGCGTCCTGTTCATTATTTAGAATGTAATATGCGGTCCGATAGACATGTTGTTCAATCTCCCGCAATAGGGTAATTAGAGCGTCGCGATCGCCCGATTGAGCGGCTCTGATGAGTTCCGGCTCTACCACAAAGGATCCCCCTCTCCCTGCAACCTTACAGACGTGATCATCAATAAAATTGTTGCAAAGTTAAGTATTTTTTTAATTTGCCATAACAAAATAACGGCGTATGTATTAGGGCCGCTGAAATCTTCTCTTAGAATAACAGAAATTGCATAACGAGTCACCAAACGTATCCAAAAGGGATTCCATTACTTACACGACTCAATTCAAATGCAATGGCATACATTATAGATAAGCACTTTTTTGGTTCCTAAAATAAAAAAAGTCGAAATTTGTCCAAATTTAAGCTGATTTTAATGCAATTTTCATGAAAATAGTGTATTGTAAATTTACATTCATAAACACGAGGTGATGAGCATGCCAGCTCTTGCGAAAATTCAAGCTTTAAAAGAACAAATGCCCAAAGAATATCAAAGTATTTCCCACTTTGTTGAACATGCATTGGAGTCCATTGATACTCTGGTCGAGGAACATCGGAAGTATGTAGCTGCACAGGCATTATACGGCGATAAAATCGTTGGATCGGAAGAACGCTTGTACAGAGAAACCGTACTGGATGTCAGAGCACAGCTATTGATGACTCTTGAGAAAACGGTAGAAGATCTGTTGCACAAGGGCGACAAACACTGGAGCAAACACTTTAAGGATGGCGTAGAGTAGTTCTTATATTTCTTCTACAATTTGAAAAAATGGCCCGTTTTCCGATATTCTCCCTCCTGGAGTGTAACGGAAAGCGGGCTTTTTTTGTACTGTGACTTGCAATCAAATGAAACAGCAAGGAATGATTTTTAAATCCAAATAAATGAAGGTCGGTTTATATAGGATAGTACAAATCCATTCTTATAGAAAAGGTACAAACCTTAGAAAAACGAAGGTTTGTACCTCTTTTGTGTGATGAACTTATTGATTATAATAAGGGCCATTTCCTGTGGATTCATTCAAGGACAATAACTGAGAAACCGTTACGAATTGGTAGCCTTGCTTTTTTAGTGATTTAAGCATGTGGGGCAGTGCATCAGCTGTAGAAGCGTGAATATCATGCATAAGTACAATCGAACCTGATCTGATGTTTTTAGCAACCTCTTTATTTACAGCTTGGGCGTTCCGGCTTTTCCAATCCAGCGAATCCACAGACCATAAAATAATGGGTGTTTTCTGTTCTTTGGTGACTTTTTTGACTGATTCATTCATAGCACCATAAGGCGGACGGAATAGGGTTGGTTTTTCCCCAGTCGCATCCTCGATTCGGTCCGATGATTCTATGATTTGTTTGCGCACCTCACTCAGGCTCATATTCGCAAGATTTGGATGACTCTTGGAGTGATTGCCGATCTCGTGGCCGGCCTTAGCAACCTTTTTAGCCATATCAGGATAATACTCTACTTGTACGCCCAGCATGAAGAAAGTAGCCTTCGCGTTGTACTCCTTCAAAGTCTTTAGAACTCTAGGTGTCACCTTTGGGTGAGGCCCATCATCAAAGGTAAGAGCCACATATTTCCCTTTAGGATCAAGCGGAGGCTGAGTTGGCCTCTTCCCTTTTGGTTCATCGTTATTTCCATAAGTAATATTCCATTTTTTAGTAAGGTCCTTCTTCAAGTAGGAATGCAAGGATTTCAGTGGAATGTTCACTTGGACCGTTCCGGCTGCACCAGCAGCGATCTCGTATTTATTAAAGTATAAAGTAAAGACCCCGTTACCTATGGACCATTTCCATCCAGATGGATTTTTTATAGATTTTTGAAGTTCTGCTTCGAATACATAAGAGTGAACGTTTTTCTGTTTCTTCAATTCTTCCTTCACGATGGACATAATATGGTTAACAGCTGCTTTGTCATAAGTCATGATATCAGATAAATTCAATATTTTATTTTCAGCTGTGTCGATATTAAAAGATTTTATTATCGATTGTCCATTAGCACCGCCTGTGGTGATTTGATAGGAAGTGAACACTAAACTATATAAATGGTCATTAATTTTATTCGTATCTACTGTAATATTCAATTCAGCACGATGATCGCCTTGAAGCGTTTTTGCACCGGTCCCAACCTGGGCTAAGAATTTCTTTTCCTGATCATTGACCCACGTCTGAATAGGAGTATTAATCTCCTTGCTGTTTGAGAGAACGTTGCTAATCGACAGTATATAATGCTTCGTATTCTTCGTCCTTGTTTCGATATTTAGGCCTGGGTATGCACTGGGCGACACTTCAACGTTCTCTGTAACGCTGTGGTTCCCAGCTAGAACATTTTGCACCATTAGATTGATTCCTAGAATCCCGCCAGCTAATACAATAAATCCAACCAGCCAAACGGGCCACCGTGTTTTCTTCCTTTTGTTCATTTCAAATCATCCTTATCTTTATTCTAGTCATAAAACTGCAAGTCATTGTACGATACCTGATGAAAAATCAACCACCAGTTATTCACATAAAACATCGATGACAGAAAAGCACCACTGAGTGCCATCACTCTCGACAGATCGATAATGAGGAGCCACGCAAATCCCCCTGAGCCCATTTGATATTAAGATGGTAGGCCATGACAGCCATGACGGATAATGCCCTTAAGCCATCAAATTCTGGTATATAACGTTTACCATCGCCTCGTACCGGTGCAAAGTTCCGGATTAAACTTCCGAAATGATTCATGTTGTCGTGCATTTTGCTTTCGTCCCTATCCTTTTTGATTTGTCGCTCATAGGCAGGACGCCGAGCTTGTGAAAAAAGTTTTCTCCAATTAATGTAATCAATGAAGAGAACAAAACATTTTCATGGAACTTCTACCTTTAGAACTAAAAAAAAGCATCCCGTAAGAAGAGAGTCTTCGGGATGCCACATTCAGAATAATCGTCATTCGGCTTTGCCTCAGAGGCTGGCATTCTTCAAATTGAAACGGAACTCCGGTGAACCCACATATCCCGGCGCGATACTGTATTTTGGGAAGACGATAACCAGTTCGCCTTTTTCAATATAAAACGACTGTTCCGTGAACGTCCCTTTGAATTCTTCCAGGAAGTATTGATCGGGATCCTTTCTCATTTGCGCAAGAATATCTGCATCAAGCTTTTCTTTATAGTTAGAACCGAGGAGATCCTCCAGTGTCACGCGCTGAGCCGCAGAGGCATTTTTCAAGTTGTAGGTATCGATCCGGGGCATGCTTGTTCCGCCCCTGTACCCTTCCGTGATTACTTCAAGCGAAACTACTCCTGCCGGGTTTCCAGTTCCGTCCGACTTTAGCTTATAGCTGACGTAAAATTCATAGGGGTGGAACTTCTGGTGATTTACTTTTGCCTTTTTGGCCGTTTTTGCGGCATCCTTCTCCCACTGAGCAAGATCCTTTTGCGCACGGGATAAAAGGATGCCATTCAGTTCATTCTGGTATCTGGTGTCCAGCATGCCGTCCAGCTGCGGTACCTTGATGTTCACAATAAGGTTCTTGCTTGTTGTGCTCAGTACCTTCTCCACGATTTTTACACCTGTAGCCGAAGGGACGGTTGCTTGTACCTTAGAGCTGACAGTTACGTTCGCTGAAACAGGTGCCGAGGCCAGCGCATATGCAGATAAGCTCGCTGCGCCGACGCCGAGCATGGCTACACAGCCCATGGCCCCCATCTTCATGTATTTTATCGTTTTCTTTTTCATAGCTTTCATCCTCCATCTCTTTGTATGAGTGTCTAATCACGCACACTCATTGGCTAGACGCATGAGATGGTTCAGAAAGTTTTGGAAAATCAAAAACAGAACAATGTCTCTTCGACCAAAGTACTAACAAAAAAAAACCGGCGCGGGGTACCCCATCACCGGTCTCTTCCATTACTTAATGTATTTGTTATTAATCAGAACGTCTTTCAACACATCCGTGGGAATGACGAATTCCACAGAACCCATATAGCCTGGCGCAACGTCATATTCGTTGAAAGCAATCACCAGCTTGCCGTCGTTGTTGATATAGAAGCCTTGATCCTTCGCGATGCTCTGGAACTCACTGGTGACCGGCACGTCGGTAGCTCCCGGAGCCCAGTAAATCTTATTAGGGTCCGCTTTCATTTGCCCCTGCATCTGCTCTTTAACGTTGTCGCTGATGAGCCGTACATAACGATCGTCCTTGAACAGCATCGGCAGAGTTATGAGGATTTGGTTTTTCTTATCGATCGTATCAAACTGAAGCTCCTCCGAGGATGAACCGGCGGTCTCGACCACGTATCTTTGTATAGATAAAATCTCGTCGTTGTCCGTCTTTACTTCATATCCGACATCAAGTCCCAGATGGCCTCCGCCTTGCTTCTTCAATTCGCTGATTTCCGCCTGGAACTTTTCGTAAAGCGCTTTGTTCTCCTTCATATATTTCTCGTTCAACCCGCTTTGCAACTGCTCATTCTCCATATCGGTAATGGAAGGCACTTTGATATTCGCATTGTAATTAGACTCGTCAACCACGTATTCCTTGAACGTGAGCACCTGGATAACCCGGTCCACACCCGGTATGGATGACAAGGCTTTCGCTACGGGAGGGCTCACATTGATCGCAACAAGGAACATGAACGCAGCCGCACTGGAAACGGCTAACCATCTGTACTTTGAGCCGCGGCCCCTCCTTCCCTCCTTAGAGAATTTATGAATCGATTGGTTTACAATGCTATCCAATTCATCTGGAATGGGTATTTCTTGATATTCTTTTCGCAGCTGTTCCATGTTATTGTTCATCTTACTCGTTCTCCTTTGGTTGTTTCATCATTCATTGTGATTCGCAATAGCTGATGCGCCTGATACAGCCTTGTTTTAATCGTATTCACATTCTCATCCAGTACAGCAGCAACTTCTTCGATCTTCATGTCTTCAAAATATCTCAGTATAATGACGCTCTTGTACTTATCCGGCAAGGATTCGAGCGTTAGCTTCAAATCAATGTCCGTATACGTATCTTCTGCCCCGAGGCTGTAGGTTTCGATCATTTCATGATCCATCGAGTGAACCTTTTTGTTTCTGCGCAGAAAATCCAGGGCGGTATTCACCACAATCCGGTAAAACCAGCTTTTAACCGCGTCTGGGTTTTTCAAACGTTCGAGATTCGTCATCGCTTTGTATATGGAGTCTTGTACGATATCCAGGGCATCATCCTTATTTTTGACATAGCTATAAGCAAGTCGGTATACGTTCTCTTTATGCTCTGTAATACAGTGTGTAAGAATTTTTTCAGTTTTTCTATTGAACATGGTCGATTATTCCTTTTCTATATAAATCTTTTGTCGTAACAAGAAGTAAGACGTTTACGGGTTCCCAAAAAGTTTTCGCATCCGAAAATTTTTTTTACTTCTGCAAACCGTTCAAGGCCCTCACAAGCAGGTCAACGTAAACCTCGGCGCCTCTATTAAATGCACCTCGTCCTTTTAAAAATAATCTTCCCTTCCTTTGCTTGCCAAATACCAGTCTACTACCGATGACCGAATTCATTTGAAACTTTTGAAGGTTTCTTTCCGAAAAAACAATGTATCACTCGGAACCGAAAGTCATTTGGTAGTCTGTAGCGCCTTTGTCGTTGTAGGCTTTCTATATTAACGATATTTCATATTTTTAATCCGTCTCCTTCTGATCTGTGCCGGTGGAACCACGCGCATTGAATTAATTTGCTTCGCGCTGGCCGCGAATTTCAATAGAAGGAATATCCATTTCAAAAGTTGCGACGTGTTCAATTATGACCGCTTCAATAAGTTCTTGAATTTTGTTAGTTATCAAATGATACTCAGTAACTTGAACCGTCCAAATGCAATAATAAATGGGCATCCCCTTCCTCATTTCCTACCCTGCCACTACCAAAAAATATATGTCACCACCATGAGATTAAGAAAAAAGTCGTTCGCAGCGAAACGACTTCTTTCTTTTATAGGTCAACTAAGTACTTTCTTTCTCTAATTCCCACTTTTCCTCAACCTCTGTATGTTAAAATATAGTAACGCCTTAGCCTATCTCTTATTGAATATAGTTATTTAGGGAGGTCAATTTTCGAATGACAAAAAACCATAGAATCAATAGGCCGCGCGGAAAAATAGTTGCAGCTGTATTAACTGCAGTGTTCATTTCACTTGCAATGGGGATATATCACTATGTCCCTATAGATGAAAGATTAGAGAATACTTACTATTATTCATTCGGGTATACATTTGCGGTTGGATTATTGATTAACCTCGCTATATTACTTTTCTTACTTACGCCACTTTCTATATTGGTGGATGGACTACTTTTATACAGAAAAAAAGATAATACGTATATGATATTGCTTGTTGCTATTGCCGCATATGTTCTATTAGGCTTCACAGGTGGGATCATCTACTCGATATTTACACTTAACTTCACTACTTTTTCCGCTCAGACTATCCACATTGTTGTATGTTCTATTGTCTTTTTAACCTTTCAGTTGGTATTAAATCGGAGTTTTCTTCACTTATCTTCACACCGATAAATAGATTGCGTGCCGTCACTCAATCCCAACCAACTTATAACGAACATCAATCTTCCCATCTTTCACTCTCATCTGGACCTCACCCATCTGATCTGTCCGATAAATATCTGACCCGTTAGCCTCCAGACGTTCCATCACTCCCGGATTGGGGTGCCCATATGTATTGTTAACACCGGCAGATATGACCGCGGTTTTGGCATTCCAGTATTGGAGCCAGGCTTCGGTTGACGACGTTTTACTCCCATGATGAGCGACCTTTAGAACATCAATGGAGACAGATGCTGAAGCATCTTTTGAATCAACCTGCAGCGGGCGGGTAAGTATCCTTTGTACAACTCCCTCTGTAACTCCAATATCTGCACCTTTCTGTTCAAACTGGGCAGCCAATGAGCCATCCTGAATCATATAGAGCAGGTCCTGCTCGGCTGCCGCATCCATATCTCCGGTGAACAACATGGAAGCCCCGGCCATTTCCAGCAAAAAGACAACGGAATCATGATTTTGGTGTTCAGATACAGGCAAATTGCCTGATTCATTTACATCCATATGTGCCAGATCCGGAGCTATAAAATGTAAACTTGTCTCTTTATCAGCCTTATAGGACATGCCCTGCTGAATGGCGTGCAGAGGAATTTTACGTTCCATG
Organism: Paenibacillus sp. 10L310; assembly: GCF_056395745.1. Classification (NCBI taxonomy): domain Bacteria; kingdom Bacillati; phylum Bacillota; class Bacilli; order Caryophanales; family Paenibacillaceae; genus Paenibacillus; species Paenibacillus sp. 10L310. The sequence goes on along the minus strand of NZ_JBFTKC010000006.1, from coordinate 85,271 downwards.
GCTGTGTCCAGTAATTTATCAAAGTTTTCTTTACCACTGGTTGTGCCATTAAATATGAAACGTTTAACCGGAATCTGTTCCAGCACAGCCTGTAGTCCTCCGGCATGATCCTGATCGGCATGCGTTACAATTACAGCGTCCAGTTGATGGATACCTCTTTTTTTCAATAGAGGAACAACCACCTTGGCACCTACCTCATACGGATCACGTCTTGTTTTCCACGATTGTTCGGTGTTCCCAAAACTAACCGTTCCCCCGCCATCCACCAGAATGTGTTTGCCTTCCGGGGTTGTAATCAATGTACTGTCTCCCTGACCAATATCCAAAAACTGCACGATGCCGGTTCCAGCAGGCTTGGGAGTCTGATATGCCCACCATAATCCAGCAATAAAGCTGATTGCGAGCAACCCGCACAACCATTGCTGAGCTTTACTCATTCGTTCATTTGAATAATAACCTGCACCTCGTGTAGTAAATGCACTTGTATATTCCGGCCAGGCAATACTGGCTCCTAATGTCGTTAATGAAGTTTCTTTTCCATCTACACGGTTCTTACCTTGATCCTGTAACACGGCAGACATCGAAGAGCGAATGCCCATATTCGCCATTGAAACTGAAGGTTGTCGCCTCACAAGGGGAGCCGTCTCTTCCTCAACAAACGCTGTTGCTTGTTGCTCACCATTGCCACGATGCAACAGGTAGAGTAAGGCATACAACACAGCATAATAGGCGGCAATCCATAACAAGGGCGGTGTTGCCCAGATCAATACAAAACCTGGCAGGCTGTTCATCCACTCCACGCTTACAAAAGTCAGTTGATTCAGTTGCATCGCTATCCATGCGAGGGGTTTCGCCAAGGGAACCCATATGAATGACAGTAACATGGCGACCGTCCCCAGAGGTAATACAATGGCACTAATCAAAGAAACCAGCAGAAAGTTGGCCACAAATGAGAGTAATGAGAACTGATTGAAATACAGAATGGTTACTGGGAACGAAATCAACTGAGCGGTCACTGTAACGGATGCCGTTGCAGCCAGAGATTTCGGCCAGCCGCTGAACAGCCGGTTAATCAATGGCATGTAGATCATCAAACCTGCGGTCACGAGAAAGGATAACTGGAAGCTCACGCTTAGCAAAAAGTAAGGGTCCCACCACATCATCAGCAACGCTGCTGCACTGATCATCTGAAGACCGTCTCTGGCGAGACCACGACGTGCCATATACAACCCAATCATGGACATAATTCCTGCCCGAATCACTGAAGGTGAACCTCCGGATAACAGTACATAAGCTGGCACCAGGATCAGAACAATCGTGAGTGACGTCTCTCTGGTAAGCCTTAGCCAAGATAGAATGAGAAGCAACGAAGCAACATATACAGCGACATGGGTTCCGGAGATTGCCAGGATATGCGTTAGACCGAGTTGTGAAAACTGACCATAGGTACCTGGATCGATATCAGTAGCCATCCCGATAATAAGACCCTTCATATATCCAGCATGAGGCTCTGGAAATAACTGCTCAACCGCCGAGCCCAACTTATGCCTAGTCCAATCCGTCCACCTTAGTATGTTATATTGTCCAAGTCCCTCAGGAGCAACTGCTGTTACCGAACTGGCTCCTTTCACTTTGAACAACCAGTGGATATGCAGGGTACGCAAGTAACTGCGATAATCAAATCCGCCAAAGTTCCTAGCTTCACCAGGAAGGACAAAAGAACCATTAAGCGTAATCAAATCGCCCCTCTTCCAGCCCGCTGCTATCTGTTGTTCTTCTTCCTCCAACAGTCTGACTTGTACCATCAATTGTTCATCTATGTTGAATGCAGATAATACTGTTGCCAGATCTGTATCTGCTAACGAATCCAATGTTGGCAATATTGAAGACATCTGTATCTTAAAGTCAGCCCGATCTCCATCAATACGTACATCTGACACCAGCTCACCCTGAATTTCAGCTGACCATCCGTCCAACTCATGAGTAGCGATATGCATGGTCTCCGGCAGACTACTATGATTGCGTGCGTCATTCCACTCCCAATGTGCAACACCTCCAATAAAGGCAGCAAGTAAAAATAAAACAGACCATCCACGCACATCCATAAAACGAAGTAAAAGTGGTAAACATGCCAGAGCTCCAATTAACCCCCAGATTAACGCCCAGCCTGTTAACGCACATGCTATCCCGCTCCCGCACAACCAACAAATCGTAAAACTTAATAACGGTCTGCCTTTCATTTCTCCCCCTCCTTCATTTCACCCGTTGAACGCAGAAAAACCCCCGGAAAGCCAATTCAGGCTTGCCGGAGGTTCTCCCTCACATATTCGACCATATTCACATTAATTGCTCACAGTCATCATCGTTTCCCGCGGGGGCTGGTAATTCTCCAGCCTACGGAACGTTATGCCCTTCTGTTCCATCATATTGGTAACCTTGCCGGTATCTTTAGGATAAGAACGATGAAACACGATTTCTGTAATCCCGCTATTCGCCAGCATATTGGCACATGTCCAGCACGGTTCGTCGGTCACATACACGGACGAGCCTTCGCGGTCGATTCGATCTGTGAATAAAAGCAAATTTTGCTCCGCATGAATTGTGCGAATGCATCTTTGCTTTTTCACCATTTCTTCTTGCCCATCGGTCACGACCAACTCATACTCTTCCGATATCATGCAACCTGCTTCAGAACAATCCGGGACGCCGGTGGGTGCACCATTATAGGCTGTTCCCAGCAGTTTCTTTCCCTGAACAAGAACGGCACCCACATGACGACGCGAACAGCGGGAACGGGTGGAAACCATATACGCGATGTCCATAAAATACGTATCCCAGTCCTTGCGTACCTCAGTACTCATGTTGCATTCCTCCCGCTCAACACATTTTTCATTCTAATATTACCGGATCTGCACATACGGCGCCATCTTCTCCAGCATCTTCATCCCAATTCCTTTGACCTTTGTCAGATCACTGACTTTTGCAAAAGGACCATGTGCATTCCGATAGTCCACAATAGCTTGAGCTTTCTTCTCTCCGATTCCGGGAAGCTCTATAAGCTTGGAGACAGGAGCGGTATTCACATCAATCTTGCCATTGTCGCTAGCTTCCTCACGAACTACAGGTGGATTACTGTTCGAGCCCGTCTCGGAGGTAACCGAAGGATTCGAATTCGTACTTTGCGTAACTGGTTCAATCGAATTTGAGGTGTCCGGTGGATTATCATTCGTCTGACTTGTAGTTTGAACAACTGATTCACCTTCAACCCCAATGCTCGCAAGCCCTTTAGACTCTTCTGCCTTTGTCTCATTCCCAGTCTGCATCCCACTTGCATCCGCTCCCGAAGATGCTCCTGTATTGCCCTGAACCGAAGTAGCCGACTGTACAACAGGGAGTTCCTGCTCTATCGTCGGCTTCTCGGTGCCGAGCTGCAAGGGTTCCCAGCCACTAGGTGGTTGTTCACTTTTGCCCGACCATAATATAAGTATACTTCCAACCACCGCAGCAGCAATAGTCATCCCTTTGTTCCATCTCATTCTTCCACACCTCTCCCTGAATTCAAAATCATTCATTTCGAACACGGGCGGTGCTTCCGAACCGTTGAACTTTCCTGATGAAACAAGTTGTGCATTTTTCATGTCATGTGAAACAGGTCCTCACGCATAGAATAGAGGGAATGAACTGCGCCAGTACCGTAAAGCATGAAAGGAGGCCTGAAACAATGAAGGTTGGATTTATCGGAACCGGCAGCATGGGCAGCCTGCTAATCTATGCCCTGATCCAATCGGGTGCACTTGAGCCCCGGCAGATCGCGGCCAGCAATCGAACCCCGTCCAAAGTACGTCAGTTATCCCTCCGTTACCCCGGTCTGCATGAATCCCAGAGCAATCGGGAAACGGTGATCCGAAGTAATATCATCTTCCTGTGCGTGAAGCCGCTTGAATTCAAACATGTTATTGACGACATCCTGCCTGTCGTGAATCCCAATCATATAATTGTCTCGATCACCAGTCCCGTGCAGCTGCGACATCTGGAATCTTCACTTCCTTGCAAAGTCTCCAAGGTAATTCCCAGTGTCACACACCAAGTCGGGAGTGGAGCATCCCTCTGCATACATGGCGAACGAATGACCAGTGAAGACCGCGCTGTGTTGGAAAGTCTGCTCAGTCATATAGGCAGGCCGTACCAAGTGGATGAAGCCTGTACACGAATCACATCCGACTTCTCCAGCTGCGGACCTGCATTCATATCGTTCTTTTTGGAACAGTGGATCGAAAGTGCAGTGAAACTGACAGGCATTAAAAGGGCAGATGCCTGCGCTCTGGCTGGCGAAATGCTCCTGGGAACAGGCAAGCTTCTCACCGAAGGAGGATACACCCCGCAAGAGCTTCAGGCTCGTGTCGCTGTACCTGGCGGTATTACCGCTCAGGCACTTGCACTGCTGAAGGTTAGTCTTGACGGCGTTTTCGACAGCCTGATCCACACGACACATGACAAATATGATGAAGATTTGTTAAAGCTGGATGAACTATTCCGAGCCGGTGAGATTAACCGGCAACAATATTAACGAGTTTGCCTGGAACGGCAATGACCTTGCGAATGGTCTTGCCTTCCAGCGCCTGCTTAACAGGTGCCAGCTCCATCGTAAAGTCCTGCATACCCTGTGCATCCAGATCCTTCGCGATCGTAGCACGAGTTACAATTTTACCATTTACCTGAACAACGATTTCTACTTCCGCATCCACTGTCATGGACTCATCATATTCAGGCCAAGCCACGTAAGAGATCCCACCTTCGTGACCCAAACGGCTCCACAGTTCCTCTGCCATATGTGGTGCCAGTGGTGACAACAGCTGCACAAATTTCTCCATCGCTTCACGAGGCAGTGTGTCCGCTTTGTATGCATCGTTGATGAAAATCATCAGCTGGCTGATGGATGTGTTGAAGCGCAGATGTTCCAGATCTTCCGTAACTTTTTTGATCGTTTTGTGAGCAGTCCGTTTGAACTCATCCGTTCCACCGTCCACCGTAATCTTGTCATTGATGGCTCCTGTGTCTTCGTTAATGAAGAGACGCCATACACGTGACAGGAAGCGGTGCATGCCTTCAACCCCGTTTGCATTCCACGGTTTTGTCGCTTCCAATGGTCCCATGAACATCTCGTACAGACGCAATGTATCTGCACCGAATTCATTGACGATTTCATCCGGATTAATGACATTACCACGTGATTTACTCATTTTCTCATTATTGGTACCCAGGATCATACCTTGGTTCACCAGTTTGTGGAAAGGCTCTTTAGTCTCCACAACACCCAGATCATACAGCACTTTGTGCCAGAAACGAGCGTACAGCAAGTGAAGTACAGCGTGCTCTGCTCCGCCAATGTACAGATCAACTGGCAGCCACTGCTGCTGTTTCTCCTTGGAGATCAGTTCCTTGTCATTGCGCGGATCGATAAAGCGCAGGTAATACCAGCAGCTACCCGCCCATTGTGGCATGGTGTTGGTCTCACGACGTGCCTTCATTCCCGTTTCCGGATCTACCGTATTCACCCACTCCGTAACATTCGCCAGTGGTGATTCTCCTGTACCCGAAGGTTTGATCTGGTCGATATCAGGCAGCAGCAGTGGAAGTTGATCCTCCGGTACGGTCTTCATCGTTCCGTCTTCCAAATGCAGAATCGGGATTGGCTCACCCCAGTAACGCTGACGGCTGAACAACCAATCGCGCAGACGATAGGTCACTTTCCCTTGTCCTTTACCGTTCTCTTCCAGCCAAGCAATCATCTTGGCAACCGCTTCTTCATTGTTCAGTCCGTTCAAGAAATCGGAATTCACATGCGCGCCATCACCCGAATATGCCTCTTGTGTAACGTCTCCACCTTGAATAACCTCGATGATATCCAGACCGAACTGCTTCGCAAATTCCCAGTCGCGTGCATCATGACCCGGAACTGCCATAACCGCACCTGTACCGTAACCTGCAAGAACGTAATCAGCAATCCAGATCGGCAGTTTTGCACCATTAACAGGGTTGATTGCATAAGCGCCAGTGAATACACCTGTTTTGTCTTTGGCCAAATCTGTACGTTCCAGATCACTCTTACGAGAAGCCTGCTCCTGATAAGCCTGAATAGCTTCACGTTGGTCATCGGTTGTAATTGCTTCTACCAACTCATGTTCCGGAGCCAGTACTGCAAAGCTCGCACCGAACAATGTGTCCGCACGGGTAGTGAACACCTTGATAACTTCCTCGCGACCCTCAATGGCAAATACAACTTCCGCCCCTGTCGATTTACCGATCCAGTTGCGCTGCATATCCTTGATGCTTTCAGACCAATCCAGCTCTTCCAGGTCTTCCAACAGACGCTCTGCATACTCGGTAATTCTCAGAACCCATTGACGCATCGGTTTGCGTACAACCGGATGTCCTCCGCGTTCACTCTTGCCATCAATAACCTCTTCATTAGCAAGTACCGTTCCAAGGGCTTCACACCAGTTAACTGCAACTTCATCTACATAAGCCAGACCTTTGTTGTACAGCTGAATAAAGATCCATTGCGTCCATTTATAGTATTCAGGGTCCGTTGTGCTGATCTCACGATCCCAGTCATAGGAGAAACCAAGCGATTTGATCTGGCGACGGAAATTGTCAATATTACGGAATGTAATATCTCGTGGATGTTCACCTGTATCCAGTGCATGTTGCTCAGCAGGCAGACCGAAAGCATCCCAACCCATTGGGTGCAATACGTTGTAACCGCGCATACGTTTGTAACGGGAAACGATATCCGTTGCCGTATATCCTTCCGGGTGACCTACGTGCAGACCTGAACCGGATGGATAAGGGAACATATCCAGTGCATAAAATTTCGGTTTAGCAGGGTCCTCACCCGTTTTAAACGTTTTATTTGCATCCCAATATTGCTGCCAACTTTTTTCCATGACTTGTGGCTGATAGCCGTGTTTCGGCTGGTTATTCTCACTCATCTATTGTTCCTCCTTCAGGTTATTCACTTTAGCTTTAATTGCAACAAAAAAACCTCAGCATCCCGTAGCGTTTGCAGCGCTAGGGACGAGAGGTTGAATTCCCGTGGTACCACCCTAGTTAGTGGACGAACGTGCTTCGTCATCCACTCCCTTTGGACCTGTAACGGCGGTTAACCGATGCGGATTTCCATTCCTGAACCCAAGCTTTATACAAGCAGGTTAAACAGAATGGTGTAATCACCGCATTTCTCCAAGGCGAGTTCGCAAATCACTGTCAACCGGCTTGCACCAACCGCCGGCTCTCTGTTATGTACAGGAATTACTACTGATCCTTATCATCGAAATATGTATACAATATCGGGACCATTATATAAAAAAGCAAGCCCAAAGTCAATATTACACGTTATAATGACCCTTTTAAGTCACACGGTTCGTACCGTTCAATAATACTCATTGCTGTTCAGGATAACCGAAAACGCTCAATGCCTTCCTCCAGATTATGAATGGTCCAATTCACATGTTCCTGATTATCATATTGACGATAAGCGCACTCAATGCGCAGCACCAGATCAAAGTACAAGTCATAGAGACTTCTTCTTTTCAGCTCACTTTCAGTCGTAATCGCATACCCATACCCTTTCACAAAACCAGGCGTATAGTTAAAATGACTGAAATAATGCTCCATCAGAGGATCTGCCCACAGTGAACGTTCAAAATCAATAATCGCTGTGATTCGACCCGCGTCCACTAGTACATTGCCATCCCACAGATCCCAACTGATAAGCACAGGTTCTTTGACATCGTCCAGCACATCCGATTTTTCTTCAATCAGGCGTCTCAATTCAGGGTAATCGATCGAAAATGTAATCCCGGCTTCTTCCCCGTCGGTAAGAATGTCATCCATCAGATTCATAAATGCATCTTTCCATGTGGAATATCGCTGTTTTTGCTCCGAGAAATATCCAAACTGCTCGCCCTTGATTTCATTAATTCGACGATTGTACCGACCGAGCTGGTGTTCAATGGCCTCCTGCTCTCCCGCAGAATATTGATCCTTGACCTGATTATAGGGCGCTCCAGACATGTACTCCATGATAAAATAACGCGCTGAAGCCATAGTTAACGAATCATCATAAGCCAACACTTGGGGTACGGGAACATCCTGTAGCTCCGTAATGAGGCGCAGTGCCTCAACTTCGGCAATCATGAGATCCTGTTCACAGCGCATCAGATTTGTCGAAGCTGACGGTGCAATTTTGAGTACCACTCGCTGTGCGTCACTCAGTGTAATGAGATATGCATGATTGGCCCAGCCATCCACCATTTCCTTGTAGTCCTGTATACTTGCAGAGAAATGCTGCTCTATTATGGCATTCAACTGTTCTGACGAAAGTCTTGTTTTATATGTACTTTCCATTTTTACACCTCACATTGACAATTGATTTATCTTCTCAGAAAACGCTTTCTATCCGACTATTATCGCCTTCTTTACTTTAACTGGCAATACTTTTTGTCACGTCGTTATGTCTTTTCTTGCATTCCTTTACCCTATTTAAGACTATTGCTATTCATTCTCCATAAAAAATCAAACAAAAAACTGCCCTTATGCACCATAAGGACAGTTCTCATTATTCGCTCTTACTTCACAGCCACGTAGAACAAGCGCTGTGCGCTGTCTCCGGCCTCTTTCCATTCAAAATCCGCATATACCTTCACGTCTCTAAAACCTGCCTTGGACAATTCCAGCTTCATCCAGTCCGGATTATATGCACGCTGGACATGAACTTCTTCAAACCGCTGATACATATCCTTATTACCATCATCCACACGCGAAAAAATACTGAGATGATGCTCAATCTCACAGCGATCCTGGTCCAGATCACAAGTCCAAATATAAGATACGGAGCGCTCATCCAGTACAAAAGGCTGCTCCTCATCATAACGAATAAGGGTATTCGGATGATGCACATCAAACAGGAACGTTCCACCAGGCTTCAGCATTTCGTATGTCCGCTGGAAAGTACGAACGACATCTTCTTGTTCAAGCAGGTAATTGACGCAATCACAGAAAGATATCACCGAATCCACAGGTTCCGGAACTCGCCATTCCCGCATATCCTGCTGCACCCAACGGACACTGCCCTCGCGATACAAGCGATGACCCTGAGGCGTAGCCTCCATCTTGCTGCGTGCAACCGACAGCATATCTGATGAGAGATCAATGCCTGTAACTTCGAAACCGGAGTTCACGAGCGGGATCGTAATGGAGCCCGTTCCACAGCCAAGTTCAGCGACACTTTTGGGCATTCCATGCTTTTCCCATGCTGTTCTTGCAAACCTTATCCAGTCCGGATAAGGCATATCTTCCATTAATTCATCATACACATAGGCAAATTTCCGGTAAGACATGTCAGGCACCGCACTTTCAATTTCATTTTCCAATCCTGTTAACAAAAGAAAAAGCAGGGGCATCCGGTGTTTACCCAGCCTATCCCTGCCTTATCCGAGTTCCATATTACAACTATTTAATCAGGAAGATTACTTGTTTTCACTTTGATCCGCAGGAGCAGATTCGGACAGATACGTCCAGCTTTCCTTTTGAACCACCAGTCCGTCCTTCATCAATTTGCCCAAGGCACGCTTGAAAGCAGATTTACTGATGCCAAAGCGCTGCTTGATGATATCCGGCGGAGTTGCATCCGAGTAAGGCATGCCGCCCATAGGACGCTCTTTCATAAAGGCGAGCAGCTTGTCTGCATCTTCGTTACGTCCAACTTGTTTGAGTTGAGTCATGGCCAGATTCACACGTCCGTCTTCACGTACCAGTGTCACCCGACATTTCACTTTCTCACCAAGACGCAGCATATGACTGCGTTCAGATGAATGAATCATACCAATCGCGCCAAAGCCCAGTACACCGCCCTCTACAAGTACAAAAGTACCCATCTGCAGTGGCTTGTATACCGTCGCTTCAACCCACTCGTTTAACCATGAAGTTGGAGCATGGAAAGACAATGGTGAAAGCTCACGTTCCCCGGCCAATTTGGCACGCAGACGTCCCTGCTTGTCATGTTCCATGATTACAAAGACTTCATCCCCCACTTGAGGACGCAATTCTTCCAGTTCAGGCAATTCACGAATAGGAAGTAGCAATTGCCGTCCAAGGCCCATTTCCAGGAAACAGCCCAGTCGTGGGTGAACATCAGCCACAACCAGTCGTGCCATTTCGCCAAGCATGAGATAAGGCTTTTTCATCGTTACGGCCAGACGATCTTCTGTATCAAAGAATACAAATACCTCAAGCGTCTCACCAATTTTAATATCCCGTGTTAACTCGGTGTAGTGAAGCAGTACATCTTCCGATCCTGTCGTCAAAAAGAAGCCAAACGGAGACACTTCACGTGAAACCGGCAAAGAGACGACTGTTCCAGCAATCAAACTCATACAGTTTCCACCACTTTGGCATCAGACCATAGTCGTTCAATGTTGTAGTATTCACGCTCGTCGCGGTGGAAGATATGAACAACAACATCGCCCATGTCCATCAATACCCAACGTGCGGAATCCATACCTTCGATACCTTTGATCGTCGCTCCGGCTGCATGAGCCTGTTTGCGAATTTCAGTGGCAATGGCTTGTACCTGTGTATCGGAATTCCCGTGACAAATAACAAAATAATCTGCCACCAGGGAAACATTAATCAGATCCAACGCTACAATGTTGGATGCCTTTTTGTCGTCAGCGGCAGCAACCGCCATATTCATAAGTTCTTTCGATGATACTGTCATGAACCAACCTCCATAATCTATAATTGTGCAATTAAGTCATTCCGCGACAGCATGGTCAAAGGATAAATGACACGCCGTTGCGAAATCAGCAAGCTGATCGTCGAATCGAATCCGGCAATTAAACCTTCCTCCAGACTACGTTCAGCCTGTTCGCGAATGTGATCCACTCCCGGGAAATCTCGTCCCGGTTCAATGTAATCGGCAAGACATACCACTTTGTCCAGCAAGCTCATGCCTACCCGACCCGAGGTATGCCACCGGATGGCATTAATAACTTCGGAATCTTCCACACCGTAATCACGCTTGGCTACAAAAGCACCGACTTCGGAATGCCAGAGTTGCTTGTCATGCTGCAGAAGTTCCTGGTTTAACCCGTTATCACGGATGACCGCTTCCATCTCCGCTACGGGCCAGTACTTCGCCACATCATGCAATATCGCTGCCAGATCTGCTTTCACAGGATCAGCACCGTATTTTTCAGCCAACATCACTGACGATTCCATTACACCCAGTGTATGCTTCCAGCGTTTTTCCGGCATTTGTCCGGATACGGCTTGAATCAGTTCATCACGGCTTAGTGCCATATAAACCGCTCCTTACAATGTATTGGTGCACTTCATCAGGAATCATGAAGCGTACCGAATGACCTTTGGCCAGACGTCTGCGTACGGCTGTCGATGAAATATCGACCAAGGGCATCTCGGCCAGCAGGACCCGATCCTGTAACTCGTCTGGTAAATCATCCAGATGTAACTGGAAGCCCGGCCGACCAACTCCGATAAAGGTTAAGCGTTCTGCAAGCTCTTCAATCTGCTCCCATTTGGGGAGATAGTTCACCATATCCGCCCCGATAATGAAATAAAATTCATGTTCAGGATGGCGACGCCACAGTTCCTTCATCGTATCGATGGTATAAGACACGCCGCCCAATTCCATCTCGATACCCAGCACCTCATATTGCTGCACACCCTTCACAGCCGCTTCCGTCATATCGAGACGTTGCTGTCCCGAAGCTCCGGCTCCGCGTTTGTGAGGTGGAACATGGGAAGGCATGAACCAGATCTCATCCAGTGCATGTGAATCCCTTGCCGCTTCAGCTGCCAGGAGGTGTCCCATGTGGATCGGATCAAACGTACCACCCATGATGCCGATCTTCACCTGCGTCACGCTCCCTTATCTAGGTAGTTCGATTTGTTTGTTATCGCGAGATTCTTTGTACAGGATGATTGTGTTACCGATGAGTTGTACAAGCTCACTTCCCGTTTCACGGGCAACTTCTTCTGCCATCTCTTTTCTGTCCTCGTCATTGTTGTTCAGCACTTGCACTTTCATCAATTCGCGCTTCTCAATCGCATCTTCGATGTGACGGAACAGGTGCTCGTTGGTTCCACCTTTACCAATCTGAAATACAGGGGTCAGGTGATGTGCCTGTGACCGCAAAAAGCGCTTTTGTTTACCGTTTAACATGAATACTCCATACTCCTTATGTTGAGCAGGCCCTGATCGACAGCGCAAAAACTGTCCGGACCTGATCATTCAATTATTATTTTCACACTTCAAAACTGTTTAGTACAGCACGTCTCATCGTCTCCACTGGAGCCGGAATGCCGAGCCAATGCTCAAAGGCCACTGCGCCCTGATATACAAACATACCCAGACCACCGTGCACCGTGCATCCTCGTATCCGCGACTCTCGAAGCAGACGGGTCTCCTGCGGATTGTAGATCAGATCACTCACCGCTGCTCCTTCACGGATCAGTGCAGGATCAACCGGTACGTCATCAACATGCGGGTGCATTCCAGCAGCCGTTGTGTTAATCACAATATCAGCCGTAGCCAGTACCGTTGCAGCGTCTTCCATGCCACTGCCCGAGATTTCTCCCAAGCCATGGCCTCGTAAATCCGAAGCAAGTGCAACAGCCCTGTCCGCTGTACGGTTCAGAATGTGGATCCGTTCAGGCTTCTCCAGTGCAAGTGCATATATGACACCTCTCGCCGCTCCTCCTGCTCCCAGGACAGCAATACGTTTGCCCCCAAGCTCCGGCACAGCCTCTTCCTTCAGCGATCGGACATAACCAATACCATCCGTATTGTACCCTGTCAGTGTTCCACCTTCATTAACGATGGTATTCACCGCACCAATCAGGCGAGCACTTTCATCGATCACATCCAGATACTGCATCACCTGCTCTTTGTGCGGGATGGTGACATTAACACCACGATAGCCCAGTGCCACAATTCCGCGAACTGCCGCTTCCAGTTGATCCGGATGAACATGCAGTGGCATATACATTCCATTCACTCCTGCAGCCTGCAGAGCCGCATTGTGCATTGCCGGAGACTTGGAGTGAGCAATAGGATCACCCATAACACCAAGCAACACGGGAATTGAAGAGTTGAATTTGTTCTGCTCAGACATAGGTCCGCCTCCGATCCATCTGATGTACAGCTTCTGAGATTATTAGATCAAGGATGGGCGGATCTGTACACGAATGCCTTTTGGAGCATGAACAGCAACAAGCGCTCCAATATCGCCATTAACCTTAATCCAGCCCAGACCCGAGATGAATACATCCGATTGACTGCCGCGTTTGATGCGGAATTCATGTCTGGTCCATTCAGCCATCTCTGCTGCATCCTCACGGGTTGGCGGAGACAACAATTCTCCCAGATGGTCGCGGTACAGATCATCTGCACGCTCCAGCTTCGTCCGGTGAATATCAAGCGCAGTGCTGATAAAACAAGTGAACGACTGGCGATCACCTTCCACAAAGTCAAATCGAGCCATGCCGCCAAAGAACAGCGTCTGACCGGAATTCAACTGATACACAGCGGGTTTAAGCGGTTTTTCCGGCATGATGGCAGCGAGGTCCTTACGTGAAACAATCTCGCTGAAACGCCATGGATAGACGATTCCAGGCGTATCAATGATATATTTTCCATCATCCAACGGAATGTTCACCATATCCAGCGTTGTTCCCGGATAACGGGATGTGGTCAGTTCCTGCTCCAGATCGCTGTAATCACGGATTAGACGGTTAATCAGTGTGGATTTACCCACATTGGTACCGCCTACCACGTACACGTCACGATCTTCGCGATATGTTCCTACAAGCTCAAGCAGACGGTCGAAGCCCTGATTTTGCTTTGCACTGCACAAGACTACGTCCACTGTACGCAAACCCTGTTCTTTGGCTTGCTTTTGTACCCAGTTGCGAATCTTGTTCCAGTTAGTTACTTTCGGAAGCAAGTCCGTTTTGTTCACAGCAAGCAATACCGGATTGTTGCCTACAAAACGTTGCAGACCGGAGATAATACTGCCATCAAAGTCAAACAAATCAACGATATGGATGACAAGTGCATCCTTATCCCCGATTTTGCTAAGCAGCGCCAGGAATTCGTCCTGATCCACCGTAACGGATGATGACTCATTGTAGTTTTTGATGCGGAAACAGCGCTGGCATATAACGGGTTCACGATCCAATGCCTTCTCGGGGATAAACCCTGGTAATTCCGAATTTTCTGTTTGCAGATGCACGCCGCATCCGCTGCACCTTACGGCAAGATTGCCGTTATGCGGTTCTGTCATTTCTTCTTTTCCTCCTCAAGCCATAAGCCTTTCCTGCGTAAACTCGTTAGAGCAATCCGTTCCACGCGTCGATTGAAGCGGGTCATAAAACCTTCGTCCCCAATGGAGATTGGCAGTACCAGAACGGTATATAAACCCATTCGGTTCCCTCCATAAACGTCCGTAAGCATCTGATCGCCTACTACAATCGTGTTTTCAGGAGATAACTCCATCATTTTCATTGCTCTACGAAACGGTACATTCGATGGTTTGCGTGCACTATGCACAAACTGGATATCCAGCGGGGTCGCAAACAGGGATACACGATTCAAATTGTTATTGGACACAATCATCAGCTTGAAACCTGCCTCTTTCACACGTGCAAACCATTCAATCAGTTCGGGCGTAGCGTCAGGGGCTTTGGCTCCAACGAGTGTGTTATCCAGATCAGTTATAATTCCACGGTAGCCTTGAGCGTACAGCTCTTCCAGATTAATGTCAAAAACCGTGTCTACACGCAGCTTGGGCATTAACATTTTAAACAAAGAAGTCACCTCAGTTTCATACGACACACTATATCACAAATCCGTCTTTCCTGAAAATGCATACAGCGCCTGATGGCACAGGAAAAAAGGAAAAACGGGACGGGCAACAACTATGCCCGTTCCGCTTTCAGTTCCTTCCGCAGCTTCAAGGCGGTCTGATAGACACCCTTCCAGTCGTCGGCAGTTACGGACGCCGGACTGTAACGAGTCTGTTCAAACTTCGTGAGAAGCTCATACAATGTTGCTTCTGCAGCAGGTTTTGCCTGGCTCCAGCGGGCTACCGATTCCCGAAGTGTCTCGTCTCCGCTCCGGGTCAACCCTTTGCGTTTCACATACTGAATCCAACGCTCGGTCTCTGCCACTACCTTCTGTTCAGGGGTGAGCGGTCCACCTGTCCGTAAACGAAGCAGGAAGAATCGCATAGAGAAACGATTACGCCAGAACATATAGGCTACCCACAATACAATAATGGCTCCTGCAGCCCAGATAACAAAAGTCGGGATGGCAGACGATGTCTGCTCAGGTGCAGGGGTCTGCTCTTCCTCTTGTACCGGCTCCTCTTCTGGCTCTTCTTCAGGCTCATCTACAGGTTGTACATCAGGCTGTTCCGTCAGCAGCGGCATATCAAAGCCCGGCGTTGCTTCAACAGGAATCCAGCCATACTCACCAAAATAAACCTCTGCCCAGGAGTGTGCATCTGCATTGGTAACGGTGTAGGTCGTCTCAATCTCCGCACCAGGTTGACGTGGGGCCTGCATGTCCGAATTCAGGGACAATTGTCCAGGCGCATAACCTTTAACCCACCTTGCAGGAATGCCCTCCGAGCGCGCCATCATCACCAGCGCAGTGGAGAAGTAGTCACAGTAGCCTTCCATAATATCGAACAGGAAACCTTCCACAAAGTCGCTGCTTACTTTTCGAGATAAATCCGGATTGTTTGTGTATTCAAAATTAGTTTGTAAATAGTTTTGCAGTAATGCCACTTTTTCATACGGAGTATTCGCAGATGCCGTTATCTCGGCTGCCAGATTCGACACCCGGTCAGGGAAACGGGATGGTAACTGCAAGTACATATCATCTGCCGGATTACTGTTATACAGATCTTCAAATGACTTCGTACGAAGCTCATCTTCCACAATCACAGGCGCTTCCGATACGATAGTATACGTCTTGGGATACTGTGGTTGCTGACGGTCTGTCACCACATGCAGTTCAGCCTGTTCAGCATTCCACAACATCCGTTCCGTTCTGTCCTCACCATTAATTGAGCTCACTTCCGAGATCGAATAAGCACCAAAGAGAATCGGATAGACATTATCATTCAGCATCGTTACATTCTGAGTCACTTGTTTGGTATTCACATTACCCGATTCCTGGTTCTCCAGAGGCTGTCCGGCTTGAACATTCTCTGTCGTACCCCGTCCACGGTCATCCCAACCTGTGCCTGTATACTCTGCACGTGTCTCACCGCGCCAGTAACTACGCTCATTGGTAGTGACAGACATGACAGGGGTATAGTCGAAGTTGAATCCTCCACCAAGCTGATTGTCTTCCCTGCTGTATCCCGATTCGGTAGCCGCGGGAATATCAAGGTTTCCGTTACCAGCCTGACTTGTGGAAGTTCCGGTATAGTTACGCCATGCCGTATATGGGTCCGTCAAGGTGGGTGGAATCTCAGGCATATTAACGCTGGCTACAATAATCAAAGAAAAGATAATGGCAATATTGGCCAGGACTTTATAAGGATACCGGATGATTCGTTTCCAACCTTGTGGATACTGTAGCTGATAGTTACGGAAATGCTGACATACGAGCCATCCCATCCCCGCAAACATCACCCACGCGATTTCAATCCAGAGTGGAATCTGAGTGAAAGAATCGAGAATCCCCATCGAAATGATGTTAACACCCAAAAAAACAAGAATACGACGTGTGGTGGTCACGAGTCGAAGCGCAGCTTCAAGCATCACCCATGCACACAGGGAGAACCAGATGTACGGCGTCATGTGTAATATGAATTGCTCCGCTCGGTCCGTTAAAGAGCCATAAGGGATGTATACCGTATAATCAATTAGCGTTTTATGCAAAATGTAACCAACAACGACCGCCTTGATGATCGCCCGATAGATCGTTTTGAAGGGCAGAATGACCTCCAGTACACTGACCGCTGCAAGTGTCCATAACACCAGAGAAGTTGTCTCCGTGTACCACGATTCCTGCGTAAATGAAATCCACTGCATTCCAATCAGGAAAATCCAGAGCAATGACGCTGCATGATACCAGGATCGTTTGCCTGTAACACTTTCATTTCCTTTTGTACTCATACAGAACCTCCCCCCATCACCGTTGGAAGCTCCTGCAAGTGAGAAACAGTGAATGACCTCGTGCCTCTTCCACGCAACATGGCATTCCACTCGGCACTCCGGCGAGATTCACTGGTATCGATCAGAATATGACATGGCGTCATGCCCCGCGTATCGGCCCAGCGCAACAGTTCCATTATTTTTTCATCCTTCTGGGGAGAAATCACGACAAAGTAAGCTCCCTGAGGCAGTTGACGTGCGATTCTTTCCACGCCGGGCAACAGATGGGTATCCTGACCGTTATATTGAATATCCACCAGATGATGCATCATCTTCTGTCGTTCCATCAGACTTTCACTGGGGGCCATGAAGGATGTCTGGTCTGACAATGTCAACAATCCCATCCCCATTCGTTCCCTGACACCATACTCCAGCAGAGAGGCAGCCGTGGAAACGGCAATTTCAAATGCATCCCCATGTTCATAACTTGATGCCAGCGCATCCAGAACCAGAATGGTTTTGGGCACAGACTCATGTTCAAACTCCTTGGACTTCCAGTTCCCTGTCTTTGCCGTTGCATTCCAGTGAATGCGGGAAAGTCGATCTCCGTATACGTAGTCACGTACACCATTGATCTGAGTGGTCTCTCTCCGTGAGCGGGTTAACGCCGTCTGAGGACCGGATAACCGTGATTTGCGGTCGTAAAGCTGCCAATATGGAATAAATACCGTTCTTGGCAGTACGCGAAACTCACCTTTGGCCTTAAACTTTCCTCGATGTTCAATCAGTCCAAATATGTCCTCGCTGGCACATTCCGTTTCTGAAAAAACATACTTTCCCCGCTCAAGTGGCGGTGTTTGAAAAGACAACTCTCCATTACCTCGCATATTGGGAATCAAACTTTCCTTGAACGACCACGATTCTCCGTTATGCCGATGCAGCATTTCACGCACAACAACATAGGGAAGCGGGAGGAATCCCGGAATCGTCAGACTCAGCTGTACTTGAACCTGGTCACCCGCATGCAGCAATTCTTCGTGGTCTGGACCAGAAGATAACCTACGAACTCCTTGAGCACGTCTTACCCCGCTAAATCCAGCAATGGCATGGTACACACAGAGCAGGGTCACCATCGACAGCAGCATAAGGGATGTCTTCCCGCCCTGAAACAAAACATAAGCCAGACAGCACATCCACACCATTGCGATGCTCCATACGCGTGGGTGGCGTAACCCTCTATTCACTGTTCTCAAAAGCGGCTTCATGAACTATTGCCCCATGGAGACGGGCACGCGTACTTGCTGGAGTACGGCATTCAAAACGGCCTCGGAACTCATACTGTCCAGTCTCGATTCGGGACGAAGCACAATACGATGAGAGATCACATAAGGGGCCATCGTTTTCACATCATCCGGAAGCACATAATCACGTTCCTGCAAGAAAGCAAAGGCTTTTACGGCCATCATGAACGATATGGCTGCCCGTGGGCTGGCACCCAGCAAAACAGATGGGTGGGAGCGAGTTTGACGAACAACATCAAGCAAATAGTCCATAACCGGATCACCGATAAAGACCTCTTTAATCTCCTGCTGAATTGCCGAGATCTGGTCCATATGAGTCACGGATTCAAGGCGATCTACAGGCTGACCGAGCTGATGCTGTTTCAATAGGATTTTCTCAATTTCCTTATCGGGATAACCTAGACTTATTTTCAACATAAACCGGTCGAGTTGTGCTTCCGGCAACGTGTACGTCCCTTCAAAATCAATCGGATTCTGAGTTGCACAGAGCATGAATGGATGTGGCAGATCATACGTATCGCCATCAACGGTTACGCTGCGCTCCTCCATCACTTCGAGCAGAGCCGATTGGGTTTTAGTTGTGGCCCGGTTAATCTCATCAGCTAGCAAAATGTTGGTCATCACAGGACCTGGCCGGAAATAAAAACGCTCATCCTTCGGATGAAACACAGATACGCCCGTAATATCACTAGGTAAAATATCAGGATTACATTGAATACGTCGGTACTCACCACGCATGGATTTCGATAATGCCTTGATTAACTGCGTTTTGCCAGTTCCCGGTACGTCTTCAATCAGAACGTGCCCGCCTGCAAGCAAAGCTGTAAGTAAAAGTTGAATTTCAAAGGATTTCCCCATAATGCAGGATTCCAGATTAAAACGAACTGCGGATATGATTTGGATCGACTCTTTGCGCACAGGCATGTGGTCTAACCTCCTAAAAAAGCATACAGATTTCCTTTTATTGTACATGATCCAGAGTCACGAGTACACTCGAAGGAACTCACAATTTGTTTCCAGCCCGTCAGATTCACCGCAGTTCTCGCATGAATACGACAAAAAAGCCCCGGATACAAGTTATCCGGAGCCTCTGCTGAATCGCAATATGTTCAAGGAGATTTCTCATTCTATGTTAGCCTTTTGGTCTAACCACCAATGCCGCGAGAAAAGAAAAGATGATCGCTGACGATATTCCCGCCGCAGTCAGATCGAAAATCCCTGTAATCACACCCAGCCATCCCTCTTTTTCCAACTCCGTCAATGCCCCGTGCACCAAGGAATTACCGAAACTTGTGATGGGGATGGTAGCACCCGCACCTGCAAATTTAACCAAGGGGTCATACACGCCAAATGCATCCGCAAGCGCACCTGTCACAACAAGTGTACTCATGGTATGAGCTGGCGTCAGTTTAACCCCATCCATTAGAAGCTGTCCGACAACACAGATCAAACCGCCAACGATAAATGCC
The DNA here is from genome assembly GCF_056395745.1 of Paenibacillus sp. 10L310. Classification (NCBI taxonomy): domain Bacteria; kingdom Bacillati; phylum Bacillota; class Bacilli; order Caryophanales; family Paenibacillaceae; genus Paenibacillus; species Paenibacillus sp. 10L310. Next base: position 65,305 of record NZ_JBFTKC010000006.1, on the reverse strand, counting down.
CACAAGAACTGCATTACCTTTATCCCTCCTTTTCAATAGCTACGGCATGTGCAATACAAGGAATACTTTCACCCTGCTGGTACGAAATCGGAGATAACAGCGCCCCGGTAGCTACGACGAGCACCCGTTTAAGATCACCCTTCTGCATTCGGTTCAAAATGTGACCATAGGTGACGGTGGCAGAACATCCGCAGCCACTTCCCCCGGCAACCACATAAGGCTGTTTCTCCCGATCATAGATCATCAGGCCGCAATCATTAAATACCGTCTGTTCCATGGGAATGCCTTCTTTTTGCAAAAGCTCTTTCGTAATTGGCAGACCGACGGAAGCCAGATCCCCGGTCACAATGAGATCATAATAGCCGGGTTCCAATCCCGTATCCCTGAAATGAGAGATTATAGTGTCGGCTGCTGCTGGCGCCATGGCTGAACCCATATTAAAGGGATCTTTGATGCCCAAATCCATAATGCGTCCAATGGTGGCTTTGGTAACAACGGGACCATCACCAGTACGGGAGACCACACCACACCCTGCTCCTGTGACGGTATATTGCGCATAAGGCGGCTTCTGGGAGCCATACTCCGTCGGATACCGAAATTGTTTCTCCACCGTACAGTTGTGGCTCACCGTTCCTGCAAGGACATAATCTCCAGCTCCCGAGTCAACAATCATGGACGCTAACGCTAACGTTTCCATGGAAGTAGAACAGGCTCCAAAGACACCCAAGTAAGGCACACCCAGTTTTCGCGCTGAAAAGGAACTGCTGATAATCTGGTTCATCAGATCTCCACCAACAAAAAATTGAAGCTCTTCCTTGGTGATATTTGCATTTATCAAAGCCAATTGGGAGGCCTGTTCGAGCAGTTTACGTTCTCCCTTTTCCCACGTTTTCTCGCCGATCTCGAGGTTGTCGTAGACATAATCGAAATCAGATGACAGTGGACCCTCGCCTTCTTCTGGTCCTACAACTGCGGATTTACCGATGATCCGCGGACGATTCTCAAACTGCCATGTCTGGCGACCCAATCGTTTCACAGGTGCCCACCTCCAAATCCCAAAAAGGCGTAAACAATCCCTACGACAAATGCTGCCACGACACCAAACACGATAACGGAACCAGCAAGTTTAAACATGTTGGCCCCTACACCGAGCACCAGTCCTTCAGCACGATGTTCCAGTGCAGCAGAACACATGGAATTGGCAAATCCGGTAACCGGTACAGCCGTTCCCGCTCCTGCCCATTGAGCCATTTTATCGTAAACGCCGAGACACGTTAGAATAACCGATATGAGAATCATGACCGCCACCGTAGGACTGGAAGCTTCCTTCGATGTCATGTCGAAACCGGCCATAAAAGCCTCTTGAATGGCCTGTCCAATCAAACAGACGGTACCCCCAACCAGAAATGCTTTGAGGCAATTTTTCAGGATTGGACGAGGCGGCTCATGTTTTTTTGCGACTTTTTTGTACTCCTTTTCATCCATGGACAGGGACGATGATTTTTTTTCGCTTCCGGATGTAGATTGAGCTGGCAAGTTACAAGACCTCCTCTATGTGAAAATGGTTCAAAGCTACGGCTGAATGCCAATGTGTGTAATCCTATATTCATTGTTTGTTAATAATCGGAAGGTTATGTATCCGGCGACAGACAGCATATGTTTCCAACAAGATTATGTTGTGAAAGCAAGATGGGAATACGCCGGATCTGAGGACTTTTAGATACGTCTATAAATAAAGAAGAACAATCACGAGCAAGATAAAAAGAAAGATAAACAGTACTTTTTCCGTGCCCTCTTCTGGAGGCTTCATTGGATATTTAGCTCCTTCCTGTAGACAGACAAACAAATATTGAAATAAAGAACTTCACAAAATGATGACATCTCCTCCATATATTCATATTCATTGAAGTGGCATCAGGACTGCGACTACAGCGGATAGAGTCATGAAACTTGGACACGGTAAGCGCCCAAAATATGCCTTAAATACGTGACATAAACATGGACAATCACTTGCGCAAGGTTCATACTGTAATGTGACCAGTGGTTAAATAACAAGTCCTCAGCATCTTAAAGGACAACAGGCGGGTAGCCGTTCTACTGTGACCTGAAATACATACCAACAGAGGAGTTGTTGACACATGAATGAAAAAACGATGGATATGTTCCGTACGTTGACGGAATTTCCTTCCGCATCCGGTTTTGAACGTGAGCTTCGCGGCTGGATGAAAGATAAGCTTTCCGCTTATACCGATGAGTTCGTCCAGGATCGCCTGGGGAGTCTATTTGGTGTATTACGCGGGGAGGAATCCGGTCCTAAAGTTATGGTAGCCGGACACTTTGACGAAGTAGGTTTCATGACTACAGGTATTACCGAAACGGGTATGGTCAAATTCCGTCCACTGGGTGGATGGTGGAGTCAGGCTGTACTGTCTCAGCGACTGGAAATCATCACACCTGATCGTCGGATTACCGGAGTTGTAGGTTCTACTCCTACACACTTGCTGGACGAGTCCCAGCGGAATAAACCTGTGGATCTGAATTCAATGTATCTCGATATTGGAGCAGACAACCGTGCGGAAGCAGAATCTTGGGGCATCCACCCAGGTATGCAGATCGTACCGATCTGTGAATTTACGCCTATGGCGAACCCGAAAAAAATTATGGCCAAAGCGTGGGATAATCGTTACGGCGTAGGACTTGCACTTGAACTGGTTGAAGCGCTGCACAAGGAAAAACTTCCTAACACGCTTTACGCTGGTGCAACGGTTCAGGAAGAACTGGGGCTTCGCGGTGCACGTACGGCGGCCAATCTGATTCAGCCTGATATCTTCTTTGCACTGGACTGTAGCGCGGCAAATGATATGACAGGTGACAAACAGTCATTTGGACATATCGGAGAAGGCGCATTGCTTCGTATTTTTGACCCTGGTATGTTCACCCATCGCGGAATGGTGGAATATGTTCAAGATACGGCTTCATCCAATCAGATTAAAATGCAGTATTTCATCTCACCAGGGGGTACGGATGCAGGTCAAGTTCACCTGAGTGGCATTGGTGTACCATCAATAGTTGTTGGTATCTGCGCACGTTATATCCATACCTCTTCTTCCATCATTCATACGGATGACTACGATGCGGCCAAAGAACTGATCGTGAAGTTGGTCAAAGGTCTGGATCGGACAACGATGAATACCATAATTAATAACGCGTAACAGTTGACAAGAGACCTCCTAACCATCGGGAGGTCTCTTTTTTATATTCACAACGATATCAGTTAGACACGTAGATTAATAGGCCGAACATTATAGGGAATTACACATAAGATACAATAACGGAAGATGAATTAAACACCAAACAGCGGGGGACCTGTTATGGCAGTGAGAAGGAATGGAAAATCGAATAAAGGTTCCAAAAAAACAAATGCCGCAAACACCCTTCTCAATGGCAACCTTAAAGGAAGAAATCTGGAACTTATCGTTGCAGCATTACTGGTAAGTGGGAAGTTAAGAGTGGATGCGGTCACGTTGTTTCGAGAAGCTACACTGGTTGTTGAACTGGTCGGGCAGTATAAATCGCTACAAAATATTACACCATCGAATCAAGACAAACTGGTGCAATTCCTCGATGAGATCGGTGGCGATATGACGTTGAATGACGTTATACGCGCTTTCCAACAGAGAATCAATTCCTAAACGCCAAGAAATGAGGTTGAAGTGATGTCTGACTTTGACGGAAATGGGTTCGCTGAACTACTGATCATTGTCATTCTTGTTGTTTTATTTGTATTTGGTTCTTCCGATATTGACGACCTGACTGATTCTCCTTCTCAATCCTGAATTGGCTAGGTTATTATTACGATCCACGATCCATTCATTATGAAATGCATACCTGTAAACGCCAGCCCACAATATGCGGGCTGGCGTTTTTGGATGGCTATAGAAATAGCGTTGAGAATGCAATCCAGGCCAAAATAAGTGTAAGCACAATGCAGACATTCTCTACAACGGCACCACGCTTGGTCCCTGTACTCATCAGATTCACCCGTATGCGCCACTTGAGCGGTGGTAACGGACGAATACCCCGATTGGTTAGTGAATCGGCCAACAGATGCATCGCATATGCCGTGCCTCCCGCTACCCAGATCTCCGGACCCTGCTGCTGGGTCGTGCTGTACAACAAGCCCGCCCATATTGCGGTTCCGTACAGGGTATGTGTCAGTCCCCTATGAGTCAGTGTGGTACAGAGCATTAACAAACTGCCTGCAATCAAGTTCCACGGTGCGAACGCGTGACCATAAAAGACCAGCCCGAGTCCAATCGCAAACATCAACACTTTGCGAAGCGAACGCGAAGGCAGGAATGACACAAGCGCAATGAGGATCGCAAGCAATAGGTTCCATGGTTTGGCATGAACATAGAAGTACACAAATACAGCTGTGGGCAACAGAATCGTCTGTAACAACCTGATCAGACTGTTAGGCAAGGCTCTGGATACCAGCAGCGAATTTGGCTCATCAATGTCAGGCAATAACGAACCAATCAGAGCAACCGTAACTGCCGGCGCAGTCACCGGCATACCGGCCAACTGCAGAACAGAAAGCGACACGCCGGTCCCGATAATAAGGTGAGATCTTCCCATCATGATGCAAAAACGTCCTTTCGAAGAAATCGGGAACAATACGGCCCAGTTTCGATTTTACAACGAAAACAAAATAAGAACAATAGTTCGCATTTCTTATTTGTATGAAAATAAATATCACTTTCTGTGATGGGGCTCACATTATTATATTTATGACTCTTCTATCTTTATTAGTGAATTAAATCACATAAACTGTCGTCAACTACTTGTATAATTTCAAATATAAACCACTAAAATTGTTGGTAATGTACAGCGTCTATCCAAGGAGGCATACACACATGAACGGAAAAAAAGAGAAACTCGTTATCATAGGTAACGGAATGGCAGGAATCAGTACCGTTGAGCAAATTTTGAAATTAACTACGCGATTTGATATTACCGTTTTTGGCACAGAGCCCTATCCTAACTACAACCGCATTATGTTGTCTTATGTACTGGAAGGAAGCAAAACACTGGACGATATCGTGCTGAACGACCTTCACTGGTATAAAGATTACGGCATTACGCTGCACACAGGCACAACGGTTACACGAATCGATGCCGAGACACACGAAGTTGTGACTGAAGATGGAACTCGCGTTCCTTATGACAAAATCATCATTGCGACTGGCTCCAACTCCTTCATTCTCCCTGTACCAGGACATGACAAAGAAGGTGTTGTCGGTTTCCGCGATATCGCCGATTGTAATGTCATGCTGGAAGCTGCCAAACAGTATAAACGAGCGGCCGTTATCGGGGGCGGATTGCTTGGTCTTGAAGCTGCCAAAGGTTTGGTACAACTTGGCATGGAAGTTACCGTAGTGCATCTGATGGAAGATCTGATGGAGCGTCAGCTTGATCCACAAGCTTCAGCCATGTTGAAGGCAGAACTCGAACGTCAGGGTATCCGGTTCAAGATGGGTGCGCAGACTTCCGAACTACTGGGTGGCGAACGCGTTGAAGGGATACGTTTTGCAGATGATACGGTTCTGAATGTTGATTTTGTGGTCATGGCTGTAGGCATTAAACCCAATACGGCTGTAGCCCGCGAAAGCGGTATGGAAGTGAACCGGGGTATTGTCGTGAATGACTATATGCAGACTTCCCTGGAGAATGTGTATTCGGTCGGGGAATGTACAGAGCACCGCGGGGTATGTTACGGCCTCGTTGCCCCATTGTTCGAGCAAGGTATGATTCTGGCGAAACATATCTGCGGTGTGGAGACCGCTCCTTATGAAGGTTCAGTTGTATCCACGAAATTGAAAATTTCGGGTGTAGATGTCTTTTCAACCGGTGAATTCATCGACAGTCCAGAGCACACCGTCATTTCGCACAAAGATGACTGGAAACGGACCTACAAAAAAATTCTGCTTCGTGATAATAAAATGGTCGGCGCTGTTCTCTTCGGTGACATTACGGATTCTGCCGAGTTGCAGAAACTGATTAAAAATCAAACCGAAATGACCGAGGAATTGTACGGTTCACTCATGGGTACAGGCTGCGGCGGTCATAAGAAAGCAACCTCTGTTGAAACGATGCCCGAGGACGAGATCGTCTGTGGATGTAACGGGGTAACCAAAGGAACCATCGTTGATGTAATTACAAACCAGGGCCTTATCACTGTAGATGAAATCAAAGCCTGTACCGGTGCAACACGCTCTTGCGGTGGGTGTAAACCGGTTGTGGAACAGATTCTGCAGTATGTACTTGGAGACAGTTTCAGTACTGGAGCCAAACAGGGCATCTGCGGATGTACTTCCATGGGTCGAGATGAAATCGTAGCCGAGATTCGTGCAAAAGGATTACAAACAACCAAAGAGGTCATGAATGTACTGGGTTGGAGTCAGCCAGAAGGTTGTTCCAAATGTCGTCCGGCGATCAACTATTACCTTGGCATGATTGCACCAGACACACACGAAGATGAGAAAGAATCCCGTTTTGTTAACGAACGGATGAACGCGAATATTCAAAAAGATGGAACGTATACGGTTGTACCTCGGATGTATGGCGGGGTGACTACACCAGCAGACCTCAAACGCATCGCTGACGTTTCAGTCAAATATGATGTAAAAGCAGTCAAAGTGACTGGCGGTCAGCGTCTCGACTTGATTGGTGTCAAAAAAGAAGATCTGACCAAAGTCTGGGCAGAACTGGATATGCCTTCTGGTTATGCATACGCCAAATCGCTGCGTACAGTCAAAACATGTGTCGGCTCCCAATTCTGCCGATTCGGTACACAGGATTCCATGGCTATGGGCGCTCGCATTGAACGTAAATTCGAACGTCTGGATCTGCCAGCCAAGTTTAAATATGCTGTCAACGGTTGTCCGCGGAACTGTGCAGAAGCATGTACCAAAGATATCGGTATCGTTGGTAACGACGGCGGCTGGGAGATCTTTATCGGCGGTAATGGCGGTATTAAAGCAAGACTTGCTGATTCCCTGTGCAAAGTGAAAACGGATGAAGAGTTGATTGAACTGTGCGGCGCAATCATGCAATATTACCGCGAGACAGGTAACTATCTGGAACGGACTTCCGAGTGGGTGGAACGCATGGGTCTGGAGCATATTCGTTCGGTTGTTGTGGATAACCTTGAGGAACGTAAAGCGTTGATGCAGCGGATTGAATTTGCACTTGAGCATGTTGAAGAACCTTGGCAAAAAGCGATTCGCAATGAAGAAGGCCAAAGTAAAATGTTCCATGGAATTGAAGTATCGGCTCGTCCATAAGTAAGCTCGCAAGATAATACTGCCGGAATGTTAAATATAGATAAGGAGTGGTTTAAGATGACGACAAAACAATCAGGCACCTACTTCCCTGCCGGAGTAGTTGAAGAATTCCTGCCACGAATCGGAAGAGTAGTTGAGATTAAGGACCATCAGCTTGCTGTCTTTCGTGCATCGGATGGTACCATCTTCGCTGCGGATAATCACACCCCCCACCCTAAGGGTGGGCCGCTGGCTGAAGGCATCGTGTCCGGGCATTATCTGTACGATCCGCTGTATGATTGGAAAATCGACCTGACTACCGGTCTTGTGCAAGCACCGGACAACGGTCAAGTACAGATGTATCCGGTAAAGGTAGAGAACGGCCAGGTCTGGATTGAAATATAGCTCCATTGAAACGTTCAAAGATTGATGCAAAATAATGGGGGAAACCGTGATGTATACACCAAGTGTTGAGGGAATTATTGAAGCTGCGGTTAAAAAACGGGATCAAATGAACGCAAGCCTGTCACGATATATGGTTGCTGCCTTGATGGCTGGTGCCTATGTAGGGCTTGGCATCGTTCTGATCTTCAGTATTGGTGCTCCGCTCCTTGCGGCACAGTCACCACTGCAAACCATGTTGATGGGCATGTCCTTCGGACTCGCGCTCACGCTGGTCATTTTTGCCGGATCGGAACTTTTTACAGGTAACAATATGTTCTTTACCATGAGTACGCTGGCTGGTCGAACCACAGTGAACGAAACGTTGAAGAACTGGGGGCTCGTCTTTGTAGGTAACCTGCTCGGTGCCATCCTGCTAAGTTTGCTTATTGTCGGTAGCGGTCTGTTCAAAACGGCTACACCGGAACATCTGCTATTTGTCGTCTCTGCCAAAAAGATGGCGGCGCCCGTGTCTGAGTTGTTCTTCCGCGGCATTCTCTGTAACTGGCTCGTCTGTCTGGCGATCTGGATGGCAGCTCGCTCCAAAGAAGATATCGCCAAACTTGTTCTCATCTGGTGGTGTCTGTACGCATTTATCGCAAGTGGTTATGAGCACAGTGTTGCCAATATGACTTTGCTGTCTTTATCCTGGCTGCTGCCAAACCACCCGGATACAATCACGATGGCAGGCTGGTTCCATAACATGATTCCGGTAACGCTTGGTAATATTATCGGCGGTGCCCTCTTTGTTGGAATGGCGTACTGGTATACTTCTCCGGTACGAAAAAAATCATAATTCTTGATTCAACTGCACTTATGTAGCCTAGAGCACAACATCTACACACACTGAAGCCACGATGGATGCCGAACTCACGTTCAGTCACACATCGTGGCTTTTTATTGTTTGTCGATAAGCTGCTACTCTCTTGTACGGTTCCCTTTCATCCTCTCGTCCTTCTATAGAGAATTAAAACTTCATTTTACCTTCGTCGCTATCCGCGTTAATCCACAGTTGACATAACTGGCGTATAGTCGATGGATACTCACACTTATACTCAACCAGCAAAGGATGAACGCTTATATGGGGATTCACACATACTTCAGGTCACTGAATGATCTTGAACGTATTATTCGTACACCTGGCAAATTCAAATTCGAAGAACACAGCGTATCCGCCCATTCCTGGAAAGTCGTACAGTACGCCAAAACGCTCGCAGATATTGAGGAGCAACATGGAACCACCATCGATTGGAAGAAGTTATACGAAATTACGAGCAGTCATGATTATGGCGAAATCTTCATCGGTGATATCAAAACACCCGTCAAACATTATTCACTGGAGCTTCGTTCAATGCTGCAAAAGGTGGAAGAAGGCATGGTTGAACATTTTATTAATGAAAATATTCCTGAAGAGTTCCAGCCTATTTTCCGCAGACAGCTGCGTGAGGGCAAAGACCAATCGGTTGAAGGACTGATTCTCGAAGTCGCAGACAAAATGGATCAAGTATATGAAGCCTTTGCTGAGCTCCAACGTGGCAATACGGAGAAAGAATTTATCGTTATGTACCGTTATGCCTTGGTCAAAATCAAAAATATCGACCTCCACTGTGTGCAGTATTTCCTGGAACAGATTCTCCCCGACATGATCGAAGAAGGTATCCGCTCCCCGTTTGATATTCGCAAAATAACCGAAGAAGCTCTGGCCCAGTAATCAGCTCAAGTCAACATGGTGCTCATCATCCATGGACAGGGCTTTTTTTCGTTCCTGCAATTGCAGTCGGTACTCGCTAGGGTACATACCCGTTTTGTTTTTGAAAATCCGGCTGAAATAGTGGGAATCACTATACCCTACCGCTCCACCAATGGTCTTGATATCCATATTCTCGTGCGTAACGAGCATGCGCTTCGCTTCATTAATCCGCAGACCTGTCATATATTTTAGCGGAGTCTCACCCGTTACTTTCTTAAAACACTTTCCCAGATAGTCCACACTAAAATGCATCTGTCCCGCCATGTCCTGGAGTGTAATCTCATGCATGTAATTCTGCTTCAAATACAACTTAACGGCCTCTGCGATATCCTCCGGCTTCACCTGTTCATCCAGCACGGCACTGACATGGGAAAGCGAATCCACAGCGCTCCCAAGCTTCAATTCCATCGCATCCAGCAGTGTACGAAGCTGTTCTTCCGATAATGGTTTGAGCAGATAATCCTCCACCTTGTAACTGATCGCCTGCCGTGCATATTCGAATTCATGATAACCACTCAGAATGACAATTTTCACATGCGGATAGGCAAAATACAGATATTTGGCGAGTTCCAATCCATTCATTACCGGCATCTGTATATCCGTTACAACCAGATCAGGGACGGAATGTTCAATGAGCTGTAACGCTTCCTGACCGTTCCGCGCCTCACCAATCACCTCGAACCGGGTGTCCAACTCTCTGAATTTGCGTGAGACATTCCGGCGAATCAGGGCTTCATCTTCCACAATAATCGTTCTATATTTGATTGTCATGGGTTCAGTCATGCTCCTTTCGAATGGAACCACCTATTGTAATCTGGACACCGCCGGAAGGCTTGTTTGTAATCTGCATGCGGGCTGCCGTGCCATACCATAATTTCAATCGGACCCATATATTCTTGAGTCCCATGCCGTTGATTTTGAGATCAGGCATACGCTCCCACTCCTGTGACTGTTCGATGTAATGCATGATCTTGGCAAGTGCTTCGGGTTCCATGCCAGGCCCGTTGTCTTCCACATGGATCTGCCAGGTCTGCTGTACCGCATCCATAGCTCCAGTAATATTCAGTTTCCATGGCGGGGTATCACCCAGTCCATATTTCATGGCATTTTCGAGTAGTGGTTGTACCATCAGCATCGGAACCTGGATATACTTCATCTCTTCCGGAATATGAAACTCGTAGTGTAGATCATCCTCAAACCTAATCTTCATACACTCCAGATATCGCTCACAATAATCCAATTCTTGAGACAGGGGAACCCCATTCTTTCCCGGAGTAGAAATATAGCGCAGCATAGACGCAATATTGGCGCAGAACGCGACAATCTGCTCATTCATGCCCTCTTCCGCCATGATGCTAATATTAGTAATGTTGTTATAGAGAAAATGCGGGTTCATCTGGGATTGCAGCGCCAGTAATCTCGCTTCTGTCTCCTGAGATTTCATCGCCAGCCTGTCCTGAAACGATTGCACAAGCTGTTGATTCAGCCGGATAAACGTATCATTCAGCTCATCCATCTCCCGAATAGAACCCGGATGCTCCAGCTTGAACAAATGCGCCGAATCCTGACCCGATACCAGATCATTCACACCCGTTTTCTGAATAATGCGCTGCAAACGATGTAGCGGCAATGTAACCCGTTTGGAGATCAGATACGAGAGAACCAGAATCAGCATGAGAGTAGCTAACGTGGCACCGATAAACATCACAGCCATCCGGTTGAGACTCGCGAAAAGGGACTGTTTGGACTGCATGACAATAACGGTCCATCCCGTCTCCTGTGACGTCATGTACGTCATCATTTGTTTAGACTGACTCAAAGGATCGGTAATCTCCTGCATCGTATCAGGCGGAAATGAAAGATTTTGAATCAAGTCCACATCATCAAAATGGCCTACTTGAGAAGCATCGGCATCCGAAGAAAGTGGAAACAACCTTGTATTTTGTTCATCCACTACATAGATCCGAAGATCGTCGTTATTTGTCTGCAATTCATTCAAATGCTGAAACAGGGTTCCGGCATCCTGCAAAATCTCAACGACGCCCTGGCTGACATAATTGCCATCTTTGTATACACGGGTAAGCGAAATGTAGGGTTGATCTGATTTTCCCTCACCGGTCGGCATGGGCAAGGCTCCGCCCTCTAACAATTGGATCACTCGCCAGCCACTCCGCTCCCAGGTTTCCTTGTACCACGGTCGCTGAGTCAGGTCTACCGACAGTTGACCGTTGAATGCACCCGCTCCCAGCATCTTGCCATTCACATCATAGATATTGGCCTGTTTGGCTGTATTGGAGCTGCTGATGATCGCGAGAATGACATCAATTAGTGTGGTTGTATCCTTGTACAATGCCGGATCACTCGTCATTGTCTGCTCACTGCCTTCTGCTGGTGCCAAGTAGTGACTGAAGTGTTCTTTGACCAGATTGGAGTACACGATATTCATGGAAAAGTTGTTCATTTTCACCACTTCCTGATCCAAGTTACTGACGATGGATACCCCCAGTTGTCTCTGCTGTTCTTCACTTCGATGACGAATGTCACTTGCGAGAAAAACATACAGAAGCCCCGCCACAATCAGCGAAAAGATAATAAATACCGCAGAGTAATAGGCAAACAGACTTTGCTGAAGCGTTCCAAATCGATATCGCAATTCCCACACACCTCGTCCTATGATGATATCTGTCACACCATTCGAAAATGTCCACCCAACAGAACGCTTTTGTCTATTGAGCACATCCGCTGTTCACAGTAAAGTTATCCACATAAGAATACGCTTACATTAAGCGTTTCGGCAAGTGACAATTTTCTTTATATTCCGGGAGGTTCAATGATGAGAAAACGATTTCTATTTTCGCTTGCAAGTGTGCTCCTGCTCTCCACTCTGCTGCTTGCCGGGTGCAACTCAGGTAAAAGTACGGAAGGTTCGGGTAAGGTGACTCTCACGTTTGGAACAAGTCAATCCGGTATTCCGCGTACAGGCATCATGCAGACGATGGCCAAGGAATATGAGCAGGAGACGGGTGTCAAAATTGACTTCCAGGTCGTACCTGACGCACAGTGGCGTGACCTGATCAAGGTGAAGCTCGCTTCTGGCGAAGCACCTGATATTTTTAATGTCGATGTGGACCCACTGAGCATGCCGGCTAACGTAAGACCGGAGGAGAATGCCATTGACCTGACCAATGAGGAATTCACAGGTCGGATGTCTGAAGAGATTTTGCCAACTGTCAGTCATAATGACAAGGTGTACGGGGTTTCTTTTGCACCAACGAAAATCTGGTATGTGTACTATAACAAACGTATCTTCCAAGAGCTCGGCATAGAGCCTCCTACATCCTATGCGGAATTCAAGGCCATCAGCCAGAAAATTAAGGATAAAGACATCATTCCGTTCTATCAAGCACCTGCCAGCGGGTGGTATCAGGTTCTGCCTTTGTTCGAAACGGGACCTAACTATGAGCAAACAACAGCGGGAACCTACGAGAAATTAAACAACAATGAGATGAAAGTCGCAGATATGACGCAACTCAAGACGGTCATTGAACAGTTGAAAGAATTTGCGGATCTCGGTTATTTCGGCAAAGACTTCTTGTCCAATACGGTAGAAGCGGGCATTGAAGCGTTTGGTCAGGAGAAAGCAGCGATGTTGCTGCGGGTTCCAGGGACGGAAAAGGAAGTGTCCGAAGCGTATCCGGAAATGGAAGACAATATGGGATTCTTCATCATGCCATGGGGAGATAATCAGACGATTGGTGTGAACCCGGGCGGATCGGCTGCGATGTTTGGTAACAAAAACAGTAAACATCCCGAAGAAGTGCTGAAATTCTTCCGCTGGATTACAGAGCATGATCATCTGCAACGTGTGTTCGATGAAGGTGAAGGTAATCTAACGATCTGCTGGCCGGAAATCGAACCAAAGCTGACACAGGACTATATTGATTATGAGAAAAATCATGAAAAAGGTACGGTTATGCAGGCCGCTGTAAAATACATTGATCCACAATGGATGGATATTGGCAAGGACTTATCAGGTATGTTCGCCGGAGCCATGACACCGGATCAGATTCTGCAAAATATTGATAAACGCCGGGCTGAACAAGCCAAAGTGTTGAAGGATGAAGCGTGGCAATAATAGCGCATATTTCAGATAAATATAAACGCTGAACAGCGTTACATGCAGCGGGCATTTGCCCGCTTGTGTATTTTAGCAGGAAGGAAAGGTGTTACCGGTTATGAATGCAAACAAAATCTATCCCTGGTATTTCTCATCTGGAGCGATTGTATTATATCTGCTGTTCATCGTTGCTCCCGCCCTGCTGGGCATCTATTATTCCTTCACCGACTGGAACAGTTATAGTTCGGAGAAGAACTTTATCGGTCTTGAGCATTTCCGCACCATTCTGGCGGGTGATCCGACCTATCTTCTTTTTATCAAAAACACAGTCCTCTTCACCCTCGTTACATCCATCGCCAAGACGGTTCTCGGCTTGTTTCTGGCCCTGCTGCTGGTCAGCGGTGTTAAGGCCGCCAATCTGCACCGGATGATCATCTTCTCCCCACAGGTGCTATCATTCCTGATTGTTGGACTTGTGTTCAAAAGTCTGCTCGATCCCAACAACGGGTTCGTTAACGTAACCCTACGTTCTATGGGACTAGACGTTCTCGCCCAGAACTGGCTGGGCTCCCTGACTTGGGCCATGCCATCCATCATGGCAGTGGACACGTGGAAAGGCATGGGATACATCATGGTGCTGTTCATCGCCGGACTGCTCGCTATACCCCGCGATTATTACGAAGCAGCATCCATTGATGGCGCCGGATTCGGGCAGAAGCTGTTCCGGATCACCATTCCGATGCTGATGCCTACCATTACCATCGCCACGGTACTCAATATTACATATGGGCTGAGAGTTTTCGATGCCGTATACGTGTTAACCAATGGTGGCCCCGGTAACGCAACAGATGTCATTAACACGGCGGTCTATTCCTCTTTTGCCAAAGGATATTGGGGACTCGGAAGTGCACTATCCACCATCCTGTTTGTCATCATGGCAATCATCTCCTTTTTCATCATTCGTTTGATGAACCGAAAGGTGGAATACTGACATGCGATTGAGAAAAAGATTAGCTTCGATCGGGTTAAATGTACTCGCCTGGCTGCTTAGCCTAGTGGTCCTGATTCCTTTTGTCGTCATTGTACTGAATTCATTCAAGTCCGACGCCGAGGCCAAAGTGCTAAAATTGACGCTGCCCGAGAAGTTTATTTTCGAAAATTACAAAATTGTCTATGAACAGGGACATTTGGGAGGTTCCTTTTTCAACAGTCTGCTGCATTCCGGAGCTTCTTCTCTACTATTGGTGTTTGTTGTGGCCTTCTCTGCCTTCACTTTATCTCGTAACCATTCGAGGCTCAGCAAGTTTCTGTACTTCTTCCTGATTCTTGGTATCACCCTACCGCTTAACTACATTCCGCTGATGGAAGTCATGAAGTCCATGGGTATGATCAATTCACATGTCGGCATGATTCTGCTCTACACGGCTATGGGGATTCCAATCTCGCTGTTCATTACGTATGCGTTTGTGTCTAACATCCCGAAGGAGCTGGATGAAGCCGCGATCATGGACGGATGTAATGGGATCAAGCTGTTTCTGAGAATCATTGTACCTTTGTTAACCTCGGTGCTGGTAACGGTATTTGTTCTTAATTTCCTGAGTGTCTGGAATGAGTTTACTGCCCCACTCTATATGCTGAATACAGTGGAGATGTGGCCGATGACGCTGGCTGTATATAACTTCTTTGGACAATTCAGTGCCCAGTGGAATCTGGTCAGTGCCGATATCGTGCTCACGTCATTGCCTGTGTTAATTGTGTTCCTCATTGGGCAAAAGTATATTGTAGGAGGACTAACTTCTGGGGCGGTTAAAGGGTAAGCTCCACCGACAATCCAAATACACAAACACTCTTGTCTAAGTACATCTTCTGACTCCTCAGCACAAAAAAGCCCTTGTCTGCTCATCGTGTGAATAACTTCTTCGTACAGAAGAAGTATCACACGTTGCTGCGGACAAGGGCTTACGCTGTTGGATTCGAATTAATCGTGCGCCAACCCGCCAACATCGGATGGAGCCGCTATATTTGGGCTCTGCTCCAGAGATTTGATCATTTTCAAACGGGATGTGATTATTGCGATCAGAATAACAAACAGACCCGCGATGATAAACAGAAAGGCAATACCTCTGCCTGGCCCAGTTCCAATAATTTGACCAACAGACGAAGCCAGTGCTCCCCCCTCCATCAGTAACGGATTAAACACATGGTCGGCCAGAAAACCAGCCAAACTGTACGCGATAATAAACCCGAGTTGTGACAGAATACCAATGATTCCCCATACCCTGCCCTGCTTATCGTTGGCGATATTGTTTCGCACCAGCACATCTGCGCTCATATTGACAAACGGCAGCGAAGACAGGAACAGAAAACCTGCGAAGATAATAAAATAAATGTTGGTGGATATGCCCAGAAGCGAAAAGGACAAACCGCACAGAATCAGACCCATCACAAGCACACTTGCATATCTCTTTGTTATTGTAAATATGCCGATGCACAAGCTGCTAATCAGCATGCCGATGGCGCTAACAGACTGAAACGTTCCAAGTGTCTTTGCATCCGTGAATGACAGAAGCATCGGACCAATGAGTGTCTCCAGAAATCCCAGATAAAAGGTGACAAGTGAAATAATCACCACCAGCAACAGTACTCCCTTGTTGTATACAACTTCTCTCCAGCCCTCTTGAATATCGGTGATCCAGTTTTTCCCTTCTCGATCCTCTCGCTCCACCTTCATGCTCTTCCGAATAACCAGCACAGCCAGAATGGCAACCAGGAATGTCAGAATATTAATGACCAGAATGACTTCAATGGTTGTTATACTAAGCAGAATGCCCGCAATGATGGGTGAAAACAGAAACTTCGAGGATTCAGCCAGTTGTACAAGACCGCTTCCTTTTGAAAATTGATCCTTATCCAGCAGGTCCGTAGCAGAGGCCTTATATGCCGGGCTCTGCAACGCGGAAAACACGGAACTAAAGGCCACTCCCACATAGATATGCCATAATTGGATATCACCTGTAAGCATAATGGACAGAATGAAAATCAAACCGGCTGCCGACCCCAGGTCGCCGATAATCATCATCGTTCGACGGTCGAATCGGTCTGCCAGTACCCCTCCAATAGGTCGAAGCAGGATATTCGGCAGAAACGTGAATAAGGTAATCAATGCAACACTTGTTGCCGTATTCGTTTTTTCGAAGGCATACACCCCCAAGGAGAAGGCTGTAAGTCCAATCCCAATCATGGAGATGAGCTGACCGAACCATACGACCAGAAACTTTTTAAATGATTTTTGAACGGTATGTTCCATGGATGATACTCCTTTCTCGGCTAACCTTGATTCGGAAAATAAAGACGAGTGACGTAGGCGAAGCTTCCTTGTTCTGCTCCCAGCACACGTTCCATAATATGTGTGAATGCTTCAACCTTTTTTTGGAGTTCTTCCTCCTCCCATTGAAAGATGCCTCGATCCAGCAAAAATTGTGACGATACGAGCAGGAATTCGATGGATTCCTTTGGGTTAGGTGTATGAAATACCCCCTCCTGAATGCCCTGCTCTACCACCTCGGCCAAGATGGGACTTAATCGAATTACCGTCTCAACAAGACTCTTTTGGTGCATCTCCACATTATGAACACTGTGCAATTGCTCGATGAGATCATGTTTTCTGCCGTCAGGCTGATTCTGCGCCATCATGATGCGAAAAATTTTGTCATGGGCATTCAGTTTGGGATCGGACACCACGTGCCTGGCCGATGCCTCCCCGCTCAGAATAAAACGCATGACGATGGCGTTCATGACCTCTTCCTTGGACTGAAAATAATAATAAAATGTACCCTTGGCAATGTTGCACGCCTGAAGGATATCCATGACCGTAGCTTTGGTATATCCCTTTGTTATGAACAGAATCTCGGCGGCATCCAAAATCTCGTTCCTGCGTTCTTCCGGGTTTTTTATCAGTCTCATATCCTGGCCTCCGATACGTTCGACCGACTGTCGGTCTATTGTAGTCATGGAGTTCTTTTTTTAGAACCCCATTTCAGTCAACCATTGCGCCAAATGGCTTTCCCTTGTTTTCAGATCCTGACGCTCTCTTGCATATTTTCCAATATTTCTGTCTGCAACCAGCTTACCGTCCATCATAAACAGTACACGTTCCGATCTGGCAGCGACTTTCACATCATGGGTCACCAGCAGAATGGTTGTACCGGTTGCATTAATATCGCCCAGAATATCCATGATTTCATACGTTGATTTGGAATTCAGCGCCCCCGTTGGTTCATCGCCGAATAAAATATCTGGATTATTGATCAGCGCACGGCAGATGGCAATCCGTTGAAGCTGTCCGCCTGAGGCTTGGGTGATGTTATGCCCAGCAAGCTCATCAATCCCCATTTTTTTCATTAATGACATTGCCCGTGTATTAATCGTTTCTCTGCTGCTATTCTTGGCCAGATACGCGGAAAGTACGATATTGTCTAATAGATTCAGATTCTTGAGCAGATGAATATTTTGAAAGATGAATCCCATCTTGGTCAAACGTAGACTTGCCAGATCCCTCTCCTCAAATGCCGATATTTTTTTTCCATTAAAATAGACACTTCCAGCACTAATCTGATCCATACCACTTATGTTGTACAGTAAGGTAGATTTGCCTGAGCCAGATGGCCCCATGATGGAAACAAATTCTCCCTTTTTTAATTGAAGGTTGATATCTTTTAAGATGTTATGTTCTTCATTCTCGCCGATCGCTACGGATTTATTCACGTCTTTAGCCTCAAGTATAGTTGTCATCGTTGATCCTCCCTATTCGACAATCATTTTGGATATGCTCGTTTCCTTGATCGATTGGATACTAATCCATGCTGTCAGTACAATCGTGCCTGCAAGTAACAATGGACACAAAATATATGCTTGTAACGGGTTAACAACAAAGACAATATTGGAAGCACCAAACGTCGACATAATGGCACTAACCAGCAACGGACCCAACGTATTGGACAATATCGTTCCAGTAACAACCCCTAAGATTAATATGACAAGTGACATCACGACATACTTGAACTTTATTTTAGACAAGGCAAACCCAAGGCTTCTTAGTACAGCAATGTCGTTGTTGTCCTTGGCTACTAACATCTGAAGGAACAGTGCTGTAATTAAAATAGATATGAAGACACCGATGACCAAGGCCAGCATCGTCACCATTTTCAATTGTTGGATGGTTCCGCCTAACGTCTGATCCAGATAACCTTGAAGATCGGTTACTTTGGCTGGCGAGAACGCCGCCTCATATTCAGCAATTTTGGTAGCCATGTCCCCGCGATTATTCAGATCCAAACTGACCACGTACCACAACACACTATCCTTGTTGTAGGGTAATAAGGCCTTCGCCGTTTTCCCACCATTCGTAACGTCCTGGTATATTCCGCTGACCGTCATCATCTGGTCCTTGCCATTAACCAGCAAGGTAAGTTGCTCACCAGTCTTCAGGCGCAGCTCGCTACTGTTGGCATCAGATAACGCAATTTCATTCTCGGTTGTTGGCGCATTACCGCTAACATAAGACAATGGGAAAATACTGAAATCTCCAGTTTCTACACTCAGATTGTCGTAACTTCCTTCCGCATTTTTAATCTTGAACTGGCTTGTTACCAATGGGGAATACGTTTTGATGTCTTTATCATTTTGGATCTGGGCAACCAGATTGTCATAACGCTGCTCCACATCGTCTGTGTGCCTCAAGTCAATGCGAATATCACTTTGTCCAACACCCATATAAGAGATAAAACTTGGCGCCTGCAAAGTGTTCAGGAAGTTGACCGGCACAATCATGATAAATGAACTGACTACAAAGACGAACAACAATAATCGGAACATCTTGATTCGCTGTATGACTTCCTTCAGACCAAGAAAGACAGGTACGGAAGACCAGCGATTGCGGGACAAACTAAGCCGGTTTCGAATGATCTGTGTATCTCCCAGGCTCCCGGTACGGAGAGCATCCACCGCGGAGATGGAACGAAAACGCCGCAGTACCGTTCGACAAAACAGAACAACCATGGCAAATATTATTCCAGCGGCTAATAACGGAATCGCGAAATGCAACAGGGTTGCAGGTGCTTTTCCCATATACAACATGATGTTGGAAACAAATAATCTGTTAACGCCAAGTGATGCAATGTAACCAAGCACGGATGCAAATCCCGCCATAAATACATACTTCATCAAATACAGTCTCTTAATATCCTTCTCTGCGATTCCAATCGCTTTCATGACACTAATCTCACGATAATCCTCTTCGATGGTCGCAAGCATCGTGAATCGGATGCAAAGCATCGCAATCAGAATCAGCACAAGACTGACCAGAATAATAACGGCTGCAATAACTCCGTCGGTCATCGCATTCAGTACCTGGAACAGCCCATAGGTTACGACTGGACCCGCGTTGGGAAGTCCGGCATTTTGGTAAGCCTGGGTAAATTCACTTGTCAGTCCGGGATCCGTCAACCGGAATTCGATGAGATACTCCATCTCTCCGATGCTCTGCTTCAGTTCCTGCAAATTCCCTGCACTCACGATAAAACGTTTGGAGTGCACAACCGATGGATTCATCTGAGCATCACGGACAAAATCAACGATGGTGTAAGAACGCTCAAATTGACCATTATCGATCCGAATCTGGTCGCCCACGCTCAATTTTTTTTGCTGCATGTAATATACCGGAACCGCGATCTCGCCATCGTTCACCTGAATAATCTCACTGTCCAGATTCAACAAATAGTCGAAACCCTGATTCTGTGTAACAAAGTCAATGTCCATAACGCTGTTCTTTTCGGACTCTGCTCCGAGAAACAGATTAGAGCCGTCAATGTTAACCATTTCCACAATCTGATGCTGCTGGACCATGGCATTTTCTTCAGCCCATGTGTTCACTTTGGCCTGGTCGATCTCTCCGGCATGCATTTGCACAAAGTGTGGTGTTTTGGATTCAGAAAATAGATATTGGATGGAACTCGTCAGTTCCATAATCATTCGTGACCCCGAAGATACCAGCAAGGCGGCCAGCAGTACAAAAATAAATAACGCAGCCGTAATCCCTTTTTTTCTCGTTATATCGTTTCTCAGCATTCGTAGCAGCATAAACGAACATGGCTCCTCTCATCTACAAGTTGTTCCTATTTATCTGGAGTCATAAAGCTTGTCAGACAATGCGCCACCGTTGAAGGTTGATGCATCATGAACATGTGAGCACCCTCTTTGATGGTTTGAAGCTTCATGGATGTGCCAAAATATCGGCCCCATCTCAACGCTGATTGAAGGGTAACAGTACGATCCCGTTCTCCCCACAGATACAATACCGGCAATGAGAGCGGCTCATATTCAAGCGTTGCTGCAGATTCCAGCATCCTGAAATCCGCCCGGATGACGGGCAGAAAATAATTCAATAATTCTTTTTCATGTATCAGTTCTTGCGGAAGAGCTTCATAGGAAAACAGATGATCAATCAGATTTTCGTCTGACATCTGATCATAATTCTGCATCCCGCATTCGTCAGGCGTGTTGCAGGCAGATAACACAAGCCGTAGCGTTTTAGCTACATCTGGACGTTCCTGACATAAGCGCTGCGCAACGAAGTAGGCTGTAATTCCTCCCAGACTATGTCCAAATAACAGACTGCCGGGCTGTATAACATCCAGCAGTTTGCTGGTATACAGTTCTACGAGTTGCTGCATATGCTCCAGGGGAGTTTCGGTGTTCAGACCATGACCCGGGGGCGTAAACGCCCAAATTTCCGTGTCAGGAAGGTACGGCACTAGGGGCTGAAAACTGTTGGAGTTGCCACCGAGATAAGGAAAACAGACCATTTGTCTGTTTCCCTCCCCCTTTTGTAGCTGCTCCAAATAGATCGGTTCCATCACTTATCCACCACCATAACCAGGCTTACTTTCTTTCCAGAACATATGCAGGGAATGTCTGAAGTGAAGTATCCACATTTTTACGCTTGAAAATGACATGTATGACAATAGCCGATATTGCAAAAAAGAAGAATTGCATAATTTGAACTTGCGGATTAAAGTAGTACAAATCAATTTGACTTCCTGTGGCTACAAGCCAGAATGCAAGCAGATAAAACAGAAGTGTACCTTTGGTTGCATTGAAGATATAACTTTGGAACACGATAAATGCCATAAGCTGAACAACGTAGTATATGTAAGTGGTTGAGGTGCCAAAAGAGGAAATCAAGTATCCCGGAAGCACCCATAATCCGAACAACAGGCCGGTAATCAGACCACTTGTTATATTATTTTTTAACTTCCCTTGCAAGAATGGAAGCAAAAATCCGATCCAGCCAAACAGCCCACCAATCAGCCCCGTCTCCTTGATCAGATTCACAATCCCCAACCAGATCATTTCAGGTACACTATATGTCAACTCAGGGACCGGTATGCCGAATAACAAGGAACCAAAGTGCATTGTTGATGCAAAGATGATGGAAATTCCAATAATGAGCGGTATCCAGAACAGGTCCTGTCTGCGCGGAACCAGCTTCATAAACATTCCTTTTAATGCTTCCTTTCCGCCCATCACATAACATGTAATTAATCCGGCAATGGAAGGTGAATACAGAGCAACGATCGCAAGTGGATGCATCAAGGTTAACTCACCTGTTATGGGTACAATAAAATCCGCAAAGAACATGAACAAACTTGCGATTCCATAACATGTGCCAAAGGAAATTCCCAAAAACAAATACATATATTTGTTGGACGGGCTGGTTGCCGGACTTGTGACTGGACGAATGGATGCCTGATTAGCTGTAATCATAGTGCCGCCTCCTTCTCAGTCAACTTTCTCTCAATAAGATCATGCAAACGGTTAATCGTGCAGAAATTAGCCAAATCCAGATCTTCATTTGCTATCTCAATCTGGAATCTACGCTCTACAAAGTCCACCAAACGCATCGCAAAGAGCGAATTGACGAACCGCTGCTCAAAATAATTGTCATTATCATTAATTTGAGTGTCCTCATGATCCATGGTGAGGTTGTTCCCGATAAACTCCCGAATTTCCTGACGATAATCCACTGCCCTTCCCCCTTGTTATTGATGTTGCCCCTCGGGCACTAAAACCTCAATGTAGTCTGGAAACTCTACAGCCTGCTGTAAATCATGATGAAACAGTACTCTTCCTTCCTGATCTGCAGATTGTTGCTTGAAACCGGCAAAGCGATAGCTGATATTCATCATTCGGTTCCTTCCGGTATCCCTGAAGTCCGCAAGCATCTGTTTGCCCTGCTTCTGAGCTTCACGCATGATATACGTTAGCAGTACACTCCCTGCTCCTCTGGACATCACTCTGCAAGACATCAGAAGCATGTTTAGCCGCCATACTTTCTGCTGCATGTGAATAAGTGCAAGCCCAATTTTGCCATACGTCCCGTATTTGTCTTCGAGTTCACACACCAATAACATATGGTCCTGCGAGGTCATCAGTTGATGCAGCTCCTCGTAACTGTAGGTAATTCCCGTTGCATTTAGTTGATTGGTGCGAACGGTAAGTTCCTCTGCACGTTGAAGATCATCCTCAGTAGCCTCGTAGATGGAAAATTTMATGCCGAGCGTAGCCAGAAATTGTTCTGAAGGTCCTTCATACTGTTCTTCAGCCTGTTTACGGAGCTTATCCGCCTGATACATCTGCCTTCTGCACGCAGAGTCGGCTGTAATGAATCGGGGCATCAGCCTTGGGTCATCAAGCATGGTTTCATATTGATCCGCATGAAGTACCTGGATGTCAGCATGTACACTTTGTACTTCTTCCAGTTCAAAAGGTTGATCATCCACAAACAAAATGGCATCCATGCCGATATTAATGTTCTGCTGAATCCGCTGAACAGAGACGGATTTTGCATCCCAATGGATTTCGGGATATAGAAAATATTCGGCGATGCCCAGTTCGTTTAGTTTCGCCCAAGCCAGCTCTGCATCATTTTTACTGGCAACAGAATGCAAAATACCTCGCTGGTCCAGTTTTTCAATCACCTCCTTTAAGCCCGGCTTCAGTTGCACATCTGCAGATTCAAGCAAAACTCCATCCCATATGGTGTGGTCCAGATCCCAAACGATACACTTGATATCCTTGATCTTTTCCATGGTCATGCCACCCTTCATCATTAGTAGGCATAGAATCCTTGACCCGTCTTCCGCCCCCACTGTCCTGCATCAACCATTTTCTGCAACATCGGACAGCATCGGAATTTGGGGTCCTGATAGCTGTCGTACAATACTTTCAATGAATGCACGACCGTATCCAGACCAATCAGATCCGCCGTCTCCAGCGGCCCCATCTGATAATTGAAGCCCTTCTTCATAATGGCGTCCACCTGCTCGGGTGTAGCGATTCCATCCTGTACAATGTACGCCGCTTCATTCATTAACAAGTGCGAGAGGCGATTAGAGACAAACCCGGGCAGATCCTCTATGACAACTGGACTTTTATCAAGAGTTTCCAAAAACGCTACCATCTCATGTTCCGTACCCTGTGTTGTATGATGTCCTTTGATCACCTCCACCATGGATTTAACAGGAACCGGATTCATCAGATGCACCCCAATGACTCGACCTGGGTCAGGCAAAAATGAAGCGAGCTTTGTCACGGAAATACAGCTTGTATTTAGCGCAAATAAAGCATCCGGACGAACCTTGTGGTATAGTCGTGCATAAACTTCCTTTTTCAACTCCAGGTTCTCGGTTACATTTTCAATAATGATACTTGCCTCTTCCACCCCTTCATTTTGTGTCTGGAACGAGATCCGTTCCATGATCTGATCCAGGGGCACCTGACCGTACCCTTGCTTCAGAAAGCAAGCTGAACGATATTCACGACGTATAACATCAGGGGCGTGTTCGATGACCGACGCCGAAATATCCTGCAAAATTACACGATAACCAGCCCTCGCGACATCCAGTGCTGTGGCGCATCCCATCACCCCTGCGCCAATGATTGCAATGAGTCGATTATGCATACCTAATCACCTCCTTATTGAGCTACCATCAGATCAGCTCGTCGTAGATCTCTTTCATTTCTGCAAGCGCTGCAGGGACACGCTCACCGAACCAGGCAA
Source organism: Paenibacillus sp. 10L310 (assembly GCF_056395745.1). Classification (NCBI taxonomy): domain Bacteria; kingdom Bacillati; phylum Bacillota; class Bacilli; order Caryophanales; family Paenibacillaceae; genus Paenibacillus; species Paenibacillus sp. 10L310. The sequence continues at coordinate 40,553 of NZ_JBFTKC010000006.1, read as the reverse complement.
CATCTTGCATATCAAGCAAGATATTCGGATACATCCGCGAGAGCGTAGATACCAGAATACCGTGCTCAGCAAGCTTGCTATTTAACAAAATATCAAAAGACATCAATTCAAACGTATAATCAGCCGTATCCGTAAGCGGCTCCGTGCAGCAGTGATAAGAAGCACAGCCAGACGGCCCTTGAACAATTAAAGGCAGACCTACCTTCACTGCTTCCTGGCAGAGTATGTCATGCATCATCTCAGCGTGGCGGTTCATGCTGTGCATCGCCTGTCCTCCATTGCGTCCCAACATTTCCAGCGTAGCTTTTACAGCAGCTGTACCTAATGGATAGCCATTAAACGTACCCGCATGAATTACTTTTTTGTCTACAAGCAACTTCATGATATCCGCTCGGCCAACCAGGGCTGACACTGGAACTCCGCCACCCGCGATTGCCTTCCCAAGTGTAGTCAGATCAGGCGTTACACCGAATAACTGTTGGGCACCACCGAGACCCATACGGAATCCTGTTATAATCTCATCAAAAATGAGCACGACCTGGTACTGATCACATAACTGTCTGACTTTTTGCAGATAACCCGGAGCAGGCATGACTCCGCCTCCATTTACACAAACCGGCTCCATGATTACTGCTGCAATGTCGTCTCCATGCTGGCGAAATAGTTCCTCCAGACGGGGTGCGTCATTCCATGGCAAGAGGTAGGATTGAGATTCCATGGCATCCCTTGCCCTCCCCTTTGTTCCTTTCATGTCACCAGGATAGTCTGAAGGTACAGGCAGACCTGTACGTGCAGTCTTGCCACCCATAATATTGTCCGCATTGCCATGATAATGGCCTTCAAAACGTACAAAGCGATTTTTACCTGTCCACGCCCGGGCAAGACGAAGTGCATTCTGGACAATCTCCGTGCCTGATAACCCAAAACGAATCATCTCTGCTGAGGGTACATATTGATGGATCAGTTCCAGAGCCTCTGCATCCAGATCGCAATGACTTACGGAAAGAACACGGTCAATGGTATCCTTCAGACACTCGTTATACTCCTCGTTGCCGTGGCCAACGATGAGGGCACCAAAGCGGGCATATAGATCCAAATACTCGTTGCCGTTCATGTCCGTCACTCTGCTTCGGGAAGCATGCTTGAAATGGAGCGGTGTCTCTTCCCAAGGAAGGTGGAAATTATAGTGCACACCTCCAGGAAGCCATTGTTTCACCCGCTGATTGTACTGCATCATCTCCGTGATCATCCCTTATCGCCTCCCCCACTTGTCTGGTTTACTGCTTCATATCGCTCCAGTAACCTGGACCGATCTTGCGGATCATCCAGCGAATAGGCTGCAGGCAAGGTCTTATTCTCAGCCAGCATATTTCTTACGCTCTGGCCTGGACCGATATCGATCCATACCGTCGCTCCCAGATTTTGAACACGTGCCAATGCCTGATTCCAGCGAATGGGTTGCAAAAGCTGGCTGCTCAGCAGCTTAGGAATGTCCTCGGCTCCGCGAATGAACTCACCATGTACTGTAGAGCAGATGGGAAACACCGGTGCAGAGAAGGAAATCCCTGCAAGCATCTCTTCAAGCTCAGGCTGAATGAACTGCATCAACTCGCTATGATAAGGTGCATCTGCCTTCATTGGCATCATGCGAAAAGGAATGAATTCCCCACCGTAGCCATCCACCTGATCATCCAGCAATTTAAGACCCTTCGCAGTACCTGCGACGATAAACTGTCCCGGTGAATTATAACCGGAGATCGTCACATACTCGTTCTGACGAATATTCCCGACTAATTCTTCAAGCGCTTCTTGGGTTACATCAACGACAATACCTGCTCTTCCTTTTTGCTCCTGAATGGAGCGATGCATCAACGCACCACGCTGAGCTGTAAAACGGATTCCATCAGCAAATCGCAATGCTCCCGCCGCTACTAAAGCCGAAATCTCCCCCAAACTGTGACCTACTGCATAATCTGGAGTCATTCCAGTCCGCCGAACAAATGAGTCAAATAAAACGTAGCTTGCCGTCAGTACAGCAGGCTGAGCATATTCAGAGACCGTCAATTGATCCAGGGTCCCTTCCATAACCAGTGCCTTCAAATCAAATCCGATCACCTCGCTCGCTTCCGCAAAGATCTGATTCGCCTCCGGCTCACTGTCCAACAACTCGCTGCACATTCCGATATACTGGCTTCCCTGGCCGGGAAATAGCGCACAGAACGTCATACGCTACCGCCACGCTTGTAATAGGCTTTTAATCCGTAATGCGAGATCATCTCCTGCTGCATCTGAGAAGAACCTTCAATAATCTCCAGAATTTTTGCTTCCTTATACAGCCTGGCAACAGGATATTGGTTACTAATTCCATTCGCACCATGAACCTGTAGCGCATCACTTGCAACTTCAACAGCAACTTTGGACGTAAAATATTTGGCGATCGTTGTCTCCATGGCGGCCTGCGGGTCCTTGGCTTCTCTCAGCTCGGCTGCACGTAAACATAATGCTCGTGCTGCATGGACTTTTGTCACCGCATCTCCAATCATGCCGCGAATCAGCTGAAAATGACTCAGCTTCTGATCAAATTGCTTCCGCTTCCTTGAGTAAGTCACCATGGCATCCAGCGCTTCCTGCGCAATCGCCAGCCCTGCCCAGGCAATGCTATATCTGCCCTGGTCCAGCGCCCCGGTTACGATGTACTCAAAACCTTCATTCAGACGTCCAATAATGTGATTCTTTGGTACACGCACCTCATGGAGATCAATCTCAGCTATACCTGTCTCTCCCGCAACCATGACACCTTCGATAGGTTGGGTCTGTACCCCCTCAAACTGGCGTTCGACCCAAAAAGCAGTGCTTCGTCCCTGATTCGAGGCAATAATGATAAATACATCTGCCAGATGTCCAAACGTGATCCACTTCTTTTTTCCATTCAAAACATAACAGTCCGATTCTTCTCTCCACTCGGTCTTTACACTTTTGGCATCTGAACCAACTTCCGGTTCAGTCAGGCCAAAGGCAGCAATCCATTCTCCCTTCACCAACTTGGGCAGCCAGGACGATTTTTGCTCAGGCGTTCCGAAACGTACCAAAGTTTCACTTACAAGTGAAGTATGTACCGTTAACAAGCTGCGAACGGCTGGAAGAGCCTTGCCAAATACTTCAGTCAACAGCCCGTACGCCTTAGGACCGAGACCCATGCCGCCATATTCAGCCGGGATCGAGGCAGCCAAGTAACCTTTTTCAGCCATGGCACGGATCAATGTTCTGGGAATGGCTTGCTGCTCTTGAATCTGTTGAGCATAAGGACGAATTTCACGGGCAGCAAACAATTCAGCTTCATGAATGATCTCTTGCTCTACATCCGCTTCAATCATTCGGCAACCCCCTCTTGAAGAAGAGATTCATTGAGATAAGCGGCGAATTCGGCAATTGTTTTGTATTCAAACAACGCAACCGGACTGATGTCAACTTGAAGATGCTTACGCGCACGATTAATGATCTTGAGCGCCTGCACAGATGAAACACCAATTTTCAAAAAATTCATCTCTTCATCGATGTCCTCTGGCTCCTGATTCAACGCTGCAGCAATCTCGCTTTTGAGAAAAAGCTCAATTTCTTCTTTTGTCATATCATGACCTCCGTTCCCTGATTCACATCTATCCAATGTACATACGGCTCGAATGGGTGTGCTGGCAGATGTACAATCTGGCCAGAGCCATTCGGATGTAACTGTTCCCAATCCAGCGCAGCACCACGTACATAAAGCTGTCCCAGCAATAAAGCAAGCTGATCCTCCATGGTAAGTGTCGGCTCGGCAGACAGGCGGATGAAGCTCTCCTTGCCACTGTATTCGAGCTGCTGCACTGTCTGATCTGCAGCAATTATAATTACAATGTCGGCGTTTGCCATCTTGCCAGGTGTGTCTTGCAGACTGTCTAACGTCACTCTGTTGTACACTGGAATGGATTGGCTTGCATGAGCGCTGTGATGTTCCTCGCCATCCAGATGTAAACTGGATACAAGTTCCTCTCCTGTAGCTATTCCTCGAATCTCTTGAATGGAAGGGACCAGACGTACAAGTGTCTCAAGCAAAGTCACCCAGTAGTTCAAGGTTGATACGGTATCTTCATTAGAATCGTCTGGCCTGATTACCTTACGAGCTTGAGCCTCATCTTCTCCGCGAATCTCATGCCCCCCAACCACAATATTGACACGAGCAGCTCGGTTTCTAGGCTTGAAGCCAAATTCCATTTCTTCGATGTTCCACTCTCCGGTTGAGCTGACAGCTACTGCTGCACGATACCGATAATGTTTTCTATATCTGTTCCGGGTAAAACAAAGATCCTCTAGTGCCAGGTCCGCATGTTTCTTCACATATTGCTCCGTGTTATCAATCAGCTTTTTTAAAGCCTGCTCTGATTTCGCAGAGAACGTTAACAACTGGCCGCGTGCCGGGGCATCTGCACGGACAGGGGCTTTCCATTCTTCCAGCACAATGTGGGCATTCGTACCTCCCAGGCCAAATGAACTGATGCCTGCCTTCCGTGTTTTTCCTTCAGGTACATCCCACGTTTTATGCTCGCTAACGATATGGAACGGCGATTGCTCCAGTCGGAGGGCCGGATTCGGATTATCCATATGCAGACTTGGTGCCAGTTCCCCATGCTGCATACTGAGAAGAACCTTGGCAAGACTGGCTCCACTGGAGGCTGCAAATAAATGACCAATATTGGTTTTGACTGAACCTAATCCAATCGAATTATCGCTTGTATCTCCCTTTTCCCGGAACAGTCGGAGCAAGGCATTCACCTCAATTGGATCTCCAATCCTTGTCCCCGATCCATGTGCTTCAATATAAGAAATCTCGCTGGGGTTTAGGTTGGCGTCGCGATAAGCGGCACGGAGTACCTCATATTGCCCCTGAGGGTTGGGTGCCATAATGCCCAGGGAATATCCGTCGTTATTCACCGCTGTCCCGCGAATCACACCATAAACATGTTTATTGTTGCGAATTGCCTCTGTTAGCGGCTCCAGATATACAACAACAGCACCTTCTCCCAAGACTGAACCATCTGCTTCCCGGTCAAATACCTTCGTATGTTGAGTGGAAGAACAGATTCCAGCATTGCGTGATAGTTGATGAACATGCGGTGTAGCCAAAATGTTCGCTCCACCTACAACTGCCCCAGAGATACGCTTGTCCTGAATGGCCGCCACAGCTTGTGTCAGTGCTACCAGAAAAGAAGAACATGCTGTATCTATGGACAGTGCCGGCCCTGTAAAATTGTACATGTGTGAAATGGAGGCCGCTGCAATATTGGACATATTGCCTACCATAGCGTGAGAATGAACAGCCTTTCCAAGACTCCGGTTCATATAATCAATAACCAGATCGAAGTATGTGCTTGGGTTAATCCCTACATACACACCCACATCACGCTTATCCTCATGGTCCACGAGCATACCCGCATCCTCCAGCGCCTCATGAGCAACTTCCAGCAGCTTGCGATGCTGCGGATCCATAAATGCAGCTTGTTCAGACGGGATTTCAAAGAACTCATGATCAAACGTATCCGGTTGCTTCAGTTCCCCAATCCAGTCATCCCAACCGGGTTGCTTGGAACGTGTTGCACGCTCTAAACTAACCCGGTCAACACTATCTAACCCGTTAACCAGATTGCCCCAGAACTGCTCTTGGGTGTCGGCATCAGGCAGACGCAGAGACAGTCCGGTAATAGCAATAGCACGATGTACATTCAGGTGATTATCTGTTGTTTCAACTTGTTCAAAGTCCTTCGTTTCTGCTGGAAGTTCCTGCAGATATTCCACCATCTCACGTACTGTACTGCAAAAAACAAGTAGTTCTTGTCCTAATTCACGTCCCATATGTGCAGACAGCTTGTCAAGTAATTGATAAGAGAGAATGGAATTGCCTCCAAGTGCGAGAATAGAAGTATCCATCTCAATCTTTCCTGCGGGCAATTGAAGAATTTCGGCCCAGGCTTTACGTACGGTATATTCCAAAGACGATGCGGAAACCGTCTCGTGTCCTTGCTGTTGTGAGTTTTCGCGAATCAGCTCTTCAATGGCCGCGATGTCCTTGGTAAATACTCCACGCTCATATTCGTTTCTCAGTATGAAGCGCTGGACCTTGCCACTCGTCGTTTTGGGGATAACTTTGATTGGGAGAACATGGGTGATCTCAATACCCAATCCAGCCCTCATACGTTGGATCAGATCCTGTCGCACCTCCAGAAACTGTGGAGCGCCCGATTTGTATTTAACAAATACAAGCAGTTCCTCTACTTGATTGAGGCTGTTAAAGTGCCCGACTACCGTCAGATTCCCTCTCGGAATGCTGCTATTCTGGTACAAAATTTCTTCAAGATCATGCGCATAATGGTTCTGTCCCCGAATAAACACAATGTCCTTGATTCGTCCGCTTACAACAAGGGAGCCATCAGCCATATAACCCAAGTCTCCAGTGCGAAGCCACCCATCCATATACATTTCACGATTGATCTCTGGAAGACTGTAATATCCGGAGGTTACCGATTCCCCACGGATCTGGATTTCGCCAACAACCCGCTCATCCAGCACTTCACCCTGTTCATCCGCAATCCGGATCTGAATCCCTGTCATGGGATATCCTTCATGGACAAATTCGATCACATCCGAAGTATGGCTATCACTGCTAGGCAGCTGTACTGGCACAGCCAGTCCTTCCTGCACCAGCCGCGAACGCGAAATACGTTCAATTCGCGGCTCTTCCCCCAGTCTGGAGGTACATACACCTACTGTCGCTTCTGCCATGCCATACGCAGGAAACATCATATTGGAACGATAGCCACAAGAGCTGAATTTTTTGACAAATCGCTCGATAACAGACGTTGATATAGGCTCTGCACCATTCAAGGTCATACGTAATGAAGACAGATCAAGCGTTGAGAGCTTGGAATCCGGGATCTTCTGAACCATCCATTCGAAACCGAAATTGGTACAGCAAAACCATTTCCCCTGATGCTCCGTAATCTTGCGCAAGAACAGATAAGGCGACCGTACGAAGGTATAAGGTGACATCACCATAATGTTGGCTCCACTCAGGACGGGTGTCAGATGCTGTCCAAATATCCCCATATCATGCGTATGCGGCAACCAGGTAAACACATTATCTCCTTCTTCAGCTCCAAGAAAAGTCTTGCATGCAATACTGTTGGCGATAATATTGTGATTTGTTAACTGCACACCTTTGGGAATTCCCGTGCTTCCTGATGAGAATTGCAGGAACACAATGTCATCAGGAGAGGTTGGGCATAGATCAGCCATCTGCTGGCCTGCTTGAAGCTGGTTCACGCTAATCAACATAAGACCTTTGAATACCGGACTTTCCGCAAGCTGTTTATACTTGGGCATGTAGGCTTCCTCGACGATAACGACTGGACGCCCGAGTACCTCCCACACTTTCGTGAATTTCTCCAGACCGGCTGAGCCTGGTTCCCAGGCAGCCGGAGGACTAACCGGGGCGACAATAATGCCCCCCAGCATACAAGCCCAAAAGGTACGGTAAAATTCCTGTGACTGGTCAATTTCCAAAATAACAACCTGTCCTTGTTGAATGCCTTGCTCCTGAAGAGACTGCAGGTACTTGCGCGCCTGCATCAGTAATTCAGGATATGATTCAAACTGTTCGTCACCTGAAGAGCTGATATAGGTCATTCCCTTTTCTGGATGAGTATCTGCAATGTAGATTAGCATCTCAGCCACTGTTGAATAATGTTCTGGCACAATCAGCTCGGGTCCTCGCTGTATGGATTTACTGGACATGTTGCACCTCCATTGCCTCATTGTGAACTACCACTCTCACATCGCTACCAAGCTTGTCATCAATCAGCTGTTTCATACGTTTGATGTCCAGACCAGCCTGACAGGCCAGATGTACGTACAGACACTCTTCGTCGTAGCGAATAACCCATTCGAATTGGGCGAGTCCCGAATTCGAATCTTGGTCATCCGACGACTGAGACGACATTGGGATCGCTTCGCTACTGGAGATGAAGCCTTGATAATTAAACAGAATCATCTGACGCGTCTCCTGTTCTGCTTGCCTGTAGGCAGTTCCCAATTGTTCCTGTATGCCATCATATTGTGCCGAGAGGGAAGAATCATGTGTAAGTGCCATAAAGTTAATGCTGTGTTGCTTCGTAAATTCCAGACGTTCCAACAGATCTTCCTGTGTGAATTCACTGTCTACCAGCACTGGAATCAGATCTAGGAATTCTCCCACATAATCATAGTAGGATTCTTCGCCATACTCCCTTCCGTAATGCACCAGGGCTATTGGCAATTGGCTTATGTTCAGATAAGCCGCAATGATGTTGGAAAAAGTTTTAAAGCATGTCCACCAAACATCTGCAGGCTCCTTCCCTGCAAGGGACAACTCGACAGTCATCGCTGAAGGCGACAATGTTTCTGTTTCCTTCAACTTGTTCATGACGATGGCGTTACATCTATTCCATGCCTGAAGCAAAAATTGTTTCTCCATTTCATCTTCTGATACCCCTATGGGGCCTTGAGACAGAAAATTTACATAATCCTCATAATTTCGTACTTGGTACAGAAGATCACTCTCGATCTCTATACCTTGCGGTCTATATAATGCCTTCGACTCAAGTTGCTGCTTGATGATCTGGGCACTCATACCATCAAACGCAAGGTGATCAAAACTCCAAATCAGCTTATGCTCTGTTGCTCCTGTACGCAAAATACACAGACGCCAAGGTAGTTCCTTCAACGTATACGTTTTGTGTAACAGAGACTGAACCAGTTTGTACTCCAACTGCTCAATCGTAGCCGAAGCATAATGACGAATATCAAGATATGGGATAAGCTGTTGCAGCATGTCCGCCGCTAACGATATATCACATGGATGCCAATACAATTGTTCTTCCTCATATATCATGCTGTGCAGCAACTGATGCCGGGATATAACCCCAAGAATCAGGTGTTTTACAGCTTGTTCATTCAATTCGCCTTCCAGCGTTGTTGTAAATCCGCTTGCTCGTGAAGTCGTAGAAGCATGTGCTTGTTGAATTGGAGATAGTGGGAATTGACCCATAGGGGTTATGCCCGCCATAAAAGATGAAACCTGATTGCAGCTGTTTAAGACATGCAGGACCAGGCTGTCCAGTTGTTTCTCATGAAGTGTTATGTCCTGTGGTATGACTATCGGGGACTGAATATGCAGGCTATCTTCGGACCAAACTGACGCCGGAGGATTAATATCTACCAATTTGGCAAGTCCTCTAACTGTCGGATATTGGAATAATTCGTTCACATTGATGGCAATTCCTTCTTTTGCCAAAATTTGAGTGAATGCAATCGCTTTGAGCGAATGCCCCCCATTTTGAAAGAAGTGATCTTCCACACCAATGCCTGGATTACCCAGGATCTGTCGCATGGCGGCAAGAATGGCACGCTCTGTTTTTGTCCGAGGTGAACTCACTTCCAGAGACCTCTGCTGCTCTTCAACCAAATGCTCGGACAATGCCCTTCGGTCCACTTTGCCATTGGCATTAATCGGAAGATGATCCATTCGAATAATGCGTGCAGGCACCATGTACTCTGGCAGTTGCTGTTTAAGTTCTCTTCGAATATACTCAACATCTGCCCCAGTGTCGCTTGTATAAAAAGCGGCAATGTAAAGACTTCCTGATGGTTCTGTAACTGTCATGACAAAGGCATCACGAACTCCCGAAAGACGCTCCATGCAATTACCTATCTCCGATAATTCAATGCGGAAACCTCTAATCTTGACCTGGAAATCCGAACGTTCAATAAAAATCAGACTGCCGTCATCCAGACGTTTAACGATGTCACCTGTCCGATACATTCGTTCTCCCTTGCGGAAGGGATCATCAAGAAAGTGTTTTCGGGTAAGATCCTCACGGTTAAGATATCCAATACCCACCGCATCCCCACTGATATACAGTTCACCTGGAACGTTGGGTGGCACAGGCTTCAGCTCATCATCCAGAACATACAAAGCTGTGTTAGACAGGGGGTAACCTATGGGCAGTGAGCCAGTATAAGGCTCTGTTTGCTGTAATAAGTGGTAGGAGGCAAAAAAGGTTGCTTCCGTTGGCCCATATCCATTTAACAGCCTGCCTGGCCCCACGCATGCAAGCGCTTTGTTGGCATGACTCACCGATGCAGCTTCACCACCAAACATCACTCTACGCACATTCTTCAAGCATTCAGCATCCCAATCCACCAGCATATTAAACAAGGATGTCGGAATATAAAATACTGAAATCCGTTGCTGTCGGATGACATCCGCCAAACGAGCCATATCCAAAATGGTCTCTTTTGAGATTAATACAAGAGTAGCGCCATTTATTAATGAAGCAAAAATATCGAAAATGGAACCGTCAAACGCATAGTTAGAAATTTGCAGAATACGATCCTCTGGCACAACGGTGACAAAATTGCTGTTTTTCATGACTTTGGTCACATTGCGATGACTCATCACAGTCCCTTTTGGAGTTCCTGTTGACCCTGATGTATAAATGATATAAGCCGGGTCAAGAGCGGTCTTGTTCATATGTTCAACAGGCTCCTGCATGTCTCCTGAATCAAATGCTGCCAGTTCATCTGCCGGCACGATACAAGGAACTACAGATTGCCATGTCGAAGTATACGCCGTTTCAGTCAATAACACAGCCGCATCGCAATCTTGCAAAATAAATTCAATTCTCGATGGCGGCGAAGCCGGGTCGATCGGGACATAACTGCAACCCACTTGGAGTGTAGCAAGAATACTGATCATCTGGATCGGTCCACGGTCCAGAATGAGAGCAATACTGGAGCCTGATTTTACCCCTTGTCCAAGCAAGCTGAACGCCAGCCACTGAACACGTTCGTACAGATCCGCATAGCTCCACTCACCGTCTTCCGAGACCAATGCTGTCTTTTGTGCATGCACATGAACTTGTTCCTCGAATAGTTGGGAAATGGTCGCATCTCGCGGGTACTCAACGGCATTATCGTTGACTCCGTACAGCAGCCATTCCTCTTCCTCCGGTGTAGTGAGCTTAATCTGACCAATTCGTTCATTATCCCCTGTTACGATCTGAGACAGGATATACCGGAATTTATCCAGCATCAGTTCCATGGACTCCGCTTTAAACAAACCTGAGCGATAGTCAAGTTCAACCGTGTAACATTGTTTATGCTCGACCAGTGTCCAAGTCAGATCAAATTTGGCATCCACCTTACCTTCTACCCATGGTTCAAGCATCAGTTCCCCGGCTTCAGGATCATCGGTTCCCATATTAATGTAATTTAGCACCACATCAAATAGGGGGTTGCGGCTTAAATCACCGAATAGACCAAGTTGTTCCACCAGTGCTTCATAAGGATATTGTTGATGCTCATAACAGGATAACAGCTTGCCTCGCATCTCATTCAAATACGCCTCTGTAGAGCATTCTCTGTCCATACTGGTGCGAATGGCAAGCATGTTCACGAACATACCCATAACGTTATTGAGTTCTGGCTTCTCACGCCCCGCAACCGCTGTGCCAACGACCAAGTCGTCTTGACCCGTATACTTCCAGATTAATAGATTCAAAGTTGCCATAAACAACATATAGGGTGTAAGCCCTTGTTGAGTACAGAAGTCATTGACCTGTGTGCTTAACGACTCACCAAGTTCAATGGAACGTCTGTCTCCGCTGTAGGATGACGCGCCATGTCTTGGGAAGTCTGTAAGCAATTCAACCGGTGCAGGCATGTCCTCGAATTCCCGTATCCAAAACTCGGCGTCTTCAACAGATTGTCCATGTGACGCAGCTTCATCACGCCATTCCGCATAATCCTTATACTGAATATCAAGAGATTGCAATGTTTCTCCTCTGTACATGCGAGCAAAATCCTGCATCAGGATAGCAATGGAACTCTGATCCGAAATGATATGATGCATGTCGATGAATAAGATGTGTTCCTCTTGAGAAAGGTGAATGAGCTTAACACGAACCAATGGTGCGCTGGTCAGATCAAAAGGCTTGATCCATTCCATGACCTGCTCTAACCCTGCTGTTTCTAATTCCAGCAACTCCACCACGCTTGGAACCTGATCCTCCACAATTTGGAAAATCTCACCGTCAATCATTTCAAATCTGGTACGGAATGCTTCATGTCTCTCTACCAGTGCATCCATTATTACTCTGAATTGCGTAGGGTCAAGTTTTCCCCTTACCCTATAGGAACTGGCGAGATTGTACGCCGTACTCTCACCTTTCATCCACTCATGCACCACATACATTCTTCGCTGTGCAGAAGTGGTCTTGTATTTCTCTTTCTTAGTTACAGGTAAGATTGGGTTCACTGAATCAGAGTCACTTGTAACCTGATGTTCAGCAATCCATTGAACCATGTGTTCAAACACAGAATGATCAAAAACCTCTTCCAGCCCCAAATTTAATCCAAACATTTCTTTAATCCTCGACGCCAAGGAAATCGCTTTTAAAGAATGACCTCCAAGCTCAAAGAAATCATCTTCAAGGCCGACTTCTCCATTACCAAGCAACTCCTGCCACAATTGCGATAATACATGCCTTATCTCATCATCAGTCCGTTGAACCCTGACTTTCCCAGATGGAGATTGGTCTAATGCTGCGATAGAACCCGCTGCAACCTGTGACATACCTGCAAGCTGATACAACGCAACATCATGTTGATGAACAATAGGGTCAAAGGAATACGTCGGCAGGGAGATTTTTTGCCTAGGCCCCGTTCCGTTTAACTGTTCCCAATCCAATTCCATGCCAGAGCACCAGCAAAAAGCAAGTACTTTCATTAAATACACGTCTGCCTCAAGCAGGCTCTGACGATCTCCAGTAAGAGCAATGATGTTTGGCTCTGAAAATGAATCCGGAGCTATTGGTTCTGTATCCTGCTGCTGATTCGAAACGATCCACAGCGTATGCCCAGCAGATTCAGAAAGCGTCTTGCGATTTAGCAGCGTAAACAGGAAATTTGGAGATAACAGTGGTGCAATACTCGACGCATGGTCTGTTACAGTTGCATCTGTCATCCTTCCTGTCAAAGCATCTGACAATGCTCCTTCTTCTAGTGACCAATGCTCCAGATTGTATAAAAGCCCCACGGCATGTACTGGATCAAGTGCATCACTAATAACCAACCCCACCAGTTCGCCAACGCCTTGTCCACAGACAGCATCCGGCTTGATACCAAGCTGCATCACGGTTTTATAAAGAGCATATTGCACAACAAAGCACTGCATGCGCTCAAGCCTTGAATCGATTAACGATCGCCCTATGCCTTGGCGGATGGCATACTGTTCCTTGGACTCAAAGAGGTTCAGTATCTCTTCAAAGTGCTGTTTGAATATCTCTGAGACCTGGCTGCGATACACAGAAGCATATAGTTCCCGAATCTTGCGCGCTTCCCAACTTGCATTTCCGCTGAGATAAAACATGACCTTAGGCTTCCCATTCATCACACTTGCCTGTGTCTCAAACTCTACAGACTGCTCGCTTGGCGGAATATAACCGTCTACAACGATTAGCGCTTTACGATGAACGAATCTGCTTCTTCCCTTCTGTAGCGTCCACGCAGCATTGGGCAACTGCTCCGGCAATGCATGGATTGCCTGTAGAACCGAATCATACGTGCGTTCCAGCGCAGATTCACTTTTGGCCGAGAAGGGCAGCAGAAGCAATGATTCATAATTGGCTTGGCTCTCTTGGACGGGCGGCTGCTCCAGAATGACGTGAGCATTGGTCCCCCCGATCCCAAACGAACTGACACCCGCTCGCAGGATACGCTTCGCGTCTTCTAATGGCTGTGGCTCCCTGTTGATATAGAAGGGACTATGCTCCAGCTCCAACATCGGATTCGTCCGATTCATGTGAATCTGTGGCGGAACCACCCGGTGATAAAGCGTCAGTACGGTTTTAATAAAACCGGCGACACCTGCTGCCGCATCAAGATGCCCAATATTGGCTTTCACAGAACCTAGAGCACAATAATTTCTACGATCTGTTCCCCATGACTGCCTGAGCGCTTCGATTTCAATCGGGTCCCCCAGTTTGGTTCCTGTTCCATGCGCCTCCAGATAGGAGATCTCTTTTGGAGACACTCCCGAACGATGCAGGGCTGATTGAATAACCTTGACCTGCCCGGCCACACTCGGTGCCGTATATCCAATTTTGTCCATGCCATCATTATTAATCGCTGAACCTTTAATGACTGCATAGATATGATCTCCATCTCTCTGCGCGTCGCGGAGTGACTTGAGCACAACCATTCCGCATCCATTACCAGACACAGTACCAGATGCCTGCTCATCAAACGGTCTGCAATGACCATCCTTTGAATAAATCATGCCTTCATGCCAGTGATAACCTTCTTTGAGCGGATAGGAGATAGAGACACCTCCCGCAAGTGCCACATCACACTCTCCCCGAATCAAAGATTCAGCAGCTTGGTGGATAGCGACCAAAGAAGTCGAACATGCGGTCTGGACTGCCATACTCGGCCCTCTCAGATTTAATTTGTGAGATACTCGGGTTGTAATATAGTCCTTTTCATTTAAAGTCATGGCTTCAAAAGCCTGTAACAAATTACCGGAGCGACCGAGAAATTGCACCATCCATGGTAAGCTCAGTCCACTTCCGGCAAACAATCCTATAGATCCCTCATAACTGTAAGGATCACACCCGGCATGCTCAAGCGCCTCCCATGAGCACTGATGCAGCAGCCGGATTTGCGGATCCATCATGTTGGATTCCTGATGCGGATATTCGAAAAATCCGGAGTCAAAATACTCAGTGTCTTGCAGTACACCTTTGGCCCGTACATAATCGGGATGTTTGAAGTCTTCCGGTCGTACACCCGAAGCGGTTAGATCCTCCTCATTCAGACGGGTAATACCGTCCTTACCTGCCATTAGGTTATCCCAGAACTCCTCAATATTTCTTGAGCCGGGAAAATGCCCTGCCATGCCAATAACTGCGATATCCGACGAAGAAGAAATTCTGCTACTGTGTTCTGAAGCAGACGGGATACTCTGTTCCGGTCTGCTCTGCTCCACTTTGCTGTGTTCAACTGTGCTCCTCACATACTCTTTTGGAGCTGTTGTCGGGTCCGGGTTCGTAACAGGATATCCAACCGAAGCGATATGCCCGCTCTCCTCTTGCACCTGTTGTGTAACTGTCGGCAGCATCTGCTCCGCCACCAGATGATTAACCAGTGATGCAATGGAGGAATGCTCAAACAATTGCACCAGCGGAACGCTTTTATCCAGATAGGCATTCAGCCGATTATTGATCAGAATAAGCCCCAGCGAGTTGCCTCCGATGTCAAAAAAGTGATCATGGATATTAACCGTATCCAGATTCAATATTTCCTTCCACGTTGCAATGAGCATCTGCTCCAGGTCAACTTTTGCCCGCTCCATTCCTTGAATCGATGAGCCATAAACCAGAGCCGGGTTATCCCTCTCTCCCGGCTCAAAATCAGCCAGACGAAGGGCATTGCGATTCAGTTTGCCATTAGGCAGCACAGGCAGATTTTCCAGACGAATCAAGCGATAAGGCATCATGTACTGTGGAAGCCGCTGCTTTAACCAGGTCCGAAGCTGTACGTCTTCATCTTCCATAACGGAAGGCCCACTCCCAGGCTTCAGACTGTAGAAAAGGATTAATTGCAATGAATGTGAATCGGCCCCTTCTACCTTAACGACAGCTTCTCTTACACGTTCATAATTCATCGCTGCCTGCTCAATCTCATTCAGTTCAATCCGGTAGCCACGAATCTTCACCTGCTGATCTAACCGTCCCATTAACTCAACATCCCCATCCGACAGTATACGGGCCAGATCGCCAGTTCGGTACAAACGGCCTCCCAAAACATTGGGGTTTGCAATGAATCGGGCATCGGTCTCAGCAGCGTTGTGCAGATAACCGCGGGATAATCCTTTTCCTGCAATGCACAGCTCTCCATAACTTCCAGGTGGCAGTATTTCACCTTCATCATTCAGAATATAAATCTCTGTATTGGTAATGGGCTTGCCAATGGTAATCGCGGCTGTGTCATTCAATTCTTTGGTCGTTGACCAGATCGTAGTTTCCGTTGGTCCATACATGTTAAAGACTCGAGCGGGCGTAAGCCGCTTCAGATCGGTGAGGAGTCCCACAGGGACATTTTCCCCTCCGGTAAGAACACACCGCAGATTGCCCAGCGCCTGAGCGAATTCTGGATTTTCGACAAATGCCTTAATGCGTGAGACCGTGCTAAGAATGTGTGTAACACCATGTTCACGTATTCGACGTGAAGCAAGAGCCGGGTCAAGCTGCTCCTGCTCATTGGCCAGATACAGCGAATATCCGGTGCATAATGGTGTCCACACTTCAAATCCGAAAATATCAAAAGATATGGTCGTTACACTGATGATGCGATCTGTCTCATGCGCAAAAATATGTCGGTGCCTGACGTCCTCAACAAAATTGACCATCGCCTCATGAGTAATCATGACCCCTTTGGGACGCCCCGTCGATCCTGAGGTGAAAATCACACAGGACAGATCCGAAGACAGGAGGCTTACGTCCGGGTTAACGGATGAGCGCACATCCTGGGCAGTTGGATCATACACAAATCGCTCTCCGCTAAAAGTCACTGTGCCTTCTTCATCAGGCGTACACAGCAATACGTTCATTCGGCTGTCTTCAATCATATTCACGATGCGCTGCGGCGGAAAAGCAGGGTCCAGAGGCACATAAGCCGCCCCAGCTTTCAGCACCGCCAATAGCATAATAATCAACGATTCATCTCGTCTGGATAATATGCCTATAGGTTCATCCCGGCGCACACCTTGATCAATCAGCTTCCAAGCCAGCGTATTAGCTTTTTCATTAAGCTCCCTGTAGGTAAAAGAAGCTCCAGATGATACAAGGAGAGCTTTCTTGTCTGGTGTGTGTTCTGCCTGCAGCTCGAACAGCCGATGCAGACCCACCGCAGGAGTGTAATCCAGACGTGGACCAGCAAGACGATGGACTGGGTGCTCATGAGAAATGTTTCTCTCAAACAGTTCGCTCAGAGACAGATTAGGCTGTTGTACAACCTCTTGGCAGAGTCCGATAAACTCCTGCATCATACCTTCAACTGTGTCCCGGCGGAACAGATCCAGCGAGTATTCGATATATCCTTCAATCACCTGCTTCTCCCTGTTTTCTTGACAGGTCATTAACAGATCATAAGTAGACGTACCCGTCTCCACCGGAAAAGAACTAAATTGCAAACCATGAAGTTCAAGTCCATGCAAGTCCATGTTCTGATAATCAAAACAAACATCAAATACCGGATTTCGGTTCAGCTCACGTGTCACGCCCAGTTGTGCCACAAGCTCATTAAACGGATATTCCTGATATGCAAAAGCATCCAGTGTATGTTGTTTGAGTTCGCGTAAAAAATCAGTGTACGTACGATCAAACGTTGGAAAATTCCGCATCGCAATCATATTGACAAACATGCCTACCGTCTCTTTCCACTCCTCTTGCATCCTTCCTGCAACAGGCGTTCCTACCACAATGTCCTGCTGACCTGAGCGGTGTGCAAGAAGAAGATTCCACACACTTAGCATTACCATATACATGGATGCTTCCGATGAGGAAGCCAGCTCATGCAAGTGTTGTGTTAACGAACGATTCAACGTGAAATGAAGACGTCCCCCTTGCATGGATCGCTGTGATGGACGCTCATGGTCAAGTGGAAGCCCCAGCACAGGTAAAGAAGGGCCAAGATGGTCCAGCCAGTACGTTTGATGTGAAATGTATTCCTGTGAAGCGAGACGTTGCTGCTGCCATACCGCGTAATCTTTGTACTGCAATCGGACTGCATGCTCTTTGCCAAAATATAAATCATTGAAGTCACGAGTAATGATTTCGACAGATGTACCATCCGCGATAATATGGTGAATATCAAAGAATAACAGATGCCTGCGCTCGCCTATCTTAATCAGTTCAACCCGCATAAGCGGAGCTCTCCCCAGATCAAAAGGACGAATCAATGTCTCGATCATCGCAGGCAACTCTTGGTCATCTGCCACATGCTGCTCTGCGTAGCCCATACTTAAGCGAACCGAAGGTTGGATGATCTGAACGATCTGACTACCCCGTATCTCAAACGATGTTCTGAGCGCCTCATGATGTTGCATCAACTTCTGCAAAGCAGCCTCAACTCTTATACGGTCCAATTCACCTTCAATAATGGTTGCAGACGGTAGGTTGTATGCCGTATTGCCTGGATCAAGCATCGCTTGTGTGAACATACGCATCTGTGCAGAAGAGATTGGATAAGCATCCATAGTGGGTGCAGATTGAATTATCTGTTGGTCCACTTTTGGTTTCGCCATGACATAGAGATGCTCCGCCAGTTGAATAGGCGTTGAATGATTGAAAACATCAGCTACCTCAGGCTGAATTCCTAAATGAGACCGGATCCATGCAGACAAGCTGACTGCTTTGAGAGAATCTCCTCCAACCGCAAAGAAATTAACCTCTTCATCTAGATCATCGATGCCAAAAATCGTTCGATATGCGTCCAGGACAATCTGTTTCAGTTGGTCTGAACCACCAGTATAAACGGTCCCTTTTACTAGAGTAGGGCCACTTCCCTTACCCTGCTCTGCATGCTGCCTATCATCCCCGGTACCCATTCCTTGCACTGCTGATGAGCCAGAAAGAGAAACACTGACAGGATAGGATTGTTTGTTGAAAACATAAGTAGGCAGAGAGCATTTTCGTCGTACCGTCTGCCCTTTGAGCACCTTCCAGTCCGGTTCAATGCCTTCGCACCATAACTCCGCAAGTCTGCGGTTCACATAGATACTGTCCTGCTCCGTCTCCCTTACGTGACGTAGCATATTCAGTACCGTCTGGGAATCTCTTGATAGACTGTGCTGTCTGGCAAAGGAGCTTAGCGTTCGTCCTGCACCTACTTCAATTAATACAGCCCGCTCATCCTTCAACACTTCAGCCAGGTTTGATTCAAACAACACCGGCTGTAAAATATGACGGGACCAATAGTCAGGTTGTGTGATTTCATCGCCAAGCGCCCATGTTCCACTGGTATTGGACAGTAATGGGATCTGTGGCGTATGAAGTGAATGCTCTGCTAGATAACGTCTAAATTCCTCGGCGGCCTGATTCATCATTGGCGTATGGAATGCATGGGAAGTCTTCACACGAATGCACTTCCAGCCCAGTCCTTCAGCCTTGGCTTCCATCCGTGAAATGGCTTCAGCTGTCCCACCAATCACACTGGAACCTGTAGTATTCACCAGGGCAAGCCACATGTCTTCCTCCAGTTGTGACTTCACCTGCTGCGCATCCGCCATAACGGCAAGCATGACCCCGGGTTGTTGTTGCTGCATCAGACGTCCGCGAAGTCGAACTAACTTGACAGCATCTCCGAGTTCGAACACACCCGCTACCGTTGCGGCAGCCAGTTCACCAATGCTGTGCCCGATCATGCCATCTGGCTTGATGCCCAGATCCAGTAGAGACTTGGCGAGCGCATAACTTGTCATGAACAGTGCGAATTGGCTGTACTCTGTCTGGTTTATTCGCTCAGGCTGCTGATCTCCGTATACAACGGACAGCATATCTTCTCGTTCTTCCGCAGGCAGAAGGTCCAATATTTCCTGAATATAACTTCTGAAGATTGGAGCTAGGCCTGCTTGCTCTGTAGATCTGTATAGTTCTGCACCCATTCCCTGATACTGACTGCCCTGTCCGGGGAACATAAAGTATACGGGACGAGTGCCTTGAGCCGAATGGTATACCCGTGCTTTCCCCAGCTGCTGTATCAGCTTGTCCGGATTATCCTTCCATGTCTTATCCAGAATGAGTGCCTTACGATACGCAAAAACAGATCTACCTGATTGCAAGGTCCACGCTGCGTTTGATACAGATTGATCCGGCTGCTGAGTCAGATGTTCCATAATCCGTTCAGCGGTGCGGTTCAGCGAGTACTCCGTTTTGGCGGAAAAAAGCAATATATTTACGTCATCATCCGGACTGCACTTCTCCATCTCGGGAGCCTCCTCCAATACCATGTGAGCATTCGTGCCCCCCACACCAAATGAATTGATTCCTGCGCGCATGACTCCAACATTGCCCTGTTTCCAGTCCACCCCTTGTGCATTAACTTTAAAAGGCGTATTCAAAAAATCAATTTTGGGATTAGGTTGCTCATAATTCGCTGTTCCAGGGATATAACCTTGTCCAAGACTGAGCGCTACCTTGATTAAACCAACCACACCTGCGGCTGTATCCATATGTCCCACATTGCCTTTGACAGAACCCAGATAGCAAAATTGCTTTTGGTCGGAAGCAAAGGCCCGAGTTAACGAGTTTACTTCAATTGGATCACCAAGCAACGTTCCCGTACCATGTGCTTCGATATAACTCACCGTTTCCGGGTCTACTCCGGCTACCTTATAAGCATCCTGAATGACTTCAGCCTGTCCGCTTACGCTTGGAGCAAGAAAACTGAGTTTCTCTTGTCCGTCATTGTTAATTGCTGAGCCTTTGATGACCCCGTAGATATGATCTTCATCCCGCAGAGCATCGGTTACCCGCTTCAACACCACAATTCCCATACCATTGGAGAAGACGGTTCCACTGGCTGCCGCATCAAATGGACGACAGTGTCCATCTGTGGAGAACATCATGCCATCCTCAAATATGTAACCCCCTTCATTGGGCAACTCCACGGTGATCCCACCAGCCACGGCCACATCACATTCTCCAACGATCAAAGATTGACATGCCAGATGAGGTGTAACCAGTGAAGTAGAACATCCCGTCAGAGCGGTATAGGCCGGCCCTTTTAAGTTCAGCTTATAAGCCATTCGGGTAGCGAGAAAATGATTGGTGCTGAGGGTGAATGCTTCGTATTTACTGCTATAGTTAGCATCGTTAAAAAGCACTTGACGGTACCATTCGAAGTCATCGGACCCGCCAAGGAACACACCCACCTTACCCGCTTCATCCGGTCTGCAGCCTGCATCCTCCAGCGCTTCCCATATTCCCTGATACAGAAGTCTGAATTGGGGAGACATCATTTTGGCTTCACCGGGAGTATAGTCAAAGAACCCTGCATCAAACTCATGGATGCCGTTGGCACGTCCTTTTGCCTTGACATAACGAGGTGAACGCAGCAGTGCTTCCTCCACGCCAAGCTCCCTCAATTCATCATCACTATAAAAGTGAATGCTTTCCCGCCGTTCAACAAGGTTACTCCAGAACTCCCTTATATCCTCAGCACCCGGCACATTCACCGCCATGCCCACAATTGCAATGTCCTCACGCATAATGCCATCTTTTCGTTGAAACAATTGTTCCCTTTCAGTCGGTATCCGAACTCCCTCATCTTTCGGACCCAGTGCGGCAAATTGACGCAATGTCGGGCATTCGAAAAAACGAGGCACAGGGAACTCCACATCGGTATAATGCTTAAGTTTATTGTGAGCCTGAATGACAGAAAATGAATTTCCGCCCAATTCAAAGAAATGGTCATCGCGCCCTACTCTCTCAACACCGAGCACTTCGGCCCACACTTCGGCTATAACCTTCTCAAGCTCAGAAGACGGGGCGGTATAGAACGTACTGGAAGCGTGAGCATGCGTGATATCTGCCATGAGTGCCTTCCGGTCAATCTTCCCACTGCTATTCAATGGAAATTCGGATTTATGTACAAAAACGGATGGTATCATATATGCCGGTAACAAACGAGACAGATGCTCTCTCAATTCGACAGAAGGCAGCTCCTGCTCTGACAGATAGTAGGCATACAGCAAGCCGGACCTACCTTCAAATGATTTCATGACTACCACGGTCTGGATGACACCCGGATAGGATGACAGGGTATTCTCAATTTCGCCTGTCTCCAGTCTGGCTCCTTGAATTTTAACCTGAAAATCAATGCGTCCCAGATATTCGATCGTACCGCTTGGGAGTGAACGTACCAGATCACCTGTGCGGTACATGTACCTGAAATGCTCTGCATCCTGTCCTTCTTGAAAGAAAGGATTAGGGACAAACTTCTCTCGGGTCATCTGTTCCAGATTCAGATATCCACGTGCAAGCCCAACACCGCTAAGACAAAGCTCCCCTGGAATACCTAACGGCTGAAGCTCATCATGATTTCCGACGACATACCATCTGGACTCATTGAGCGGGTAGCCAATCGGTACATTGCCCAAGCCTTCGTAATGACTTAACGGATAATGAGAAACCCATATGGTGCATTCGGTTGGACCATAAACATTTTCAAGACTTGCTCCAATGCCTAACCTGTTAAATTTCTCAATGATGTCTGGCGTGACTGCCTCTCCGCCAACAAACATCCATTTCAACGTTTCCAATGCTGACAGATCGGAGCGAAGCTCCATCGTTTCCAGAAAAAGACGGAATAACGTTGGAACAAAGTTGATGTGCGTAACCTTATGTGATGCCACCGTTGACACAATACGAGCAGGGTCTTTTTCTGCTCCAGGCTCAAGAATGCTTAGTGCGCCTTCACCCATGAACCAGCCGAAAAGTTCCGTGGCAGACACATCAAAGGTATATGCTGTTTT
Organism: Paenibacillus sp. 10L310; assembly: GCF_056395745.1. NCBI lineage: Bacteria > Bacillati > Bacillota > Bacilli > Caryophanales > Paenibacillaceae > Paenibacillus > Paenibacillus sp. 10L310. The sequence goes on along the minus strand of NZ_JBFTKC010000006.1, from coordinate 17,890 downwards.
CAGCAAGTAAACATCCTGCGCCTGCATCGGAAAACGACGCTCCAGATCAAGCAGTGTATTGACTACGCTATGATTTTCAACCATGACTCCTTTTGGCTTGCCTGTTGATCCGGACGTGTACATGATATAGGCAAGGCTATGCGGATTCAGCGCCTCTTCGAGATTTGAGACATCCCCCGTATAGGCCTGATCTCCCTCAACGTAGATGTACTGGACATCCAGAGTCTCGTCATCTTTTTCGGGCTGCATAGCCAGCACTATGGATATGTCTGCATCCGATAAAATATAGGCCTTTCTGGACAAAGGATAGGAAGGGTCTACAGGCACAAAAGCACATCCGGCTTTTAATACAGCCAATAGGGCAATGACCATATCCGAGGAACGTGGCATCTGCACGCCAACTGCCGCGTTATCACTTTTTTTAATCGCAACGATCTGCCTAGCCAATTGATTCGCTTTTGCGTTGACCTGCGCATAGGTCTGATGCTGCTTGCCTTCCATTAGAGCTACCCGCTCCGGGAAACGTGCTACTTTATCGTGAAATATATCCATAATATGTTGTGGAGTGTAGGGAAAATAAGAAGTTTGATTGAATCGGTACAGTAAGTTTTCTTTCTCATCTTGTATCAGGAGGCTGAACTCCCTGATTTTTTGCTCAGAATTGGTTACTAGTTGATTCAGCAAATATAGAAATCGTTGGCCCATTCGCTCCATTGAATCTTCACGGAACAAGCTCGGTTTATATTGCAGCTTCAACTGCGCACCTTGCGGTAAACGACTCAACACCACCATTAGATCTCCTGGGAACGTAACCTTATCCTGATCCAGAATACGAGTTCCGAGCATATCTTCCTCATAGGAATCATAAACAAAGGAGATATCAAACAACGATGGTGATCCGGGTTGAGCCTGTAACATACTGTCTCTGACAATGAGGTTATTGGGATATCCGATGTTCCTGTACGTATCCATCCAGGTTGTGGCTACTTGTTGCAGCAGAGGTTTTAGAGTTGATTCGAGGTCAATATGGAATCGCATAGGCAACATATGGACAAAACATCCAATCGTTTCTTCCAAGTCCATACCGGGACGATGAGAATATGGGGAGGCAAAGGTGATATCGTCTGTACCGACATATTTACTCATAAGAATGCCAAAGGCACCCATAAAGAACATAAAAACGGTTACTTCATTATCTTTGGACATCTGTGTAATATCAGCCATTAACGATTCCGAAATATCAAATCGCAGTTCATGACCAATCCCTTCTTGTACAGAACCTGCTGGAAAGTCGTGCTTTAGAGAAAGAGGTTCCACTCCCTTCATTTTGTTCAACCAGTATTCCCGCTCTTTGGAGTACTTGTTTTCGTGCAGTTTCTTGTTCTCTGCCTCAACATAAGAGATGAATCCTTCATCCAGCTTGACATCCACAGGCTGATCTTCAAGAAGACACGTATATGACTGGATAAGTTTGTTTTTCATCAGTTCAAGCGACAAGCCATCACATATTAAATGATGAATACATAAGGTCAGAATATATCGGCTTTTATCCATCTGAACAATCATTATACGGAACAGAGGACCTTTCTCCAGCTCAAAAGGTGTCCCGATGCATTCATCCACCAGTGCTTCTAACTGTTGTTCCTTTGGATTCTCCTGATTCTCGCTACTTAGGTCCCACAAGGCAAGTGAATAATCCATATCTTCATGAACGGATAACACGGGTACATCATTTTGAATCTCAATCCGAGTACGCAGCACCACTTGCTCATACATAAGCAATTCGATGGATTGGCGAAATATCTCCATTTGAAGATGATCAAATTGCATTGAAGCTGAGATGTTATACGAAGTGGGATCATTCACCTGACAATCAAAATAGATTCCCTTTTGTGTTTCGGAAAGTTCAACGGTTTTTTGTACCATCACGACCACACCTCATCGTTTAATTGAGATTCAAGCTGTGTAAGGCAAAAAATCAGTTACAGCTTAGTGCATTACCCAGATTCCACCAGCCAATACGGAGAGAACCGTGATAAACGTTTGATACACCACATCCATAATGAGATTCCCGATACTGTCTCCATCTGCCTTGCGATTTTTAATCATGACATAAGTATGTGACCAAAGACCACTTAATCCGTATATGTACATCGTTACCAATACACCAACCCAAAAGTTCCCTTGGAACCAGATGGCCATAATCCCCATAACTCCAAGCCCTACCTGGGAAAAACCGTATTTAACCTGAAATGGTCCACCAGGCCATCCTAACATTTTGGCTGTCTGATCCGCTCTGGCAATGTTGACAACATAACCAATCACTCCAACCAATCCAAACGTAACCACAAACTGATGAAGCAGCAACACCCTGCTAATCTCGCTCATTTCCCCGGGAAAACCTAACACATATAGGTGTACTCCCCCTGAAATTAGACCTAACAACCATAGAACCAAAAACCACATGCCTGTCCCACTCCCGCCGTTTGTTATTTGGAATCATTTGTAACTAAATGTACAATCTTGTAGTTAAACACATTATATAATCGCTTTTACATTTGTCAATTCATACATAATTTTCTAGTTTGTCGAAGCTTTTGTCATTTTTCTTCTTCTGTACGCAAACAAGAAAACCATATAGTTCCATTTAACTTGAAAATAATAGGAATTTAGCCCTATTATTACATTAAAAGGTTTGAAACCTACTTCTTTTTTAACGCTCCAAAAGAACCACAACTCATTTATTTGACATAGGTGATAGTTCAATTATCATCTGTTTGATCATCTACGATTCCAGAACAACAGCAACTATCCATTAAAATATAATATAAAGGAATTGACATCCAATCGCTTTGTAACTATTATAGTTACAACGGTGGTGATTATCCCATGAGACAAATCAGCAGTCGCTTTTCCATTGCGGTTCATACCCTGTCCCTGATCGCTGTTATGCCCAATGAATGCACCGGAGATGTGATCGCGCAGAGTGTGAATACAAATCCCGTGATTATTCGGCGGATTATGTCCAAGCTGAAACAGGCTGGACTGATTGACGTCAGACCCGGTGTGGGAGGTGCTTCCTTGTTGAAAGATCCAGCCGACATTACCCTTCTTGATGTATATCGAGCGCTTGAGGTCGTGGAGGATGGGGAATTGTTTAACTTTCACAAACATCCGAATCCGAAATGTCCGGTCGGCAACATGATTGAACACACCTTGCGTGCCGAACTCATTGAGGCTCAGACAGCCATGGAACAGCGCTTGAATCGTGTAACCATACAGCAGATGATGGATCAGATTCATGTCTCTGAATAACAAAGCTCATTATGAGCTTTTTTTAACCCTTTCGTTGTAATCACACCTGTTATAACAATTTTGATTACATCCATATGCAAACAAAACACATATCCTAGGAGGAAAAGAAAATGAAAATTTTGGTTACTGGCGCCACAGGTCATTTGGGTTCACTGGTTGTAGAGGCATTGTTGAAAAACAATTCTGCCAAGGATGTGGCAGTAAGTGTACGTAATCCAGAGAAAGCGGAAGCACTCCGCACTCAAGGGGTTGACGTGCGTCATGGTGATTTCGATCAACCGGAGACGTTGGAGAAAGCTTTTGCCGGTGTAGACCGTCTGTTGCTCATCTCAACTGATGGTGACAATGAAACGCGTATTCGCCAACATCAGGCTGCCATTGACGCTGCCAAGAACGCAGGCGTGGGTTTCATCGCTTATACAAGCGTTGTGAATGCAGAGAAAAATACCCTTTCCCTGGCGGAAGTTCACCGCGCTACAGAAAAAGCTATTCGTGAATCCGGCATTCCGTATTCCTTCCTGCGCAATAACTGGTACCTGGAAAATGAAGCAGGCAGTGTGCAAGCAGCTACCCAAGGTGCACCTTGGGTTCATGCCACCAACAACAGCCAAGTAGGCTGGGCTACCCGAAGTGACTACGCCCATGCTGCTGCAGCTGTTCTCGCAGGAGAAGGACATGAGAATACCGTATATGAATTGTCCGGCAAACTACGCACGCAAGCTGAACTGGCTGCCATTGTTGGTGAAGTGCTTGGGCAGGAAATCAACGTGCAAAACGTGGACGATGCCGCTTACGTTGACATCATGAAAGGTGCAGGTCTACCGGACTTTGTCGTATCGATGCTTGTTGATATGCAAAGTGCCATCCGTGAAGGCGCATTGGCTGTAGAGAGTGATACTTTAGAGAAATTGCTTGGCCGTCCGGCTCAGCCACTTAGCGAAGGTATTAAAGCAATTGTAGGCAAGTAAGTTTTGAATATGAGAAAGGGACACACCAACAAATGTTGGATGCGTCCCTTTTTTTGTGTAGCTAACGATCAATACAACGGTATACAACTTGAACGGAAGACTGCACATTCAATCCATTCATTGCGACTGTTGCAATTCGAGATAGGTATTTATGCTTTCCACAACAGTTCATCACTCATTGCTCACCAGTAACTGCTCAAGAATATAACGTGCAGGAATGTGATCGGCCAGCCAGATATTTTCGTTTCCATGATAAAAAAGGATTCCGTCTGTGGCCGCTTGAGCAGCATTGATTTTCAAAATGACAGGCTGATCATCCCGTCTTCGTCCCACCTGATTGGCTGTATCGATGTCTGCGGACAGATGTACATATTGCCTTTGCCGCGGCTGTAAGCCATGTTCCATAATAGAATTTACTGCGCGTGCCGGGGTCCCATGGTACAGGGTTTCCGGTGGCTCAGCAGATATTTTCGATATCTTATGAGGTGTCGAATGTCCATACAATGCCCGGATGCGGCCTGAACGGATTTCATGTCTCTTTTTCTCCGAGGTTTGAATCATCTGCTCCAGATCGGAATGTGTGACTTCCTTCCACTGCGGACTTTCATGCAAAGCCACCAGCAATTGCGAGATCTCCACCCAACCCTCTTCGTCCAGTTCCAGTTCATACTCCCATGGTGCATGTCGCAGAGCGTATGAGAGTTCCTTGCTTAATTTCATCAGATCCAATGCAATCATCTCCCACATCTAATAAAACCGTCTATTTTTGCGATTGAACCGCTGTTAAAATCTCCTGAATGTTACGTTCCAATCCTTCATCGTTTTCCTGATTGAATTGGCGGTGTCCATCAATCCCACGTTGGATAATCGTGTTCATTACCGGATGAACCTCACGATCGGAAGCCACCCGAATCAGATCGTTGGCAAAATCAACCGCCTGCTGTTCACTGTAATTAAACGGTTTAATGAGCATCCGAATGCTCAAGGCATGGGCCTGCGGCTCCGCTAGCTGATCCCGATGAGTGATGCCATACACCGCGCCAAAACCAAAAGCAGCCATGACCTGACGCTCCAGTTCTGTTGTCTGTTCCAAAGGCGTGCCAATCAGCTCACACATTTTGTCCACCATCTGCTCCAGCTCGTTTGCTGCCGCAGCCAGAATTACGTCATTAATATCGTCAGCGTTGATAAATTCAGTCATATTGGTTTTCTCCATTTCTGCACCGTATTTGATCCATTCTCTCAGACTCTATGAGAACATTGTATCGGAGTTGGGGTATTCGTTTCAAATTCATCTACGAATAAAGGCGAAGTGAATGCTCCCGAAGCAGTTTTCTTACAGAAAGTTTTTAGGTCTGCTTCTTCAGTGCACGAAGATCTTTATGTATGCGTGGGGCAACTTGGTAAATGTTCATATGCGTCACTGTTAATACCAACGTGATTCATCGTTTGGCGCAGCTCCGATACAAATTCCATAAAATACACTTCAGGACTACGGCTTCCGGCATAATACTGCAAGTCATAATCGTAATTTAACCTCGAAAATACATCATGCAGATCGTCAACCAGTATCTTTTTCATATCCTCTCTCGTAATAGCTGGGTCCATGCTGCACTCGTTGGCCAGGGTCTGCATTGTCTCCTTGAGCGCCTGCTGATCGTATAACGGGTTAGACAACAGATGTTGCAAATCATACAAGTCTTTAAACCTGGGCCTCACTATCGTTTGATGCAGCTTCCATGCAATTTGGATGGAGAGTGGTACAGTGTAAGGAACGACAAAAGCTTCACCAACCATGGGTTGGTAGGATAGAGTAACAGGCTTCTCATCCAAGTCGAGGTTAAAAGATATATCAAGATGCAGTTCATCCTCATACTCATTTTCATTCCTTGGTTCACTATCAATATAAAAGGCAAGCTCCGTGTTCACCGTAGGAAAATCATCCGCCATCGCGTAGTCTATTCTTCTCCAGAAGGCATTCTCCCGAAAGCTTCGGAATATGATACCGTCATTCAGGTCCATCTCCGTTACCCGGATCATCCAGTCTGTAAATACTGCATTGGCCTGATCCTCAGTCTCAATTCGACCTGTATACAGAAAGTCGATGTCATCCACATAACGAATATTGGGATTCTCCAAATACTGTCTTGTTAATAAGCTTCCTTTTAATATAAATGGACTATTCACTAGAGAAGCGCGTTTTAATAGAGCTTCTAACACAACAATGAATCTCTCATCCTCATTTAGGAGGTGCATTTTTATGTTTTTTTCTGACACTCGTTCTCCTCCTCCATTCATCGTACTCAACATCCAATTAGATCCATCCACGATCCAGTTCTTCCCGGCTGTCATAGATGCACAGTTCATATTGCTGTTTTAACAGTTCGATCTTGTTCGTATGCAAAATGGTATGGATCTCTCCCACTCTACGATAAAAATGTTCTGCACTCTCATATTCACGGACCGTTACGAATCTCACTTTGCCATCTGCATTAAGTGAGTTCCGTGAGATATGTCCGCCCGAATCCGCGCACAGTTGCTTCAATACGGCCACATCATCCACATATACCTTTCCGTGCCATTCGAAATAAGGCTTGGACTGTGCCAGCATCGGCTGATCAAAATACGTTTCTTCCTTAGCCGGAATTTCCACCTTCGTCCGAACAACTGTGAATCCGTTATCCCGAAACTTCGCCCCAACTTCTTCAATAACATTCTTCACTTCTTCGTAATTCGTGCTATGTACAATGCCTGTAATCATTGGCTGATTAATATATTCTCCTTTGTCCAAGACGATCAACACGGGCTTCACGTTCTCTTTATTACAGATGTTGATAAAGGTCTCTTTCTCGTTCTGCTTCAGATCACGCATGGTTACATGATATTCAAATTCCATCAGGTCACTTCCTTACTGATTTTTGTCATCTCTCATTAGACAGATCTCTCTTCTATCTTCTGTTAATTCTCCACTCACATCGCTTAACTCAAATATTTCCACAGATCTTCTATAAGTTTTACAATTCACGTTCAAAACGCACCCCTAATTTCTCTACAAGATACTGACAGTTGGGGCATTCGTTAACATGAACTAGGAGAACTTTATTTACTCAGCAATTCAAAAAATTCTAATATATTGGTCGCGACTTTTTGTGTCACAGGAGAAAACTCCTCTGACTCTTCATGAAACCAAATAACTACAGTAGGCTCTTCTGTTTCTCTAAAATCCAAACAAATAAAATCTCCTGAAAAAAGCGCTGCAATAGGAACTACATTCATTCCCACTAAATCTTCATTATCAGTTAATCTATCACCTATTTGCGTAATAGTAACTTCAATATCATACCATCCATTAATAGGATCAGACTCACTGTCATCCAATATACATAGAAATTTTTCTATTATGTATTCCTGCTGATTCATACTAAACATATTTGTGATTGGTACAGCTCCGTTATGTTCCTTAATAAAGTGCCTATAAGATTCAGGGAATGAAACTCTCAAGCTTCGCTCAACTACATCTAATAAATCATCTCCTGGTAATGGAACAACAATCGTATTAACATCCATTCTCATATGCTTCACTTCCCATTCTCATCTTTTAACACATGCCCCACCACATGGACTTTAACCAGGAAGATCAGAATCCCCTAACAACAACTTCCTTTCGTACACACCATTAGTATAAAACTGGATATGATGCTCTTACTACCATTTGGAAACTCAAAATAACTCGATTCCATTTGAGTGTTGTCGTCATCATTTTGGCATAGGAATCTGAAACAGGCTCTCCTGTATAGGGGTGAACTCCCAGCTCAAACAAGCACACCTTTAGGTAACAGATGTAACAACTATAGCCATTTCATCAAACTATAAAAAACTCACTCCTGACTCATTGTTCGAGTAGGAGTAAGCCTTTTAATTTTTCTCATATGATTGCATTATAGGAAGAACCTATTCTTCTAGCATATCAAGAAAACGATTAACATTATCTGCAATCTTTTCTGTAACTGGGTCATACTCATCTGATTCCTCATTATACCATATACAAACAACTGGATCGATTTTACTTTCAGTATAGTCTAGACAAACGAAATCTCCTGCAAATAGAGCTGCAATTGGTACTAATTCAGCACCTGTCATATCTCCATCAGAGAGTATCCTTTCATCCAATTGACTGAAAACAACCTTAATATCATAAATACCTTTATCATGCTCACTTGGCTTGTTCAATAAACAAAGAAAACGATCAACCACATATCTATTCGATTTAAATTCAAAAAATCGAGTTATTGGAATAGATCCATTGCTTTCCGATATAAAATCTATAAAATTTTTCGGAAACTCGATTTCAAAATTTTCTTCTACACGCTTAATAAATTGCTAGTTGGAAGCGGATAAATTATACTATTATTTTTTATTTTTAACATATTTCACCTCTCAAATTAATGTCTTGGGGCGTCTGCTCATTGTCCCTTTGTTCTTCCTCCATTATGCTTTGCAATATTATGAATACCAAAAAGTACAAGTTGCATCAATCCGCTTTCCTCATTATGGTGACAAATTGTTCTTCTGGTTGTACTTTATTTGGTAATCTAGCGTTCAGCCACTTGAATTGTACAACCTCTGTTGCCTTCAAAAGTTCCTTGGTAATATATCTTCATGCAATACTACACTTCATATCGGAGACTTCAAACCTTTTAATTTCTTCACTTTAACCGTCGGGAAAACCGCTTCGTACTCCTCAATCGCCATGAACAGTGGCTCTAGCTCTGGTGGCAGATTCGCTACATGAACAGGTTTGTTGCTACCCTTCTGTTGCAATAGACCTGCTCGTACGTTGGCCTCCCCGTCCAAAATGAAGCTACCACCCCACCAAGCAACCATTAGTTATTTTCGACACGCAAAAAGCTCTCTAACTCATAAATCAAGTAAGAAAGAGCTTTTGAATGTTAATCAAATGTTTGAATCATTTAATGTTGGGTTCGTTGGATATGGTTGTGCTATACGATTTAATTAGCCTGGTATCAAATTGCAACATCTTGGTATCCTACATCAGCTATTTCTTCATCTAATAAACGCAACCCTAAACCATTCTCTGAATCCCATGTACAACTAAAAAGAACTCCAATGTCACGTTCTTCATTAATGTCTCCATACGGAACAACAATCCCCTCTAAAGTAATCATCTTCATCAGTTGAGTTGTTGTTTCAACTAATGGATAATTCTCATTAAACGCAACATCATAACCCAATTCACTTCTTTTTTGTATGTAATAATCCAAAATAGGTTGTAATAAGTTAAATTGCACTTGTTTCCAATCTTGTATCAATGATTGATATGCCGAATATTGTTTTTCATCAAATCTTCCATCTTCATCTCCATCAATCATCAATGTAATTTCAAGTTCTCCTCCGAATAATTGAAACATAGTCTTCCTAGTCCAACCATAGTTATATTCGAGCCCTCCAAAAACAGGATCATTTTTTATCATTGTGTACTCCCCTCTTTATTGTTTATTAGAAATCCCCCAGGTTCAAACGCTCCTGCATTCATTTCTCCCACACCTCCAAGATGCCCAAAAGTACTATTCATCTTTGTAGGTACTAACTGCATTGCTTTAACATCATTTAATTCGTGCCATGTTAGTTTATTTCCATCTCGATAAATCTTTATATCTTTAGCAGTAATTTCACCAGACTCCATACCAAATTGGCGTGCTATTTCAGGAGAATTATTAAGTTGTTCACCTTTGATCTGATTGAGCAAAATTAAATCTTCTCGCCGCTCCTCCGTATGTGCCCTTTCCACATAACATATACTCAATTTGCACTTATGCTTTAGCTAATGGTGAAAGACCAGGGATCAGACAAATGAAAAAGCCAATTTCGACTTATAACTCAAGTTGAAATTAGCTTTTCTGCATCCGTCATTTTCTAAAGATTAAACTTCATATAAACTATCTAGAAAGCTATCAAAAGAATCAGATATAAGAAACATATTGCTTATCTTTTCAGTAGGTTCTATATCATGAAGGAAAATATATATTTTCCCCGCATACTCTTCGCTAGTTCCCAGACAAATTTGATTTCCTCCAGAATCATCACCTATAGATATAAATTCGTTTGGGATTTCGCCATATAATGAGTCAAACACACTCGATAACTCATCGTAGGATTCATTGATATCTAGCCCATAAAGTGTGTTGAGAGCAGTCTCTCCTTCATCATCTGAAATTTTGAAAACATTTGGCTTTACATTACCACCGTTATACTCAAGCAAAAAATCGCGATATTGAACCGGAAGCACGACATCATATTTTGCTTCAAATTCCTCAATATTTTTTAATTTAATTTTTTCATTTGTGTTATAAATCGTTGCCATGTTTATTCTCCTTTATAATCATTTTTTCCCTTAAATGTAGACTGACCACCTATATGCCTAAAGTCCCTATGGATATCCTTCTGAACAAGAACCATTGTCTTTCCATCTTCATGATGATGCCAAGTGTACCCTGTTGGAGGTTTTTTTAGTTCAGAAACTGGTGGATCAGAATCCTTATTTAGTCCTGCTTCTAAGTTCGCCGTCTTAGAGTCCGCCTGAGGGTTTTTAGTAATAGTAATTTCTATTGTTACTGCTAGTTTAATAGTTGGATGGTAATATGCTGAAAAGTCAGGATACCCATTAGGATAAACAACCGATATTCCACTTTTGTTAATATATGTCCACCTTTATCCTACCATTTTTAGGGACAGGTGAATTCATAGGCTTCGTTTCCATTACTTCTTAAGTCATATCCGACAGTTCTAACTTCTTACCTTTACCCGTCTCCACAGTGCCTTCCGTATTTTCCTTCGGATTGTTTGTATCCTATTCTACCTTTGGTTTCTTCGGTTCGGATGATTTAGACGGTTTCGCATCGACTTGCCGTTTACCTTCGCCTTTTTTTTAGATGGAGATGGCTTCCACGTATTCACTTCATTCGGCGTTTCATTTTTTTCTGGTTTCGTATTCGATTTGGTGCTATTTTTCGGCGTTGTCGGTGCATTAGGTTCATTCATTTTATTTAGAAATCTTTTCTCACAAAAAGACCCATTCCACCTGAATAATACTGATGAAATAGGCCTTATAATTTTAACTTCTAATTTTTGAAATTATTCACGATTATTCCTACGTCTGAGAAACAAATAAACTATCCAAAAGGTCAGTGAAACTTTCTGTGATCAGTCTGATATGTTCTTCCTCTAGAGGAAGTTTCTTTTCAATATAATTGTCATAATCCATATCGAAATGATACACACTCCCTTTATTAGGTCCTTCTACTACAATACAAACTAAATTATTCCTCGGTGTCTCACCTATTGGATAATAAATTCTCGATAAAATATTTGCTTCTGTGTACAGACGATACTTTTGTTCTGAATTATTATTTAAATTATTAGACAAAGGAAAAAACATCAAAATAGAAGACTCTATTTCACCTTCTTTTTGGTCATCATTTGTAGTAAATCTCCTTCTAGTACCAGTTTTTCCACCATTCTTTAACATTAAAAATTTCTTATAATCATCAGGGAAAATCATATTATACTTCTTCTCGACTATCTCAATCTCCTGAAGACTTACAGGAGGATATGAACTTTTAATAATATTTTCATCTATATTCATACTTATCCACCCACCTATTAAGAAAGTCAATAATATTCATCGCTGGCCTCATGTAATGTTTCTAAGAGCTCAGAAAAACTGTTACATACCTCAGTAATGGAGTCCTCACCAAATTCTTCATTGTTAAGAAAAACAACTGAAGGTGAATTTTTACTTTTTCGGTAATCAAAGCAAAGCTGATTGCCAAAAGGATCTGTTCCAAATGGAAATATCTCTTTTGGCATGAAATCACTTATAAATTCATAAACTAAAACAATATTAGGCTCACTTGTAAAGCTTAGTAAATGGTCAAAAACTCCCTCTCCTCCATCATCATAGGAAAATATATTTGGTACAGGATGCCCACCATTATAGTTTTTAACACATTCTCTATAGTCATCAGGAAATTGTATACCATATTTTTTTTCAACCTTATTAATTATATCTTCACTAATATCTCCAACCGTACGTTCCCAAATTATTCCCATTGCTTACTCTCCAATTAGCTTTTATATACCTCCTATAGATGCCCCTTATAGAAAATAATCCATACTTTTAAACATTTATATCGGTCTCCATTTTTTATTTTCATTCCATTGGTCCCATAAAATGATTGATTATATATATATGCTCAATAAATTTAACTTTTTTTAAATTCTCAACTTTCTCTGCTCCACCTAATCCTAAAAGAGGCACATAGCCAAAACATTCATCGTAAGCAGGCTCTCCATATTTTTCAAACGCTTCAAGATAGGGAGACCAGTCAAGAGCTTTATTCAAAAAATATTCATCACTTATGTCCCCAAAAAAGTACTTAAAATTTTTCCCTATAACATTTACTTCATGCTTTCTGAAGTTAAGCGCCATTAAGTATCCATCTTCCCAAATCAATATATCTCCCATTGCTGTTGTAAATAGAGGAATTGCTAATTTTGCTCGACTGTAGGTATCTTGTAATAATTCTAAATACTGATCAGGATTAATAATTTTCAGATATCCATTGGAAAGACTACCCAGTCCATATTCCTTCCATACTTCAATTAGTTCAACAGGAATTCTCGATCTGTATTTCTCGATAATGCTTATAGGTATTTCTTTCTCAAAAACGAAATTCGGAATAGATGGCATACTTCTTTATACCTCCTTTAGCTCTTAAAACATTTCCTGTTTGAATCGTTTAGTGTTCTATCTGCTGGTTGTATTGTACGATCTGTTGTAAATATTTGTGTAACATTAACAGGCCTAAGTATATTGTTTTGTTTATTAAGTTAACAATGCCAAAAAATCTTTAAAAACTTTCCGCCAAAAAATAACTCACTGGATCGAATTCACCAGAATTTGCGTGATCCCAGACACAAACATTAGGAGAATTTCTAGATTCACGAAAATCTAAGCATATAAAGTCACCAGAAAATAGAACAGCTACTGGTAACAAGGAAACTCCTATTAAGTCCTCATCATCAATTAATCTCTCATCAAGTTGAGATTTTGTGGCATCAATATCAAATATTCCAAATCCATTGTCGGTTGGATCTTCAAGAATGCACAAAAATCTAGTAATTAAGTAATTATGACTATTACAACTAAAAGAACATCTTTCTGGAATGCCTCTGTTGTTTATCTTAACAAATTCTTTATAGTCTGAAGGCAATACTACCCTCCAAAAACCTTCTTCTTTTGACAATACCTGATCAGTTGGTAATGGATAGATAATAGATTTTGCTCTCGTTTCCACAATTTTTTTCCTCCCTTATCTCGGTGCATCTGCCCATATTCCGGTTGATCTACCACCATTATGAGTAGTAATGTTGTGTATACCAAAGGGAACTAATTGCATTTTCCCCGGTACTTCTGTGATGCCATGTATAAGGTCCATCGTTAACCGATTTCATTATGTCTTCCGGTAAATTTTATTCAGCCAGTGAAACTGCTCTGTGTCACCTTTTTTCCACAAATCTTTTGGAAGGTAATCTGTGTGCACTAATACACCAGCCCCCTCGAAATCAGCAAAGCCGAAACAAATACCTTCTACTTTCTTTCACTTCAATTTTTGGTATAAGCTTTAATTCCGCAGCTTTATTTCTAATCAGTTTTCTTTGTTTACCTGTTAAATCAGCACCTCCCTGTACACTTTTTCGTAATTTATAAAAATCTATTACAAAACAGATCGACACCATTGGCTCTTTGACCAGGATCGATCTGTTTTATTTATGCCTATATCTACTTTGTTTACATTTCTTTTTCCGATCCCACTTATATACTGTCTTATCAGCGTATCCCGGACCTACTCCAAAAAATAATAACTTTTGAACTGATTAGTCTTCTAAAACCACTTTACGATTACTTTATTTTCTCATCCCAATTTTTGTCCAGTTTATCCAGACTATTTTCACTAATATCCATTGGTTCAACCGTGCTCATTTCTACAAAAACAATTCGAGAACGTGCAGCCCTTCCATAGGTTAACTCTCCATTATGGTATCTTATCCTCCCGCCTCTACTAAACAACTTTATAATTGGAGTATAGAGTCCTTGGAATTCAAGTGCTATCGACTCGTTTTCACCAGATAAATATGCCCATTTCAAATAGCTTTTACAAACTGATTTGACTAACCACTCATCCTTAATTTCGTTTAATTCATCACAGTATCCATATATTTCAATTGGCAACTTTATATCACAGATATCTGCTGCACTAAACACTGCAAGTCTCTTGTTAGGTTCTTGATCTATAAAATCATAAAAATGAGAACCTCTCCTTAAAAACTCATATAATAATATTCCATGTGAAGGTTTGTTAGGTTCTTCATTCTCCCAATTAATGTTTCTTATAATGGTTCTGGCATCTTCAAATATCTGATTCAACTAGCTGCCCTCCTAAAATTTAATTATATTAGTTAAATTATAAGATAGTGTCATCCGAATTAAAATCTGGGAAATACTTTTGCGGAGGAGGTGCAAGATCATGAGCCCCCTCGTTAGGTGTTTTTCCAATCATACCTTCTATTAGATTTTATGATTCAATTTTACGATATGGTACTCATGATTTATAATTTTGAAGCTTAGTTAATACTTCCTTGATTCGTATAGAAAGATCTGATTGCTCAGCTTCTGTTAATTGTTCATCCACTTCATTCATATCGAATTTCTCGAATTCGCTTTTTATTTTCACAAATTCACGGATAAGTAGTTCTGCAAGTGTTGTTTTAACAACAATTTTCTCACTAAGTGTACTCCTACATTCACGATCGAAACGCTCCATTATTTGCTCAACGAGCCCACTCGTATCTTTCATGTCATTAATGATATTCCCAAAGTAATTTTTAACTTCATTCTCCATTTAATAGCAGTACAATCTTGAATATGGAATATATTCCGCATGTATACTTTCGATTCTATCAAGCACCATATCTCTTCGTTCTAATATGTCCTGGTACTCATCCGGAGTCGTTTCAAGTTGCAACTTGTTTAAATCTAAAGAATTTAATCCCTCAACTATCCTCTGTTTTGATTTTATGAATATACTTGAATGTGTTAAATAAATTCTTCCTTCTGCAATTAATATTACTGATTTCTCCCTTTCGCCTCTTTTTTGTATACCGAAGTATGCCTCAGTGGTACAAGCAAGTGCTTCAGCATTTACTCATTCTCTCGCTTTTATAATCAAAATACCTTTCATAAAAAGCACCAAATAAAGCTTCATAATTTCGTTTCATCTGCTTATCTCCTTTATTAAAACTCAACTAATTTGTCACCATTGTGGATTACTTCAATATCAATATTTGGATAATCTTCGTGGAATTTCTTAATAACTCTGCTCACTACTTGTATAAGTATTAATTTCAGTAAATAATTTTATTTTCCCATGGGCTTGTGAAGGATCATTTAATTTATCCAGTCTAGCAGCTAAATCATTTAGGATCTTATATCTGTATCATTATCTCCAAATCTTACACCTCCTCCTCTATCCGGCGCATGAGTAGCCTCATACTTAGGTTTAGGTAGCTTTATTGAATAATCAGCATAGTCTTTTGCCTTGTTATCACGATTCGATCCACTATGTGCATAAAATTCCTTTTTGTTTATACCTTCGATATTCACTTCTGAATATGCAAAATTCAGTTCATCTACAGTAGTGAGTAAATTTAAGAAACGTAATAAAGCTAAGAAAGAAAAAAAGTCAGTTGCGGTAATATACTTGACTCGTTATCTCCTGCTCCTTAATTGGCCGTGCATGGTGCGCATGGATGTTGGAGGTACAAATCAAAAAAACGGTCAATCATGGTAATATCTGACCATAATTGACCCGTTCGAGGTACGATATCGAGATTAACTAAACATCATTATTATTAAGATCAATTCTCTCCAAATTAGAGTCACTTATATCGGTTTCTAGCCTACTGCTATGAAAATCAATCCAATTTTCAAGAACAAAAGCAGCACTACCACAACTCAAAGCCCTGTCGCTATCGAATCTTAGTTTCCCACCTCTTTCAAAAAACTTAATAATTGGTTCATAAATATTTGCTACTTTTAAGACTTCCGATAAGCCTTTTTCAACAACATATGCTGTTTCTAAATAATTTCTACATATTTTATAGTGTATAGGGTTGTTAATGTCAGGCAAACTTTCATCCACAATCCTATCAATTTCTAGCAGCAAATCATTGTTTTCAATATTTAGGACTCTAACTGGACTTCCTATTGGGCTTTGATTAGAAGTATAAGAACTTGTAAAGACAGCAATTCTTCTCAAGTATTCAGCTAACAGAGCTGAATGTGATTCTTTGGGCTTTTCTCCTGTATTCCAGTCTATTTCATTTATTTTTTTCACCGCACTACTAAAAGACAATCTCATATTCATCACCTTTTTTGATTTTATAAAATCTCGAACTTTCCTCCTTATATCCAGGAAATGTTCCAAATTCAGGTTGTGGTACAGCATTATCATGTGCACCAGGAGGCTTTGATTTCCAGGTTTTCGACTCGAAATCCCAAGAACCTGGATGCCTATAGTATTCTTCCCCAGAATCCATTCGGGCTTTTTCATCTAATTCATGTGCTTTTAACTGTTGAAACCATTTTTTCTGATCAGGAGTCAGTTCTCCATCCAGAACTTTGTGATAAGCATATATTACTTCGGGATCAGGTGTTAATCTAGTTTTATAAAAGTATAAACCTTTCTCATCGTAAGCTGGAAGATCATATTTATTAAGAAACAGATGTGATTTTAAATCAATTGCATCCTGTAACTCCAAACCTGTATTCTTAGCAAAATCCTCTATATCTTTCAATCCTGTACTTCTTATTTCTTCAGCTTTCTTTTCAGCAGCAATTTCAATCTTAAATTTAAATTCTTCCTCGGGAGGATCACCATACCTCTTCGTATCTTTTCCCGTCCCCTCAGCCTCTGATTCACTTTTTTGTCTTTCTTCCTCTTCCCTTTTACTTTTCTCCTCCTCTTTTTTCTTTTTATCATCTTTACCTTTTCCTTTTTTCTTAGATGAATCCTGTTTCCACTGATTATGACTGTTGGGAGTCTGATTATCTTTTTTGTTAGCGCTAGATGAGCTTGTTCCTTCACCTTCACTCGACTTTTTCCCTGTACCTGTATTCGATCCTGTAGTATCCGCTTCTCCGGTTGTTTGGGTCTTCTTACTGGTATTCGGAGTTGGATCCTCTATCTTTCCACCACTTGATGATCCTGTTTCTTCATCATCGCCAGGCTTCTTCCCTGTACCTGAACTTGAACCCGTACTATCCGTTTCACCGCTAGATTTGGACTTCTTACTAGTGCTCGGTGTCTGACCCGTTTTCTTGCCACTGCTTGGTGAGTTTGTGCCTTCACCGTCGCCAGACTTCTTCCCTATACCTGGACTCGATGCAGTAGCATCCGTTTCACCTGACGATGAAGACTTCTTACTGCTGCTCGGGGTCTGATTCGGTGCTCGGGGTCTGATTCGGT